>JAKEEU010000038.1 GCA_022616415.1 Candidatus Zhuqueibacterota bacterium | reverse complement strand
GGGCGGCTATCGCCATTGCTTTAGGGGCTATCGGTGGTGCTTTGCAAGGCACGAACCGTAATGACGCCCTCGACATCATCCTGAAACAGGTCGATCAAGACATTGATGAACAAAAGGAAAACATTGGCGGCAAACGAGAACAAGCGCAGCTCGAACTTGGCGTGTACGACCGCATGCGCGCGAAATTTGATGACGACACGCAGGCAAGCGCAGCAGCAAAAATGGCGCTTATTGATCAGACGCGCGCGCGTATCGAGAGCCTAGCGGCGCAATCCGAAAGTGAGCTCGTCAAACAGAACGCGGCCGCGACCGTCGGGCAATTGAATGAAGAGTATGCGAAAACACGCATGCTCTTTGACCAACGGGCGGAGCAGCTTGCCGCGAAACGCGCGACCACGCTTGAAACCTACGTGCCCGGCGTCGGCACGGCTTACGATAAAAAGGCGGCGAATGATGCGCGCAAGATCAAGGCGGCTTATGACGACTCCATTCAAAAATTCAATGATCTTATTGCATTAAGGAAAAAGAAGGGCTTCGAGCTTTTAGACCGTCCTACTGTACGGCGCGCTAAGGCACTTTCATCAGATCTCAAAATCAGTCTTAAAAATATGGCTGGTCTCGGTCAAATTTCTGCGAAAGATGCTGAGCTCATGTCAGACCAAATTCCGGATGATCCTACCGGTCTTGGTTTCAACCTATCGACCCTCGAACAAGCAAAACGCAATGTCATCACACGCGCAGACACTTCGCTACGTACCTTGATCTATGACTACCAAGGCTTGCCCGAAGAAAATCCACTAGTTGAGCCGATAGAGGAATAGATGCCGGAAACAGCCATACAACCACGTCTCAGCGTCAGGATGCTCAATAAGGCGTCGCGCCAATGGGAAGATGTCGACGAATCAGAGGTGCCGACACGGTTTGCGTCTGGCCAGTACGGTCTTGATCCAAACGCTAAATTGACGGTTGTTTCGCCAAATAAGGAACTCGGCACCGTCGCCGCGGCAGATTTGAGTCAGGTACTCGCTCAAGGGTACCGGCTGGAAAATGCGGTTGAACGTCATGGTCGTGAGCTCGACGAAACGTACGGTGATCGACCGATCGAAGCGGCTGTCACTGGTGCAGCCCGTGGACTTTCATTCGGCATATCCGATGTGGCTCTTCGGAAAATTGGAGTGTCTGCTGAACGATTGCGTGAGGTCAAAGCACGCAATAAGGGCGCTGCGTACTCTGCCGAAGCCGCTGGGGTCCTCCTTCCCTTATTATTCACAGGCGGTGCCAGCGCAGTGGCTCAAGGTACGGCAAAGGGCGCGATTCAGTTGGTTGGAGCCGCGCCTCGTGCCGTATCTAAACTAGGACAGATTGTTGAGCGTGCCGTTGCAAAGAGACTTGCGGCCACCGGTGCATCGAAAACAGCGACCAAAACCTTAACCCGTGCCCTGATTGAAAACGCGGCGCCGCGGGCGGCCGGGAGTTTTGTTGAAGG
>JAKEEU010000037.1 GCA_022616415.1 Candidatus Zhuqueibacterota bacterium | reverse complement strand
CTTTTGTTCAAGCCAACTTAACATTGCCAAGTTAAGAAAGCCTTGCAAAAGTGGTCAATAAAAACAGGTATCATTTAAATTTCTCTGATTGTGTTTTTAGCGATACTCATGTAATAATAAAACATTCAGGATGGTCCAAGCCAAACCGAGCACAAGCCCAAGTATGCTGCCAATCGCATACCTAGCCCATGCTCTTCGTCAGATCGGGTGCATGCATAAAAAGTAGCCAATCGCCCCAACAGCTAGACCCAAGGGAAGGGAACAAAGAGCAAAGATGGGAAGATCGGCCGAACCGAAACCTCTCCTAGCCCGGAGGCTTATCAGCGCAATCAGAACGAAGGTCGCCATGGCCCATGTTGCGCCACGCACAAACGACAGTGGAGTACGGTTATACTGCGAATCTTCTTTCATTATTTTTGAATCCCTTTACTCGTTTTGCTGATTCTACTTTCTCAATAAATAAAGTTTTTGGAATACAAGCACAAACCCGAAGCGCAAACTTTTCGCATACCTCATGATTCTATTTGTCTAATTCAAACATCTGCCGATAATGGCGGTACCAGTCGCTCTGAAAAAACTCGCTCGGGTCATATTTTCTCTTGAGCCTTAAAAAGTCGGCCATCTGTGGATAGCAAGTCTGTACTTGTTCCCGGCTGGCCCAACGGTGATAAGTCAGAAAATAACTCCCGCCGAATTGGATCGCGCGATCAATGAGCCGGCGGAAATCCTCCGCCGACTTGTCAATGCCTTGCCCGGTGTGAACAATGTGCAAATTCATCACGATACAGGCATACGCCTCTTTGGCCCAGGCCAGGAAGGATTCAGAGTCACGCTCGATCAGCCGGATCGTGCCGTAGATCACTTGTACTTCATTCTTGCGGAAATCCTCGCGCACGGTGGTCATGAACTGTGGCAGAGTGGAACGCGGCACATAGACCTCCGTGATCATCTCGGTAGCCTTGGCGCTGGCGCTCAGACTCTCATCTACTTTCTTATGATAGTCATCGACATAAATGCCAAGCTGGTGGGTATCCGACCAGTAGCGCTGACCATGGGTGGAAAGATAATAGGAAGCATAGCGCTCGAAGGCATGCTTGGCGTCGGTGTGGGCAAGATAATACAGTCCCTGCCAATCCGACTCTGCCAGTTCCTTTTGCTCAGCGGGCATTGGGGTGTCCTCGGGCAATGGCCGGTAGCAGGAAAACACGCCCTTTTTCAAGAAATCATCAGAAGACGTCTCAATGGAAAACTGACAATCGCCGTAGAGATAGCCGGCAGCGATCCGCTGCTCGAGGGCCGGCATGAGCTTGTCCACCTCGATGAGCTCGACTATGCGCTCGAGCTTGGTGCGCGGCATGAGTCGCAGTTTCACTGTGGTGATGATTCCGAAAAGGCCATAGCCGCCGATGGCGAGACGAAACAACTCTTCGTTCTCGGTGCGGGAGCAGTGCCGCAATTCGCCCTCGGAATCCATCAAGGTGAAAGACTCGACGTCGGCGATGATGGGTCTAAATTTAAGTCCGCGACCGTGAATGTTGGAGGATAATGTCCCGCCGAGGCACAGCCGATCAGCACCAGTCTGCTTTTGGATGATTCCCCACGGCCTCGCCTGACTCTGTTGCCTGCGAATCAGCGCCTCGATGAGCGCCGGCCACTGGATCCCGGCCTCGACCTCGACAATCCCGCGCTCCTGATCGAGCGCAATGACCCGGTTCATGGCTCGCGTGTCGATCAACACCGTGCCGGCGCCGAATTGTTGTCCACCCATGGAATGGCGCCCGCCGGCAATACTGACGGCCTTGCCTTCGGTCCGGGCTTTTTGGAGCGCTGTGCGCAAGGCCGCGATGGAATCAATAGAGGCCACGCGATGAACGTGGGTCGGATTGAGCTGGGCGTGAATATCGTTGACCAGTACACCGGGATCGTCTTCGGGCAAATGCCGGTGCCCATAGGGCAGCAGTGAGAAGCCGGCTGCAGAATTTGCGAGCAAGTGGAGAAACTCACGACGCGTCAACATGTTCTCTCCCTGATCGCGCAGCGAGCAAACCGCGTGCGCAGTGATAGATGAGCAGGAATGCAAATGCCTGGATCAGATGATACAGTGCATTGTAGTTGAAGTATTTTGGATGCAGGCCAAAGCCTGCCTGCTGCACGGTCGCGGCAACAATAGTAAGGCCTAGACCGGCAACCCCGGCGCCAAAGTATCTGGACAGCGTACGCCGGTATTCGAGCAAAAATGCGGCAAGCAAAAACGCCGAAGCCGGAAGGTAATGCACAAGCGCTATCCAAAAATCTCGAATGAGCCACAGGACGATAGCCGAGTAAATCCCGAAAAGAATTACAGCGGCGCTGGTGATGCAACGTACAACCCGCCCTGAAAAGAGCAATCTGGCGCCAATAGCCCAAGCGGCCACGCCAGCGACTCCGATGCTGATAAGCGTGGCCGACCACACCAGCCCGTGGAGGCCGGAGGTTTTGTCCTCGATAAAGCCGTGTTCGGTGCCACCCAGGAAGGCGCCAAACCCTAAAGCGGCAAAGAGCGTGACAAACCAGAAACGCATCGCATTGCCTCGCCGGCCCTGCTTATATAGCAGCATGGCAATCACAGCGCATTCTATGGTGAGACCGTAGTCGGTCAGAGCAACGTCCGGCTCCATTAGACTCATGGTGGCTCGCTCCGCAGATCGTTAGCGCCATGAAGCTGATAGTGACTGTACGTGTATAGAAAAGCCGCGAGTACCATATGAAACCAGATGGGGATGGTGCCGGTGAACCATCTGAGCTCCGGGTGCAGCCACATGGTGATGACATAACGCAAGACCATGGACAGAAAATAGATGTAACTGAACCACTTTATAATTATACCCGCGCGGCGATTGGGCTGCGTGAAAAAGCCATAGCCGCGGCAGAGATCGATCACGACCTTCGCCATCGCCGCGATGAAAAGAATCTGGATGGGCAGGAGGAGAAAATAGGGAATAAGCCCTGAATACCAGCGTTCCATGGGCGGCAGAAAGGTCACCCCAAACAAGGCGACCAGGGCTTGCCCCAACACCCTGAGCAGAAAAAGAAAGCTCAATATACCGAGCAGGAGCGGATAACGTCGAGGCGTGGTGCCGGGTATAAAGGCAGTGTGGTGGCCGAATAACCGAAAAGTATTGTGGTGTTGGCGGAGGTGTTGCATTTTCTCTGTCTGCAATACTTTTCCTCTATTTTCTTCAGAGTGATTTCTTCCCTTGTTGCCGGTGTTTCCGGATGGAAAGCATTCTTGTACTTCAACGTGCCGGTCATCGCTTCCCGACTAAATACGCCTTCAAATTCAAAGACATCGCGAGATGGGGTACCCTTATGTTCGCTGCAATAGTGTAAGCCCAGAGTCAACCTCGTCGTGAATGAGAGACGGCCAGTTTTCGGATCAAAAATCAAATTCTCCAGACGGCCCGTGGGAGTATCGGCCATCGACCCAACGGAATGGAGAAAATGCTTCCGCATTCCGATTAAAAACATTGTCAGCAAACCCTCGCTCGTGCAAGAACGCCAATAACTCTGCATTCATTTTGAATGTATGTTTCTCCAAGATTTTATATACCTCGCGGATGAGACCGTAATAGAAAGAAGTATGGTCTTCTGCGAGAAACGTTGCGTAACTTTTTCGAAGCTCGGCATCGATCTCGTCCGTGTCCCGCAAATCGTATGCTGGTGTATTATCCAAACCCACAAGATACATCCAAAGCAGTCTGTCCAGCTCGGGTTTTATTTCTGCTTCGGTTTCCGGGAGGTCGGGGTGCTCACGAGCAAATTGTTCAAAGCGCATGATCCTTTTTCGCAACTCCTCCCGGGAAATGCCCAGTGACGCATCTCCTGCGATGGGCTCTCTGAATTCATTTGCATGGAAGGTGATATATTCTCCAAATTCACCTTTCAGAATCGTTGCCGTTTTTACCAAGAAATCCACATCCTCAGTCAAATAGATCTGAGTTCCCTCGGCCAAGAGCTTGATGCCATATTTGTCGTAGTTGTGCAACCTCTGCAATTCTTCAAAAACGCCGGGCCTTTCCGAGTTAGTCAGATAATATTCATTTGAATAAAGTAACTTGTCTTGTTCACGTATGAACTTCCTGTAAAACTTCCAAAAGAGTCGAAAGGCTTGCGCAGCAATTTCATTTTCTGCAGTTGAAAAATTCTTGAGAAATTCTTCTAATACTTTCCTTGTCGAGTTAATTCGCATTGGTGATATGCTGCTCGAGTTTCCTGAATATGTCCAATAGCTCGCTTGTTTAGTTTTGATGACGCCGTGATGTCCAGGCTTGATACGCTCCAATGACTGTGAAGAAGACGCCCAGGATTCCGGTGAGGAGTGGATAGAGCATTGGCGTCAAATACGTGGGCCACACCGCCGTGTCCTGATAGTAATAAGAGATCATTGTCGGAAACACTTTGCCGGCAAGTGGCGTCCGGTAGAGCGGCTTTGCACGATCCCTAAAGTTGAATCGCTCCTCTACAATCCCTCTGTGGCCATCCAGCCACAAAATCCTAAAATCGTATGAATTGTACCTTTGCGTAAGATCGATGCTCTGACCAAATTGGTTGTGATTGTAGACTTCACCAAAGTCGAGATCGATTCGCTGTACAACCGCAAGTTTTTTGGCGTCGTGATCGCGGTCATTAACGTAAGCGAGACCGACCCAACTCCAATAACGATTCGCATCGTTATAATAAGGCCGAATCACAACCAGGCTATGGAGAGGGTAGTCTTGACCGTTAACAATTGTCTTTACCGTTCCGTTAACACGATCCTCGCGGTCATAATCGGAAGGCAAAAATTCATCATGGAGAACAACTGTTTGGCTTCCGAAGGTCGCCTTGTTCTTGTCATGGATCATCTTGATGTGATATCGTGCGTGTGCTTCAGAAGAAGTGAAAGCTTCGCGGAGAATCTTAAACAGGGGATACGCGGATACCAATAGCAGTATTATTCCAATCGAAAACGCTCTTTTTCCCGGCATAGAATTGTTTCTGGTAAAGGTCTAAAAACCAATAAATCGTGTACCCATATCGATGAATCGCCTGGCTCCGAAACTGGAGGTGGCATCGCCCGACGATGATACGAATTTCGGCGCATTTCATTCAAGAGCTCCCTTCGACAATAAAATGTCATCAACCCAGACCGTGCCCTGGCCGTTGACGACCACGTTCAGCTTGACCACTTCCGGATTCTGGCCCTGCTGCAGAAAGAATGGATCGAATCTTATTTTTCACTTTCCGGAACCTGCACTTTTCGCCGGCGATGATGGAAAAACTGATACACCACGCTCACCCACAAAAGAAAGAAAATCATGAGCGCCAACGGCCTGGAGATAAACCACCATACGATGAACAAGCCGAGCAGGACAAAAGGCGTGATGAGGGATTGTGCGGCCTGCCTGATCGCCGGCGCGTGCCTTTTGTAAAAGCCGGCAAGCGGCGCCAATTTGTCTTTTGACCGGTTCCAGAATCGACTCAGCGTTTCTCGCTGGCGATAAAGTATCCAGAGCACGGAGACAAAAACGAGCCACTTGACCAAATTGACAATCCAGAGCCGGGTATAAACGACGCCGATCTCGAGCGGATCGTCATCGGTAATGATGGTTTTGGCAAACCGGTAAACCTGGCCGCTGGTCGGAACCTGTATTTGTATGGGTAGAACACCCGCCCCGGCTTTGTTCATACCAGGAGGACCCGATTGGGCCTGGCTCTGCCTGAGATTTTCCAGACGCTGGCCGAACTGGAGCTCGGCATCAAGCTGGCTGGACATCTGCTCTTCCGGCATGGGCTGGTTTCTGAATTGACTGCGGAATTCATCGCCCCGATAAGCCTTTTTCAGTTGCTCATTGCTTTCCGCAATATCCCTCTTCCCGTCTTTGTCAGCAAATTCTTTCATTGCCCTTTCGTCGTACCGGCGCGGCGCGCCCGAAAAAAAGTTGATCCCGCGAATCATCTCTTCCTTCTCCAACGAGCTGGTAAAATAGAGATAGGAATAATCGTTGGGAAGATACACCGACCAGATCAACTGGCTGACCAACAAATCAGCCGCCGGCAGCCGCGATCGGCGCTGGCTGGCGGGTGAAAAACTTTTTTCCGCCATGCAATAAAGAACCTCCACCGGAAATGTATCGAGCTGGTTGCTACCGGAACGCGATCGAATGAGCGGCACGAGCAATTTTCCTTGCGCATCAAGAGAGGACTCAACCGGCTCATTGCCGACAAACACGCTCCATACCTGCGCTTTTTCCGGCAACTGCATGGCCAGAAACTGCTTGGCGCTGTTTCTGACTTGATAGACCAAACGATGCACGACTTTACCGTCCTCGGTAAAAAGCGTGACGACGTTGGCCGAGACAATCGTGGCCATCGGCACGGCGATTTTTTCGTGCTTTTTAACGTCCAACGCCAGATCATACGGATGCTTCAGGTACTTGAATCCGAGAATGAGGGGCTTGGCAGACTTGTTGTAAAGCTGTTGAGGCAATTTCTCCGCCGCGACTCTTTCCAATCCCTCACTGCCGGCAACATTCACCTCCGCGCTGGTGTTGAGCGCAATGCCGATATAGCCGTTCTCGCGAACCGTATCGAGCACCTGCATTCCCGAAAATGCCGTGGTGGCGCCATTTTCGGACAACGCCGTCTCTGCGGCAATGTTGATGGTGGCGCCGCCTTTTCTGCCATACGTAAAAGGCACCAGCAGCAGCCGCTGACCATTTTGGTCGATCTCCTGCCATTCTCCCACAGCTTCACCGGTTACCGCGAGCACATTCATCCCCTCCGGGATCGCCAGCCGCACCTGATCCACCTCGCTGTGAAGGATGTTGTAAAGAATATCGGAGTTGATTTTCAGGGCATCGTCTTCGATGGCAACGAGATGATGCACCTCGCTATAAAGCTTCGGCGACAGCTTTTCGATCACCGCCGCTTTTTTTCGCCAATGCACATTGATCGCCTGGCCCGGAGCAATGATCGCCGACACCTCCGTTGCGCCATTGCCGGCGCTGGTGAGCACCTGCTGCGCCTGCGGAATCTCCACGTCGATGTCCTGCAGTGGTATCGCGAGATTGAGAAGTGTGATCGGTGTTTGCTGAATGACGAGATCGAGCTTCTGCGGGCCTTTTTCAAGGGATGATTTCTGGGAGAAGGCGGCGGTTACCACGTTTTCGCCGGGTTTCGACAGAATGACGTGATGATAACCGTTTTCACTGACCACCAGCGCCTGCTCGCCGTCCACCTTGACATCCTGCAGGGCAATGCTTTGGGGAAGAATGGGTATTTTCAAATAAATCTCCTTTTTCAGGACGTGCACATTGAATATCCCGCTAAAAGCGGTGTTGTTCTTTTGCATCCTGCCGGAGTAGACCGCCTTGGTGATCAAATAATCAAATGGCGGCTGTGTGCCTGCTGCCGTCGGCGGCTTCATCTGGTCGACGAGGTTTTTAAATTCGGCGCGTGTCAGAACGACATTGCCTCCCTGCAAAGTAGGTTGGGGCGTGGCACTGGTTCCGGTTTGCGCCAAAAGCTTTTCATAAGTCTCCAGGGAAAGGACGATTTCATCTTCACGAAGCTGCAGCAGCTTCTTGAATTCATCCCATGGTACGGTCAACTGGCTCTTGTTGTTTGCGTTGTCCTGCGTGTAAGCTTCTGCGAAAATGCCGCCGCATGCAAGCAGTGTCGTTCCGACAAAAGCTGTCAAAATCCTTTTGGTTTTATTTTGCCTCATTTGGATTCGCCTTCGTGATGTGCTGCTCGAGTTTCCTGAATATATCCGGCAGCTCGTTCGTCGGTTGCGCGGGGTCCTTCAGCTCTTCGTCTGGCGGGGTATCGTCCTCGCTACTGACAAATTGAAAGAGCAAAAGATCATGATCGCGTAGTTTAGTAAACGCGCCAAATGCAACTCCTCCGGGACCGAGACCCATCGGTGAAAAGTATACTTTGCGGCCGTCGGGCCGGGTTTCAATGCGGAAATGCTTTGAAAAATCACCTTGCATATCCTTTGTTTTTTCTATTCCCTCCTCGATCTTCTTTTCATACTCAGCCCGATTTTTGCCAAACAGGGTCCCGGCCTTGTAAAGCCCAACGAAAAAACAATGCAGCGACTGCTTTTTCGCAAAATAGCCGTAAACCCAAACGACCTCACCCCATTTGGCAAAATCACCCCCTTGCGATTTTTCCGCACTAAGATGAACTGGCTTGGAAAACGCAATCCAGTCCATCATCATTTGCGCAGACGGCGGGCTGGGTTGAGCAAATGCGGTAAAAGCGGTCAAAATGAAAAAAAGTAAATGCATTTTCATGAAAGTAAAGAATGGCCCGGCGCTCAAGACTGAGCATGCATTGAACGCTCCCCGCAACAGCGAATTACTTTGTCTCGTCATCTCTGGTTCCTCAGCTTTTCTTCGCAAGACATGATAAGAATGCCGTAGTTTAGTTTGCATCTTCCATTTCTTTTTGATAGTCCTCCAGCTTTTTTCTCAAGCGTTCCGTATCAGGATTATTGCTGTATTTTTTTGCTGCGTGTGTCATGACCTCACTCTGGTAAGCTGCCTTTTTCGCCTGGTTTCGTCGTAGCAAGAGAATTGGGGATTCTCTTTGGACTCGCTGATCTTTACCCACATTTTGGGTACTGGACACAGTTCTCTATAAACATAACATCCCGATGTGGTTAAATTACGGCTTGATAAACCATCCGAAGCGATTGAGCCGTAAAAACCGCGTAGCGGTGACATGTTTATAGCAAACATGTCCCTTATAAACGTCCCTGAACCCCGTTAGGGCATACGTGTCAAGCTAAGAGTCCAACAAAAATGGAGGACAAACGTTCAGTCTAGACTTTTGTAAAATTTGTTCTAGATTATAGTGGCATGAAGACAAAACATGCCTCTAAAAAATTGAACGAGCAAGAGCTTCAAACCGCAATTGCAGAGTTCACTCAAAAGATCAGTCAATTTTTCAACGAAGAAATCACCAATGCGACCGCGCGTGAAACCAACTTCGTCGAGCGTGAATCGAAATTGACTGGTCATCTCTTTCTATCCGTTTTTACTTTTGGCATGAGCCTTTATGGCACACCCTCGTTAAATCAGTTGATCGGTTTATTGCATCGGGTGATGCCGCTATTGGAGATCTCACGCCAAGCCTTGCACGAACGCATTAATGACGAAGCGGTGGCGTTCTTTGAAAAAATGCTGTCATTAGCCATCACAGTCGAACTGCCCAAGCGTTTATCTCAAGAACTGGCGTCGTTGGGTTCGCACTTTAAAAAAATATTGATTTTTGACAGCACCTCGTTCCAACTCCCCGAAGACTTGGCGCCATATTTTCGCGGTTCGGGTGGTGCCGGCTCCAGCGCTGCCGTAAAAATTTTGTTCGGCTATGATTTCAAGTCGTATCAATTTTTCTACTTGCTGGAGGACGGAGTAGCGCACGATCAGTTACGTGACAGTGGATTTCTCCACCACCTCGAAGCCGGGGATTTGGAAATCAGCGACCTTGGGTTTTTTAATATCGAGGCGTTTGCCGACATTGATGACAAAGGGGCCTTTTACTTGAGCCGGTTGCGGACCGATGTGAACTTGTATCAATTCACGATTGCCGGCCTGAAAGAATTTAACTTGGTACGCTTCGTCAAACAACTTCAGGTTCAGGAAACCGAACTCGAAGTCTTTTTGAAGAAGGGCAAGCGCTTCACCCAAACCCGTTTGATTATTGAACGCGTGCCGGACCATGTCAAAGCCCAACGCTTGCGCAAGCTCAATCGCTATAATCGAAAGAAAGGTCATCAAACCCGCACGTGGATCAAAATTTTGGCCGGTTTCAACCTGTATATCACGAATGCGCCGGCTACGCACATTCCACGCCAACAGATTCGTTCGCTTTATGGCGTTCGTTGGCAAATCGAGTTGATTTTTAAAAACTGGAAAAGCAATTTCAAATTGGCGCAGGTGACTGGGAAACGCCCAGAACGAATCAAGTGCATGATCTACGCCAAACTCCTGTTCATTTTCATCACCACCAAAATCATTGGTGCCATCCGACAGTACGTCTGGCGGATGGATAAACGCGAAGTGAGCGACATTCAAGCCGCGAAACATCTCATCCTCATGGCACAATCATGGTTCGACGCGATTGTTCAAAATCCTGAAGACATTGTGCAACTTTTAAAAAATGCCATCACGTTCATTATGAAACGATGTCTTAAGGGAAAAAGTAAAAAAAGAATATATCCGTTAACACTATTAAAAAAACTGCCCGCTTAGCTTGACACCTATGCCCGTTAGGGGTGACATGTGGATGCCAGCCTCCTGTGTTCAGTAACGAAGTTATGGGACATGCTCAGGGATTCGAGGGGGTGCCCATCGAATAGCAGTTGGACGAACAGCGGGCTGGAAGTAAAGGACGGAGAAGTACTTTGCACCAAGGCTCCCGACCGGGCAAAAGCGGCGCCAGGAGCCAGACAGAGCATCATTATTATTAATATCAATTGCGCGATAAATCCTTTATCGGCCATTACGGAACCTCCTAAAAACTGAAATTCGTTTGCCCAATAATTACCAACGTTCACAGTTGATGCGTAAGATTTTCGGAAAAAACCAAAGCGCAATGTCTGTCGAAGTTCGAACACAAATCATGATCTTTTCTTTAAATCCTGCGACGGAAATCCTCTCCAGAACGCCATCGACATTGAAAGCGCGCTTGGCGGGCCTTTCCGAGCCGTGGATCAAAAACGACGAAGGGCCGAAAATGTGGAGTCCTTATGACGTCGTCGGCCATCTCATTCACGGTGAGCGCACGGACTGGATGCCGCGCTTGAAGATCGTTCTCGAACTCGGCGAGTCCCGCCCGTTCAATCCCTTTGACCGCTTTGCGCAATTCGAGGCGAGCAAGGGCAAATCACTCAATGAGTTGCTCGAAACCTTCGCCACGTTGCGCCGGCAAAATCTCGCCACGCTGAAACAACTGAATCTCACCGATAAACATTTTAAACTCAAAGGAACACATCCGGATTTCGGACCGGTGACTTTGGAGCAACTCTTGGCGACATGGGTGGTTCACGATCTCGATCATATCTCCCAAATCACCCGCGTGATGGCAAAGCAGTATCTGGACGAGGTCGGGCCGTGGGTGAGTTATTTGTCGATTTTGAAAAACAAATGAGGAACGTTCGTGGGGTCTCGTACTATTGGCGTGTTGATCTTCGGAGGGAAATGATCATCAAATTATTTTTTTGACAAACAAACTCTCGAACTGTTCCAAAAGGGCTTGGGTTAGCCGGAGCAATTTTCTGCCGTTCGGTTGTTTGAGTTGTGCCGAGGCAGAAAATTGGTATGAGGCGGGAATGCAAATAGTTCCAGTTTTTTCTTGCCAGGGATATTCTGGGTTGGGGCCGTCTTGTGCCAGTGCGGGAGCAAGGTGTTCAACGGCGCTGGCAAGCGGCAGAGTGCTTCTAACGTATTCGAGAAATTGTCGAACCGGCATATTGAATTGGCGCGGCAATGCTGGATGTCTCGCCGCCAGTTGCAAGAAACGCAAAAATCCTTTGTGGCTATGGCGAACTTCCGCAATATCCGCGCCGCGCGCCAGCAGCATCGCTTTGGCAAGCTTTTCCGTTGTCATTTGCAGATAATGCAAAGCATGACAATCATCGAGTGACAAACCCTGTATGGCGCGGTAGGCTTTCCAATCGGATTGAGCTTGTTCCCAAAAGGCGTAGTGCCACATATCCTTCTTAGGAGGTTGGTTGATCCCGCTCAAATACCTTGATTTTATCCAAAGCCCAATCCGTCGGCAGTTGCCATTCCCGTCGCTGAATTTTTTCCCATTCTGCCGGCGTCACGTCCGCAATCTGAATGGGCAACGGGAAATCGGCAGATGGCGCAAAATAGAAAGCGTCAAAACTTCCGGTGACGATGCTGTTGCGATTGACTTCGATCAAACGAACATCCGGTTCCTTGTCGCCGTTTTGAAACCAAACGATGCGCTCGATGCCGTCTTCCAAATCGAAGTGCTCGCGCACCAATTGGCGGACAAGTTCTTCGCGGTTTTGCTTTTGGATTGTTTCCATTTCTGTGCTCCTCAATTTGCGGCCTTTTGTCAATAATGTACACGTTGGCGGCAAAAGAAACAAGCAAAAAAATTCTTGTGGCGACAGCGACAACGATAGCACGACCCATCGCAAGAACTAACACAATAGGCGGGGTTCAATCAAAATCAATTGTGGTGAGATATGGGCACGATTGGAGCGCTGGTGTTTGGGGAAAAATAACAATCGAACGAAAGGGGCTGGCGTATCTTTAATAAGCATTGGCATAGGGGGTGTGGAAATAAGGTTTAATCAAAGACAAAGCGTTGAAGTTACCACTGAACTGAAATTCAGGATCACTGCAAGTCGCTGGGTCCATAGCAAACAAAGTTAAGCACTCAGTTTATGTTTAGTTGCCTTGAATTTTCCGTTCAGTCATGTTCAAAACTTCAACTTTTACCACATCTGCGGAACCAATCAACTCATCATCTTGATATTTATCGAGCTTTGCCAAAGGTTCATAATAATGTTTTGAAAGAAACCTGCGAATTTGTTGCTCAGAACAGCCCAAAGATTTTAATAACTCAACTTGCTCAGTTAAAATTCTAGTCTCAAGCTGTAGATTCTCCAATCGCATTTTTTGTCGTTCTTCTTTTTCTCGCCACTCCCTATCTTTGCGACGTTCATGTCTATCTTTCAAATACTCTCTTAATTGCTGAATTGGATTAATCGAGTTGCTCGTTCATGATGATGCCCTTTCAGTTGCAGTTAATTTTTGATAAAACAGCACATCTTTGTAAGGTCTTGTGTAAGGTTTTTGGGGAAATAATAGCGCCTCAAAAAACCTCTCTCTGAAAATTGCCAGTAGAGAAAGCGAAAACACGTTAAACTTCGACCCGCTCCCGTTTCATGTTTTTCACACTCAAATGGGTTGGGCTTCCCTCATCTCATTATCTTAGCAACGCAAACTCCAACAACGTCAAATTTTGGCGCGGCTAAGAGAATTTGGACTTGGGCTTGGAAGCACTCCAAGGTTGCTCCCCAAACTTAAAGTGCTTTTCAATTCTAAGAATGAAATATCGGAAATTTAAGCCAAAAAAGCAAGCGTTTTCAAAGTCAAAATAAAATGATCGTAACGCCCGTTTCGTCTTCCACCTCTGTAGCCACCTTGGCGGCTTGAAGGCCCTTTCTGTAACCGATCTTTTTTTGAGACTCCAGTCCAATTTCAAGTATACTCTCTTTATAAGGATATGGACGGACCCAAGCTATGCGGTAGTCCGGAACTTTTTCGTTTAATTTGCGCTGAAATTTTTTGAAAGTTTTCGCCTGGGCGCTTGACAAGCGATGGTTTTTATTTTCAGTCTTGGAGTTTTGAACATTCATAGAACACCTCGTTTAATTAAATTTCCCAACAGCTTTATAATTCGATTAGCATCCCGCCAAAGAGCTTGAGATCCATGCATATCAATATTCTTTTCAAGGCCGTAGTCGGCCTCATATCGGGTCTTAAGCAAATAACGAAAACTGGAGAGAAGTTTGAGTAAGGCGGTTTTCTCTTTGTATCCTAAATCAGCCTTTTTACAGATATGAGTGCGATACATTTCGACTGTTTCATGATGCGACCAATTTCCGAATTCACTTCGTGGCTCCTGTTTAAGCTTGATTAGCACGCCCGTGACCATCTGATATGTCGCGTAATACGCGCGGCTTGCCGCCTCCACGGGCCTACGATTTTCCAGGAGAATTCGCGCTGCCTCCAACGAGCTTGTCGACTTCTCTTGCCATTGTTGCCAAATTAGCACACCCACTCTCCCAATTCAGTTTGCGTTCCTCATGATAGATGCCAATTTCCGCGCCGCCACAAGCCCTGCGGTTTTGGCTTGACACCACTCGAAGGGTTCGTCGTTCAGATAAATTCAACGGCTTCGGTTTCTGTGGCGATCTGGGAGATGTAGAAACGGTCTTCGTTGGTAAGTTCAGGATCTGAACTCAAGTAATCCCAAACCGAATCCTGCCGCTCTGCATCCGACATGCTTTCGAATTTGGGTGAAGTCAAAAGCACGCCAAAGAATTCTTCGAATTCCGTTGGAAAGAAATCGACGGTTATATCAGGATCGCCCAGCACTTCAGCGCCGTAGCGCTTGAACGCAGCGCGCAAGCGATCCAGAAGTTTTTTGCTGACCATCATCTTCCCAGCCATGTCACAACACCATTGCTCAAACCAATTCGACTTCTTCGGCCTCGGTGGCAATCTGAGTGATATAACGAAGGTCTTCCTCGGTAATTTCCGGATCGGCGCTCAGATAATCCCAAATGGAATTTTGCCGTTCCGTATATCCCATTTTTTGAAAGTTAGACGAATTTAAAAAAACCCCGAAAAATCCGTCGAATTCCGTTGGAAAGAAATCGACGGTTATATCCGGATCACCCAACACTTCAGCGCCGTAGCGCTTGAACGCGGCGCGCAAACGGTCGAGAAGTTTTTTGGTGACCATTATATATTGAGCCATGTCATAACTCCATCGTTGGGATTGAATAGCCAATCATTCATATCGTTTGAATCAGCTTGATGCGAAGGATCGGCGACTTTATAACGCCAGACAGTATCTTCTTGAAGACGATTGATCTTTCTGAAATTCTTATACACTTCCGACAAAGTATTGAGTTCATCCCATACGCCGGCAAAAATCGCCAGGGCAACCAAATCATGGGTTTTAAGAATTGCCGGCAACCGCTCTAATTTGAGTACCTCACAAACTTTGAATTTGAGCCGCGCTTCCACAATATAAGGCCCCATGTAAACTGACGCCGTCCACCGCGCTTTCTCCCGCAGCGCCTCAAAATCTTCCTTGCGATCCCGCGCCAGTTGCTCGAATTCAGCTTTGCGTGTCGGCGTAAATTTTGTTAGATCGAACATAGCTCCTCCTCGATAGCCTTCCAGAAATATAATACTCTCTCAACACAATCGCAACGTTTTTCTGCTCTTCACAGATCCCCGCATTTGTTGCTGTCATTCAGCGCTAAAATTAAGATGACGGTTTTTTAAAATGACCCCAACGGGTCATTTTTTATTTGTGGCGCAAACATCAGGCCGTCATGCCGTTTTCGATTAAACGAAAAAAGCCATGATACGTCTTTTTGTTTGCTGAATTTGAACGAGTATAAAAAGTCGAAGATGAAATTACCAGTTCACTTGCAGAATAGGAGGAGCGGAGAATGAAGCATTACAAACCACTCGTTTGGATTTATTGCTGTCTCATCTTCGTCGCTGCCGGCGCGCGCGCCCAAGATCTCAAATACCTCGAATACGACGCCGATCTGATTCCAGGCCAGGTTTACAAAGAGCGGCGCGAAAAGCTCATGCAGCAAATCGGCAACGAGGCGGTGGCGATTTTTTATACGAATCCGGAGCGCAATCGCAATGCGGATTTGGATTTTCCGTATGCGCCGAACAGCGACTTTTATTATTTGACCGGCTTTCGCGAGCCGAACGCGATTCTCGTGCTGGCGCCAAAGGGAACCAATGTCCGCAGTTTGGAAGACAGCACGACAACGGTGACGGTGCGCGAGCTTTTGTTCGTGCAACAGCGCAATCTGGTTGCTGAAAAATGGAACGGCCGGCGTTACGGTCCGGCGGGCGCGATGAAGCTCCGAGGCTTCGAGTACGCCACCACCAACGACAAATTCAAGACGATGCTGCCTTCTCTCTTATGGTCTGCTTCTGCAAAGGCTTTGTACGCACCGACGTTTCGCTCCGATCTCACTGGCGAAATTATGGAATTGCTCCAGCATTTGAAGTCAATGGTTGAACAATGGAGCGGATATGTCGAGATTCGCGATCCCATCACGCTCGTGCGCAAAATGCGCGTGGTCAAATCTCCCGAGGAAATCGCGTTGTTGGCCAAAGCCACCGAGATCAGCGCCGCCGCGCATCGCCAAGCCATGATGTCCGTCGAGCCAGGCATGGGCGAGTATGAATTGGAAGCCGTTTACGAATATGTTTTCCGCAAGCTCGGCGCGGAGCAGAACGGCTATCCGTGCATCGTCGCCTCGGGAGAAAATTCGGTCATTCTGCACTACAACACCAATCGCCGCAAAATCAAAGACGGTGATGTGGTGCTCGCGGATTGCGCGGCGGAGTATCGCGGCTATTCGAGCGATATCACGCGCACCTATCCCGCCAACGGCAAATTTTCCAAGGCCCAGCGTGAGATTTATCAGCTCGTGCTCGACGCGCAGAAAACCGCCATTGCCGCGATCAAGCCTGGCGTTGCCTGGCTGGAGGTTTCAAAAAAGGCGGACGAAGTTTTGACCGAGGGCCTGTTCAAGCTCGGTGTGATCAAAGAGAAAAGCACGCCAGCGATGAAGAAATTTTATTATCACGGCCTCGGCCATCCCGTCGGTCTCAACGTGCATGATGTGGGGCAACCCATCATGGAAGCGGGAATGGTTTACACGGTGGAGCCAGGCATTTACATCGCCGAAGGCATTGCCGGCGTCGATCCGGCTTATTACAACATCGGCGTGCGCATCGAAGATGTGATTCTGGTGACGGCCGATGGCAACAAGAACCTTTCGGCTGCGGCGCCGCGCGAGATTGCCGAGGTCGAAGCGTTGATGAAACAAAAGGGTGTTGGCAACTTGGCGATTCAATAACGACGAATCTAACTTGGCAATGTTAAGTTGGCTTGAACAAAAGCCAAGCCTGCCCTGCCGCAGGCCAGGGACAGAAAAATGAAAGACAGAAAGATGGCGTTTGGCATCATGCCAGGGAAGTTGACGATGACGGAATGGAGCCCCGCACCGCGTGGCGCGGCGTCTGCGACAAAGCGGGGCAAACATTTTTCTGTCCTCCATTTTTTTGTCTTCTGATTGTTTTTGCGGGATGATGCTGCCATGCCGATCGAAATAAGCGACAGAACTGAACATTGTCATGTTAATTCAATTTGAAAACTAACGCCGCGAACTTGCTGATCTGTGTTCTTTGCATTTTTTCTTGCAGGGGACGAAGCGTTGAAGAGGCGCCACCGGCTGGATTGGCCAAACAAATGTTGGAAGATTCGTCATACGCCTGGATCGCCGTCAAAACGCCGCATTTCAGATTTTATTACGAGGCGAACACGTACGCGGCGCGGCATTTTACCGGGTTGCGCCAGAGCGCCGAAGAAGCCCGTCTCCACGCGCTGAAAATTTTGGGAGAACAAAATTACACGCCGATCATCGACTTGTTTTATTTGGATTCGCGCGAGAAAATGATTCCAGTCCTCGGCTCCCAACCGGCAGGCTGGTCGGAGCATCAATCCAACACCGTGTTGTTGGCGTGCAATGAGAACATTCGCCCGTTTCATCGCCATGAAATCATGCACGTCCTTTCCATGAATTTGTGGAAGATGCCGCCGCTGCTGGAAGCGTGGTTGTTGGAAGGGCTGGCCGTTTATGCCGACGCGCCGTGTGCAGGTTACAGTTTTCACGAGATTGCGGCGCACCTGCAGCGCGAGAAGAAACTCGTCTCGCTGCACACATTGGTTTTTCGATTCCACAAGCAAAGCGATTTACGCGCCTACATGCAAAGCGGCAGCTTCGTGCAATTTCTCTATGAAACCTACGGGCGTGAAAAATTTCGCCGTCTGTGGGAGCGCGGCGTAACCCGTTTGCCGGAGATCACCGGCAAGAGCTACCGTGAAACCGAAATGGAATGGCGTGCGTTTCTGCGAAGCCTCGATCAAACCGAATCCGAGGTCGATTGGCAATTGCTGATTGAGAAAGGATGTTGGTGATGAAATCTTTGCTTTTAAAGCAAAAAATTTCCCCAACGGATAAAGGCTGCCAACGGATAAAAAACTTTAGGCTTTAATCCGTTGGCCGCTTTTATCTGTTGGGCATTTCTTTTAGATGATACACAATCCCCATGTTTCTGTCCTCTATTTTTCTGTCATTGCTTTTGAATGGTTTTGCCAAAATCGTTTTGCTTTTTTTAAAAGTTATCAGCATTGGCAGGATGCCAGTGCTACAAATTTTCGTGGCTTACTTATTTCAGGGTAATCAATGTTGAATCGGATAGCCATAATCTTGTTTGTGATCATCTGCGGCGTTGCATGCGCCTCTGCATTTGCGCGGCAAGCACCGGAACAACAGCGCGAGGCGAATGAGATGTTTCCGCAATGGTCGCATGACGGAAAGAAAATTGCGTTCACTTCGGACCGCGACGGCGATCCGGAGATTTATGTGATGAATGCCGACGGCTCGAATCCGGTTCGGCTGACGCATGCGCCAGGCAGGGATGCGCATCCCTACTTTTCACGCGATGGCCGCAGGATCGTTTTTCAATCGCCGCGCGCCAACGGCGAAGACACGAACATCTACGTGATGGACGCCGACGGCTCGAACATTGTGCAGCTCACGAATCTGAAAGGTTTCGCCGGTGTGCCGGTTTATTCGCCGGACGAGAAGATCATCGTGTTTCAATGGCGCGAGAGCAACAATTGGGACGACGGCAAGAAATGGCGTATCTGCACGATGAATGCCGATGGCAGCAACTTTCGCGTTATTACCTCGGGCGAGGCCAACGATCAAGTGCCAGGCTGGTCACGCGACGGCAAGCGGCTGATTTTTTATTCCGACCGCACCGGCAAGAATCAAATCTACACGATGAAGCCGGACGGCGCCGCAGTGCAGCGGCTCGTCACCACCGCGTTCAATGACAATGCGGCCTCGTGGTCGCCCGACAATAAAAAGATTGCATTCAACTCCGACCGCGATGGGAATAGCGAAACCTACGTCATGGATGCAGATGGCAAAAATGTGCGCCGCCTGACGAATACCCGCGCCACCGAGCGTGCGTCATTTTGGTCGCCGGACGGCAAGCGGATCGCTTTCTCTTCGGATGGCGACGGGTCGAGCGAGATCTACATCATAAACGCCGACGGCTCGAACTTGGTATGCTTGACCCGCGCGTCGAAATAGCTTGTTACGATTTGAAATGGAACGTAAGGCTGAACAGCAGTAATTTGACGAGACAGAAAAATGAAAGGCAGAAAAATGGTGTTTGGAATTATGCTAGGGAAGTTGACAATGACGGGATGGAGCAGACGGCAAACATTTTTCTGCCCTCCATTTTTCTGTCTTCCGAGTTTTGTGAGCGAGAATCTGTGAGAAAGATTGAGAAGCCCAAAGCAGGCGAGTATGCGTCATACACCATCAGGTACATCGGCTTGTTGCCAGACGATGGGCTGGTCTTAAACAAGGAGAGATCGTCATGAGAAAACTGGTTTGTCTATTCGCGGTTCTTCTCTTCGGGTTTATTCTTCTTGCCAATCGCAGCAGTGCAGAAGATCCTAATTCAGGCGCATCGAGAGCAAAACTTCCACAAACGTTCGAGAAACGAGATGGGCAACGCGATTTTGATTTCGAGATCGGTACTTGGAAAACGCAGTTGTCGCGCCTCCTGAATCCCTTGACCGGCTCCACGACCTGGGTCGAATACACGGGCACGACCGTCGTTCGGAAAGTTTGGGATGGCCGCGCCAACCTGGTAGAACTCGACGTCAATGGCCCCGCAGGTCGCATCGAAGGCCTGAGCCTGCGTCTCTACAATCCCGAATCCCGCCAGTGGAGTCTCAATTTTTCCAACAGCAAGGGCGGTACGTTAAGCCCACCCGTGATCGGCGAGTTCAAAAATGGGCGCGGCGAATTTTTCGGCCAGGAAACGCTTAATGGCCGAGCGATCTATGTTCGATTTGTTATCTCGGACATCACTCCGGATTCGTGCCGTTTTGAACAGTCATTCTCGGATGATGGGGGCAAGACTTGGGAAGTAAACTGGATTGCGATAGACACGCGGGTTAAAGGATGAGTCGGACAAAGCGCGCTGAGCTCCACTGATTGAAAGGCAAAACGATAATGATGAAAAAGATCGAGAAGCCCCGAGAAGGCGAATACGCGCCGTACACCATCATGTATATCGGATTGTTGCCGGACGATGGACTGGTCTTAAAGCACTTGCAAGATAATTTGCAAGCCACGAAGAATTTCATTCTTTCGCTTCCCGCAGAAAAGCTGGCTCATCGCTATGCCGAAGGCAAATGGACGATAAAAGAAATTCTTGTTCACATCAGTGACGACGAGCGGATTTACGCCTACCGCGCTTTGCGGTTTGCGCGAAACGATAAAACCGAGTTGCCAGGATTCGAGCAGGATGATTACGCCCGTTACTCCGGCGCGAATGAGCGCGGCCTCAACGACATTCTGGAAGAATTGACGACCGTGCGAAACGCCACGATTTCTTTGTTCAACAGCTTCGATAATGAAGCGCTCACCCGAGCCGGCGTGGCGAATGGAAATATCATGAGTGTTCGCGCCGCCGCGTATCATATCGCCGGTCATGAATTGCATCATATCAATATCATCAAAGAGCGTTATTTCTAAGTTCACCTCGACGATGAAACGTAGTCACGCCCCCTTGTGGGGCGCTGTTGGAATAGGAATGATTAGTTTATGAACAGCCGCCCACCCCGTCCCGCTTCCATAAAAAACTAAGGAGACGGGGCGGGACAAGGGGCGGTGACTACAAAAGCCTGCACTCGCAAATGAAAATAGAAAAAAATGCGCGCATGATTTCGCGCCGCCTCATTGCCACCGTTCTCTTCATATTTGGTTTCACACAATCAGCCGGCGCACAAGATTGGACGCAGTGGCGTGGCCCGACTCGCGATGGGTTGGTGCCCGCCGCAAATGTGCCGGCCTCATGGCCTGATTCGCTGCGTCGCGTTTGGCGTGTTGAGATCGGCGAAGGCTACTCGTCGCCAATCGTTGTGGATGGCCGCGTGTTCGTTCACTGCCGCCGCGATCCCGATGAGATCGTCATGGCCATCGAGTTGGCGAGCGGAAAAATTCTTTGGCAGCAAAAGTATCCGGCAACATTTGAAAAGAATCGCTACGCGACGAAGATGGCGAAAGGGCCGAACGCAACGCCGCTCATTATCGGCAAGCGGCTGTTCACGCTCGGCATTACCGGCGTGCTCACGGCATGGGAAACCGCGACTGGTCGCCAGCTTTGGCGCAAGGATTTTTCAAAAACGGTTGATACGTCAAAACTCTTCTGCGGCACTTCCGCTTCGCCACTCGCGCTTGGTGGCCTTATGGTAATTCAAGTAGGCAGCGACGTTCACGGCGGGCAAATCTTGGCTCTCGATCCGAGCAATGGCGCAACCAAATGGGAGTGGCGCGGCCATGGGCCAGGTTACGCGTCGCCGGTTGTGTTCGACATCGCGGGCAAAATGCAAATCGTGACGATGACCGACAGCTCCATCGTCGGCCTCGATGCGAAGACGGGCGGTCAACTTTGGTCCGTACCGTTTCTCGACGAGTGGCATGAGAACATCGCGACGCCCGTTTGGACCGGCTCGCTTCTCATCGTCTCCGGTACGCGCCAAGGCACGCATGCCTACGCGCTCCAGCAAAGCAATGGCAAATGGAAAGCAACGGAAGTGTGGAAGAACGCGGAGGTGGCGATGTATATGAGTTCGCCGGTTTATGCCGGCGGCTTGATATACTGCCACTCTGCGCGGCAGAAAGGCCAGTTCGTTGCGCTCGACGCGAAAACCGGCGCGATTCGTTGGGCTACCGAGGGACGAGAAGGCTGGCATGCCTCGGTGCTGCTCACGCCGCGCCACGTCGTTTACCTGACCAACGGCGCGGATCTCATCGTCGCTCGTCGCAACACGGCGACGTTTGAGATCGAGCGGCGTTACGACGTTGCTGACGCCGAGATATTTGCCATGCCGGTTCTTCTCGGCGCGGACGTCTTTGTGCGCGATGCGACGGGCCTCATCCGGCTGACGTCCGAGCGATGAAGCGAACAAGCTTGGCCAAATTTAAGAAAGTGTCATTGCGAGTGTTTCTCAACAAAGCAATCTTTTTGCGAGTATCCCAGCAGACTACGTCCGTCGGATTGCTTCGGCAAAAAACGCCTCGCAATGACAAAAAAATAAATGAATTTATAACATGAAAAAAATTAAAATTCTGCTCGTGCCGGTGTTGCTTTTCTTTGCGCACACGGCAGGCCCATCGCTTGCGCAGAACCGCCCGATGACCGACGAAGACCGCGCTTTCATGGAAATCGTCAACAAGCCGGTGGTCTATCGTGTTCCTGGAATGGATGCGGTCAAAGTTCTGAAAGATCGCGACTATAAGAAGACGAACAATCCGAATCTCAAGATGGATGTTTATCTCCCGCCGAATTTGCCCTCGGGCGCGAAACGTCCCGCTGTCGTGTTCATTCACGGCGGCGCGGGAGAAGGTGGAGATTATCGTCCAAAAGATTGGGGCATTTATCAAAGCTACGGCAAATTGATCGCGGCTTCAGGATTGGTTGCGGTGACCTTCACACAAAGTTTGGGTTTTCCCAAAACCGCGGTTGCCGAAGCGGCCAACGATCTGAATGATTTGCTCAATCACATTCGCGCGAATGCCGAGGCTTACAATATCGACAAAGAAAAAATTGCGCTCGTGGCTTTTTCCGCCGGCGGGCCGTTGTTGAGTTTTGGCATGATGGGCAAGACGCCTTATATTCGCTGCCTCGTCAGTGTTTATAATTTTCTCGACATTCAGCAAACCGAACATCATCGCCAGAGCGAAACGAAAGAAACGATTCAGGCATATTCCCCCATCAATCATCTGGCGAATGCTGCCAACATTCCACCAATATTCATCATTCGCGCCGGTCGCGACCAAATTCCAAATCTCAACGATACCATCGATCGTTTTGTGCGCGAGGCGATCGCGCGCAATATTACGATTGATTTTGCCAACCATCCCGAAGGCGCTCACGGCTTTGATAATAAGGAAGAGAATCCCCGCGCGGTTGAGATCATCCGCCGGATGGTGGAGTTTTTGAAGACGCATTTGGGCGTTTGAAGCTCATTTCAATGGGAAGGCCAATGAAAAGCACGACTTCGCTTGCGCTGATTGTTTCGTTGTTAATGCCGGCTTGCGTCTTTGCACGAGCTTCGAGCGGTTCGTCAAAAGACGCCATCGCCAAGCTCAAAGAAGTGATTTCCAAATATCATTCCGGCTTCATCAAGAATGATCCTAATGCGGTGCTTTCGACGCTTGGCAAAGAGCTCATCACTAAACAAAAACTATGAAAATCTGCACTTGCATCCTTGCAATCATTGCTTTTGCCGTTTCTCTCGTGGCGTTCGGATTCTCTTCGCGCCATGTCAGGCAAAGCTCAAATTCCTGCACTTCGCTTGAAGCGAAAGCGTTCGATTTCCAGATTGGAGTTTGGCAACAAGTAGACGGAAATCAAGTTCACGAAATCAAGAAGGTGTTGGATGGTTGCGCCATTTGGGAAATCTGGAAAGAGGGCGAAACAGATTATGCCGTCGCCCTGAAATCATGCGATGAAGGGAGGCATCGCGATGGCAAGCAGCGCTGGTTCTATTCGTGGGTCGCGTCCGGATATCATCAACTTTGGGAGGGGCGCAAGGAAGAAGGACAATGGCGCTTTTACCGAGAGTGGATGAGAGAAGGCCAGCCCATTTTGTCCAGAACGTATTGGACGCCGATTTCAGAAAACAGCCTTGAGAGAATTGTTGAACGATCGCGTGATGGCGGCAAGACTTGGTCTCCGCACGTGAAGGAACGCTTTATCAGAAAAACAAATCTTAAACCATAAAAGGAGTCAGCATGAGATGGCGGCATCGTTTTTTTGCTATTGTTATTATTGTGGTCGCGTTTGGTTGTTTAAATTTTTCTCCACGCCCCACGCCTAATGGAAAATATCGCGGCGCGGAGGCCATCACCGCGGCGCAATTGAAAGATTATCTCACTTTCATCGCTGCGGATGAGCTGGAAGGACGCGATACGCCGTCGCGCGGGCTTGACGTTGCGGCGAAGTTTCTCGCGACCAGCTTGTCGCGGTGGGGCCTCAAACCGGCCGGCGACAACGGCGCCTATTTTCAACGCATCGCGCTGTTGAAAACCACGGTTGATTCGGCGCAAAGTTTTTTGGAGATCAACGGGCAGCGCTTTCGCTTTGGCGCTGATTTTATCGTGAACACGAACGCCGGTGCGGGAACCGCGAGCGGGCCGCTCGTTTACGTGGGCCACGGCTCCATCTTTCCCAAAAAGAACATCGATGCTTTTCAAGGCTTCGACGTCAAAGGCAAGATCGTGGTGTGGACCAACGAGTTTCCCAAAGGCGCGAGCAATGCGGATTATTTTGGCAAAGAGGGAGAGGATTGGACTGATCCGATAAAATACGCCGCCAAGAACGGCGCGACCGGCATCATTTCCATTGCGCGATTCCAGACTTTGGCGACTTGGGAACAAACCCAAAGGCGTTCGACGATGACCGGCGGCCTGGTGGTGGAGAAATTCCAAACCGAAAGCGCGCCAAAGATTCCGATGATTTGGCTCTCGCCGAAAGCGGCAACTGCGTTGCTGCGCGGCGAAAAAGAGAACGCCAACAAAGTTTTCAACAGCGCTGCGGCGGGCGAGCCGGTTGCGGCTTTTGAATTGAGCGCTGAGAAGAAAGTCAATTTTACTGTGGTGATGGAAAGCGAAAAGCTCTATACGCAAAATGTCGTTGGTGTTTTGGAGGGCAGTGACAGCGGGTTGAAGAAAGAATATGTCGCGCTCGGCGCGCATTACGATCACGTCGGCATCGGCAATCCGGTCAACGGCGACGCGATTTACAACGGCGCGGATGACGACGGCTCCGGCACGGTGAGCATTCTATCGATTGCAGAAGCGTTTGCGAAGGGCGTTCGCCCGAAACGTTCGCTGCTCTTCGTTTGGCACACCGGTGAAGAGAAGGGCTTGTGGGGCTCGGAATATTTCGTCAAATATCCCACCGTGCCGATTGATAAAATCGTCACGCAATTGAACATCGACATGATCGGGCGCTCGAAGAAAGCCGGCGACACTAATCGGAGGAACGAAGAGCTTACCGGCCCGAACGAGATTTACGTCGTTGGCTCGAAGATAATGAGCACCGCGCTCGGCGCGCTGAGCGAGTCGGTCAACAAGTCGTATTACAATCTCTCGTTCAATTACAAATATGACGATCCGAATGACCCCAACCGCTTTTTCTTCCGCAGCGACCATTTCAACTACGCGCAAAAAGGCATTCCGATCATTTTCTATTTTGACGGTGAGCACGAGGATTATCACCGTGTGACGGATCACGTCGAGAAAATCGATTTCGAGAAAATGCAAAAAGTCGCGCGCACGGTTTACGCGATGGCGTGGGAGCTGGCAAGCGGCATGAAGCGGCCAGCGATAGACAAGAAGCTGCCGCCGGAGCTGACGCGCGGGACGTTTTAAGAGATTATTGTGATATAATTTGCAAGGCGGGGATTCGCTCGAAATGTGAGCGATTATGGGTAGCAATTGGCAAGTTATGCTCGATGGCTGTAGCGGCGATGAGAACATCTAACGTGCCGATCAAAGCGTTTTGCTTTTTGAGATCTTGATAAATGCTCGCAGCCGTTTTGGCTTCACGCTCGCTGAAGTTGATCGTTTCGAATAGTTGCAGAAGATTCGTTGTGTCCCGATACAACTCAGGAGATTTTGCTCCGCATAATAGTTCATAATGGGTCATGGCTGAAATATAAAGAACTGCGTCTTGCGCCAGTAATTTATACAGCCATGTCTCCCCCTTTTTCTTTTTGCGAAAAAATTCAATTAGGAGAGATGAATCAGCTAAAACTCGGCCGGTTTCCAACTATCGATCTCCTTTTTTGCTTCGAAGAAGCCGGAAAGGTCTTTTTTAGTATACGTACCGACAGCGCTAAGAATTTTTTTCCAATTCTTTTTGGCCGTTACAGGCTTTTGATAAAGAATAATAACTTCGACAACGACGCCTTTTTCAAGATTCAAATTGGTTCCCAAGAGATCGATCTGGCCTTTTTCAGTGACCAGCGCTTTTGTCTTGACAGCCTGCATGTTCATCGTCCGAATTTTGAATTTTGTACATTCGAATTTACTATTTTAAATTAACTATATGCGACATGCGATGCAAGCACTTTTTTACGCCAGTTTCACGATCAAGAGGCTTTGCAGCGATGCAGCACATAGAGCAGATTCTCTAAGCGTTTTTATAACGAGGAAACTAAAATGAACTCAAAACAAAAAACATTTTTCTTTATTCTCGCTGCCGGTTTGACTTTTGGGGGAAACTTGTCTTATACGACATCCCCTCGCGATGATTTTAAAATGTCGCAAATCTTTTCCATCGATGCCGGACATTCGTATGTCGGATTCTCGATCAAATATATGGGCTTTGCCAAAGTGCGAGGCCGCTTCGCCGATTTTGCCGGCGCGATTCGTTGCGTTGACGGCGACGTCGCCAAAACTTCCGCAACGGTGATCATCAAAACTGCCAGCCTCGACACCGATCACGAATTTCGCGACAAGGATTTGAAATCCGCCAATTGGTTCGATGCGGAGAAATTTCCCGTCATTAAATTTCAAAGCAAGCGGATCGAGAACAGTGCGTCGGGTACTGAAGTCATCGGCGACCTGACGATCAAAGATGTCACCAAAGAAGTGCGAATCAAAATGGAAGGATCATCCGGCATTCAAAAAGATATTCGTGAGGACACCCAAGTTATTTTCACCGGCAGTACGACGATCAATCGCAAGGAGTTCGGCGTCATGGGCGAGAATTGGAGCCGCGTGAAAGAAGGCATGACCGCCGTTGCTTCGGAGGTTGAAATTGAATTGAGCATTCTCGGCAAACAGATCAACGCGCCGAATTTCCGCAACTGGGTGAGAAATGTTGAAATGCCGCAGGGGAAAATTTATCAGACGATCACGACGAAAGGCTTGACCGATAGCCTTAAAGAATTCGATATCAAGCGGCCTTATCGCACAATCCGAATTTTGTGGCTTCGTATATCGGCATTGCGACTGATCTTTGTCTCCAAAACAAACATGCGGAAGCCGGAACGCAGCTTCAAAAATTGTACGACATCGCGCGCAACGATGGTGAGCGTCGCGCCGCTCTGTTTGCCAAGGCGGTCGCCTATGTCGACGAAGGCAACACGGAAATGGCCTTGACTGAGATGGACAAACAATATGCTTTGGCAGAAAAAATCAACGACGCGGCTGCCATGTCCGGCGATCTCGGCGCAATGGGCAATATTCTTTACGAGTCCGGCAAGTACGACGAAGCGCTGGCAAAGTTTGAAAAGTCGCTGCAGCTCGTTGTCGAAGCCTCCAATCTTTCTCCGGCATTTAAGGAGAATGCCAAACGCTTCCAGCTTTATAATGCCGGTCGCGTCGCTTTGATGAAGAAAGATCTGGCGACGGCGAAAGCCAAAGCCGAAGAATTTCGCGCGCAGTCCGAAGCAGCGAAAAATACTTTTCAAGCCTGGCTGGCGCATGAATTGGCCGGCTCGATCGCGCTGTCGGAAAAAAATTACGATCAGGCAATTGCGCATTTCCAGCAGGCCAATCAGCAAAACCCTTACACGTTCTACAGGTTGGCGCTGGCTTATGAGGGCAAAGGCGACGTGAAGAAAGCGAAAGAGCTGTGCCAGAAAGCGGCTCGTTTTAACGCGCTTAATAACATCAACTATGCTTTCATGCGAAAGAAAGCGGAGCAGAAGCTGGCCGCGATTTCGAGAAGTTGAACGACGATGGCGAAGTCCGACTTGGGCAGTGAGAGTTTGGTAGATTAGGAAAATCACATTGCCCAAGTCGGACTTCACTTGCGCCACATGAGGATTTTTTTATGCGCCACTTCTATTTTATCAGCGCACTCGCGCTCGTCGCGCTCACGAACTTGGCTTACACCCAGACGCATGCCGGAAGATTATCGGCTGACGACACCGTCAAAATCAAAGCCGTGAATGAAGCGTATGTTTCGGCGTGGCTGAAAAATGATTCCACTGCTGTGATCAAGACGCTCGCGCCCAATGCCGTGTTGATTCCACAAGGATCGCGCGCCATCGAAGGAATGAAAGCCATCAAACAATTCTGGTGGCCGAGCGGCGGCAAAACGACCGTCACTGCTTTCACGATAACGACAGAGGAGATTGGCGGAGAAGATGAGTTGGCGTATGTTCGCGGCGCGTTTACATTGAGTTTTATTTATGAAGACGCCAACAACAAGCTTGAGCGTACCAATAATGGTAATTATCTGATGATCGTGAAACGACAAGCCGATGGAGCCTGGCGAATCTCGCATCGCGTATGGGGTGATTTGCCGCAAGGAAGATAGGCAGCGAAGGATTGTTTCGTGTTTAATAAAAATGAAAACGTCATCGCGGTTGTCGATAATGCCACCGGCGAAATCGCCGCCACGTTCGATAGCCAAGGCAAATCGCCGGTGCGCGTCAAATTCACGCCGGATGGGAAAAGGGCGCTGGTCGTTCACGGCGAAAGCAGGGAGCTTTCTGTCTTCGATGCGGCGAAGCGACGGCTGCTCACAGCAATAAAGCTGGCTGAATCGCCGAAGGTCATCACCTTGTCGAGCGATGGCCGGCGCGCTTTTTTGACCAATCCCTCGGCTCATAAAATGACCGTAATTGATTTGACGGCCAACCGGGTGCTGGACACATTTCCCGTCGGAAAAACTCCGGATGGAATTGTCTGGTCCGATCATTGGCAAAAGTGAAGTTGTCTTCACCGTCGCGTTTGTAAATGTGAATACCAGGATACACGATTCTGTTATTGCGTCGTATAAAAATTAAAACTTGGTTTATTGTGAATGAACTCTGCACAAATCACCAAAACTTCGCTCAGAGCCGCGTTGCTGCTTTATGCAAGCGTAATCGCGCAGACACCGGTTCTATGGAATGGCTTGTCGAAAAGCGCTACGAAGTTGGGTTTAAATTTGAACGGCAATACGATTATGCAGGCCGTTTCAAGATAAACATGAGAAGAATATTTGTATTTGAACGACACGGAATCAGCGCCTTGGCAACGGAGCGACGCACACAAGCAAGCACTGGCTCAGAAGTATTCCGAAGAGTTGGAGCAATACAAAGACCATGTGCATGAATTGTTCTCCGCAAAAACTGCTGCGATGAAAAATGCAGAAGCTGCCGCCGGAAAATTTCCCCTTGTGATTTTCGGCACAGGCGGAAATACAGGAGGCCACGTTTATTCGGTGTTGTGCGAATACTTGGCGAGTCACGGCTACGTGGCGGTGGCGTTGACGGCGCTGCCGTTGAAAAAAGGCGAGCGCTGGCCGCAGATGAGTAAATAAATAATCTTAGGAAAGAAATCCGAGGATAGCAAAGTGAAAATTGCGATCATAAAAGCTATCTTGCGGAATTAGTGTCTTTAAAGTGAAATCTGTGCTCTTTGGGCAAACATTTTTAAACCGCCAATCAACGCTAATATTTTTCATTCGCGTTAATTCGCGCTCATTCGCGGTTGCCCCTTGTTTGGTTCCGGCTCGTCCGGGTTATGGGTTGGTCAAGGATTGAATAGGCGCCGCTGAACGATTTTTGATAAATACAATCTTTGAATAAGGCGATCATACGGTTTTCTAACTTGGAGAGATACGTACGAGCTTGAGTTCGACCCCAAACTTGATCTGTATAGTCCCAAATCTCTTCGAGATCGCATCCGCTCTCGAGGTGAGAATATAGTTTGGCATGCGGCTTTAGTTGTGCTTTTGAGTTTCTTTAGCACTAATAATATCTTGGACAGTGCGCTTGCTAAACTCTCCTCGATCGGCTTGTTCGATTCCAATGACGATGGCCTCGTCCAATCTGCTCTTTTTCAGCCGCTCCCATTGTAGTATCGCCTCCCGAATAAATTCGTGTGCATTCGGGTATATTCCTGATGCTACTTTTGCGTTCACGATTTTTTCCAACTCGGGTGAAAGCTCTATGGTCATAACCAATCTCCTATATTCGTGCAAAACCATATTGTGTTTTTGAAAAGTTACAAACAATTTAATTGAATTGCAAGCATTTTTGCCGACGAACAAATGCTAGGCAGCCCATCTCATTACCTTTTATCTCGGGAGTGATCAAACTATGAGAGGCTTATCAATTCCACTGCTTTTCGTTTTAATGTTATTCGTGCTTGTGGGGCCAGGTGCCACAAACGCAGCGCCGAGCGACACCAACTGGCCGCAATGGCGCGGCTCTGATGGCACGGGAGTTTCTTCCGAAGCCAATCTTCCGGCGGAATGGAGCAGCAGCAAGAATATCAAATGGAAAACCCCGCTTTCCGGCAGCGGCAATTCTTCGCCGATTGTGTGGGGCAACAAAGTTTTTCTTACTGCGGAGATCGAAGGCGAAGTCGTTCCTGGCGCGCAGGCCGTCAAGCACATCGCCGACGGTCAAGATTATAAACATCCCGACGCAGTGGGCGCGGATCGCCATCACACGTTCAAAGTGATCTGCCTCGAGCGCGACACCGGTAAATTGCTCTGGGAACAAACCGCTTATGAAGGCACGGTCTTCGATGATCGCCATCGCAAAAGCAGCCACGCCTCGCCAACGCCGGCAACCGATGGGCAATATGTTTTTGCCTACTTCGGCGCCGAAGGCTTGTACTGCCATGATTTCAACGGTAAACAAATCTGGAAGACTTCGCCCGGCCCAATTGCCACACTTGGGATGGGGACGGCCACCTCGCCGGTGTTGTTTGAGAATCTCGTCATCTTGCAATGCGACGAAGACAACGGTGAGAAATCTTTCATCGTCGCTTATGACAAGAAGACCGGCAAAGAGGTTTGGAAAACGCCGCGCCAAGTGCAGGCGAGCTGGACAACGCCACTGATCGCGCGCACACCGCAGCGGGCAGAGTTGATCGCCAGCGGCAATGAGCTGATCATCTCCTACGATCCGAAGACCGGCAAAGAGCTGTGGCGCACCAAAGGCCACGCCAGCAACGCCATCGCCTCGCCGCTCATGGGATATGGAATGGTTTACATCTCAGCAGGTTTTCCGCTCAAACGCACCATCGCCATCAAACTCGGGGCCTCCGGCGAATTGGACAGCTTGGACGCGAACATCGTTTGGCGCTACAACAAAGGCTCGGCTTATGTGCCCTCGCCGATTCTTTATGGCGACTACTTGTACGTGATGACCGATCGCGGCATCCTCACCTGCTTGGACGCTAAAACCGGCAAAGTCATTTACGAAGGCGGCCGCCTGCCGGTTCCCGCCACGTTCACCGCCTCGCCGGTGGCTGTTGATGGCAAGATTTTGATGACCAGCGAAGACGGCGACACCTTCGTCGTCAAAGCTGGCCCGCAGCACGAGGTGCTGGCGACAAATTCCATCGAAGAACCGGTGTTCGCCTCGCCCGCAATTTCCAACGGAATGATTTTCATTCGCGGCGAGAAGCATCTTTATTGCGTCAGCAAGATGTAAAGGCAAAATTTAGGGCAAAACAATTGACTGCGTCCGTAGGATCTCAAATCAAGCTTTTAATAGTTTTGCCCACAATCGTTTTGCCTATTGTCTTCGTGTTTTGTGTTTGTGAATAATTGACGACAGGAGAGCATAAATGAAATTTAGAACCACACTTCTCGGTTTAGCCATGCTGCTCGGCGTTTTCAGCTTTGCGGCCGACAAGCCGAATTTCAGCGGCTCGTGGACGCTGGACAAAGACAAGAGTTTCAGCAATCCGCCTGGTCTTGAGCAAACCATGACCATCACCCACAACGGCGATCAGATCAAGCTCGAAGGCAAACAAAAGTCGGCGCGGGGCGAAGTCGATCTCAACGAAAGTTATACTTTGGACGGCAAGGAAACCGGTTTCACGCCGCCGAATCCACCGAACGCGAAAGGCAAGCGCAAGGCTTCGTGGCTTCCCAACAACAAAGGAATTCTCATTGAAGACGAGGTTATTTCGAATTCTCCCGAAGGCCAGGAGGTGACGCAGCACATTGCGCGCAAATGGCAGCTCTCGTCTGATGGCAACACTTTGACGGTTGATTATTATTTTGACGGGCCGCGCGGCTCTTTCGAGGGTAAGCGTGTTTTTGTGAAGAAGAAAACCTGAGCTTGCTGCCGGTTATTTTGACGCGACGGCCAAAGCGCTATTTCCTTGTCTGTTGCCGTTCAGGACGGGATTGATCGATAACCGCAGCCGCCGGCATCTTCATCCGCGCTTCATCGAACGCCTCATTGAATGAATAATTGAACACGATATGATGGCCGTAAGTTTGCGAGCCGTCCGGCGCCATCGTGTGCATTTCTGCGGGCACTGTCAGACCGCCAACGGTGATGAATCTGTCGTGAATGCGCAGGAGCGGGCCAAATACCTCTTGATCCGCCGGAAGGCCCATTGCGTCCAGCAGCGCGCCGAATCCCAAGCTGTATTCGTATGCTTGCAGCAGATAAGTGTCCGGGTCGATATAGAGTTTATAAGAATCGTTTGCGGTTTTGCCGATGGTGGGTGCGGCAGTAAATCCCATCGCCACGGTGAAGTAATCTTTGGCAAAACCGGGCAACTTTCCTTTGTCAAGCTCTCCAAGTCGCACGTTGGCATCCTGCGTCAACCAGGGCAAGCTCACAAAATAGAAAAAGAACATGGCTGCAAACTTCGGCATGTTTGCGATTTTCCAACCGATTGTCCAAACCTTTTCGCCGTCGTAAGCGAGCTGAGCCTGATCGAGCGGCCAGTCGTGATAAGCCCGTCGGTTTTTCAAATCGACGACTTCATGCGAAACCCACCAAGGCGAAGGCCATTGCATTTGGCCGGCAAGGGGATTGAAAAATATGTTATCGAAACTGAGCGTTTTGGCCTCGCGCCATTTTTGCATGCCCCCATGAGCGATGATCATCTTGTCAATGACTTCTTTGGTTTTAGCGGAAGCGTATTGCGGCTGTGCGAGCGTGACGGAATCAAAGACGATGACACTGCTCAAAAGCAGCACCGCAGAAATCAGTTTTGGGAAGCGTAAAAGGCGGATCATGATCTCTCCAAATTTTTGTTCAATTAATCTTTTGATTGCTAGCGGCATTAGTTGCGTTCAAAAATGTTGCGGCCATGTGTGCCTTTTGGCGGCACGATGCCGAGCAAGGCGCTCACCGTCACTGCAACGTCAACGGCATCTACTTCTTGCGAGGCCGGATATTTTGGCAGTGGCCCGAAGCTGAAAAATATGCCCTTGGCCTGCGCTGCCGCAGGCGCATAACCATGTTCGCCGAGAAAACGCGGCTGATCAACGAGCGGCTTGGTCGGATCGATATCACCGCGAAACGTGTAGCCTGGTTTCAACCGCACCCACACGTCTCCCGCGTGACCATGATCAAGCTTTAAGCTTGGCAACTCTGAAAAGCGTCGCACTTCGTCAAAAACATGCTCGCCGGTGGCGGCGTTGCGATAGTTATGGCAGGCCGAAATGATTTTTTCCACCACATCATTATAATCTTGTTGCAGCACGGCACCATTTGGCTCACGGCCTGCGAGATTGACGTAAATGTTGGCCGAGACCGTGCTGGTCACCGCGATTACTTGGCTTGTTTGGTCACTGCCAACCCGCAAGCCCGCCTCGGCAAGCAGCTTGTTCAACGCCAGGCGTGAATGCGCCACAAAAAATCCATATTCGGAAGTTGCGATAAGGGCCGTCGCCGGATCGGTTTTCTCCAGAAGCAATCGCAACAACTCGTCGCAACGTTCAAAGGCATCGTTGAAGTAATTCTCAAAGCGCGTGCGTTTGCGGCCTCCCTCGTCACCATAATTTTGTTGCCTGGCGTCTTTCAAATAAAACGGGTGGCCAAAACGGTCGAACACTGGATAATCGATCATCAACAGATCGAAATCCTCATTTTCCAGACAGAAATTGGCGGCGGCCGTCAGATAATCCAACTCCCGCTCGATTTGTTCAATGATGGTTTTTTCGTCGAGTTGGCCGTTGTGATAACCGTCGAAGTCTGGGCCGCCTGGCGCCAAGCCGATGACGTTTTCGAGATTTGCGATAAAAGCGTGCGGATAGCCGCGATTTTGCTGCGGCCCCTTGACGTAGAGTTCCACGTCTTTCAGATGAGAGTCGAAAGCCAACAATTTTGCGAAAGACCCGATGGCCGCCACACTATCTTTTGCGAGCGCCAGTTGCGCCCATTGATTCTCAGTCAGCTCGGCCAGAAAACCGTTGCCAAGATTTGTGTCATCATCAACAATAAGGGCTTGATAACTTTCCGTATCATCGACAAGCGTGTCGACGGCCAAAGCATGCAAGCGCCGGCTCCGGTCTTCGTCGCCGCTGATTTCAATTTCGAGCCGATCGCGGCTTGCCGGATTCTCGATTAGGGCTTTGACATGCTCGTAACGGCCATTGCTTAAATTCCAGCGTGATTGATGCGCCGTCAAGATTACATGTTTGCTAGCGCCGAGCGCGTTCGCTTGCGCCAGGGTTTTGACCGAATTGTGCGAATGGCGCACGCCGTGCAAAAACAAGCTGCCGAGACGAATCACTTTCTTGCCTTGCCTCTCCGCCGCTTCCCAAACCGCTTCACATGCAAAATTTGAGTTGTAGCCAAAATCAACGGAATCGAAAGACGCGCCTTTTCGCCTAAAACGGTTGCCAACAATGCCGTGGCTCGATGGATAAGCTCCGGTTTCAAACGTGGCCATGGCCGGCGCGGTCTCGGCGCAAGGAATCGGATTGAGATGAATGGCGCGATAGCCTTCGTTCGCCATCGTCTGAAACGCGCTTGCTTCTCCTCGCGCCAACCGCTCATCCAAATCCTGATCGGAGAGGCCTCGAAGCGAAAGCACGATGACACGCTGGGGTGGCTTCATGCTCTTGCAAGCCCAGATCAAGCACATGAAGGCGGCGATGAGAGAAAGAAAATAATATCGTTTCACGGCCATCGTCGGAATTTGGATCACTAAATAAATGAGTATGGCTCATTTTTCAGAACTGATGCTCGGGCTATTTTGGGGCCGCTCTCTGTTTGCCGTTGCTGTTATCAATCACGGCGCCAGCGGTCATCCTCATGCGTGATTCATCGAAAGGCACACCGAATTCGACCTGTGTCAGCAGGTGAACTCCGAACATCGTTTTTCCTTCCGGATCATGGGTGCGGTATCGCGAGGGTACGGTCAGACCGTCGACCGTCACATAATCATCAAAAACGCGCACCATGGGCCCGAAGAAGGTCATTTCCGGTGGCAAACCCAACATATCGAGAAGAGCGGCATAGGTAACAATATACTCCGTCGCTTTGAGCAGATAATTTTCCGGATCGATATAAAGCAAATGGTAGTCCTCGGGAGTGTTGCCAACACCTTCAGCAAATGTCACTTAGGTCGTGATAACCGCGACGGCTTGTAAGTTCAAAGGTTTCGTCTGAGCAACCCCATCTGTCCCATTCGGACACGCCTTCCTGTATGTCAATTATCGGAAGGAACATGACGTTGGTGTACTTGATTGTTTTGGCTTTGCGCCACCTCTCTAAACCCCCGTGCGCTTCAAGCATTCGTTCGATGACGTCCTTCGTTTTGGGAGAAGCATACGTTGGTCCGGACTTATCCTCGGCAGTCCCTTGAGACAGTCCAAAGCCATAGAAAATTCCTAAAAACAAAAAGAAATTTAACCCTTTTTTGCACATAATTTTTTCTCCTTACATTAGCTACACTTGCTTCGCCAAGACGATAGATGACATCCATGAGTTGGCTCTCACGACGACTTACAGCGTTTTTTGATTGAGTAGGTATGTCATTCCGAGGAGCACAGCGACGAGGAATCTGTTTAGCAGCAGATTCCTCGCTACGCTCGGAATGACGACTTCTTTATTCAAATGAAAAACGCTGTAGATTAAAATACGCGGCGTTTAACACTGTACTGCGTGGCGGCGACAAAAACTTTAGGAATCTTGCTGTTTTGAAAAACGGCGTGGAACCCCGAGGCAGGATGGAAAATTGCCGGCTTGGCGATTGAACCAAAAACTCGAAGTTGAAGTCTTCAGCATAAAACGCTTCAGAGGAAATCATACAAAATCGAGGCGCAGCAATGTCTTCTCCGTTCAAATTGATTTTTTCGTCATCGTTATTTCATGTGCTCGATATCCAATGGCGGGAGCAAATTCATGACACCTCGAACGAATCGTGCCTCAGCGACTTCTACATCACTTTCCCGCGCCAGGGTTGTTACGGCTACAGAGTCGGCTCGCGCGTTTATGAATGTTACAGCGGCGTGCTTCATCTTGAAAACGCCGGCGTCGAAGCTACATTTCTAAACGACCGGCCCAATGCCTGCACGAGCCTTCAGATCGAAGCGGACTTGCTCAAGGAGGTTGGGTGGAGCATTGGCGAGGGCTGGAAAGCGCCGGCGCATTCGTGGAATGCGGATTTTGATTTCAGATTTCCGATGGTTACCATTCCCTCCACGCCGGAGATTGAATATCTGCACGGGCTGATTTATCGGAGGGTGTTGGCGAAGAAGCCAGGCGAGCTGCTGCAGCTCGAGGATTTGCTCATTCATTTGCTGGAAAGGATGTTTGGCCATCTCGCCAACAAAAGAAAGCTCGAAGCGCCGATGCCAATCAGCAAACGGGAGCTCGAGCTTTATCTTCCTGTGATCGAACGAGGCAAGGCATACATTCACGACAATTTTCAAAAGGAGATGGGGTTGGCTGAGATTGCGCGCCACGCTTTTTTAAGCCCTTATCATTTCAGCCGCCTGTTCCGGCATTACACCTCTTTCAGCCCCCATCAATATCTGCTTGAGGTGCGGTTGAGTCATGCCGTACGGTTGTTGTTAAACACTTCCCTTGCAGTGACCGAAGTCGGCTTCGATTCAGGCTTTAACAGTCTCGACCATTTTATCGCGACCTTTACGCGGCGATACCGAATGAGTCCGCTTAAATTCCGCCGGTGCAAGCTGCGCTCTTTGGTTCGAACGTTTCAATGACGAGATTCGTCTATTCAATAGTTAAACTGCTCCGGCATGAAAAACTCAAGGATTCAAACTTATGATGAACAAATCGCCCGCCGCGTTTTCTCATGTCTTTCTGCTCATTCTTCTTGTTGTCAATTTTTCCTGGGTCGCCTTCCCGGCGCAATCGCAAACCATTCCCTTTGATTCGAACCGCTGGGAAATTGACGCGAAAGAAAGCCGCGTCGAAGAATATCTCGGCCGGCAAAGCCTTTTTCTCAAAGGCGGATTGGCGCTGGTCAAAGACTCGAAATTTCTCAACGGCGTCATCGAATTTGACATCGCCTTTTCAACAGAACGCACGTTTGTCGGAACCGTCTGGCGCGTGTTGGACAAAAAGAATTACGAGGAGTTCTATTTCCGTCCGCACCAATCCGGCAATCCGGATGCGAATCAATACACGCCGGTGTTCAACGGCTTGGCTGGATGGCAGCTTTATTATGGTGAGGACTTCGCGGCGCCGGTACGTTATCGTTTCAACGAATGGATGCGCGTCAAAATCGTCGTCGCCGGCAAGCAGGCGGAGGTTTACATCATGGACATGGAAACGCCCGCGCTGTTTATTCCCGAGCTGAAACGCGAGCTGGCTGCCGGCCAAGTCGGTTTGAGCGCGGGAGATTTTGCTCCGGCGCATTATTCAAATTATTCTTTCACTTCATTGGACGCGCCAGCGCTCAAAGGAAAAGCCAAGCCTCAAAAACCCGCACCAAAAGGCTTGATCGCGTCGTGGTCGGTTTCGAGCGGTTTTTCTGAAAAAAATTTGCAAGGCAAATTTCAACTGGGTGAATCTGATAAAGCCGGTTTGACTTGGAAAAAACTGGAATCCGAGGCCACTGGCATTACCAATCTCGCGCGCCTGGTCGCCATCGGCGAACAGAGCAACACAACTTTTGCTCGCCTCATTATTAACTCGGAGCGCGAGCAGATCAAAGAAATCAAATTCGGCTTCAGCGATCGCGTGCGCGTCTATATCAATGATCGCCTCTTGTATGCGGGAAGCGACGGTTTTGTCTCACGCGATTATCGCTTCTTGGGCACCGTCGGCCTTTGGGATGCGGTGTATCTGCCGCTGCGCCAAGGCCGAAACGAGCTGCTGCTGGCGGTCTCGGAAAATTTCGGCGGCTGGGGCGTCGTCGCTGCCATCGAGGATATGAACGGCATTCAAATTCAACATTGAGGCCGGATGATACTTCCAATTCGGAATTTTTCCACGAACGCGCTGATCTCCGCCATGTTCCTCGGTCTGGCATTCTTTTACACGGCGGAGGAGCCACGATGTGAACGGAATCAACCAAGTAGGAGTGATTCATTGACGGTCAGAAACGCGCACGCCATGGCTTATGATAGTGATCGCGCTAAAGTGATTCTCTTTGGCGGCGCCGATGATCGCAACGTATTGGGAGACTTGTGGGAATGGGGCGGCAAAACCTGGCACAAAATTTCTGCAACCGGCCCGGCGCCGAGAACATTTCCATGCTTGGCTTATGATCGCGACCGGCGTCGCCTCGTTCTTTTTGGCGGGAATCGTGTTCTCTTTGGAACGGAGAATGACAAAGACACTTTTCTCGATGACGTATGGGAATGGGATGGTGCACGCTGGCGCATGATCGAAACTGCAAGGCCTCCCGCGCGCGCGGAAGCGAACATGGTTTATGATAGCGCGCGTCACCGCCTCGTTTTGTTTGGAGGATACCGTGTTGTTTCTGGAAACAAAATTCGTCTCGGCGATACGTGGGAATGGGATGGTAAAACTTGGGAACAAGTGAGCGCGAGCGGCCCATCACCGCGCAACGGCGCGGCGATGACTTATGATCCCATTCGCCGGCGCGTTATTCTTTTTGGCGGTAATGGGCCTTCGGGCGAAACCTGGACGTGGGACGGCAAGAGTTGGAGCGAAGTGAAACCTGTTGTCGCCGAGGGCCGCTTCAACAGCGCGATGGCTTATGATACTCTGCGTCGCTGCGTAATTCGCTTTGGTGGATGGAACGGCAAAGAACGTGTCGGCGACACGTGGACTTTCGATGGAACAACTTGGCAGCGCATCGACGTCGCGGGGCCGGAAGCGCGCAATCATGCCGCAATGGTTTATGATGCCAAACGCCAGCGCCTTGTGCTCTTTGGCGGCCATGATGGCGAAAGCGTCTTTGGCGATACGTGGGAGTGGGACGGCAGCAAATGGTCGCTTGCGGCATTTCATGAAACTCGCCAGCGGATGAATAACGGCCATTAGCAATTAAAGCTGAACTGCGTAGAATGATCGAAAATAGAATTGAGTTATGAAGAATTCTGATGAACCTCAGTTTTGAACTATGAGAAGAACCATCTTTTTTGCCATTATCGCGCTCACGCCGTTTTCTCTCAGTCTCACGCAAAAGCCAGATCACGCGCCAAATGAAAATTTACAGCACGAGCAGGAAATCAGAAAGTTGCTCGACGAGTTTGCCCAGGCATTTGCGCGAGTCGATACTGCCGTTTTGAAGAATTTGATCGCCGATGACTATGTCCATACTAATTTGACCGGCGAAGTTCTCAACAAGGCGCAATGGCTCGAACGCGCGAAAATGCGTCATGCCGACATCAGCGCCGGAAAGTTCAAAATCGATCATTACAGCTACGACGACATCAGGATACGAATTTACGGCAACACCGCAGTGGTCACCGGACAAGCGACAACCACGGGCCGTCAGGAGGGCAAAGAACTCAAGTGGGATTTGCGTTTCACCAATGTCTGGGTAAAACGCGAAGGCCGCTGGCAGCGCGTGGCTTTTCATGATTCCAGGGTTGCTTCTCCTTGAATGAAGCGATGTTCCCAAAAAAATTGTAGTCCCCGCCCCTTGTGGGCGGCTGTTTGAAGTAACAATTTTTTCTCGTGACAATGCCTCACAAAGGGGCAAGACTACGGAATTTGTATAACAGCACACTAATCTGAAACATCTCACCGAGAATTTTCTATGATCCGAAAATTGTTTTGTCTTTTAATTTTGTTCGAATCGAGCCAAGCGCAACAAATTGCCGATACCACTTTCAATTGATGAAATCGCTGCCGTGCGCGATTGGATAGGGGAAGGCGGCGCGCTGTTGCTGATCGCGGATCACATGCCCTTTGCCGGCGCGGCAGAAAAGCTGGCGGCGGCATTCGGCATTCGTTTCAGCAATTGCTTTGCAACGTTCGCAGAGCAATCCCGAGGCGCGCTCTTCGTTTTTCGCCGTTCGGACGGAACGCTTGCCAATCATCCCATCATCAACGGCAGAACGCGCGACGAACGCATCGATTCGCTGATAACGTTTACCGGATCGGCGTTCCAACTGGAGGGTGGCGCGCAACCTTTGTTCGTGCTCGATTCATCGCAGGTCTTGCTGCTGCCTGAGACCGCTTGGCAATTCACGCCGGAAACGCCGCGTCTCTCGGCAACCGGCCGGCTGCAAGGCGCGACTTTGAGATTTGGCAAAGGCCGCGTTGCCGTATTTGGCGAAGCCGCGATGTTTTCTGCGCAGCTCGGCGGCCCGAATCGGCAACCTTTCGGCATGAACTCGCCGCAAGCGCCACAAAACTTTCGCTTCTTGCTCAATGCCATGCACTGGCTTTCCGGATTGCTGGATTAAATTGAAGAATGATGAGGCAGGCTCAGAATTAAATTCCAAATCATTTTGTCTCCAAATATTTTATCCGTTGGTCGTTTTTATCCGTTGGGCCATTTTTTAAAAATTTTATGAGCAGTAACCTCTTCGAGATAATAAAAACCATGGGGCACGAACAAGTGATGCTTTGTCAGGATGAAACCGCCGGCTATCGTGCCATCATTGCCATTCACAGCACCAGGCTCGGCCCCGCTGTTGGCGGCGCGCGGTTGTGGCCGTACGCCAATGACGAGGAAGCATTCATCGATGCGCTGCGTTTGTCGCGCGGCATGACGTATAAATCCGCGCTCGCCGGACTGCCTTTCGGCGGCGGCAAAGCGGTGATCATCGGCGACGGCAAAACCGTGAACCGCGAAAAACTTTTTCGCGCGCACGGTCGCTTTGTGGAAACACTCGGCGGCCGCTACATCACCGCTGAAGACGTCGGCGCGAGCACGGCGGACATGGACATCGTGCATTTGGAAACCCAACACGTTGCCGGACTCGCCGCGCGCTCGGGCGATCCTTCACCGTGGACGGCGCACGGCGTGTTTCGCGCCATGCAAGCCGCGGCGCAATATCGCTGGCATGCCGATCATCTTGCCGGCAAAACCGTTGCGCTGCAAGGCTGCGGCAACGTCGGTTATTGTCTTGCGAAAGAATTGCACGCCGCCGGCGCGAAACTGGTCGTGACGGATATCTCTGCCGAGCGCGTGCAACGAGTCGTGAACGAATTTGGCGCGACCGCCGTGAGGCCAGAAATGATTTACGGTGCACCCGCAGATATTTTCGCGCCGTGCGCGCTTGGCGCCATTCTCGATGATGAAACCATTCCGCAACTTCAAGTTGAAATCGTTGCCGGCGCCGCCAACAATCAACTGCGAGAAGCCAGGCACGGCGCGGCTTTGCAAAAACGCGGCATTCTCTACGTGTCCGACTATCTCGCGAATGCCGGCGGCGTGATCAACGGTTGCATCGAGATGCTCGATTGGGAACCGGCGCAGGCGATGAAAAGAGTGAACTCGATTTATGATACCGCACTTGCCGTTTTCGCGCTCGCGCAGCAGCAAGGCATTGCTACTTCGGAAGCAGCGGATCGTTTGGCCGAGCAGCAATGGCAAATTTGAATATTTGTTTTATAAGCCGATCAAGCAGGAACCCAAAAATCAAAAGCGCACGCGAAAACGCAGAGACGCAAAGTTGCCGCAAAGTTTTTCGTTTTTCTTTGCGAAACCTTCGCGGCTTTGCGTCTTTGCGTGAATGCTTTTAAATAAAAATTTAAAGTGAAAAGAATAGAAATGCGACTTCACTTCCTTGCCGCATCTCTTGCATCGCTGCTGTTGACAAACGCGCAGCTCATTCATGCAAATGATTTTCTCGAAAGACGTTTTGTGAATGCGCAGGGGGAAAGCATGCGCTATCTTCTCTTCATACCCAATGAATATGACAAACAAAAGAAGTATCCACTGGTGCTTTGGCTGCACGGCGGCGGCGCGCGCGGCGACAGCCTGAAGCTGATCTTGTCTTGGGGTGATAAGCAGGGGCCGCTTTTCTTTGCGCGCGCCGGCAATCAATCCGCCTATCCGTGCTTCATTCTTGCGCCGCAATGTCCTGTGGGCAAGTTTTGGTCTGATCCTGACTCGGAAAAGCCGCGAGATGAAATCAGGCTTGTGCTCGAGATTTTGGATAGCATACAAAAAGAATTTAGCGTTGATGCCGCGCGCTTGTATGTGATGGGAATTTCGATGGGAGGTTATGGAGCTTGGGATATTATCGCTCGCCGTCCGAACACGTTTGCCGCCGCTGTTCCAATCTGTGGAGGAGGAAATCCCGCAAAAGCCGCGTCGATGAAAAAGACTTCCATTTGGGCTTTTCATGGTGATGCAGATAACCTGGTCGATGTCAAAGAATCGCGCCGAATGATCGAAGCGATCAAAAGGGCGGGAGGGAAGCCGAGATATACCGAATATCAAGGCGTCGGCCACAATGCGTGGGAGCGCGCTTTCGCCGAGCCGGATTTTTTGGCGTGGATATTTTCGCAAAGTAGGAATCAATGAAAATGAAATCAGGCGTTTTGCTGGATTTGATCGTCGTCATCGTTCAAACCACCTTAGCGCTGGCGCAATCGACCGAGACGCCACAAGTTGCAGCGATCCCCGACACCACTCGCCCGAGCGGGCGCGCCGGCCATTGCTTGGTGTATGATGACCAATTGAAAATGGTTTTGTTGCTCAACGGTTATCAGCCGCCATATCAACCGGAACAAAGTGAAATTTGGGGATGGAATGGCGCGGGCTGGAATTTGCTCGTGAAGAACGGCGCGCCCTCGCGTGTGTTGGGCGGCGCGGCTTACGATTCCCGCCGCAAGCGTGTGGTCGAGTTTGGCGGCATTGGGATGAAAGGTTACTCCGACTTGAAAGGCGACACGTGGGAATGGGATGGCCGCGCGTGGCATTTGATGCCGGACACCAGCGTCGGCACGCGCGATCATCACGCGATGGTTTATGATGAATCTCGCGGCGTCACGGTGATGTATGGCGGGCAGAACTCCGCGCGGCAGTTTGATACCAACACTTGGGAATGGAACGGTATCGCTTGGAAAAAAATCGTTGCGCCCGGCCCCGGCAATCGCGCGCATCATGCCATGGCGTATGATGCAAAGCGAAAACGCGTTGTGCTTTTCGGCGGCTTCGGTGACGGTGTGGATGAATATTTCGGCGACACGTGGGAATGGGACGGAATTTCTTGGCGTCAGATTGTGACATCAGGCCCGCCGCCGCGCGCCCGGCATCGCATGGCGTTTGATGCCAAGCTCGGCAAGGTCATTCTCTTTGGCGGAACGGGCGTGAAAACGACGCCCGGCCCCGGCTTCAATTTTTTGGGGGATACTTGGTTCTGGGATGGCCGCGCGTGGAATGAAGCAAAAGTTTCCGGCCCAACGGCGCGCAGCATGCACGCGATGGCGTATGATGCGCATCGGCAAAAAATCGTTTTATTCGGCGGCGGTGCCGGCGGCAGAGAACGCTTGAATGACACATGGGAATGGGATGGCAACGAATGGCGGAAGATAGCCTACGATTGAAATCGCAGGCTCGACAATGGAAGCCGTCTGAAGACGGCTTGCGTCGTACAATAACCATTAGTCACCTTTAGGTGACTTTCATTTTTCAGCCTGAGAATTCATTCTCAGGCGATTTTTGATCAAACTATCATGCTCAAAAACTACCTCCACATCGCCCTCCGCCATTTGTGGCGGCACAAAGGTTACGCTGCGCTCAACGTCGCCGGTTTGGCCATCGGCATGACGTGCTGCGTTTTGATTCTGCTGTACGTCCGGCAGGAATGGCGTTACGATCGCTTTCACGAGAAAGCGGATCGCATTTACCGGTTTGTTTCTGATGACGAAATCGGCGGCGGTGTGGTCAATCTTTCAACTTCACCCGGCGCGGCGGCGGCGGCATTGAAAAGGGAATTTTCCGAGGTGCAACAAGCCGTGCGCTTCTTCAAGCTTTTCGGCGGCGAAGCCGTGGTCAATTATGGCGAAAAACGCTTTTGGGAATCGCGCTTTTTCTTCGGCGATGCGGAAGTGTTCGAGGTGTTTTCATTTCCGCTGCTGGCGGGAAATCCGCAAACCGCGCTCATCGGCCCCAAGAAGATCGTGATCACACAAACAACCGCGCAAAAATATTTCGGCGCAGAAAGTCCGCTCGGCAAAACCATCGCGCTCGGCGATTCTCTCCATCTCGAAGTCACCGGCGTCATTGCCGGCTTGCCCACGACCACGCACCTGCGCTTTGATTTTCTCGCTTCCATGCCGACGCTCGATTCGATTTATCCCGGCTTGCGCGAAGATTGGATCAGCTTGTTGTTTTACACCTACGTGGTGTTGCCGGAAGGATATGAGCAAAATCAGTTGGCCGCAAGGCTGAAAAATTTTGCGCAAAAATACGACGTGCAAGGAACGGGAAAACGCGCTTACGCGCTCGAGCCGTTGCGCGACATTCATCTTTACTCCGCCCGCCAGCCGCAGCCCGATCCCGCCGCAGCGGGAGACATCACCTACGTGTACGTCTTTTCCGCTATCGCCGTGCTCATTCTGTTGATCGCATGCATCAATTTTATGAATCTGGCTACAGCCCGCGCAACGAAACGCCTCAAAGAAATCGGTGTGCGCAAAGTGTTGGGCGCGGAGCGCGCGCAGCTTCTCCGGCAATTTCTCGCCGAAGCGATTGTGCTCGCCGGCGCGGCATTGTTGGCGACGATCGGCTTGCTCGAATTTCTGCTGCCGGTTTTCAACGGGCTGACTGGCAAACAAATCGCGTTGCATTATGCGCGTGATTTCGAGATTGCCGGCGGCTTGGCGGCGCTGACGCTGCTCGCCGGAATATTCGCCGGCAGCTACCCCGCATTTTACTTGTCCGGCCTTTGCCCGCTTGCGGTTTGGAAAGCGCAGGCGAAATCCGGCGCGGGCAATTTTCGCGTGCGCGAGCTGCTCGTCGTCTTTCAATTCACCATCTCCATCGCGTTGATCGCCGGCACGATGATCGTCTTCGAGCAAATGGAATTTGTGCGCAGCAAGAATTTGGGATTTGACCAAGAGAACGTGGTGGTGTTTCCCATCGGCTTCTCTCCCGCAGGGCAAAACGTCGAAGCCATGAAGCAAGCGCTTTTGCAAAATTCCAACATCGCCAATATCACCATATCGATGAATACGCCCGGCAGCCCCGCTTACGGGTTGGATTATCGCCTGGAAGGCAAACCGGCGGAGGAAATTTCAAACGTCACGACGTATTTGGTGGATTATGATTTTTTGCCGGCTTACGCCATCGGCTTGACGGCGGGGCGCAATTTTTCCAAAGAGCACGCGACGGACTTGACACAGGCCTTCATGATCAACGAAGCTGCGGCCAAACAATTCGGCTGGGACAAGCCGCTGGGCAAGGCAATCGAAGCGCTCGCGCCCACCGGCAACGGCTTCCAAACCATCACGAAAGGCACGGTGATCGGGGTGCTGCAGGATTATCATTTCGGCTCGCTGAAAACGGCGATTCAACCGGCGATTTTCCGAATGTGGAAAGATTGGAGCGATTTCAACACGATCTCGATCAGAGCTCGCCCGCAAAACGTTCAGCAAACGCTCGCGTTTTTGGAATCGACTTGGCAAATATATATGCCCACGCTGCCATTTCGATATTTCTTTTTGGATGAACAGCTCGCGGCGCTTTATCAACAAGAAGAGAAGCTCGGCAACGTGACAATTGCTTTCGCCGGACTGGCCATTCTCATTGCCTGTTTGGGATTGTTTGGCCTGTCGGCGTTTGTCGCGGAACAGCGCACGAAGGAAATCGGCATTCGCAAAGCGCTCGGCGCCTCGGTTTCCGGACTCGTCATGTTGCTCAACAAAGAATCTGCCGTGCTGGTGTTGATCGCCAATATCATCGCGTGGCCGATTGCCTACTTTGCGATGAATCGCTGGCTCGCGGACTTTGCGTATCGCATCAGCATCGGGCCGGCGGTGTTCGTGATCGCTGGCGCGCTGGCTTTTATGATGGCGTGGCTGACGATGAGCTTCCAAACGGTTCGCGCCGCGCGAGCGAATCCGATCAATTCCTTGCGATACGAATAATATTTTTAAAGTGAAATCCTTTTGGCGACGTTCGGCTTGATAAAGCGTGCCGGCCAGTTGAAAGTTATCCTTGCTCGGAATCGCGAGGTGGGCGATGTTCATGCCAGCGCCTGGGATAAATCCTGAATCAAATCCTCAGGATCTTCAAGGCCGGTCGAGACACGCAGCAAATTGTCGGGCGTCGTGGTGCTCGGCCCCTCGCTCGAAGCGCGATGCTCGATCAAACTCTCTGTTCCGCCCAGACTGGTTGCCGTGGTGAAAAGCTTGACGCGAGAAACCACTTTGACCGCTTGCTCTCGCCCGCCTTTGACTTGAAAAGAAAGCATGCCACCGAAAGCGCGCATTTGGCGCCCGGCAATTTCATGGCCCGAATGCGATGGCAAACCAGGATAATGCACCTGCTCCACACCGGAATGTTGCTCGAGAAAATGCGCCAACGCCATGGCATTGGCTGAGTGCCGTTCCACGCGGCAAGCCAACGAGCGCAGGCCGCGTAAAACCAGCCATGAATTGAATGGCGACAAAACCGCGCCGAGGACTTTGCGAATGTGCAGAATCTCGTCGAAGTCATGTTCACGCTTTCGGAAAATCAACGCGCCGCCTTGCACGTCACTGTGTCCGCCCAAATATTTGGTCATTGAATGCAACGCGACATCTGCGCCAAGCTCGAGCGTGCGTTGCAGCACCGGAGTGGCAAAAGTGGCATCGACGATGAGCTTGGCGCCGGCGTCGTGCGCCGTTTTTGCCAGTGCCGCGACGTCGAGAATTTGCATCAATGGGTTCGTCGGCGTTTCCGCCCACAGCAAGCGCGTGTTGGGCCGCATCGCCGCGCGCACTTCGTCGAGGTTTTTCATATCGAGCAGGGTGGCTGCGCTTCCCCATTTCGGCATGAATTCGTTCGCGACGGTGCGGAAATCGTAATAAATATCGCGGTGAAAGATGACATGCGAACCGGCGGGCAAGGCCTGCAAATACGCCGCGCCTGCCGCAATTCCCGAAGCGAACACCAACGCCGCCTCGCCGCCTTCAACCGCCGCCAAAGCGGTTTCAAGCCGGGTTTGGGTCGGGTTGCTTTCGCGGATATACATGTAGCCATACAGACGCTCGGCTTCGGGGCCGTGCTCGAATGTCGTGGATAGATTGATGGGCGGCGACACCGAGCCGGTGGCGCGATCGATTTCAGCGCCGGCGTGAATGAGAAGGGTTTCGAGTTTCATAGATTTAAGAATGTCCGAGTATGGGGTGAGGACGATACGGTTCTTCCAAAACCGCGCGCTCTTCTTTGGAAAGTTGAATCTCCAGCGCGGCCACGGCTTCTTCCAATTGATACATCTTGCTGGCGCCGATGATGGGTGCGGTGACGCCAGGTTGATGCAGCAGCCACGCCAGGGCGATTTGCGCCGGCTTGACATCTTTACGTTTGGCGAGTTCAATCACGCGGTCGGCGATGTCAAAATCATTATTTTGATAATACATTTCGTGCGCAAATTTGTCAGATTTGGCACGCGCAGTATCGCCGCTTTTCTCACGGGTGCGATTGCCGGCGAGAAAGCCGCGCGCCAGCGGACTCCACGGAATGATGCCAATGCCTTCGGCGCGGCAAAGCGGAATCATCTCGCGCTCTTCTTCGCGGTAGACGAGATTATAATGATCCTGCATCGACACAAAGCGCGTCCAGCCGTGCAGGTCGGCGACAGACAACATTTTAGCGAATTGCCACGCAAACATGCTCGAAGCGCCGATGTACCGCGCTTTACCGGCTTTCACGATATTGTGCAACGCTTCGAGGGTTTCCTCAATCGGCGTCTCTTTGTCAAAGCGATGAATCTGATAAAGATCGACGTAGTCGGTTCCCAAACGGCGCAGAGAGGCATCAATGGAATCCATAATGTGCTTGCGCGACAGGCCGCCTTGATTGGGTTTGTTGCCCATCGGAAAAAAGACTTTGGTAGCGATAACGACTTCATCGCGGCGGCTAAAATCCCGCAAGGCATGGCCTGTGATCTCTTCGCTGACGCCGTGCGAGTACATATTGGCGGTGTCGAAAAAATTGATGCCAAGCTCCACGGCACGCTTGATGATCGGACGGCTCTGCTCTTCGCCCAAAATCCAATCGCGCCATTTCGGGTCGCCGTAAGTCATCATGCCGAGACAGAGACGCGAGACTTTTAAGCCGGTTTTGCCGAGGTTGATGTATTGCATAATGCAAGTTTCAATTGAAAATCTTATTATTACATGAGTATCGGCTAAATATTATTTTTGAGAAATTTAAAAGAAACCTTAACCTGATAATGTTAAGTCAAAAGTATTCAAAAGACAGAAAGATGGATGACAGAAAAATGTTTGCCGTCTGCTCGTTCCTGTTATCCTCAACT
>JAKEEU010000342.1 GCA_022616415.1 Candidatus Zhuqueibacterota bacterium | reverse complement strand
CACGCTGACCCGCCACGCCACGACCGTCACATTGCCTTGAATGTCCCAAACGTTCAAGAGACAGAGAGGAAATTGCGTGAGATGAATATTGCCATCAGTTACGGTAGTGGACGAGCAGGCAATCCGCAACTCTTTATTCGTGACCCTGACGGCAATGCGATTGAGCTCAGACCAGGCGCATAAATTTTACTTTCGTAAACCTGAGGATTGAACTATGAACCACTATCGCCAGCATCAGCTTTTTACGACACTTTTATCGATCCTATTAGTCTCCTCCGTAATCTCCGGACAGAGTAAAAAAGAGAGGGATCAGGGCAATTGGACTGTTTTTGGACGTGATGTGTCGGGTTCACATTACAACCCCGATGAAACCACGATCACACCGAACAACGTCACGCAACTTAAACCCAAATGGATCTTCCAGACTGAAGGCGATGTCTCGAGCCAGCCGATCATCGTAGATGGCGTTCTCTTTTTCGGCTCGTGGGACGGCCAGGAGTATGCCGTTGATGCGAAGACCGGAAAGAAGCTCTGGGCCTACGATTGCGGCCAATCGACGAGAAGCGCAGCTGTCTACGCCGGCGGAGTCCTCTATTTCGGCGATATTGCGGGTTTTCTCCACGCGCTCGACGCAAAGACAGGATCCCTGAAATGGAAGAAGCGGGTCGATTCGCATCCTTATACTGTTGCCACAAGCTCGCCCATCTATCATCAGGGTCGCATCTATATCGGCGTTTCATCACACGAAGAAGGGTGGATTCTGCGCAATCCTAAATACGAGTGCTGCACTTTTCGCGGCAGCGTCGTAGCTTTTGATGCCGCCACCGGCGACGAGGTCTGGCGTTTTTACGTAATTCCCGATACGCCGAAAGAACAGGGGAAGGATAAGAAGGACAGGACTATTATTGGTCCATCAGGCGGCGCGGTATGGTCAACGGTCACTCTCGATCCAACAACGAAGCGCGTCTACGTCACCACCGGCAATCAATACTCACAACCGGTATCGAAATATTGTAACGCCATCATTGCCCTCGATATGGTGACGGGCAAAGAGATCTGGTCTTATCAGGCGACGCCAAAAGATATCTGGACTTTCGGCTGCCGAGACAACGTTGAATGCGATGACCTTGATATTGATTTCGGCACAGCGCCGGTCTTCGTCAAAGGCGCCGGAGGTAAGCGATTGGTTGTGGCGGGTCAAAAGAGCGGCTGGGCATACGCGCTCGATCCCAACACAGGCAAGCTCGTCTGGAAAACCGAAGTCGGGCCCGGGGGCAAGCTCGGCGGCATCGAGTTCGGACTGGCGAGCGATGGCGAGCGGATATACGCCGGCATTTCGAATTTTCCGAAGCAAGGGTCGATCAGCGCGCTCGACGGCGCCACAGGAAAAATTTTGTGGCAAACACCTGATCCGACCAACAAAGCCAATTTTGGCCCCATCACTGTAACCGGTAAAGGCGATAACCGGCTGGTGTGGGCCGGATCGGTGAGTGGTTTCATGCGCGCCTACAATGCGCGCGATGGAAAGATTCTTTGGGAGTTCGACACCGGCGGCGCCGTTGGCGGCGGCATCGCTGTTGTTGATGGCACGGTCTACGTTGGCTCCGGCTACAGTTTTCTTCGTATCGGGAAAACGAATAATAAGCTTTATGCTTTCTCGCTTGACGGCAATACCGCATCGGCAAAATGAAGCATTTGATGCCTGCGAATGAAAAGGAAGAGAGAAAACGAAACAGGCGAAAATAGCAAAACAAGCTGATGTCGGGACACTTTTACAAAGCAAGGCTCTTCTACGGAAATGAAATTGGAATACAAAAAAGGCAAAGAGAGCAAAAAAGACAAAAATTCTTGGCCCTTTTGCCTTTTTTGCACTTTTTGCCCTTTTTGTATTCCACCTT
>JAKEEU010000341.1 GCA_022616415.1 Candidatus Zhuqueibacterota bacterium | reverse complement strand
TTGGCGATGGAAGAGGCGAGGTTGCGTCCGCAGGTCATCACCTTGTTGGAGGAATCGCTCAAAACCGGCACGGCCACGACGAGAAATCGCGGCCGCAAGCTGCTGGAAAGCTTGAAGAGGCTGCTATAGTCCTGCTTAGTCAGAGTTCCCACTAAACACGCGAAATACACGAAAGAAAAAAGAGATTTCGCGTTTTTAGTGTGTTTCGCTGACAGGATTTCAAATGTGCCTAAGTAGAAATTGAAACAAGTGACCAGCTTCACGCCACAAGATCCCGAATTTGAAGCGCGCGTTCGCGCCAGCTTTGCGCGGCAGGAAGTGATGCGAACGATTGGCGCGACATTGGCGTCGGTTCAGCCTGGCGCGGTGGAAATCGTGTTGCCGTTTCGCGCGGATTTGTCGCAACAACACGGTTTTCTCCACGCCGGCATTGTCGCCACGATTTTGGACAGCGCATGTGGTTACGCCGCCTTCAGCTTGATGCCCGCGAATATGGCGGTTTTGGCGGTTGAATTTAAAATCAACTTGCTCTCGCCTGCCAAAGGGCGGCAGATCGTTGCGAAAGCGCAAGTGAAAAGAGCCGGTCGCACGCTGACGGTTTGCACCGCCGATGCCTACGCTCATGGCGAGGGAGAACCCAAGGTCGTGGCAACGATGTTATCGACGATCATGGCGGTTCCGGAGCGCGACGGCCTGCGCGAGCAGCAGCCGTAACGCCATCGTTGCTGCTTCGTAGACTGCTTCCAAATTAGCATTGCAATGAAAGCTTGTCATTGCGAGGCGCTTTTTGCCGAAGCAATCCCTCAGTTTTCATGAGGATTGCTTCGCTGAAAAACGCTCGCAATGACGACTACAAAAATAATCCCTGCCGTTTATAGCATGATCAAGCTGGTTTATTGCATCACCAAGAAGCCGGGCATGACGGATGCGGAGTTCTTTCATTATTGGGAGAAGATTCATGGTCCCATCGGCGCGTGCATTCCTGGACTGCGAAAGTTGGTGCAAAGCCATCGAATCAATGTGCCTGGCGACAGCCACGCGCCTGATTTCGATGGCATGGCCGAATTGTGGTTTGACGATATGGCCGCGCTGCTCGCGGCGCGGAAAACGCCGGAGTGGCGCGCTTCCAGCGAAGACGAAAGCAATTTTATTGACCATAGTAAAGTTGCTTATTTCGTTTCCGAAGAGCATGTCATTCCCTCGGGTTCACTTATACAATCAAACTCAGAAAAAAATTCTAAAAATTTTATGCCCAACGGATAAAAGCTGCCAACGGATTTAAACAAAATGGTTTGCCCCGACTTTCCTTAAATAAAATTCAAAAGGAAAATCGGGGTAAACTTCATTTTTCTGCCCGCCATTTTTCTGTCTGTTTTTCTGCCGCAGAAGCATTCAGACGACAGAAAAATAAATGACAGAAAAATGATTCTCACGGCGTTTAGCGTGAATAGCTCACAAAAACTCTTCGGGCGTTATAATCATTTTCAGCGAAGCGCATTATTCGGCCTTGTAGTTGGCCTTGCATTGTTGGCTTATATTGCCTCGTCCGGATTGCCGAAACCTCGGGGCAACGCTGACAAGGCCCAAATAAAAAAGCTGCTCGACCAACTAATGGCCGCGGATAATGCGGGCGGCGTTGATCAGATTATGTCGTTTTATGCCGACGATGCTATTACGATGCCACCGAATGACAACATCGTCATCGGGAAGGAGGCGATTGCCGCACGATACAAGGCGGGGTTCGCCAAATTTAAAATGGAGGTGTCGTTGTCTTCTGACGAGCTTGAAATCTGTGGGGATTGGGCCTTCAATCGCGGCAAAACGAGTGGGCGCTTGATTTGGCACGACGGCAGCAATCCGACGCCGCTCAACGACAAATACTTGATGATCTTGCGACGGCAAGCGGGCAAAAGCTGGAAGATCGCCAGATTGATGTGGAGCCATTATCCCAAAAACTGAAATGCGTTCGGTTGGAATTTTATTTCTTCTCAGTTGGCCGGTCGGGCTCGCGCTATCCATTGCAGGCATTATCTATAAACGCGCGAGTTGGCTGATTATCGGCGGCACATTGACATTGCCCTTAACTTTGTATAAACGAAGGGCCGGAAACCTGGAATCCTTATGACGTCGTCGGCCATCTCATTCACGGCGAGCGCACGGACTGGATGCCGCGCTTGAAGATCATTCTTGAGCTGGGCGAATCCCGCCCGTTCGATCCCTTCGACCGGTTCGCGCAATTCGAGGCGAGCCAGGGCAAATCGCTCAGCGAGCTGCTCGAAACCTTTGCCGCGTTGCGCCGGCAAAATCTCGCCACGCTGAAGCAACTGAATCTCACCGATGAACATTTCAAGCTAAAAGGAACGCATCCGGATTTTGGACCGGTGACGTTGGCGCAACTCTTGGCGACGTGGGTTGTTCACGATCTTGATCATATCTCACAAATTGCCCGTGTGATGGCGAAGCAGTATCTGCAGGTAGATTGAATCTGGTTTGCAGTCTTCCACTCCGGAAGCTAAAGCCGCTTCGCAATGTGCAATGGCCTTCCAAAGATCATCTGCAGGGACCGCTTCGGAGCAGGGGCACGCTTCGCTTCTCAAAAAAGCTTGGGCATGAGTGGTGAGTTCCCACCTCCAAAAAACGGAAAGCCATACAATGCTCATCACAAGCCGATAACGTTGTCGATTCATCGGTTGCTCCTTGCTCGACAATGTTAAGTTGATTTTTGGAAATTCATGAACTCATCCCCCGGCCCCCTCTCTTAAGAAGAGAGGGGGAGATTATTGGGTGAAAACAAAGAAATTTGAGTCTAAAGTGACCCTGAAAACCCCCTTCTCTTTCCAAGAGAAGGGGGCTGGAGTTTGGACATTTTTAAGTATGTTTAGTTAAAATACTTGACATTACATACATAATTTGCTATCTTCTGATAAACCACAAAAATCG
>JAKEEU010000340.1 GCA_022616415.1 Candidatus Zhuqueibacterota bacterium | reverse complement strand
TAATAAATCGAGCGCGGCTGCGGACAGGCGCATCAACGGGCGGCTGTTTTGCGCGCAAAATTTTTTGAGAAAGGAATTGGCCAGCGGTGAAATATCCTCGCGCCGTTCCCGCAGCGGGATGAGAAAAATCGGAACGACGTTCAGCCGGTAATACAAATCGTGACGAAGCGTTCCTTCCTTCACTGCCGCGCGCGGGTCGCGGTTGGTGGCTGAGATGACGCGAATGTCAACGTCGATGAGTTTTTTGCCGCCAAGCTGACGAAATTGACGTTCTTGCAAAACGCGCAGGAGCTTGGCCTGCAAGTCAGGATGAAGCTCGCAAATTTCATCTAAAAAGAAGGTGCCTTCATGGGCCATTTCAAAGAGGCCGCTCTTGCTGTGTGAGGCTCCAGTGAAGGCACCCTTTTGATAACCGAACAACTCACTCTCCAATAATGTAACTGGCAATGCAACACAATCCACCGCAACGAATGGTCCCTTCGCGCGCCGGCTATGGGCATGAATGCTGCGAGCGATTAGCTCCTTGCCGGTGCCGCTCTCGCCGTGAATCAAAATATTGGCGTCGCTGGGAGCGACTTTCATCACCTTTTCGAACGTCGCGTGCATCACCGGATTGACGCTGACGATGTTTTCCTGGCCGAAGGCGGCGCGAATCTGTGAACGCAGATTGCGATTCTCTTCTTCGATGCGCTCGACTTCATGCTTCTGGTGCTCTTCGCGTGCGCGTTCTTCTTCGCGAAGTCTTGACGTGACGAAGATATTTTCAATGACGTTGACGAGTTCTTTATAACCGAAAGGTTTGTTGAGGTAAAGACTGATCCCCATGTTGAGCAATTCATTCTTTCGTGGAATGTGTTCAGCCAGCACGCTCAACATGATGACCGGAATGTTGCGAAACGGGGCAAACTCCTCGAGCGTCGTCAGGTCTTTATAAACTGCAAAGCCGTCTTTCTCCGGCATCATGAAATCGAGAAGCACGAGATCGGTATCGCCCCGGCGAATAGACTCGAGGCCCTGCCTGCCGTCATAGGCGGAGGTGAAATTGTAACCGGCATTTTCGACGTAGCGTTTACAGATGGTGTGCAT
>JAKEEU010000339.1 GCA_022616415.1 Candidatus Zhuqueibacterota bacterium | reverse complement strand
GTGCTGTGTATAGCCTGAAGGCCAAATGCCCTTACCCAACGGAACTATCACCGTTGCGCAGTTGTTGAAGGACGCGGGGTACAAAACGGCGACTACCGGCAAATGGGGATTGGGGTTTCCGGGTTCAGGCAGCGAACCGACCGAGCGCGGCTTTGATTTCAACTTCGGCTACAACTGCCAGCGCGAAGCCCATCACTATTACCCCACACATCTCTGGCGCAACAAAGAACGCGTCGAAGTGGATGGCGAAACCTATTCACACGATTTGATTACCGAAGAAACGCTCAAATGGGTGCGTGAGAATGCGGCGCAACCGTTTTTTCTCTACCTTGCCTTTACGATTCCGCACGCACAATACGAAGTACCGGACTTGGGCATTTATGCGGATCGGAGTTGGCCGGAGGCCGAAAAGCGCATCGCCGCCATGGTCACGCGGATGGATCAATCCATCGGGCGCCTGCTGGCCTTGCTCAGGCAAACCGGCACAGACCGCAATACACTGATTTTTTTTGCCAGCGATAACGGCGCGATGGGATCAAACGGCGGCCATCAATTGGAGTTTTTCAATAGCAACGGCCCCTGGCGCGACTTCAAGCGCAGTATGTACGAAGGCGGCTTGCGCGTGCCCGCCATCGCGTGGTGGCCGGACAAAATCAAAGCGGGACAAGTGAACGACACGCCCTGGGCCTTTTGGGATTTTCTGCCGACGGCAGTCGATGTCGCAGGTGCAAAACCGCCCAAATCATTCAAGACAGACGGCCTTTCAATCAAGCCGTTGCTGCTGGGGAAACGACAGCCGCAACGCGCCTACTTCTATTGGGAATTGCACGAACGATTCTTTCAGCAGGCCCTGCGCATGGGCGATTGGAAAGTGGTGCGTCCGGCAATCAACCGGCCGGTTGAGCTATACAACCTGAAAACCGATCCGGCAGAAGCGCACGATGTGGCGGCGCAACACTCCGATCTTGTGCAGAAGATGACTGCGTTGCTGCAATCGGCGCGCACGGAATCGGTGGATTGGCCTATCAAACCGCCGCCGGAAAAGAAATAGCTATCTCACTAAATCAGACCAACAAACATTGGGACAGATCAAACCACGGGGATCACGGGGAAAAATAGGGAAAGGCAATAACCATAGTCATCCGCGTGATCCC
>JAKEEU010000338.1 GCA_022616415.1 Candidatus Zhuqueibacterota bacterium | reverse complement strand
GCATTTTTCTGTTTGATGGCCGAAACGATGATCAAGGCCCCGCCTTATTACCTAAAATTTCTGAATTTTATTTACAAGCGATTGCGACATGTTTTCACGCCCGGCGCCAGTAGTAGTCGTAGAGATAAAAAAGCCGAGGCCCTCTTCGGTAATAACACTCGACCAAATAACCCGGCCAATGCGCAGGAAAACGGGGCCGTAACAATCGTGGTACTGGTTTCCCATTCGCCTGTGTCGAGGCCCACCAAAAGGAGAATAATCATGTTACGCAAAAGCATTTTGTTTCTTTCGCTCACTTCAATCGCCGCGCTGATGGCGTGGGGATTCGCTCCCGGCGGCTCGACGCCCGTCTGCGCTTCGGCGGCGTCGGCGCAGGGTCAGTGCAGGTTGCAAGTCTCAGTCAACAGCCCGACATTTCAAGGCACGCCGGCCCAGCCGACGGGCGCCGCTGTCTCCTGGACTATCACCAACAAGCCTCCCTGCTACAGGATCATCGGGAGCCAGGTTACTTTCAACTTCCAACTGAATAATGGCTCAACCGCAAGGAGAGTCGTGAACGTCCCTGGTAATGGCACAAACGCTTCATTGAATCTCGCGACTGCGCCATTGCCCGCGAATATAAGACCTAACGGGCTTACCGCCAACGTCCAGGTGAGGGCCGAAGCTGATCCGCTTAAAATTGACGCGGCCAGCAATTTCGTAGCAATCCCCTAGTCAGTTCGTATGAAAACTCCATCCACGAAGCTATTCAGGACGTCACGAGTTTCCTCCTATTTCTTCTTCGCGCATCCTGGCTGCTTCGTGGATGGTTTTTGCGAGACAGAAAAATAAAGATCTTCCAAACTCGGTCTTTATTTTTCTGTCTCGCATTTTTCTGTTCTGAAATATCCGCGACATGTTTTCGTTGAAAAAGCCAGATCAAAGTGGCTGGAAAAATATCCGGTACGCAGCGTCGGTCGCGGCTCCCTCCTTTGCCGCAAGCCTCTTTGAATTTCAGCCTTCAACCACTCCGACGCGGCGAGCCGACATTTCACGTCAACTGAAAGGAGTTTTCACATGCGTTCGAATC
>JAKEEU010000337.1 GCA_022616415.1 Candidatus Zhuqueibacterota bacterium | reverse complement strand
TAGATGAACCCAACGGATAAGGCTTTTACAGTTGGGTTCATCTATCCGTTGGGCACAAAAAAGTTAGAATTTTTTTCTAACTTTCGTGAACCAATGACTTAGTGGCCGCAATTTAAAAATGTGCTCCAACGGATGGATTAAGACCAACGGATTTTTATTCGTTGGAGTTTTTTGCAAAGATTTAATTCTAATGCTGAACGGCAATAGCGTGAGAAATGGTGATTCGCTGTCTCGGTTCGAACACGCCGTTTCCGGTTTTGGGCTTCGCTGCTTTAGCGACGGGGCGCGACGATTCTTGCGCCGGCATGCCGCCAACCAGCCGGGACACGCGCGCTTGCAAATCGAGCGCGATCGCCCGCGGCGAGCGATGGCCGTTGATGACTTCAAACCCGAAGCGCTGCTGCATGCGGCTAAATTCCGTTTGAATCAATTTCTGATATTTCAGAAAACTTTCGAGCATGTCGCGAGACAAGCCGATGTCCATGCCGCTTTCCCAATAATCCAGCACCACGTTCTTCTCGAAGTTGCGTTCGACAAGCAAGTGCGGACTCACCTTTAAATAGAAAACGGCTTCCGGAACGATGGCAATGCCATAAAGCGATTCCACCCAGTTGGGATCGGCGCCGCGGACGATGTCTCTCGCCATCAGCGTATAAATATAGCGGTCCGCCAAAACGATGAAGCCGGATTTCAGCGCCGGAATAATGATGTGCTCCAACTGGTCGGCGAAATCCGTCGCATAAAACAAGCTGCGCGTGGTCGGGCTTAAAATGTTGCCTTTTTTTGCGATGTCCAACGGCTCGCTGACGAGCGTGCTGCGCTTAAGCCCGACATTCACAATGGCATGGCCGTGGCGCTCCAGCCATGCGGTGAGATTCGCGATCTGCGTCGAGCGCCCGGAGCCATCGGCGCCTTCAATCACAATGAGCTTGCCACGCAGCTCATCAAGATTCACGCCGGGCAACCCTTCACCGAAAAATTTTTTGGTCATATCCTCACCTACCCTGCCTTTCCTCAGACGGGTTTTTTTGGACCAAAGTGATTTTTGAGTCGTTCGTAAAAACTCGTAACACAGACCGCCGGTCTGTAAAGTTACGCGCGGTCCAGTCGGGCCGACTGGGTTACAACATACACATTTATAGCATTCTGATGCGCGCGTGTTTTTTAAAGCGAGGCAAATCGAGCTGCGCCAGAATATTGTCGCGCACTTCCTGTTGCTGCTCCTCAACGGTCTGCGTCGCCTCAATGACGTGAAAATGATAAATGTCTTCCATCGTTTCATATTGCTGGTGAATGCGCTGCTGAAACAGCCGGAAACTCTCGTAAGGATCATTCGAGAGCCCCAAATCCATGCCGGCCTCGAAATACTTCAATTGGGGCCGGCCGGAAAGGATGCGATCCAACGCGATCTCCAGCGGGACTTTGAAGAAGAACGTGATATCCGGCTCCACGGCGAAGCCATATAAATTGCGCACCCACCGATGGCTGCAGCCGCGCACCACGTCACGCGCAAAAGCGGTGTACATGTAGCGATCGGCCAGCACGATAAACCCGGCGCGCAACAGCGGCCAAATCTGCCTTTCGTAGCGGTCGGCAAAGTCGGTGCAGTGAATGAGGCTGAACGTCGTCGGCGTCAACAGTTGCTCCTTCTTGCCGAGCTTGGTTACTTTTTTCACCAATGCCGAAGAGTTCCACTCCGTGAAGAAGACCTTCATGTCTTGCATTTCGAGCCAACGCTTGACCAGATAAATTTGCGTCGACTTGCCGGAGCCATCCAACCCCTCGACCGCAATGAGCTTGCCGGGAATGTCCTTGGGTTTGCGAGCTAACATCATCATGTTTTTCTCCTCACGTGTTTGTATTCCAATTTGGTTTTGAAGACTTTTTCAAAAAGCTCGGCTTTTTGCTTGGCGCCCCAAATCTCGATTTCGATGTCTTTGTCGGAGGCGAGATACAGCGTCAGCCGCTTCTGGCGTTTTTCGCAGCGCACGTCCTGAATGCGCTGGCTGTGGCTGCGGTCGAGGCCGTCGGCCAGGCGCAAAATGGCGCTCAGCTTCAGCGCCAGCTTGCGATCGGGCCGGCTCAACGCCGCGAAGTTTTCGTGCTTTTTGTACGGCTCGGCCCGGCGATGGTAGCGCGCCACGTTGGCGATGATGGCGATCTCGCGCGGGGAAAAGCCGACGAGATGCGAATGCACGATCAGATGGTAGCTGTGCTTGTGATGGCGGGTATAATTGATGTAATAGCCGACGTCGTGCAGAACGCTTGCCGCTTCCAGCAAATCGCGCGCGTCAGCGACGGCTTTTTTTTCCGGCGGAAAGAGCTGATCGAAAATGCGCAGCGCCAGTTTGGTGACGTGCAGTGAATGCGGCGCCTCGTAGCGGCAAGACTCGGCAAAAGCTCGCACGCTCTCACGCCGGCTGGCGGCTGGATATTTGGTCAACGTGCGTTTATTGTCCAGAACCGAATCGCCGGTGATCATTTGCAAAATCAAGCCTTCGCGAATGCCGCGATCGCTGACTTTCAAGACGTTCAGATCGAAGACTTTCATCACTTGATTGACGACCGTGACCCCCGCCACGATAATGTCGGCGCGGTCCGAATTCAGCCCCGGCATGGCGCGCCGCTCTTTCAAAGTTTTGCGGCGCAGCACATCGAGCACGTGCTGGACTTGTGCCCGGTTCAGCTCGTAGCCGTGCACGCCGGCATATTTTTCCCGCTGCAAGGCTTTGTGCAGCTCGGCGAGCGTCGTCATCGTGCCGCCGCTGCCGATTAACATTTGCGCACCGGCCTTGCCAGCGTTGCGGATCGGCAACAGATGCTGCTTGATGTGCTTGCGCATCTCTTTGAGCTCAGCATCGGAAACCGGATCGCTATGCAGAAACTTTTCGGTGAGCCGAACCGCGCCGAGCGGAAGACAATGAATGTTCTCCACGTGGTTGCCGATCCCGAAAATCAGCACGGCGCTGCCGCCGCCGATGTCAAAGCCGAAAAAGCGCTGCTCGTCGAGGTCGAAGTGATTCAGCATGCTCAAAAACGCCAGCCACGCTTCCTCTTCGGCGGAAATGACGCGCACTTTGAGGCCGACTTCATTTTCCACCCGGCGCAAAAAAAAATCGCGATTTTGCGCTTCGCGAACGGCGCTGGTGGCGACAGCCTGCATTTTTCGCACGCCGAAGCCGCGCACGATGTCGGTCATACGCTGCAGCACGCGAACGGCGCGCTGCATGGCCTCGCGCGAGAGCCGGGGGCTTTTTCCCATGCCCTCGCCGAGGCGCGTGGTCTCTTTCTCATCGTCCAACACCCGGATTTGTTTTTTGCCGTCGACGTCGACGATGATCGAGCGTATGGAGTTGGTGCCGATATCGATGGCAGCAAGTCGATTGGATTTCATTAGTTTTTATATGAATATCAATTCAGTGGTATTTCTAATTTCGTGGGTGCTAAAGTTTGCTTTAAAATTTGGGGCTGCGGTGGCGGCACCACGAGCGCTCGCCATTCCTGAATTCTAGCATGGCCAAACAGCTTGAAGTAATCCGCATAAAAATCGCGCCGCTGCACGGCAATTTTTGCCAAAACGATTTGATAACCGTTTTGCAAATGTGTGGCAAAACTTTGCTTTTGCAATTTGTTCGCGCGTTTGCTGGCCATCTCGATAAAAACGTCGCAATCGTGCAAATCACCCAGCACGGTTTGGAGCTTTTTAAAGAAGCGGAGATTTTCTTTGGCATTTTCACCGGCGGCAAAATCCAGCGTTTCGATCGCGTATCGCAGCTTTTTGACGGCGATGCGCAGTTTGTGCAAGCCTTCAACGTCATCTTCCCCGGTAATCGCACGGTGACAAGCGAAAACGTCGCGCAACCTTTGGGCGAATAGCCGCCGGGCTAATGTCAAAGCGGTGCGTGGACCCCGCAAACGAGCTGAAGAGTTTTGTGCCGGCATATCGAAAGCTTTTGCAAACCGAGATGGGAGTGCTGAGGGCTTCACCTTGTCCAATTCGCTCTGCATCGTCGCGCGTTGGCTTTTTTGTTGTTTCGCCAGCCGGCGCAGAATATCCTGCAACGCAACTTGCTCGAGCAAATCCCCGCTGTCCGGCAGCAGTCCGGAAAAATACGCCACTGCCACATCCGCATTGCGGGCGTGGCCGAGTGCGCGCGTCACGCGATGGGCCCGCTCGTAAAGGCGATCATAAACTTTCGGCGAAAAACAAAACTGGAAAATCTCCAGCGCTTCGCGCAAACGCCGCGAAGCCACGCGCATGTCGTGCAGCGCCTCAATATCTTCTCCGTCGCGCGTGCCGGCCTCGTGTTGCGCCAATTGTGCCACCCGCTCGAGAATGAGCTGGCGGGCACAAAGACGCGGCGCCGTTTGCGGCGTCAACACAACCGGCGGCGCCACATTAGAATTGTTCGTGGACATTGGCGGTATTTTGCCGCGAACTTCATCGACGGACGCGGATAAAGAAACTTCAAGTTTCTTGAAAGCCAAGATTTTTCCCGCATGGTTGCAGTTCAACCATGCGAGACGGTGACATCCGCGTTCGCCCATGCGTCCGCGTTAGGCAAGGATAATATAATAAAAAATAAACGTGTGTCAACTCGAATAAAAAAATTTATTCGAGTTTAATATTCTCTTAACATTGGCTTAACATACGCGCAGTTGGAATAATCTGTTCCGGCATCAAACCCACGAAATGTAAAAAAACTGTAACTATTCTGCTATTGCTTATTTTAAATTTTACAAAAAAATTACGCTTTTAACAAAGCGTCTCTCGTAAAAAGTTCATAGTTTTGAAAAAAAATTTTAATACAATAAGCTGTATGCTGATAAGTTTATAACTTCAATATATTGTATGTCGTTTCAAATCTTGGCCTTTTGCCAAAACCTCAGCAAAGCGCTTCCGCCAAAATTTGTATGGCATGCTGCGCTTTTTTCCCGGTCGCGTACTCGATTTGATGCCGGCAACTGAACCCATTGGCCTGCAAACAAAAAGGCGATCCCGGCCATGCGGAATCGCCTTTTCCTTGTGCCAGTGAAGCGGACTGGCCAATGTTGAGTTCACTTATGAATTTATCCACGTGTTTGCGGCAACACTCTTTGTGAGTTCATGAGCGCTGTACCAAACTTGTGAGAACTATGGCGCGGATCGGTGCTCGTTACTTTTTCGTTCAGCCCTCCTCGAAATTCCGTCAAACAGTTTTCATTGATGCCCCCAAGCGGTTTTATCTTGTGGCGGATCACCCGTTCGCTCAGCCGCAGGACATGGCTGTCAGTCAATCCATTATACTTGAAGGTCAGATTGTCGAGCACCCAAGGATCCTTCTCGTTAGGCGGAAAGAAGAGTAGCACAGCATGCCCGCCAATGAGGGGATATTCAACCACGGCCACACGCAACTGCTCAGGCGGAATCCCCAAAAGCCTCAGCGAGACATATTTGGCCATCGCAAAATCGTCGCAGTCACCAATGCCCCTGACGAGAGTTTCAATGGGTGACTGCCAGTAATCGTATCCCTTTTCTGTTCCCTTGTCGGCTCTCGCGATAATGTGCCGATTAAAGAACTCGTTGACAGCCTTGAGCTTGTCCATATTCGAGCGGTTTTGGTAATCGTTAATCAACTGCTCCCATTTTTCGAGCCGCTGCCGTGCCTCGTGCCCGGCGCGTTCGTTAGCCTGTGTTTTGATTTCTTCAGTAATCCTCAGCCCGCTGTCGCCGAACATGCTCGATCCCTTGTGGAGAAGATCCGCCAGCGTTTTACGTGCTGTTGTTAAGGTCACGGGGCTATTGTACCGGCTGAGGGTGAGCGAAAGGCCTTGTGCTCGACCATAGCCCGCCAGATTGTTGATGTGCGCCTCCCGGTCCATGTCGTTATTCAAATCGTAGAGAAGCGCCATGACAAAGGTGCCAGTCCAAAACATGCAGCCAGAGCCATGCAGCAGTTGGAGCTTGTCAAGGTGTGGAAGGCCTTTCCAAGCGGTTTTGAGCTGCTCGTATTCGGCTTCTGTAATCGCATACCCATTTTGTGTCTCTTCGTTCAGATCGAGATCGCGAAGCAACGCATTAAACGCTGCAATTTTATCCGGAACAATTGCAACCTGGCTAACGCCAGAGGATGATAACATGAAAATCGCCGTCAAAACTGCTATGATGATGGTGTTCGTCTTTTTCATACGGGCTTACCTCCTTGTCGATTTCGCAAAAGAGAAAGTCAAAGGAAGTGCCAAAATGAGTGCGGGAAAAGGCGAGTGGGGCTAAGGGCCTGGATTATGAGGAAATGAGCCGGACTCGGCTGATCAGAATTTGGTGGGATGATCGAGGAAAGAATCGCAGGAAATTACGAAAGGCGGGGGAAAATCGCAGAAAACGGCGAAAGGCAAGACTATTTAGGGCAGAACAATTAATCTCAAAGGCTTTTTTAAATAGTTTTGCCCCAAATCGTTTTGCCTTATTCTATTGCGGCTTCACGATTCCGAGCTTGTTCATTTTATAGCGCAGCGTCTGCTCCGGAATCTCCAGCGCCTTGGCGGCGCGCGATTGATGCCAGTTGTGCTCGACCAGCGCCTGCCGTAACAGTTCTTCTTCATACTTTTGCAGACGCGCGTTTAAAGAACGCGGCGAGTCACCGGAGGTTTTCGCGGCGTGAAAGCGCTCAATTTCATCCTTTATTCCTGGCGGCAGCGTTGAAGCATCCAAGATGAGCGCATCTTCCGGCGCGAACGCCACGAGCCGCTCGACAAAATTTTCCAGCTCGCGGATATTGCCCGGCCACGAGCGCTGTTCCAAGAATGCCAGCATGGTCTCGTCAAAAGACTGCGCCGGCTTGCGTTGTTGCTTGGCGAAATTTTTGAGGAAATGCTCAGCGAGCAGCGGAATATCTTCGCGTCGTTCCTCGAGCGAGGGAATCTGAATCGGGTAAACCAGCAAGCGGTAGTATAAATCCTCGCGAAATTTTTGCTGCGCCACGAGATCGCGCAGCGGTACGCTCGAGGCTGAGATGATGCGCACATCGACTTTATGGCTGCGATTGCTGCCTACCGGCCGCACCTCGTCTTCTTGCAAGACGCGCATGAGCTTGGCCTGCATCTCCAGCGGCAGGTTCGCAATTTCGTCCATGAACAAGGTGCCTTGATGGGCTTCCATGATCAGGCCGGTGCGATCACGTGTGGCGCCGGTGAAGGCGCCCTTTACGTGTCCGAAGAGCTCGCTTTCAATCAAGTTTTGTGGAATCGCGCCGCAGTCGAGGGCAACAAAGGGCTGCGCGCTGCGCTCGCTCAACCGGTGAATCGCACGCGCCACGAGCTCTTTGCCCGTACCGGTTTTGCCTTCCAACAGCACACGCACGTCGCACCGCGCCGCGGCTTCGATGGCTTTGAGCAGCTCGATAAATGGCTTGCTTTTGCCTAATAAACCTAACGGCTCATATTTGTTCAAAAGCGCGGCTTCGGGCAACGGCGCGGCGAAATACTCCTGAATCTTTTGGACATTGCTCAAGAATGGCGCAGCGATGGCCGCCATTTTCTCGAGCAGATGCAGCGCCGCTTCGTCAAAGGCGCCGCCATCGCATTTGTTCATCACCAACAAATAGCCGATCACCATGCCTTCGCATTGCAACGCAACACACATCACCGAATGCACGGCGGAAGTTTTCTCAAAAATATCTTTGTGGAAACGGGCATCGGTTCGGACATCGGTGCTCAAAAAGGGCTGCTTATTCACCATCACCCAGCCGATGGCATTGGTCTCCGCGAGCTGATAAGGCTTGCGGTCGATTTCTTTGCCCTCTTTTATGATGGTTTTAATCGTGTGCTGCGTCTTGGGATTGACCATCATGATCGAGGCCATTTCCGCATCGAACAAGGTGGAGGCCTTCAGCGAGACGACGCGGAGAATCTCCTCGAACTCATTCTGCTGGCCGAGAATGGCTGCCAATTCAAACAGGCTTTCGTATTTTTGAAATTCGTTGTTCATGGTCTCATGAGCTTTCTTGTAGAGTGAAGGGCCTTGGACAAAGGGCGTTGAACGAAAGCGGATCAAGCTCCTGAGCCCGTTTGCTCTCAATAAGGCTCTCTTGACTTCGGCCTGTTATCATCAAGTATTGTGCGTACCATTGGGATGGTTCAGCGCCGCCGCCGCTTGCGCGTCGTGAACGAAACGGGCTTTCTCCGCCTCGCTCGCCATGATTGACGACGGCAAAAATTTTAGCGCGGCGGTGCGCTTGAGCTTGGTGTCTTCGGCTTTATAGACCACGCCCATGCCGCCACCGCCGAGCTTTTCGAGAATTTTGTAATGGGAAATGGTTTTGCCGATCATTATTTCTCCTTCTCCACATCCATCACCCAGATGTCGCCGAGCCATTCTTGCCAGGCGAAAAAGAGCTGCTTGCCGTCGCTGGCCAGAGCATCACCTCCAAATCTTCCAGGGCGGCCGGTTAGATCCATCACTTGCCGCTCGCGGCCAGTTTCAATCGATAACTCCCACAAGGTTAGGGTTCCTTCAGTGCTCTTGACGAAATAAATTCGCGTACCAGATTTCGACCAAAGAGTCCGACCGGCCCTGGCTTCAGTCAACAGTTCCGGCTGACCTCCCTCCGCAGGCATACGCCAAAGCCGGAAAAATTCAGCCTCCCGCTCCGAAGCAAATACCAGCCATTTGCCATCGGGCGACCACTGGGGCCATTGATCAGACGCAGGATGGCTGGTCAGTTGCCTGGCTTCACCACCTGTTGACTGAATTACCCAGATATCGAAATTCCCACCACGCATTGAGGCGAACGCAATTTCTTGTCCATCCGGGGACCAGACCGGCCACATATCTGAAGCATCGTGCCGTGTCAACTGCCGGGCCGGGCCGCCGCTTGCCGGCATCACCCAGATGTCGCGGTTCCCGCTGCGTGCGGAATGAAAGGCAATCTGCTTACCATCCGGTGACCACATCGGTTGAAAATCCAGTGCCGGATCGGTAGTTAATTGTTGCAAAGAGCCATCGGCCAGCGTCATCATCCAAACGTCTGCATTACCGCCGCGATCAGAGCTGAACAGCAGCCGCTGGCCATCCGGAGAAACATCTACATACGAGACCAGGGCATGATCAAAGGTTATCTGCCGCGCGTCCGCCCAGGTCGCTTCTGGCTCTGCCTGATCTGGTATAGGAACGCTCCAAAGATTTCCCACCAGCCGACCTTTCGAATACGCCAGCTTTTTGCCATCCGGAGAAAAGACGGCACTCCACATGCCAATGCCAGTGGTAATGGCTCGCGGCGGCCCTTCGGGCGTGAAGTCGGGTCGCATGCGTTGCTGCCACAGGTCCATGCTGCCAGCGCGATCTGAAACGTAGTAGAGGAAACGACCGTCAGGGGACCAACTCGGGCTGCGAACGTTGCTCGCCCTGTCGGTCACCGGCACGCCTTCGCCATCCGCAAGGCGCAGCACCCAGAGCTCCACATGTGTCGCGAAATCGGCAAAGGCATCTCGGTAGGCGAAAGCCTGCTCATCAGGCGACCAGCTCAGATCGAAGCGCTCCTTCTGAGTGCCGGGAAGCGGCAGGCGCCTGGATGAGCCGCTGGACAGAGTGGTGATCTCGACAAAGGACGAGGTATCTCTAGGGATGTACGCCAACTTGGTCCCATCTTGCGACCATTGGGGAGAACCTCCACTAAGGCCTGATAATACCTTGCGGGGAACACCTCCCAATGCCGGCATCATGTAAAGTCCCGCACCATCTCTCTCAGAGTAAAAGGCAATCTGGAGACCATCGGGCGACCACTGCGGCCACCGATCGGTCCCTAAATGGTCAGCCGTCAAGTTGACCGGCGGACCGCCTCCTATTTGAGATACCCAAATGTCAAAATTGCCACTCTGGTCAGACTGGTAAGCCAGCCTGTCACCCGCGGGAGACCACGTAGGATAGTCTTCAAAGCCCTGAGCAGAGGTGACCTGTTTGGGGTTGCTAAGTCGCGGCACGATGTCTTTCGGTCTCAGGTTAATGTAAGCCACTATCGCCAGAATGACCGCCAGGCTACCTGCAATTGCAGCAGCCAGGTAATAAACATGCCTTCGCCGGTGCCCTTTTTGTGCATCCGGGCTAGCGACAGACGGTGAAATGGATCTCCTCTGGGCCGATTCGAGACCCCTCCTGAGCTTTTTCAAATCTACTTGAATCTCAGTCGAAGATTGATAACGTTCTTCAGGGGCTTTCTCCAGACATTTGCTCACAATCCGCTTCAGCTCCATCGGCACGCCGGTGCGTAAACCTGTGACCGGCTCCGGCTCTTCATTCATGATCGAATACATCACCGCCTGATCGTATTCGCCTTTGAAGGGCAGTTGTCCGGTGATCATCTCGTAAAGCACGACGCCAAAGGACCAAATATCCGTGCGGTGATCAACTTTTTCTCCACGCGCCTGTTCCGGCGACATGTAAGCGACCGTGCCCAGCGTTGTCCCTTCTTTGGTGATGACCGTCCGTCCCGCCAGTTTCGCCAAGCCAAAATCCATGATCTTCACCTGGGCTTTGGTGGTGATCATCACGTTGGCCGGCTTGATGTCGCGATGTGTGATCTTTTTCTCGTGCGCCGCCTGTAATCCTTCGGCAACTTGCATGGCAATCCCCAGCGCCTCATCGAGCTTCAACGGTCCCGCTTCGATCTTCGCTTTCAGGCTTTGCCTTTCGACGAATTCCATTGCGATAAACTGCTGTCCATCAGCTTCATCAATTTCGTGGATGGTGCAAATGTTGGGATGATTCAAAGCCGCCGCCGCTTGCGCTTCGTGAATAAAGCGGGTTTTCTCCGCCTCGCTCGCCATAAATGACGACGGCAGAAACTTCAGCGCGACGACGCGCTTGAGCTTGGTATCCTCGGCTTTGTAGACGACACCCATGCCGCCTTCGCCGAGTTTGGCGAGGATTTTGTAATGAGAAATGGTTTGGCCGATCATAGCTTCAGCCTCAGACTTTTTGTAAAAACTTACTCTTGCTTTTGAGCATGTTTTTTAGTAATATTATTTATAAACGTTACCCAAAAAACTAAAAAAATCTGCAAAAGTTTTTTTGAGAATGCGCAAAACATGCAAAGCCTGACTGATCAAACAAAATCGAGGGGAAGCATGGTCAATGACCAAGCTATTCGTTTATACAAGGAAATTGCGTCGTTGAGCATGCAACAGCAATTGTACATTTTGAACCGTCTATTCATGGACACGTTACGCGCCTTGTCTAGCGAGCGCCAGCTTGACATCAACGGCCTTCGCGGTCTTGGCAAAGAGATTTGGCACAACCTTGATGCACAAGAATACGTTAATCGGGAGCGGGATTCGTGGGCATAGAAGAAATTTTGAATTTGCACACGCACTGGGTGATCGATACGGCTCCGATCATTTATTATATCGAAGAGCATCCAAAATATTTGCCCCTCGTTGACCAGATTTTTCCCAGGCTCAGCAGCACTAGTAACAGCATTTATGCTTTTTCCTCTATTCTCACCTTGACCGAAGTGCTGCCTCATCCCTTGCGCCAAAACAACCATGATCTCGCCAAACGTTATCGAGATTTTCTTCTGCACTCACGGAATTTCGCTTTGTTTCCGGTTGATGAAATCATCGCTGAGCGTGCCGCAGAAATTCGAGCGCAATATCAATATCGGACGCCCGATGCCATACAACTGGCGACGGGACTGGAGCACAATGCCACGCTGTTTATCACAAATGACAAGCGCCTGAAGAATTTTCCAGACTTGACCATTCTGGTCTTGGATGATTTTCTAAGCCAAGCACCAACTTCATAATAAGCAAAAAACTCAGCCTCTGTCTCTGCGCTTCGTTCTATGCGCGCGCCCATCACCCTTCGCCCCTCTATTTCTGCAGTCCCACTTTCTTTACCAACGCCACGAATCTTGCATCCGCACGCAGGGGATCAAACTTGGGCTCGACGTTAAGCCAAACCATCTGCGTCGAGCGTTCCTCGTAGGCCTTTTCCAGCCACTTGCATGCCTGATCCTTCTCGCCCAGCGCAATGTAGATAAAAGCAATAAAGCAAGGGTCGATGTACTCTTGCGTCGTGCGCTCTTGTAATTCGCGAAGTATCTTCTGCGCTTCATGGCGTTGGCCGGATGCCGCCAAGGCGTATCCAAGCTCCGCAACGACGCTCGGCAGGTTTCCTGCGAAGTTTCTGGCTTTGTTCAATGTTGTAATAGCTTCCTTGTACATTTTCTTTTGTTCATATGCGAACGCAATGGTCAAGTACGCTTGCACGTAATTCGGATCCAACTCGAGCGTTTTTTGAGATTGCTCGATCGCTTGATCAAACCGGCGCGCCTGGTAATAGGTTTTGCCCAGGTCCCTATTGATGATCGGCGAGAGGGGATCAAGCTCGAGGGCGCGTTTGATTTCGGCAATGCCTTCGTCCGTTCGTCCCATCGCCGCTAAATAGATGCCAAACACATTATGAGCATGCTCATACTTTGGATAGAGCTCGAGGGCGCGTTGCAAATATTTCTCCGCCGCCAGCCAATCCCAGGCATAAAAAAAATGGTACACCGCCGAGCCGATGTGGTTTTCCGCGAGCGTTGCATCAAGCGCCATGGCTTTTTCTAAATAAAATTTCGCTTGGAGAGAAACCTTTTTGGGAGCAAGGTAAACGATTCCGAGTACGCTGTAGCACCAAGACAAGCCACAGTAAGCTGGTGCAAAGTTTGGATCTTTGGCGATCGCCTGCTCGAAATAAGTGATCGCTTTATTCAGACTTTCGGGTGTCCATTTATTCCACAGGTAAACACCTTTGAGATACGCCGCATAAGCGTCAGGATCAACTGCGCGGGCGCTGGCGAAACGAGCCTGCTCTTGCGGCGTCAGCTTGATTTGAATTTCACGGGCAATATCCTGCGCCACCTCGTTTTGCAGCGCCAAGACATTGCGCAGATCGCGCTCGTAGCTCTTGGCCCACAAGTGTCGATCTGTTTTCGCTGCAATCAATTGCGCCGTGATCCGCACTCGATTCTCGAATCGCTGCACCGAGCCTTCCACCACCGCGTCCGCCTTCAACTCTTCGGCAATCTCGGGCAACGACTTTTTCGTGTCTTTGTAGCGCATCACGGAAGTCCGTGAAATCACTCGCAGCGCGCCGATCTGAGCCAGGTTGGTAATCAACGCCTCGGTCATGCCATCGGAAAAATATTCTTGTTCGGGATCGCCGGAAAGATTCTCCAAAGGCAGCACCGCGATGGAGCCGTATTTTGCTTGTTGCTCTTCTCGCTGCAGCCCGAAATAGAAACTTATACCAATCAGTAAAGCGATAAGACCGACAACGCCGCCGTACCAATAAGCTCTCTTTTTCCTGGGAGATTTGACTTCGAGCAACTGTTTTTTCGACGCGCCCAAGACGAATGCCTTTTGAACCGAACGCAGGTCGACTATGATTTCGTTTATATGCTGATAGCGTTCTTCCGGCTTTTTGCACATCGCCTTGTTCACAACCCGCTCCAGCTCCATCGACACACCTGTGCGCAAAGCCGTAATCGGCTCCGGTTCCACATTCATGATCGAATACATCAACGCCTGATCGTATTCACCTTTGAAGGGTAGTTGGCCGGTGATCATCTCGTAAAGCACGACGCCGAAGGACCAAATATCGGTGCGGTAGTCGACATCTTCGCCCCGTGCCTGTTCGGGGGACATGTAGGCGACTGTGCCAAGGGTTGCCCCTTCTTTTGTCAGCTTCGTCCGGCCGGCCAGTTTGGCCAAGCCAAAATCGACGATCTTCACCTCACCGCGATTTGTGATCATGATATTCGCCGGCTTGATATCGCGGTGGGTGATGCCGGCCTCGTGCGCCCTCACCAATCCCTGCGCGACTTGTATGGCAATGTTGATCGCCTCCTCCATTGGCAACGGCCCGCGGGCGATTTTCTTCTTCAGCGTTTCGCCCTCATAGAAGGCCATAGCGATAAACAACTCGCCGTCTTCAGTCTCGCCGATTTCATAGATCGTGCAAATGTTGGGATGATCCAGCGCCGAGGCGGCTTTGGCTTCGTGGATGAAACGTTTCTTTTCTTCGTCATCTGCGCTGAGATGATGCGGGAGAAATTTGAGCGCGACGAAGCGGTCGAGCTTGAGGTCTTGGGCTTTGTAGACCACGCCCATGCCTCCGCCGCCGAGCTTTTCGAGGATTTTGTAATGAGAAATGGTTTGGCCGATCATTTTTCGCTTCGCAAATTTTTGAGTGCTTCATCCGTGGGGTGAAGAGCGCCTTTCACCCGTCGCCCTTCGCCGCTCGCCCTACACTCTTCGCTCCATACTTATTTCTCCAAATCCATTTTCTTCAACCAAGCAGCAAACCGCGGGTCCGAGCGCAGGTTGTCAACAAAAGGGCTCTCTTTAATTTGAGCCAAATTGATATCACGTGCCCGATAGGCTTTCTCCAGCCATTCGAACGCTTGATCCTTTTCACTCAACCCGGCATAGATTAGTGCTATCAAACTTGGCGGAACATACCTCTGCTGTGAAAGTTGCTGCAATTGCATAACGATCTTCCGCGCCTCGGTTCTTTTACCTGACTTCGCGAAGACATATCCCTGGGCTGCAACGGCAATCGAATAGCCCCTTGAAAGCGTGATGCACTTTTGAATGGCTGCAATCGCTTCCTCAACCCTGCCTTTTTCAAGATAACTCAGCCCCAGCCATAAGTATGGAATGAAGTAATTCGGTTGCATTTCGATGGTCTTGGTCAACTTTTCTATGGCATCATCATAGCGCCGTCCGTAGTAATGAATAAGCCCTTCACCGTTATGGCTTTCGAGCCAGAGCGGATTGAATTCTTGAGATCGTTTAATCTCTGCAAAGGCCTCTTCGTTACGTCCCATGAACATAAGAAATGCACCATAAGCCTGGTGTGCCCGAGTGTAGTCGGGGTTTAATGCAAGGGCATGTTTGAACGTTCTTTCAGCGCCCAGCCAATCCCAATCGAACACATTCATTATTACTGCCAACTCGGTGTGGGCTTCCGCAATCGTGTGGTCAAGTTCCAGGGCACGCTCAGCGGCAGCCCTTGCTTTTGGGTATAACTCAATTGGGGGAAGATAACCAAAATATCCAAGAAAATGGTAGGATTTTGCCAGGCCAGCGTAAGCATGAGCGAACTTCGGATCTATTTTAATTGCCTCATTGAAATACTCAATGCCTTTATTCAAACCTTGCGGTGTCCTCTTGTCAGCATAATAGTGACCCTGTAAATAGAGATTGTAGGCCTCAACGCTCTCCGTTCCTCGCTTCTCAATCTGGTTTCTTTCCGCTGTCGTCAACTCCACCCGCAACGCCGCGGCCACTTGCTGCGCCACCTCGCTCTGAATGGCAAACACGTCTGCAAGCTCTTTGTCATATTCTGTTGACCAGACCGGCTCTTGCGTTTTAACATCGATGAGCTTGACCGTGATACGCAACTTTTCCGCCGCCTTGCGGACGCTGCCTTCGAGAATTTTGCTCACTTGCAGCTCTTGCCCAATTTCGGCAACGGTCTTGGGTTTGGTTTTATAGTGCATCACCGAAGTTCTGGCAATGACGCCAAAGCCGGAAATTTTCGACAGCTTGGAGATCATTTCGTCGGTCATGCCATCGGCGAAATATTCATCTTCGGGATTCTGCGTGATGTTGTCAAAAGGCAACACCGCCAGGCGAATTTTGTCATGCGGTTTTTTTGCTTTGTCACCAAAAGTCTGCCATAAATAAAGTCCGGCCAGCACCAGCAAAAGAACAAGAGCTGACATGCTCGCATACCTAACTCCGCGTTTTGTCTTGAACATCATTCTGGGCATCAAGCGTGGCCTCGAAATGCCGGATTCAATGTCTTTGCGCAGGGCTTTTAAATCCAGCAGCATTTCATCGACACGCTGGTAGCGTTCATCGAGATTTTTGGCCATCGCTTTGTTCACAATGCGTTCCAGCTCCAACGGCGCATCCGTTCGTTGGCTCGTGACCGGCTTCGCGTCTTCATTCACAATGGAATACACCACCGCCTGCTCGTACTCACCTAGAAATGGCAACTGTCCCGTCACCATTTCATACAGGACAATGCCGAGAGCCCAAATGTCCGTTCGGTGATCCACGTCGATGCCTTGTGCTTGCTCCGGCGACATGTAGGCCACGGTGCCGACGGTCATGCCGGATTTGGTAATTCGTTCTTGCCCCGCGAGCTTGGCGAGGCCAAAGTCAACAATCTTGATCACGCCATCCTTTGTGATCATCACATTCGCCGGCTTGATGTCGCGATGGGTGATGCCGTGCTCGTGCGCCCTTGCCAATCCCTGCGCAATTTGATTGGCAATATCAATCACCTCTGTCAACGGCAAACCAGCCGTCATGCCGAAGGGCGAAGAGCGAGGGGCGATGGGCGCGGCACGCCCTTCGCCTTTCTCCCTTCGCCCCTCACCACTCGCTATTCGCTTCTTGAGCGTCTCACCCTCGTAGTAAGCCATGCAAATAAAAATCTGGCCGTCCTCAGTCTCGTCGATTTCATGGATGACACAGATGTTGGGATGATCCAGCGCCGAGGCCGCTTTGGCTTCGTGAATGAAGCGTTTCTTCTCTTCTTCATCCGCGCTGAGATGATGGGGGAGAAACTTCAAGGCGACGAAGCGGTCGAGCTTGAGGTCTTGGGCTTTATAGACCACGCCCATGCCTCCGCCGCCGAGCTTTTCTAAAATCTTATAGTGAGAAATAGTTTTGCCGATCATTTTAGCTCTCAAATTTTTTAGAATTGCCAAATTTGTAATGCGTAAAACGTAAAGCGTAATTCGCCAATGCGCTTTACGCTATTTCTCTAATCTACGGGCGTAGCCCTACTTTCTTCAACAATGCAGCAAATCTCGGATCTGACCGCAGGCTGTCGAAGCTTGGATCCACTCTGATGACGAGCAGGAAATCATCGCGCTCATCATAAGCCTTTTGCAGCCAAGCGAACGCTTGATCTTTCTCGCCAAGCCCCGCATACATCGCTGCTATGTATTAAGATTGGGCATGCCTACTATTCTTCGACAGCTCAATCACCTCGTCGAGCCTCTTCTGCGCCTCATTTCTCTTGCCCAACTTCGCGTAGGCTTGTACGAGCGCCGCCCCTACTGACAGACTATCTGCGGAAAGAGTTATTGCCTTTTGAAGCTCGGCGATGGCTTGCTCATTCATCTCTTTGTTTAAATAAGCCCCTCCAAGGAAATAGTGCGCTTGGGCGAAGTTCGGGTCCATCTCCTGCGTCTTGCGGAGCTGTTCTATCGCTTGGTCGTACCGGCGCGCTTTGAGAAAAGTCTGTCCAACGCCAGCGCTTATAGGGAGTGAAAGCGGATCAAGCTCCTCCGCACGTTTGATCTCAGCGATGGCTTCATCGTGCCTCCCCATTCCCGATAAATAGCGAGCGTACATTTGGTGAGCTATCGCGTAGGAAGGGTTGAGGTCAATGGCGCGCTTGAATTCTTTTTCGGCAACCAGCCAGTCCCAATCGTACGCCATCCTAACAAATCCCAATGAAGTGTGCGCTTCGGCGAGCGTGTCATCAATCTCCACCGCCTTGATCGCCGCAGCTTTCGCTCTTGGGCACGCCTCCTTTGAGGAAAGGGAGCCGCGGTTGGCAAGGAGGCTATAAGAGTCGGCCAATCCCGAGTACGCCAGAGCGTAGGTGGAATCTATTTTGATCGCTTGCTCAAAGTGCAAGATGGCTTTGTTTATATCAGCCTCTGTCCGCTTGTTCCAGAAGTAGCGGCCTTTCAAATATAAGGTATACGCCTCGAGATTCTCCGTCGCTTTTTTCTCAATCTCTCCCTTTTCTCCCGTTAGCAACCGGACTTTCAACGCTTCTGCAACCTGTTGGGCAATATCACTTTGGATGGCGAAAACGTCTTGAAGCACGCGATCATAATTCCGCGACCAGAGATGTTCCTGAGTTTGCACATCGATGAGCTGCGCGGTAATGCGCAGCTTGTTTGCCGATTTGCGTACGCTACCTTCGAGTACCGTCCCAACTTTCAGTTCGCGACCAATTTCAGCAACGTCCTTGTTTCCACCTACTTTATAACGCATGACCGAGGTGCGGGCGATGACTCGAAGACCATCAATTCTCAAGAGCGTGGAGATCAGCTCCTCCGTCATGCCATCGACAAAATATTCATCTTGGGGATCGGGACTGATGTTGGCCAAGGGCAACACCGCAATGCGATATTTGTCGGGAGAAACAGCTTCTTTCTTCTCTTCCGTGTTCAGCCAGAGATGGAGTCCAATCCCGAAAAGCAAAACGAGCAGACCTGTAGCGCCAATATACAAAGAGGATCGCTTGCTTTTGTGGAGCTTTGGTTTCGTCAGCCGTTCTTTCGAAACACCAGCCTCAGCTTCTTTCTTGAGCAATCTCAAATCGGTGAGCATTTCGTCCATGTGCTGGTAACGTTCGCCCGCCTTTTTGGCCATGGCCTTGTTCACAACCCGTTCCAATTCCATCGGCACGCCGGTGCGTAAGGAGATAATCGACGCCGGTTCTTGACACAAAATGGAATATATCACCGCCTGTTCGTATTCCCCTTTAAAAGGCAACTGTCCTGTGATCATCTCGTAGAGGACGACGCCCAAAGCCCAGATGTCCGTGCGATGATCGACCTCTTCGCCGCGCGCCTGCTCCGGCGACATATAGGCCACCGTGCCGACCGTCATGCCGGATTTGGTGAGCTTCGTCTGCCCGGCTAATTTGGCCAGGCCGAAATCCACAATCTTGGCCACACCCTCTTTAGTGATCATCACATTTGCCGGCTTGATGTCGCGATGAGTAATGCCGTGCTTGTGCGCCTTCGCTAAGCCCTGCGCAATTTGAATGGCGAGGTCAATTGTTTGGTCGATGGGCAGTGGGCCTCGCTCGATTTTCTTCTTTAACGTTTCGCCTTCATAATAAGCCATGGCAATAAACATCTGCCCGTCTTCAGTCTCGTCGATTTCATAGATCGCGCAAATGTTGGGATGATCCAGCGCCGAGGCGGCTTTGGCTTCGTGGATGAAGCGTTTCTTTTCATCTTCATCCGCGCTGAGATGCGGTGGGAGAAATTTGAGCGCGACGAAGCGGTCGAGCTTGAGGTCTTGGGCTTTGTAGACGACGCCCATGCCCCCGCCACCGAGTTTTTCGAGGATTTTATAGTGGGAGATGGTTTGGCCGATCATCTCAGTTTTCCAATTTTTGAAGTTGTCTCATTCATAGAACATGGGGAGTAGAGCGAGAAGCGAAATTCGCTCTTACGCTTTTCGCTCTACGCCCTACGGAAAAAATGCTCTACGCTATTTTTCCAACTCTACGGGCGTAGCCCAATCTTCTTCAGCAGTGCAGCAAATCTCGGGTCTGAGTGCAGACTGTCGAAGCCTGGCGCTACATTCAGGTAAACCAGAGCATAAGAACGCTCCTCATAAGCCTTCTTGAGCCATGCGAACGCTTGCTCCTTCTCGCCGAGGTGCGCATAGAATCTTGCTATATCGTACGCCGAGACATAGCTTTGTTTCGATTGCTCCTTCGCCAAGTCGAGCTTTATCTGCCAATATATCTGCCAATAGCCTCTCATACCTGACTCCGCATAGGCTTTTTTATACTTAGCGATCACGTCCGAGCTCTCTTTAAATAGGTCTGCCGCTTTTAGAAATTCTGCTATGGCTTTCTCATTCAGGCCTTGTTGCTCATAAGATTGCCCTTGGCGGAAGTGCGCTATAGCGAGGTTCGGCTCCGGCTCCATCTCGGCGAGCTTTCGGTGGTGGTCTATTGCTTGGTCATACCGATGCGCCAAATAGAGAATGAATCCTGCAGTCGCATTTATGAAGCTCGAGAGAGGATCAAGCTCCTGGGCGCGTTTGATCTTTGCAAGTGCTTCATCAAAACGCCCCAGTGCTGCTAAATGATAGGCATACCATTGGTAAGCTGTTGCGTAGTTTGGATTCAGCTCGATGGCCCGCTTGAGCTCTCTCTCAGACTCCAACCAGTCCCAATCATAATGCATGTTGACACCTGCCAAAGCGGTATGAGCTTCGGCGAGCGTGTCATCAATCTCCAGGGCTTTCTTCGCTGCCGCCTTTGCTTTTGGCAGTACGTCTCGCGGCGGTATTTTTGTATATGCACCCGAGACGTAGCAGTCAGCCAAACCGGCATAAGCCAGAGCGTAGGCCGGATCATGTTCTAATGCTTGCTCAAAGTAATCGATGGCTCGCTTCAGATTTTCTGAGCCCCCCTTGTTCCAGAAATGGCGGCCCTTGAGATAAAGCTGATAAGCTGCGGTGTTCTCAGTGTACCGTTTGGTCAGCCGCTTTTTCTCAGCACCAGTCAACCTCAGTTGCAACTTCTCGGAGATTTCCCGTGAGATCTCTTCCTGCACCATAGGTATATCGGCAAGCTTCCGGTTGGACTGGTAGCCCCAGATATGGCTATTGTCCCCCGCGTCCACAAGTTCGGCGCTTATTGAAAGGCCCTCGCCACGCTGGTCAACCCAGCCCGTGAGCACCGCACGAACATTAAGGTCGCGTCCCACCACCTTGGGGTCTATCTCCTTCTCCTTGTAACGAAAGACTGAGGTGCGTGATATCACCTTGAGATTGGGCAACTGCGCGAGGATGTTGATTAGACTTTCGGTGATCCCGTCGCTGAGGTATTCCGTCTCAGGGTTTGCATTCGTGTTGGCGAAGGGCAGGATGGCAAGAGAATCGATGGTCTTGTCCTGCTGCGGCAGGATGAAGAGATAGAGTCCACCGACAATAAGCAAAACGAGAAGACTTCCAATGCCAGCGTACAAATATGATCGCTTTTTTTTAGGGAGCTTTGGTTTTGATCGCCATTCTTTTGAGACACCAGCTTCAATTTCTTTCTTGAGCGATCTCAAATCGGCGAGCAATTCATCCATGTTCTGGTGGCGCTCATCCGCTTTTTTCGCCAACGCTTTGTTGACAATCCTTTCCAATTCCATTGGCGTCTCGGGCCGTAATTCCGTCACCGACTTCGGTGCTTCACACAAAATGGAATATACCACCGCTTGCTCATATTCGCCTTTGAAAGGCAACTGTCCCGTGATCATCTCGTAGAGCACGACGCCCAAAGCCCAGATGTCCGTGCGGTGATCGACTTCTTCGCTGCGCGCTTGCTCCGGCGACATGTAGGCCACCGTGCCCATCGTTGTGCCGCTTTTTGTCAGCCGGGTCTGGCCGGCAAGCTTGGCAAGGCCAAAATCGAGAATCTTGACCTCACCGCGATTCGTGATCATGAGGTTGGCGGGTTTGATATCGCGGTGGGTAATCCCAGCCTCGTGCGCCCGTGCCAACCCTTGCGCCGTTTGCATCGCGATGTCGATTACACTGGCCACTGACAACTGGCGACTTTCTTCTTCAGCGTTTCGCCTTCGTAGTACGCCATCGCAATGAAAATCTGCCCATCCGCAGTTTCGTCGATTTCGTAGATGGTGCAGATGTTGGGATGATCGAGCGCCGAGGCTGCCTGCGCTTCATGCACGAATCGCTCTTTGGCCTCGTCATCGCGGCTCAGCTCCGGCGGCAGGAACTTGAGCGCGACTTGGCGTTTGAGCTTGGTATCCTCGGCTTTGTAGACGACGCCCATGCCGCCGCCGCCAAGTTTTTCGAGGATTTTGTAGTGTGAAATGGTTTGGCCGAGCATAATTCTGCCCTTTCCATTTCCACTTCCATAGAAGTGATGGAGAAGAAATAGGGGGAGCCTAGCTGGAGAAGCAAACCCTGATAAAAACGCGTCGAAGCTACCCCCTTGGCTACTTTGCTACATGGCTAATTTATTACAATTTTCGTACAAAGTCAAGCAGAAAATGGGGAAAGATTGGGGAAAGATCGTGATTGTATCAATGGCTTATTGGCAGGAAAATGACCTGGTCAAAGTATTCATATTCCAGAGTGGGGCGACATTCTCATTGAGCAAATATCGAATCAAGTTTATACCTTCGCAACGGTTGTTCACTGGTTGCGGCTCGCGTTGGGCGCTACGATGAACAAAGCGCCTCCGCCAAAATTTGTATGGCGTGCTGCACTTTTCTTCCGGTTGCATGCTCGATTTGATGCCGGCAACTGAACCCATTCGCCACGATGCGATGATCGTCGCCCACAGCTTGCACGGCGGGAAAGAGCCGGCGCCCGCCGATCTTGAGCGAAACGTCATAATGCCGCTTTTCATAGCCGAACGCGCCGGCCATGCCGCAGCAGCCGGAGTCGATTTCATCCACTTGGCAACCGGTTAGTTTGCTCAAAACGGCTTTCGAATTGGTGGTGCCGAACAGCGCTTTCTGATGACAGTGGCCGTGATAAAGAATTGGCGCATCGAAGCGGCGTTGAGCTGTCGCTGTCGCGAATCCGTTTTTTTCACAGTGCTGAAAAATAAAATCTTCGATCAGCGAAAAATTGTCCGCCACGGCTTTGGCTTTCTCCTGGTTGCGTACGAAATCCAGATAATCTTCTTTGACCGCCGATACGCAGCTTGGCTCGCAGCCGACGATCTTATAGCCTTGCATCACAAACTTGTGCAAATTCTCTATAATCACTTCTGCGCGCGGAAGCGCTAGGCGCAACAAGCCATTCGAGATCGCTGGTCGCATGCAGCAACCCGCATTGGCGAGTATCACGCGATAACCCAGAGTTTCCAACACCCGCACCGCGCTTTGGCCAATTTCTGGCTCGTGATAATTCATGAAGGTATCGTTGAATAAAACGACTCCAGTCTTTTTGCTTCCCTCCCGCCCTATTTGACGTTGATGCCTTTTAAACCAGCGCGGAAAACTTTGCTTGGCGTAGAGCGGCAAAATACGCCGGCGGTCAATGCCCAAACTCGTTTCTAAAATTTGCCGCACGCCGGAATTTTTTAGCGCCAGATTGGCGATTGAAGAGAATCGGCTGCCGAGTTGCCCAAGCAGATCAGGTTGTGAGAACAAACGCACGGAGAACGGTGTACCGTGCTCGTTATAATAATGAGATAAAAACTCATATTTTAGCTTGGCGACATCGACGTTGGAGGGGCATTCGGCTTTGCAGCCTTTGCAGGCAAGGCAAAGATCGAAAACTTCTTTTAAGCGCGGCGTGGTGAAATGCTGAGTGGAAATTCTGCCGGAGAGCGCCGCGCGCAAAGCATTGGCCCGGCCGCGCGTGGAATGCTGCTCGTCGCGAGTGGCCATATACGACGGGCACATGGTGCCGCTTATCGTCTTGCGGCACGCACCAACGCCGGTACACATTTCTACGGCGCGATTGATCCCGCCATCTTCGTTAAAACGAAAATGCGTCGTTACTGCGGATGGTTTGTAAGTTGGGCCGATCCGCAGATTTTCTTCAATACTTTGCGCCTCGACAATTTTTCCCGGATTCATCAGAGCCGGCGGATCGAACGCACGTTTCAGTTCGCGAAAGGCTTGGTAAAGCTTGGGGCCAAAAAACTTTTCGTTCAAATAACTGCGCACCAGGCCGTCGCCGTGTTCTCCGCTCCAAGCGCCGCCGTAGCGTACCACCAATTCGAATACCTCTTCCGAAATGCTCCGCAAAATTTTTACATCTTCGACTTGCTTCAAATTGAGAACCGGGCGTACGTGCAGCACGCCGACGCTGGCGTGACCGTAAATCGACAACTCACGACCGTGTTTTTTTACAATCTCAGTGACTTGCGCAATGTAATCCGGCAACACTTCCGTCGGCACGCAAGCATCTTCAATAAAGGCCACCGGCTTGAAATCCCCCTTCATGCCCTGCAAAATCCCCAGCCCGGCTTTGCGAACATTCCAAACTCGCGCTTGCTCATCCGGCGTTAGCGCTTGCACGTAAGCATAGCCAAAACCGGCTTGCCGCAAACTCGTCTCCGCCATCGCCAGCTTTGCTCTCGCTTCATCGTTGGAATCGCCGAAAAATTCCACCAGCAACAACGCCTGCGGCTCGCCTTGCACAAAAGTGAAGAGTTTTTTAATTTCCAAATTGGTGTGCGCCAACTCGATGATCACGCGATCGAGCAATTCCACCGCAGCCGGGCCCTGCTTTAAAATGGTGCCGGTCGCCCGCAGTGATTCGAGTAAATCGTTGAAATGCACCACCAAAAGTGCGGTGGCTCTGGGCAACGGCTTGAGCTTGAGCTTGGTTTCAACAATATACGCCAGCGTTCCTTCCGAGCCGGTGAGAATTTTACTGAGATTCCAATTCTCACGATCAACCAGCTCATCCAGATTGTAGCCGCCGACCCGGCGCATGACTTTGGGAAAGCGGGCGCGGATTTCGGATTCGTTCTCGCGCACGATCCGCCGCGCTTCGCGGTAAATATTTCCTTCGAAGTTTTGTTGTTGGCATTTTGCATCATATTCATCCAGCGTCAACTCTTCAAACAGCGTTTCATCGCCATTAGCAAGAATCACCCGAACTTCTCGAAGATGATCGACGGTTTTGCCGTACACAATCGAGCGTGTGCCGGAGGAATTGTTGCCGATCATGCCGCCGATATTGGCGCGATTGCTCGTGGCGGTCTCCGGCGCAAAATGCAAGCCGGTGTGCTTGATTTGCTGATTCAATTCGTCGCGCACGAGGCCCGGCTCGACTCGCACCCATTGCTCGCCAGCATTCAGCTCGAGAATCCGATTCATGAATTTCGAGCAATCAACAACCAGCGAGTTTCCGACGGCTTGTCCGGCCAAGCTCGTGCCGCCGCCGCGCGGGAGAATCGACACGCCGTATTTGGCCGCGGTGCGGATGGCTTGCACGACATCATCTTTATCACGCGCCACCACGACACCAACCGGCTGGATTTCATACAAGCTGGCATCCGTGCTGTACAAATAGCGCGTCACGTCGTCAAAATAAACTTCGCCTTTGATTTTGCGGCGCAATTCAGCTTCGAGGCGAGAGAGGTCAAAATTTTGCATAATCTTAAAATAACAAAGAATGCCACGAAATGCAAGCCGGTATGGCGGAGAATGCTCTTGACAGGGTTATAAAGATTTAGTATCTTAAAATAAACGGCATGGTAACGCTTGATCAATTGCCGCCGGCCCTATGGATCATACGCTAATCAAAATCAAAAGACTGATTTGGCGTGGCAAATATGAATTTCGGTTATCCGCTGAAATTCAGTTGGCTAATGACGGCCTTACGCACGATGATGCTCTGGAAGCAATTTTGAATGCAGATTATCTAAAAAAGAAGAATTCAACAAGTCAGGATAAAATCGGGCCAAAAGAAAAGGTTTATATCATCGAGAGTTTTACTTATGATGGAATTCTGATGTATACAAAGGGTGCCATCAAAAAATCGGGCGGTCAAGAGACGTTCTATATCATCATTTCAGCCAAAAGATCAACCTCTGGAGATTAGACTATGAAAGGTGATTTTTGCCGCATGTGCGGCTCTAAAAAGTTGAGACGGGAAGAGCGCGACATCTGCCTTGAATCCCAAAACAAAAAGATCAAAGCCGTCTCTATTTGGATTTGCCAAAACTGTGGCGAAGAATTTCTTGATGATTCGTCACGGGAAAAACTTTATGGGACCTCACGAACAGCCAAAAGGAGAAGATCTTTGGCGGCGTAAATTTAAGAAGATTAAAATTCGGAATCGCTTAAGCAGGTATATCACCTTGCTCATCTTTCTGCTCTCTTCCCCACTTGTCATCTACGTCAAAATTACCTACAAGTTCGCAATGCGCGACGGCATTCAGCTCGCAGCCGATGTTTGTTTATCCGCAAGGTGAATTATTTTTTCCACCGGCGAAGTTGTACCTGCGGGCGCAAGCCCGTTGCTAAATTGTTGCATCTTGCCATCGTAATGCTTATATTTATAAATTCACCAACAAATTAAAGCTTATATAAAGGTCAATTTAATTTATGTCTGAACGCAATACAGAAACAAATCGGGCGGGATTGGAAAAAGTGTACAATCCCAAAGAGGTGGAGGAGAAGCTATACTGGTTTTGGCTGGAGCGGAATTATTTCCACGCCGGGATCAATGCGGCCAGGCAACCGTACACCATCGTCATTCCGCCGCCGAATGTGACGGCGCAATTGCACATGGGGCATGCTTACGACAACACGCTGCAGGATATTCTCATCCGTTTCCATAAAATGCGCGGCTATGAGGCCGAATGGATGCCCGGCACCGATCACGCCGGCATTGCCACGCAGAACGTCGTGGAAAAGTATTTGAAGAAGGCCGAGAACAAAACGCGCCACGATCTCGGCCGCGAAGAATTTGTGCGCCGCGTGTGGGAATGGAAAGAGAAATACGGCGCCATCATCATCGAGCAGTTGAAGAAGATGGGCTTCGCCTGTGATTGGGAACGCACGCGCTTCACGATGGACGAAGGTCTGTCGCAAGCCGTGTCCGAAGTGTTCGTGCGTCTATATAATAAAGGCTTGATCTATCGCGGCAAATACATCATCAATTGGTGCCCGCGCTGCATGACCGCGCTCTCCGATGAGGAAGCCGAGCATAAAGATGTCGCTGGCCATTTATGGTACATTAAATATCAGCTTTATCGCAGCAAGAAATTCATCACCGTGGCGACGACGCGGCCGGAAACCATGCTCGGGGACGTGGCAGTGGCCGTGCACCCGGAAGACAAACGTTACAAAAAGCTTGTCGGCAAAACCGCGTGGCTGCCGATTTTGCACCGCAAAATTGCGATCATCGCCGATCCGGCCGTCGATCCGAAATTCGGCACCGGCGCCGTGAAAATAACGCCAGCGCACGATCCCAACGATTTCCTCCTGGGCGAGCGCCATCAGCTCGAGCCGATTCTCGTGATGAACGAAGATGGCACCATGAACGCCAACGCCGGTCCTTATGAAGGCCTCGATCGTCTCGAAGCCCGCCAGCGCGTGGTGGAGCAACTGGCGCGCGAAGGCTTGATTGAAAAAATCGAAGAGCACACGCGGCCGGTGGGACATTGTTATCGCTGCGGCACCACCGTGGAGCCATATCTCTCCACGCAATGGTTTGTGAAAATGAAGCCGCTCGCCGAACCGGCGCTGGAAGCCGTACGCAGCGGCAAAATCACGATTCGCCCGGCGCGCTGGATCAAAGTGTACGAGCATTGGATGGAGAACATCCGCGATTGGTGCATCTCCCGACAACTCTGGTGGGGACACCGCATTCCGGTGTATTATTGTGAAAATGATCACATCACCGCTTCAACCACCGCTCCGGAAAAGTGTATGACTTGTAGTAGTGCCACCTTGCGCCAGGACCCCGACGTGTTGGACACATGGTTCAGCTCGTGGCTCTGGCCTTTCTCGACATTCGGCTGGCCACAAAACACGCCGGAGCTGAAATATTTTTATCCCGGCAGCACGCTGGTGAGCGGCCACGAGATCATCTTTTTCTGGGTGGCGCGCATGGTCATGGCCGGCCTCGAGTTCATGGGCGACATCCCGTTCCGCCATATTTATTTGCACGGTATCGTGCGGGACGCGCAGGGCCGCAAGATGAGCAAGTCGCTCGGCAACGGCATCGATCCATTGGATATGATTGCGAAGCACTCCGCGGATGCGGTGCGGCTTTCGTTGCTCACGTTGAGTTCCGAAGGCGCCGACATCAATCTCGCCGAAAAGGATTTCGAGATCGGCCGCAATTTCACCAACAAAATCTGGAACGCGTATCGTTTCCTGGCGATGAATTTGGACGAGCCCATCGTGCAAGCCGCCAATCCCGATTCTTTGCAAGCAGCGCGAGGGCAAAATCGTCTCGAGCTGGCGGATCGTTGGATTCTCTCGCGTTACAGCAAAGCCGTGGATCGCATCACCACGGCGCTCCAGGAGTTTCATTTCCACGAAGCCATCGACGCGGTGTACAGCTTTTTCTGGAAAGAGTATTGCGATTGGTATTTGGAGTTGATCAAGCCGCGTCTGAACGGCGATGATTTGGAAGCGAAAAAGACGGCGCTGGTCATCGCGGCGTTTCTCATGAAGAACACCATGAAACTGCTGCACCCGTTTGCGCCGTTCATCAGCGAGGCGATTTGGCGCGGCGTGGAGATCGATTCCGGCTTGGGCCTTGGCCGGCACGAGTCCGAAAGCATTATAATCTCGAGCTGGCCAGAGCCGATAACCGCTTTTGCCGACGAGCGCGCTGAAGCCGAATTTAGCCTGCTGCAAGAAATGATCGGTGCGATTCGCAATATGCGCGGCGAGATGAACATTCCCATCGGCAAAACCGCGGAAGTTCTCATCGCCGGCGGAGATGGGCAGGATCCGGCGCTCATCAGTCAGCACGAGAGTTATTTCGAACAATTGGCCAGAACCCACGCGATTAAATATGATCGCGACCTCGAGCGTCCGAAAATGGCCGCTTCCGCCGTGGTGAAGGATTTTGAAATCTATCTGCCGCTGGCCGCGCTGATCGACGTGAACGTGGAACGCAACCGCCTCGACAAAGAACGCCAGCGCTTGGAGAAACTTTTAGAAAATCTCAACCAGCGCTTGCTCAGCCAGGATTTCGTCAACAAAGCCCCGCAGGAAGTGGTGGAGCGCGAGCGCCAAAAGAAGACGGAGTTCGAGCAGTGCCTGAAAAAGATCGAGGCGAACATGGAGCAGTTGGCGGCGTGAGAGTTCGTAGCCGCGCCTTCAGGTGCTGATGGCGAGAACGAAGATATTTTTGCTAACGCTGAACACTTCGTCTATTTTGTTCTTTTTGCGGTTGAAGGCGACTGCTACGAACGGTTGTCGTGATTTTCAGCGGGTGGCTTTTTAAGGTGAGGGAAACTTGCAATGCGGATCGAAGCGGCGGACTATGTTGAGGCGGCAAAAGAAAGATTGACGGAAGCCAATCTGCTATATGAAAAAGCACGCTATTCATTGGCTTTGTATGTCGCCGGTGTAGCCGTGGAATCTTTGCTGCGAGCGTATATCGTGCGTGTAAATCCAAGATTTGAGGCGGCGCATGATTTGTATTTGCTTTTGGATGCGAGCAATCTGCACTCTTTTTCTGTGCCTACTGAAGGCCAGCAAATTTTTGCCGCCATCACCATGCTATTCAGACGCTGGAGAAATGATTTGCGTTATACCTCGGATGGTCGTTTGCGGCGTCGCCTAAAGAAATCGAAACTGGATAGAGGCATTCGCGGTGATTTTTTGAAAGAAAATTGCCGTATCGCCATCGAAGCGGCAAAAATTATTCTTAAGATCGGAGTGGCAAAATGGAAAACATTATGATTCGTGTTCATAAGGCGCTGCGGAAGGAATTCTCGCCAAAAGAAATTCTTTTGCAATCTGCCGGCGGAGGAATGGTCGGTGGTTGGATCATTTCAAAATCTTTTGCAAAGCTTACGGAATTCGAGCGCCAGCAAAAGGTTTGGAAATTGTTTGATATGTACCTCAGCGAGAAGGACCGGCATCGCATTGTGGGGTTTCTCACCTTCACCCCTATGGAGAAAAAACTGGCGTTTGACGATGATTCGGACGATTTCACGGCGTCATCAAAAAGAGTGAGAAAACCAATCACCACGAGAGGCAATAGTGTAACGAGAAGAAAAAGTATGAATAGGAGCAGGCAAACGGCAGCCGCCCGGTAAGATCAAAACGAAATTTAAACCTCAGAAAAGGGTTGGATGTTGCTTGGCTCGTGTTTCGATGAGAAAGGCCGGAATTGCATTGTGGGATTCCACACCCACACGCCGCTAGAGAAGATGGCGGGTGGTGATAATTTTAAGGATCGATTTGTGATCCGGGAAAATGGACATATTTGTCAGGAAAGCGCAGGTACAAAATGAAAATTGCAGGAATTCTATGGACAGTTTTACCAGTCCTATTTATCACCGCGGCTGTGTTGGCCCAAAGCCCGCAAGTCCGCGTCACGGTTTACAACAACAATCTGGCTCTGGTTCATGAGACCAGGCAGATGGACTTGCCGAAACCGGCCGGTCTCTGCTCGTATCGTGACGTCGCCGCTTATATCGACCCGACTTCGGTGCATTTCAAATCGGTGTCCAATCCCGAAGCCGTGCGGGTGCTGGAGCAAAATTTTGAGTACGATCTCGTCAGCGCCGACAAAATTTTGCAGCGCTATCTCGACCAAAACGTACGGCTGATGAGCAAGCAGGGCAATCCCATCGAAGGCAAGCTGCTGAGCGTCGGCGGCAACGTGGTTTTGCAAGCCGCGGACAACTCGATCCGCATTCTGAACAACAGCGAGATTGTTTCCACCGAGCTGCCCAAACTGCCCGAAGGCTTAATCACCCGGCCGACGCTGGTTTGGCAGGTGCAAAACAACGGCCCGGCCAAGCAGATGGTTGAAGTGTCTTATTTGACCAACGGCATGAATTGGCATGCCGAGTACGTCGGCGTGTTGGATGCCAACGACCAAAACATGGATCTCGCTGCGTGGGTTTCGATCGAAAACAATTGCGGCGCGTCTTATCAAGACGCCAAAATCTTGCTCATCGCCGGCGATATTCATCGCGCCGAGCAGCCGATACGGCCTTTGCGCAAGCAAATGATGGAGATGGCCGCTGCCGCCCCGGATTTTGAAGAGAAAGAATTCTTTGAATATCATCTCTATACGCTCACCCGCGCGGCCACGCTCAAAGATCGCCAGCAAAAACAGATCGAGCTTTTTCCCGCCGCCAGAACGCCGGTCACCAAAGAGTATACTTACGACGGCGCGAGAAATCAGAAAAAAGTCAATGTGACCATCACGTTTAAAAATAAAAAAGAAGCCGGACTCGGCATTGCGCTGCCCGCCGGCAAAGTACGCCTGTATAAACCGGAGGGAGAGGCGCAGGTTTTAGTTGGCGAAGATGCGATCGACCACACCCCGCGCGACGAGGAAGTGCGGCTCAAAGTCGGCGATGCGTTCGATATCGTCGGCGAACGCACGCAAGTGAGTTATCGCCAGGTCGGCGAGCGCGCCAACGAAGAGAAGGTAAAAATTTCGTTGCGCAATCACAAAGACGCCGCGGTGAACGTCATCGTCGTTGAACATTTTAGCGGCGACTGGACGATTCGCGAGCAAACACTGCAACATAAGAAAAAAGACGCGACCACCGCAGAGTGGCGCGTGCCGGTCGCGGCGAGAGGCGAAGCGAGCGTGGAGTACACGGTGTTTCGGACGTGGTGAGATTGCTCCAATGAATTTTATAGGAGAATTGTAATGGCCAGACAATATATTCTGAGCGAATATTTGAACGAAGCGATGGCGCAAGCCGTTTACGATAAACTGGAAGATGGCAGCTTCGCTGGCCGCATTCCTTCCTGCAAAGGGGTCATCGCCTTTGGCGCCACTTTGCGCGAATGTGAAGATGAATTGCGGTCCACGCTCGAAGATTGGATTTGGCTTGGCCTCAAACTGGGACATTCTTTGCCAGTCCTTGGAAGTATTGATCTGAATAAGGAGCCAGCTCGTGAGCCGGTGGACGCCGTGTAAACGTCGGGATTTTATCAAACGATTGCGGCAACTTGGTTTTGATGGTCCATTCTCTGGAACGCGGCATCAGTTTATGGTTTATCAGCAACATCGTTTAACTATACCATCGAATGCCGAATACTCAGTGCCGCAGCTTCGTATGATGCTCGATGAAGTGTCACAGATTATAGGGCACGTGATCCCATTGGATGAATGGAATCGCCTATAAGCGATCATTGCAACAATGAGGTTTCTATGTCGCCATTTCCTCATTACGCGACGAGATTTGTTCAAAAAACATACGCCATGGCAAAGCGAGGCTACTCATGAAACGCAAATCAGTGCATGAACCTAAGGCCAAACTGATGAGCGCGGAGGACGTATGGAATGACGCCCATCGGATCGCAAAAGTCCTGCAGCAGAATTTGCTTAAAGCTGAACCGGTCGTGAGATTGCAAATTCCTTTGTCAATCTTTATTTCGGCATTGGACACCCTAAGGCAAGACGAACTGAAGCTTTTGCGCCAGCAAGTGGAAGAGCGTTTAGCGGCCTGAATCACAATAATTGGATGAACACGCCCGTCCCACAAGATTTGACGCAAGCGCCGCTCCGCCGCTTGCGCGGCCTCGGAACGCAGCGCTCGGCAGAGCTTGAAAAGATCGGCCTGAAAACCGTCGCCGATTTGCTCTATTATTTGCCGCGGCGTTATCTCGATCGCACCACCATCGTGAAATGCCGCGATCTGCGTGAAGGTTTAGAAGCGACAGTGGTTGGTAAAATCGCCAGCACGCGCTTAACGCAATTTGGCCGGCGGCCGCGCTTCGAGTTAGTGTTGGCGGATGGCACGGGGTTTTTGCGCTGTGTGTTCTTTAACAAAGCAAGTGTTTGGCCGAAAATTTTCAGCAAGGGCGAGAATGTTGCGTTTCACGGCAAAGTCACCTTCTACGATGGCTTCACGATGGCGCATCCGGATTTCGACAAGCTCGGCGAAGAAGGTGAAGCGCGTTTTTTGCACACGGGCACAATTATTCCGCTGTATCGCTCGTCCGAAGCGCTGGGAAAAGTCGGGCTTGATAGCCGCGGCTTTCGTCGCATCTTGCGCGTCGCGGTGGATGATTTCGCGCCGAAGTTGAGTGACCCGCTGCCGGAAGGGTTGCGGCAGCGCTATCATTTGATGCCATTGTCCGAAGCGATGGCGCAGGCGCATTTTCCGGAAAACGAGGAAACGCTCAAACATGCCACCGCGCGCCTGAAATTCGACGAGCTGTTTTTTCTCGAAGTCTTTCTTGCCTTTCGCAAAGCCGCGGAGGAAACCGAAGAAAAGGGCATTGAGTTTACAGCAGTGGGAGAGCGCACGTGGCAGTTGGTGGAAAAATTGCCGTTCAAGCTCACCGAGGCACAGCGCCGCGTGCTGCGCGAAATTCGCGCCGACATGAAATCGCCGAAGCCGATGCACCGCCTGCTGCAAGGCGACGTCGGTTCTGGCAAAACCGTTGTCGCACTGATTACGATGTTGATGGCGGTCGAGAATGGTTATCAAGCCGCGCTCATGGCGCCGACTGAAATTCTCGCCGAGCAACATTATATTACGAGTCGGGAATTTTTAGAAGCGCTTGGCGTTAATGTCACTCTGTTGGTCGGCAAGCAAAAAAAGAGCGAGCGTGAGAAAATTCTCGAAGAGGTCGCAAGTGGTCGCGCCAACGTGGTGATCGGCACACACGCGCTCATTCAAGGCGGCGTGGAGTTTCAAAAGCTCGGCTTGGTGGTGATCGACGAGCAGCATCGTTTTGGCGTGATGCAGCGCGCCGCGTTGCGTGAAAAAGGCTTGCGGCCCGATGTGCTGGTGATGACGGCGACACCGATACCACGCACCCTGTCGATGACGCTGTATGGCGACCTCGACGTGTCGGTTATCGACGAAATGCCGGCGGGACGGCAGCCGATTACCACCGCATGGCGGCCCGGCAACGCTCGACGGCAGATTTATGAATTTGTCCGCAAAGAAGTAAGCAACGGCGCGCAGGCGTACATCGTCTTTCCTCTCGTCGAAGAGACAGAAAAAAGCGACCTCGCTGCCGCCACCGAGAGCTACGAAACTTTGCGGAAGAATTTCTTTCGCGATTTTTCCATTGCGCTGCTGCACGGCCGCATGAAGCCGGTAGAGAAAGAAGCGGCGATGATGGCCTTCAAATTTGGCGAAACCCAAATTCTCGTGGCGACCACGGTGATCGAAGTCGGCGTCGATGTGCCCAACGCCACGATCATGGTCATCGAACACGCCGAACGATTCGGCCTAACGCAACTGCACCAACTGCGTGGCCGCGTCGGTCGCGGTGAAAAAAAATCATATTGCATTCTCATCGCCGATCCGGCCGAAAAACAGAACGGCGAGGATTTGGGAGCCGACACGCGCAAGCGCCTCGAAACGATGGTGGCGACAAGCGACGGTTTCCGCATCGCCGAAGTCGATCTCGAATTGCGTGGCCCCGGCGAATTTTTCGGCACGCGCCAGCACGGCTTGCCGGAGCTGAAGATCGCCGACATCGTGAAAGACGCGAAAACGCTCTTCGCCGCTCGCGACGAGGCATTTGCGCTGGTGCGGCAAGATCCATTACTCAAAAAGCCTGAGCATGCTGCAATTCGCGAGCATTTGCTTAAGCAATATCGGGATCGGTTGGAGTCTGTGCATATTGGGTGAAATGGTAGCTGGTTATTCGCGGTTTTCCTTGTTGCTCTTTCTCATACTCTTACTCATACTCGCCTTCAACGATTTTCAAAAGTGAGTATGAATAAGAGTAGGAGTATGAGTACGAGATACCAGCGACCAGCGACGAGCAACCAGCAACAAGAAATCGGAGCGAAGGAATATGGAGAACTTAACCCCCGAACAAAAACAGCAAGCCTTGTTCATGCAATTGGTGCTGATGTTTCACCAGGCGGCTTGGCAGCAATTGGGCAAAATCCCCAATCCAATAACCAGCAAAGTCGAGCGCGATCTCGAGCAGGCGCGCATGTCCATCGATCTGCTCGACATGCTCAAAGCGCGCACGCAAGGGAATCTCAGCGAGGACGAGAGTCGCGTGCTCGAGCAAGTGCTGCGCGAGCTGAAACTGAATTTTGTGGATGAATTGGATAAAGAGAAAAAGGGGCAGGCGGAGCAGAAAGATGAAGCCATGTCATCATCATCTGACAACTGAAGTCCAACGGATGAAAAACCGGCCAACGGATTGTGGTCTTTCATATCAGTTGGTCGCTGTTACATCCGTTGGGCACAATCTTTTTGAATACAAGGAGAAATCTACCTCATGTCGCACCGCAAATTGAACGCTATTATCGCCGGCGTTATTTTCGTCATTAGCTTTTTGACTTACCTCAGCACGATCGCGCCCACCACCTCGTTTTGGGATTGCGGCGAGTTTATCACGTGCTCGTACATTCTCGGCGTGCCGCATCCGCCCGGATCGCCGCTTTATATCCTCGTTGGCCGCCTCTTCAGCATGGCGCCCACCTCCGCCGATATCGGCGTGCGGGTGAATTTGATGTCGCCGATCGGCAGCGCTTTCACCTCGATGTTGACCTATCTCATCATTGTACAGCTCGTCATGCAGTGGAAAGGCCAGCCGCGCAACTGGAGCGCCACCGACCGCCTGGCGGTTTACGCCTCCGGCATCATTGGCGCGTTGGCGTTCACCTTTTCGGACAGCCAGTGGTTCAACTCGGTGGAAGCGGAAGTTTATGGGGCTTCGATGTTTTTCACCGCCATCGTCGTTTGGCTGATTTTGAAATGGATGGAAAACGCCGAGTCGGCCAGCGCCGATCGCTACTTGTTGATCATCGTTTATCTGATGGGCCTGTCGATTGGCGTACATTTGCTGAATCTTTTGGCTTTGCCGCCCATTGCCATGATTATTTATTCCAGGCTTTCCAAAGCGCCAAAGAAAGACGCCTTTCAGGAAGTTATCATGATGTCGCTCGTTGCCGGCGCCGGCGCTTTGACTGTCGGCCTCATCAACAGCGGCATCGTCAAGGGCATACCGGCGGTTATCAAAAATTTGGGCTTCAATTGGCTCTTCGTCTTTCTGCTCGCGCTCGTCGGTTTTATGGTTTGGGCGATCAAGGAAAAGAAACGTCTCGTTGCGCTGGGCTTTACCTCTATCGTTCTCATCGTTTTGGGTTATTCCACTTACACCGCGCTGTTCATCCGTTCCGGCCTCGATCCGGCGGTCGATGAAAATAATCCCGATAATCCCGCGCGTTTGGTGAGCTATCTCAATCGCGAGCAATATGGCGATTGGTCGATCACCGACCGCCGCGCACCGCTGTGGGAATATCAAATCAAAAAAATGTTCATCCGCTATTTCAACTGGCAATTTGTCGGCAAAGGCACGACGCTCGACAACGAAGGCCGGATTGTCGAAACCTACACGTTGCGCGGCTTGTGGGGATTGCCGTTTCTGGTTGGCCTTCTCGGCATGCTCCATCATTTCAAGCGCGATTGGCGGCGCGCCTATCCGATTCTCGTATTGTTCATTATGACCGGCTTGGCGATCATTGTCTATCTCAATCAGGAAGACCCGCAGCCGCGCGAGCGTGATTACGCCTACACCGGCGCGTTCTTTGCTTTTGCGCTGTGGATCGGCATCGGCGTAACCGCGTTGGTCGAAATGGTGAAAGAAGCATTCGCCGGACGCAGCGCCAAAACGGCCGCGACGGTGAAAGATAATCGCGATGGTGCACGCTCGAGCCGTGAGGAAACCTCGACATCGACCGGACTCGCGTGGGCACTTTCGGCGCTCGTCTTCGTCGCCGTGCCAGTCAACATGTTCAAGTTCAATTATCACGAGCACAACCGCCAGGGCAATTTCGTCGCGTACGATTACTCCTACAATATTTTGCAATCTTGCGAGCCGAATGCCATCATCTTCACCAACGGCGACAATGACACGTTTCCGCTTTGGTTTCTGCAATACGTTTACAACATCCGTCGCGATGTGCGTGTGGTGAATTTGAGCCTGCTGAACACGAACTGGTACATCAAGCAGTTGCGCGACGACGAGCCGCGCCTTGCCATCAATCTCACCGATTCGCAGATCGATGCTTTGCAAGCCATTCCGTGGGAGAAGAAAACCGTCGCGATCAAAGTTCCCAAACCGGCCTACGAGCAATATTACGAAAATACCCTACGCCTCGATTCGACTTTGGTGCGCGACGAGAATCCGGCGATCCGCCTCGAGGTGACGCCGACTTTGTACGGCCAGGGCATTCGCGTGCAGGATTTGATGATTTTGAAAATTCTCGAAGACAATCAATTTCGCCGGCCGGTTTATTTCGCCGTCACCGTTTCGCCCGACAACAAGCTCAATCTCGATTCTTACATGCGCATGGACGGCCTGGCGTTCAAAGTGCTGCCGGTCAAAGTCAGCAACCGCCGCGTCGTCGATCCGGAAATCATGTGGACCAATCTCAACGAGAAGTTCCAATATCGCAACTTGAACAATCCGAAGGTTTATTACGACGACAATACCAAAAGCTTGTTGGGAAATTACCGCTCCGCTTTTTTGACGCTGGCGCAATATCACCTGACCCATTACGAGAAATACAAAGGCATGCAAGCGTTGAATCCGGAGACGCGGGCGGTGGAGTGGCAAAATTCTCAAGAGCGCGCCCTGCAAGTTCTCGATCGCATGAACGAAGTCATACCGGAATCGGTTATTCCCACCGACAATTTTCAGTTTAGCATGGCCATTGGCCAGATGTACGAGCAGCTCGGCCGGGCGGAAGAGCTGGACAAGCGGTTGAAAATGATTCTCAGCGACAACACGTACAATTTGACGCCGTCGATGAAAATTCAGTTTGCTGATTTCATCGAGACCTATCGCCAACAGCCGGCAGTCGCCGAATCTTTGGTGCAGTCGCTCGTAAAGGCCGATCCCAATTTTAGCGAGGGGACGCTCTGGCTGGGCAATTTCTATGCGCGACAAGGGCAGTATGCACGCGGCGTCGAGATTTTGGAGCGCTGGTTAACCCGCAAGCCGGAAGATCAACAGGCAAAATCGCAACTGCAACAGCTCAAGACTTTGGCGCAAGCCGATTCGCTTGCCAAAGCCAGCCGTAGTGCAAACGCGCCAAACGATACCGCGAGCGAGAAATAGTGGCTCGAGCCTCGACCCATGATGCGTGATCCTTTGTCCGGCAACCGGCGCCGAGTCACCAGCAACCAGCAACCGGTAACCAGTTGGCCGCTGGTCTCGATTATCATGCCGCATTGGCGTGGACAAAAGATTTTGCGGCGTTCCTTGGCGAGCCTCCGTCATCTCAACTATCAGCCAGTGGAAATCTTGCTGATCGACAACGGTTGTGACGACGGCAGTGTTGCGGCAGCGCACGAGCAATTTCCGGAGGTGCGCGTCATCGCTGCCGGCAAAAATCTCGGCTTTGCCGGCGGCTGCAATCTTGGCTTGCGCACCGCCAACGGCGAGTACGCGCTGTTGTTCAATGACGACGCCGAAGCCACGCCGGATTTTCTCGCGCCGTTGGTGGAAGCGATGGAAAGCGATCCGCAAGTTGCTGCCTGCCAGCCGAAAATTCGCTCACTGGAATTTCCGGAGAAATTCGACTACGCCGGCGCCAATGGCGGCTTCCTCGATATCTTTGGTTTTCCGTTTTGCCGCGGCCGGATTTTTATGACGCTCGAGGACGACCGCGGCCAATACGACGAGACGTGTGATATTTTTTGGGCCTCTGGTGCGTGCTGTCTTTTGCGCCTGTCGGCGTTGCAGCAGACCGGCCTGCTCGACGTCGAATTTTTTGCGCACATGGAGGAAATCGATCTCAACTGGCGTTTGCACCTGGCGGGATATCGTATCGTCTCGATGCCGGCCTCCGTCGTGCGCCATCAAGCCGGTTCGACTCTGCATCCGGACAAGCCTTACAAAATCTATCTCAATCACCGCAACAGCCTCATCATGATGATGAAGAATTATGCGGCGGCGACGCTGCTTTGGGTTTTGCCAGGAAGGCTGTTGCTGGATGCCGTTGCCTTTTGGTACCGGCTTTTTCATTTGGATTTTCTTCGGGCTGTCGCGATCGTGCGCGCCGTTGTTCACGTTCTGGTTCACCTGCGCAGCATTTATGCCCGGCGGCAATGGAGCCAAAAACGGCGGCGGGTGAATGATGGAGAAATTTTGCAGCGCATTTATCGCCGCAGCATCGTGTGGGATTATTTCATTGCCGGCCGGAAGTTTTTTTCGAAGCTGCCGATGGCAATCATGTCCAAAAAGAGCAAGTTGCAAGGAGCAAGTGACAAGGAGCACGTAACAGGTGTACAAGTGGCAAGCGGCAAGTGATCAAGTATGCAAGTGACAAGTATGCAGGTGGCAAGTGAGCAAATGACAAAGAGCAAAGGGCAAATGGCAGGTGGCGACTTGCAAACTTGTAACTTGCAACTCGTAACTTGCCCGCTTTGCGGTGCGGAGAAAGCGGAACCATACGCCGAAGCACCGGATCGGTTTTTTCCAAAATCCGGCGAATTGTATTCGCTCCGGCGCTGCGTGCAATGCAACATGGTTTATTTGAATCCGCGGCCGCGCGAAGCAGACAGCGGCCGTTTTTATGAGCATGCCGAATATCTGCCCTTTGCAAGTTTGCAACGAAATCGTTCTTTGATAAATCAAATTTATGAGTTGTTGCGTCGCGTTAACCTCCATTGGAAGCGGCGTATGATTATCGACTTTTGGCAGCGGAAAAGGGACGATAGGGAAGTGGCAAGTGGCAAGTATGCAAGTGACAGCCCTCTGGACTTGCAATCTGCAAACTTGCAAACTTGCCGCTTGCTCGATATCGGCTGCGGCACCGGCGAATTTCTTGCGACGATGAAAGCCGCCGGTTGGCAAGTCGAAGGTTTGGAGAGAGACGAGCGCGCCGCGGCTTGGGCGCGTGAGCATCATCAGATTGCGATCTCGGCGGGCAGTGTAGAGCAATTAAGCGCCTCGACGCAGCAATACGACGTTATCACGTTATGGCACGTGCTCGAGCATCTTTACGATCCCGGCCAGGCTTTGGAAATTATCGCCCGGCGCTTGCGAGAAAATGGCGTGCTGCTCATCGCCGTGCCGAATATCGCTGGCATTGATGCGCGCATCTACAAATCGAATTGGGTGGCGTTGGATGCGCCGCGCCACGTCAATCATTTTTCTCTCGACACCCTGGCGCGCCTCGGCAGCAAACACGGCTTGACGCTGCGTTGGTGGCGCCAATTGCCGCTCGATGCCTTTTTCAACGCGTTGATGAGTGAAAAATTGGCGGCGCAAAGACGGCGCGGGCGGTGGGTCTTGTGGCCGCTGTGTTTAGTGCGCGCTCCGCTCGTGGCGTTGGCCTCATTGATCGGTGGTAGCCACACGCCGTTTTCGTATGCGGCTTATGGAGCGAGCTTGGTTTGTTTTTTGGAGAAGAGCCACGTAACACAGACGGCCCGTCTGTCTAAGCATAAGTAGAAAATGTGGAAATTCTTTCTCGTTATTGCTGCCACTACCGCAACTTTGGCGCTCACGATCTCCTGCCAGCGCGATGTCCCCAGCGGCGGCAATGAAAAAGAAATCATCGTCATCGCCGACTCGGCGGATTACGTTTTTTTAAAAGGCGAATTGAGCCGCGCATTCGAGCGGGAAATCCCCACGCCCTGGCCGGAAAAGACTTTTGAGTTGCACCAAGTTCCAGTCAGTCAGATGGAAAAACATTTGCATCACTCTCAGCTTTTGCTCATTGGCATGCTCGGCAGCGCGATCCCGCGAAGCGGGGCGGCTGGCAAAATCGAAGCCATGCTGACGCCGGAGTTGAAAGCGCGGATCGTGAACGGGCAAGATTATGTTCTTAAAAAGGATGATCCGTGGGCGAAGGAACAGCGTCTGGTTGTGCTCGCGGCGACTCATCGTGACACTTTGAAACAACGCATCCTCAGCCATCGGTACGAGCTTTTCGAGTTGTTCAATCAACCGCTGATGGAGCGAACGAAAACGGAAATGTTCAGCCAATTTGAGCAAAAGCATCTCGAAAAAACTTTGCTCGACAAATACGACTGGACGCTGCGGATTCAACATGATTATCAACTTTATAAGGAATTTCCGCAAGAGAACTTCGTGATGTTGCGGCGCGCCTGGCCGGAGCGTTGGCTGTTTGCCAGTTGGCAAAATTTGGATGATCCCAACCGGATCACGCGCGATTGGGTCATCGAATGGCGGAATCGCCTCGGTGAGCGGTTTTATGAAAATGACCGCGTCGTTATTAACAACGACTTGATTGTTCGCGAAGTTGATTTTGCCGGCCGTTGGGCGTTGGAGCTGCAAGGCCTCTGGGAGAATGAGAGCAAAGCCGCCGGCGGGCCATTCAAAGCCTGGGCGTTTTATGACGAGCAAACGCGGCAAGCTTTTCTCGTCGATATTGCCGTTTTTAATCCTGGCAAGGAAAAAATCCGTTTCTTGCGCCAACTGGAAATCATGGCGCGGACGTTTCGGATGAAAGATGAACGTATTACCGAAAGAAATAGACAAATCGAAAGCCGCCTAAACAAACGATGACCTCGGCTCTCGTCCGATTTTTTGATTTCGCCCTTAATGGCACGAATTTTCGCCGCGAGATGATCGCCGGTGTGACCACCTTCGCGACGATGTCGTATATTATTTTTGTCAATCCGGCCATCCTCTCCGCCGCCGGTATGGACTTCGGCGCCGTGATGGTGGCGACTTGCGTCGCTTCCGCCATCGGCACCTTGTTGATGGCGCTGTTGGCAAATTATCCGATTGCGCTGGCGCCGGGCATGGGCATCAACGCTTACTTTGCTTTTTCCGTTTGCCAGGGGCTGGGCATCCCGTGGCAAACCGCACTGGCTGGCGTGTTTTTTTCGGGAAGCGCTTTTATTTTGCTTGCTTTTTTCCGTTTTCGTGAAAAAATTATCTCTTCAATTCCAGACTCTTTGAAGAACGCCATCGCGATCGGCATCGGGTTGTTGATAGCGTTTGTGGGATTGAAGGAGGGAGGCATCATTGCTTCGCATCCGGCAACTTTCGTACGTTTGGCTTCCCTGCGCGAGCCGATTGCGCTCTTGACACTGTTCGGGCTTTTGTTGACCGCCATTTTGTTGGCACGTCGCGTGGTCGGCGCGCTGTTGATCGGCATTGTCGTAACCACATTGGGCGCGCTTATTCTCGGTTTGGTAAAGTTTCAAGGTGTGTTTAGTTTTCCGCCGTCAGTGACGCCAACCTTTCTCAAATTGGATTTGCAGAGCGCGCTCAGCTTGGGATTCGTCACCATCATTCTCGTTTTCTTCTTCGTCGATTTGTTCGACACCGTCGGCACTTTGGTTGGCGTCGGCGAGCAAGCGGGATTCTTGAGAAATGGACAACTCCCTCGCGGCGGACGCGCGCTCATGGCCGATGCGATTGCAACCACCGTCGGCGCGGTTTGTGGAACCTCCACCGTTGTCGCCTACATCGAAAGCGCTTCCGGTGTGGCCGAAGGCGGCCGCACCGGCTTTGCCAATCTCGTCACCGCGGCGCTTTTCATCTTCGCTTTGTTTCTTTCGCCATTGGCGCAAATGATCGGCGGCGGCATCGCAGTGGGAAACGAGATTTATCACCCCATCACCGCGCCGGCATTGATCATCGTCGGCAGCATGATGGTGCAAAACGTTTTGCACATTGATTGGAAAGATTTCACCGAAGCCATACCGGCTTTTTTGACGTTGATTGGCATGCCGCTCACGTTCAGCATTGCCGACGGCATGGCGCTTGGTTTCATCTCGTATCCTATCGTCAAGCTCGCCGCCGGACGCGGCCGGGAAGTCAGTTTGGCGGTTTATATTCTGATGGTGGTATTTTTATTGCGTTATCTCTTTTTTGAAGTGTAGTTATGTAAATTTGCTCTGAAATGAAGTAGGGAGGAAAATATGCCAGCGAAACCGAAGAGTCCTCGCAAGAAAAAGGAGAGTGGCAGCCAGATGAAAAAACACGCCCAAGCCGACCAATGGCAAAAAACAGTCAAGCAAGAGCAGGCAAATAAGAAAACGCTGGTCAGTGAACTACCGGCGCAGGATAATACAGATGCTGATGATTCTTATGGTACCAAGAAATGGCGTCGTGATTTTGAAGAGCATGTGAATCGTTCTTTAAAAGAGCATGCCGAGCAACTCAAAGCCATAAAAGAAATAAACCGACAATTAATTGCGAAAATGCAAGCCATGCAGGAGATGGGGGAAATCTATCGACAAGTCGATAAACGCTTAAAGGATGGAGAATGGGACAAGTGCAGGGGATTGCCACGAGAGCAACAGAGAGAGATACTGTCACAAATCTACAGTGAAGAACTCGTGGTCAGAATGCAGCAAGACGTCTTTAATAAAACGGTAGCAGATTGGGAAGAGCATCGCTTTCGGCGAATCGAGCTGATCAAATGGTCGAAATTGCCTGATTCTGATAAGGAAAAATGGCTTGAATTTTATAATAAGCCAAGGTCGCATATAAACCTAATCGAGGGAGATGACAATGCCAGCAAAACGCAAGAACACCCGCAAACAAACGAACAGTAAGAAAAAAGCGAACCCCAGCCTGAATCTCGTCCTGAAGCGGCTGGATAAGTTTGATCAACGTTTCGATGCGCTTGATCGAAGAATCGATGCTGTTGACCAAAAAGTTGGCGCCATCGGTCAAAAAGTCGATATCGTCCGTCAAGAAACCGCGGCGGAATTTAAAGCCGTGCGCGATGAGATGACGCAAGGCCTCGCTACTGTTCGCGGCGAGATGACGCAAGGCCTCGCTGCTGCCCGCAGCGAGATGACGCAAGGTTTTGCGAATATGAGGCAACAGATGACTGCGGAAATTCAATCTGTTCGTAATGATATGGTTAAATATTACTCGCAACTCGACAGGAAAATTGATGAAAACGACGAACGATATCAGCAGCGCCACAATCAATTGCTCACCGGCATGGACGTCATGGCGAAAAATTATGAACAATTCGGACATGACAGCGCGATTATAGATGCTGAGCATCGCGATTTGAAGAAAGACGTTGAAATTCTAAAGAAACGCGACATGGAGAAAGCCGCCGCCATCGATAAAATCGAAAAAGAGATCGATAAATTGAAAGCTGCCTAATGCAAAAAAGAATCGGCGTCATTGGCACATTTATTCGTGACACCATCGTCACCCTTGATGGCCGCAAGGTTGAGAGCATCGGCGGCTTGTATCACACCATGGCCTATCTCTCTAGCTTGGTCGAGGCAGATACCTTCGTGCAGCCGTTGTGTCACGTGGGCAATGATTTTTATGAAACTATTCATGATGCTCTTAAACGCTTGAGCGCCAATGTTCTTTTTGATGGTATGTATCGCGTGTCGCAACCCAATACCCAAGTCACGCTGACTTATCGCAGCCGGGAAATGCGCGACGAGGTGACCAGCGCACCGATGCCCCCCATTACGACGAGTGAAATCGCCGCTGTTGCCGAATGTGATGCGGTGCTGGTTAATTTGATTTCTGGTAATGACGTGGCGTTAGAAGCGCTGACTGCTTTACGTAAATCAAGGCCTTCGCCGCTAATTTATCTTGACTTGCACTCGCTCGCTCTTGGCATTGATGCAACGGGCAGGCGTTATTATCGCACCACCCCCAACTGGCGCGAGTGGTTAGCCGCTTGCCATATTTTGCAGGTGAATGAGCGGGAGGCCGCTACGTTAGCGGGCTGTCAGGAACAATTTACCCGAGGCGATTTGTTAAATTTTGGCAAATATATCGCTGCTGAGCTGGTGTCGGCTTGCCACATCACACTCGGCAGCAACGGTTCTTTGCTTTTTTATCGTCACGAAGGCGACATGCGTTACGAGCATTGCCCGCCTTATGAAGTTCCGCAGGTGATCGATATCATTGGTTGTGGCGATGCGTTCGGCGCCGCGTTTCTCGCGCATTTTTTGCGAATGCAAGATTTCTCTGCGGCCACACATTTTGCCAACAAAGTGGCCGGCTTGAATTGCACGTTTATGGGATCATTGACTCCGGCAATTTTTCAGGAAACGGTAAAACCGCAACTTGAAAGGCAAAACTATTTGGTGCAAAACTATTAAAAATTATTTTGACCTTAATCATTTTGTCATCAAAAAATCTTTGCGATGCTGCGTCTTGGCGTGAAAGATTTTAGTGGCGTTTTTCGGTGCGGTTCCCTTTTCCGTTGCGAAATTTAAAAATAAACTTGGCGATTATGCATTTGTTGCGTAAAAAAGTTTTGATCGCCGGCGCGAACGGCTTGCTCGGCCAGCAGCTCATCAAAGTATTTCGTGATGATTACGAAGTGCATGCACTCAGCTTGCAACCCGAACGCCGTTTGCCGGATGGAAATTTCCAATATCATCAAGGCGATATTGCCGACCGCCAGAAATTGCGTGATCTCGTGCAAGCGCTGGTGCCCAACTTTATCATGAATGCCGCTGCTTTCACCGACGTGGACGGCAGCGAAACGCAGCGCGAGCTTTGCTGGAAAATCAACGTTACCGGCGTGGAGAATCTCGTTTATGCCGCGCAAAAAGTCCACGCGCGTCTCATCCACGTGAGCACGGATTATGTCTTCGATGGCAGGAATGGTCCGTTTCGCGAAGACGATCGCCCCAATCCGCTCGGATTTTACGCCCGTTCCAAGCTGGCCGGAGAGAATGTTTTGATTAACAGCGAGGCGAATTGCGCGATTGCACGCACGATGGTGTTGTACGGCGCCGGCTATGAAATTCGTCCCAATTTTGTCACTTGGCTGATCGAACAGTTACGCAACGGCAAATCCGTGCGAATCGTCGATGACCAATTCGGCAATCCGACTTTGGCGAGTGAGTTGGCTGTCGCGTTACGCATTCTCGCGGAGTCCGGCCACAAAGGCGTTTATCACATCAGCGGCAGCGAAGTGATTGATCGTTACCACTTCGCCGTTAAAATCGCCGAAGTTTTCGGTCTCGATGCGAGTCTCATTCATCCGATCAAAACCAGCGATCTCAAGCAAGCTTCGCCGCGGCCGCTGCGCTCGGGGTTTGATATTTCCAAAGCCGTAACCGAACTCAACATCAGCATGTCCGATGTTGTGGGCGGCGTGCAGAAATTCAAAGCCGAACTAGCAGTGATTTAACCGCGATCACCGGCCTCGCTAGTGAGCAGCAATCGTAATCAATAAATCCACGGCGTAGTTAGCGGCACGCAACCAGCATCCAGCAACCAGTCAGAAAGGAGCGCCGCGTTGTCCGAAGTGAGTGCGCACCGAGCTTTGGTCGTTATTCCGACTTACAACGAAGCCGGCAATATTGAAGCGGTCATCAATCGTATCTTCGGTCTCAAGGTTCCGAGCATCGAAATTCTCATCGTTGACGACAATTCTCCCGACGGCACCGGCGATCTCGTGGCACGGTGGGTGGAAAAAGAGCCGCGCTTGCACGTGTTACGGCGCCCGGGCAAAATGGGTCTGGGCACGGCGTACGTCGCCGGCTTTCGCTACGCCGTCCAAAATGGATTTGAATACATTTTCGAGATGGATGCCGACCTTTCGCACAATCCGGACGATTTGCCGCGGCTGTTGGAAAAGACTGACGATAATGACTTGGTGATCGGCTCGCGCTATCTTAGCGGCGTCAACGTCATCAACTGGCCGCTGTCGCGGTTGCTGCTTAGCCTTTTTGCGAATTGGTACACTCGCACGATCACACGCATGCCCATCAATGATTGCACCAGCGGCTTCAAATGTATTCATCGCCGGGTGCTCGAATCGGTTGCACTGGATAACATCGTTTCGAACGGCTATGCTTTTCAAATCGAGCTGCACTACAAAATTTGGCGACATGGATTCCGCATCTGCGAAGTGCCGATCGTCTTCACCGAGCGCCGGGAGGGAAAATCCAAAATGTCGCGTAAAGTTCAATTTGAGGCGGCAACCATGGTCTGGCGCTTGAAGCTGCCGGATTTATTCAAGCACATGAAATAAACTTGACTTGGAAATTTGCCATTGTTTTTGGTGCTCTGATTGTGTAAATTTAGCCAATGGATTCGTTCAAATGGAAATCACGAGTTTCGGCTATCGTCAGGGAAGCGACTTATAAACTTTGCGACAGCGCACAATATTGGTTTCGTCGATCAGATTTTGTCAGCTATGAGCAAAAGCCCATTGCAACCCCGAGGTTTATATTTTTTGCTGGACGGTCACTGGCGGCCTCGCGCGCACAAGCTCTGTGCCGAAGTCTTAGCCGATTTTTTGATAATGCATCATTTGTTGTCAACACCGTTGCATGACTAGCCGTCTCAACAGCTTTGCGAGCGCCACTATTTTTGAGCCTCGTTTCGAAGAGACATCGTACGACGTCTCAGTCATCATCGTTAACTATAACGTGCGAGAGTTTTTGCGGCAGAGCTTGCTCTCTCTCCGCAAAGCGCTGGTTGAGCTTTCAGCAGAAGTTTTCGTGGTGGACAATGCCTCGACCGACCGCAGTGCCGATATGGTGCGGCAAGAATTTTCTGAAGTGCGGTTGATCTCCAATCGCGAGAATCTCGGATTTGCAGCCGCAAATAATCAGGCGTTGCGGCAGGCGCGTGGCCGGCTCGTCGTGCTGCTTAATCCCGACACCGTAGTGCAAGAGGATACGTTTGTTGCCATTCGCGATTTTATGGACGCGCATCCTGACACCGGCATGGTCGGGTGCAAAGTTCTCAATCCCGACGGCACTCTGCAGCTTGCCTGCCGGCGCAGCTTTCCAACGCCGTGGGTTGCTTTTACGCGCCTTTCGGGTTTGAGCCGGCTTTTTCCCAAGAATCGCTGGTTTGGCCGTTATAATTTGACGTATCTGCCCGAAGACGAAACTGCGGAAGTGGAGGCCATCTCCGGCTCTTTTATGGCGGTGCGCCGCGATGCTCTCGCCGCAGTCGGAATGTTGGACGAAGCGTTCTTTCTTTATGGTGAGGACCTCGATTGGTGTTTTCGCATGCGCCAGAACGGCTGGAAGATTCATTATTTTCCGAAAACACAAATTGTCCATTTCAAGGGCGAAAGCGCTAAACAAAGCGGCCTGGATAATTTGCGGCAGTTCTATCAGGCGATGGGCCTGTTTGTGCGCAAGCATTTTCGCCCCGATTCCTCTTTCAGCTTTTTTAGAGGAAAGTCCGGGCTTTTTCTTTTGGCATATTGGCTGTTGCACGTGGCGATTTGGTTTCGTGCCGCGCTCGCTTTTGTCCAATCGCTCGCCCGCCGGCTCGCAGCGCCGATGTTTGATCTCGCCCTGATGCAGCTCAGCATGTTGGTTGCGGTGTGGCTGCGCTTCGAGAACGTGAATTTGTTTGGCAATTTTCTCATCATCGATTTCGTTTACTCGTTTATCTGGCTCATTTGCCTGGCGCTCTTCGGTTGCTATCGCCGGGCGACCTATTCGGCCTCTCAGGCCTTTGCCGCCGCGACGATCGGATTTTTGATCAACGCCAGTCTAACTTATTTTTTCAAGCAATATGCTTTTTCGCGCGCAGTGGTGTTGATCGCTGGCCTCATGAATATCTTGCTGCTGTCGGCTTGGCGTCTGGCAGTGAAAGTGTTGCACCACCTCGGGTTCGGACTGTTCAAAGGTCCGCTCGGTAAAACCCTGCTCGGCCAGCGAACCGTGATCGTCGGAGATTTTGCTTCAGACGGGGCATTGGTGGAAAAACTGAAAATGAACCCCGCTTTGCGGGGCTATGATCTCTTGGGGTTGGTCAGTCTTGACGGCGATGAGGTGGGAAAATCTTATGCCGGCCTGCCAGTGCTCACGAGTTTGGAACGTTTCGATGAGTTGCTGCGCGCCGAAAATCCCGACTTCCCTTTGAAATTTATTAAAGGAAAATCGGGACGTATTCAACAAGTGATTTTTTCCACCCAGCGCATTCCCTTTGGCCGTATTCTCGAGGTGATGTCACGGTCGCGCGAAGCGGGACAACGCTTGAGCTTCAAGCTGGTTCCGAGCCATCTCGATGTGATTATCGGCAAATCCGGCATCGACCAAGTGACCGAAATGCCGTTGCTCGAAATTGAAAATCGTCTCGCGAAATTTGGGCCGGCCTTGGCGAAAAGGCTGTTTGATGTGGCTCTCGCCGGTTTTTCATTGCTCGTGCTGTCGCCGCTCCTTTTAGTGAGCTGGCCGTTTCTCGGCAAGTTGCGCTCTCGTGTTATATTGACTCCCTCCGGCCGGCAAATTCGTCTTTGGCGATTTTCGCGCGGCGGGCGATTCGCCAAATGGCCATGGCTGATCGCGGTCCTTTCCGGAAAATTGAGCTGGGTCGGTTTGGAGATTCCTTATGGGCGCGGCTCCTCAGATGATAAAGCTGTCGTGTCACACCCAGGAATCGACTTGCCGTTCGGCCTCACCGGTTTGGCGCAAATCAACCGTCGCGCCCAGTTGTCACAAGAGGAAAAAAACCGGCTTTATCTTTATTATGTGACTCATTACAGCCCGCTATTGGATTTGGAAATCATTTTCCGAAAAATGTTTCGGATCTGAGTTGATGCAACCAGAAGAAAGATATTGATTTTGTCGAAAAATATGGCCAATATTAACAACAAGTCATCTTTATTTTTGGAATCGTGCTATGAACGTGGAGCATTGGACGCCGCATCAAGGGAACGTGCTTTGAAGAGATGCCGTTAGTATTCAATTGACTTTTGCCGTATAAGAGATTATTTTGGTAAATCAAATAGCGAAGAGAAAGAAAAAAGCACAT
>JAKEEU010000336.1 GCA_022616415.1 Candidatus Zhuqueibacterota bacterium | reverse complement strand
GGCGAGAATGAGCGGAAAATTGATCGAAGCGCCGACCGAGATGAAAAACAATCCCAACAACAGGCCTTTGAACGGCTCGATATCGCTGACCAATTCGTGGCGATATTCGCTGTTGGCCAGCACCACACCGGCCAGAAAGGTGCCGAGCGCCGGACTCAATCCCACTTGCGTCATGAGCACCGCAATGCCGATGACCAACAACAGCGCGGCTGCCGTAAAGATTTCCAACAGCCTCGTTTGCGCGATGAAATGAAAAGCGGGACGCACGATAAACCTGCCGCCAACGACGATGAGCGCAACGGCGCCAAGGACGACCAATGTTTGCGCCCATCCGGGGAGGGTGTTGATGAAGGAATGTTCCGCCGTCTCAACGCTGGGAGCGCCTTGCACAGCGAGGAGCGGAAGGAGCGCCAGCATCGGAATCACGGCGATATCTTGAAACAGCAGCACGGCGAACGAGCTTTGCCCCGAGGCCGTCTTCATCAATCCTTTCTCGTTCAGCGTTTGCAGCACGATAGCGGTCGAGGAAAGCGAGAGAATCATTCCCACCGCTAGCGCCGCTTGCCATGGCAAGCCCGCTAACATACCAACAGCGGCGACGACAACGGCCGTGACCGTCACCTGCAATCCACCCAAACCGGCGATGGCGGCGCGCATCCGCCACAGCAGCGAGGGTTCCAGCTCCAGGCCGATAACGAACAGCATCATCACGACGCCGAACTCGGCGAAGTGCATGATGTCTTGTCCCTCTTCGCCGATGAGGCCGAGCAGGTTGGGGCCGATGATGATTCCCGCCAGCAAGTAGCCCAACACCGAGCCGAGGCCGAGGCGTTTTGCAATCGGAACGGAGATCACCGCCGCGGCAAGATAGACCAGCGCTTGAAAAAAGAATGAATCGTTGTGCATGATTTAAAAGATATTTTTTGCAAGATGCCTGCCCTGCCGCAGGCCAGGGATTGTGGCAAAATAATTAAAAAGCAGTTAAGGGGAAGTCTGCGTTGCGAAGATGTCGTTGAGAAGATTAAAACTCATCAGGTGTTTCACATCATGCACCTCGTCGCGCAGCATTTGCAGAAGCGCGAGATATTCGGCGGCGTACCGCTCGAGTTCCTCGTTTGACAAACGGTGTGTGCCTTGCACGAGATAGGGAGGAAGGTAGACCATGCCACAGAGTTTGGCCGTTTGCTCGAACGGCAGGAGAAACTCACGAATGGTGTGGCCGTGCATGCCGGCTTGCTCATAGGCGACTCGGCTGCCGCCGGTGGTGATCACATGCAAAAACTTTTTGCCGCGCAGCGCCGTGCCTTTGGCGCCATAAGCCCATCCATGCTCCAACACGAGGTCTTCCCATTGCTTGACCAGCGCGGGAGAGCTGTACCAGTACATCGGATGATGAAGGATGATAAAGTCGTGCGTGGTGAGAAGCTGTTGCTCGCGTTTGATATCCACGTGAAAGTCGGGATAGGCTTCGTACAAGTCGTGAAACGTGATTCCCTCGAGCCGGTGAATATCGCGAATCAAGCGCGCGTTGATGCGAGATTTTTCGAGAGCGGGATGCGCGAAGATAAGGAGAAGGCTTGCCATCTCGGGTATTCTTACAACAGTTTTCAGTGTACGGTTTGGTTTTTATCGATTCGATTCATGCAGCTCGATATTTCGTTTTCTCAGCACTGCGTCAAAGCCGTAACGCGCGGAGCCAACCAGCAGGAAAAGGAAGGCCACACAACCATACAGCAACGCCAATTCTTTTGCACTGAATGGATCGCCCGCGTGCCGGCCAAATGCGGCCACCAGCATGGTGACAAGAATGAGGGCCGAGGCCGGCCTTGTTAAAAGGCCGAGCGCCAACAAGCCTCCGCCAATGGTTTCCGCAACGCCGGCGGCCCACGCAAACAATTCCGGCAAGGGGAAGCCGAGGCCACTCACACGTTCGACAAACCGCGGCGATGGCGGCATTTTGTGCAAGCCGTGCTGGAAGAGCAGGGCCAGACCAGTGAAAACACGCAACAGCAGCAAGCCAATGTTAGCCAAAGGCGGCGCGATGTCGACGCCGCCAATTAGAAACTTTTTCATTTTACAACTTACTTGTTATAAAAATGCTTGTTGGTCTCCGCCACCACCACGCCGGAGAGCATGAGCAAGCCAACCAGATTGGGAAAGGCCATCAGGCCGTTGAAGACATCCGCTATCGACCACACGACTTGCAGGTGCGAAACGGCGCCGACAAACACAAAAACACAGAATAACAGCCGGTATGGTTTGACCGATTTGGGTCCAAGCAGATATTCCAACGATTTCTCACCGTAATAGCTCCAACCCAATATTGTAGAATAAGCAAAAAGGATGAGACCCAGCGCCACGATGATGCCGCCGGAGTTTCCTGGCAAGCCTATGCTGAAGGCGCGGGTGGTCAACTGGGCGCCGGTGTAGCCGGCGCCGGTGGCGGGATCAGTTATATGCCACGCGCCCGAGGCGATGATCACAAAGCCGGTGAGGCTGCACACGACGATGGTATCGATGAACGTCTGCGTCATGGAAACCAGCGCTTGGGTGACCGGATTTTTGGTTTGCGCTGCGGCTGCTGCAATTGGCGAGCTGCCCAAGCCGGATTCATTGGAAAAAACGCCGCGCGCCACGCCGAAACGAATCGTTTCTCTTACCGTTGCGCCCAAAAATCCGCCAAAAGCCGCGCTCGGAGTGAAGGCGTCTTTGAAAACATAAATCACGATGTCGGGAATGCCATTATAATTGATCAGCACGACGATGATGGCGGCGATCATGTAAAATACGATCATGATCGGCACGAAGAAACTGGTGACGCGCGCGATGCTCTTAATGCCGCCCAAAATCACCGCCGCGGTCGCCACGGCCAACACCACGCCGGTCAGCCAAGTGGGGACGCCGAACGAGCTTTGCATCGCATCGGCGACGGAATTGGACTGCACCATGTTGCCAATGCCGAATGCGGCAATCGAAGCAAAAATGGCGAACAGCGTGCCCAGCCAATTCCACCCCAGCCCGCGCGAAATGTAATACATCGGGCCGCCGCTCATCGAACCGTCGGCTTCTTGCACGCGATATTTGACGGCGAGCACGGCTTCGGCGTATTTCGTCGCCATGCCGAAGAGGCCGGTGACCCACATCCAGAACAGCGCGCCGGGGCCGCCGCTGGCGATGGCGGTGGCGACGCCGGCGATGTTGCCGGTGCCGACGGTCGCTGCCAACGCCGTCATCAGCGCTTGAAAATGGGTGATGTCGCCGGCTTCGGCGCTGTCTTCTTTGCGTTTGACCAACGCCAGCCAGAGCGAGTGCCACAAGCCGCGAAATTGCAGACCGCGCAAGCGGAAGGTGAGAAAAATTCCGGTTCCAACCAGCAGAATCAGCAGGGGAGTGCCCCACACCAAATTTCCCAACTCGGTGATAAAAGTTTGAAAATTTTCCAAATTCTCTTTCCTCCGTTCGGTTATTGAACTGCGTGTTTGCAGATTGGTGGTTTGCGTTGCGACGAAGACTTCACAACATACGGCGCGTTTGGCAAAAAGTCAAGCGGCGAGTGGAAAAAAAATGTTGCACTTTTCGAATTCTAAAAGCATATTTGAGGAAAAGAATCCGGAGAGCAAAATGCCAGACCACGACGAAGACGACTTTAACGAAGATGAGTGGAATCCCTTTGAGGAAGACCAGCCGCTCAAAGCCAGGGAAGGGGCGCTGACTCCTGCGCCGTGGCATTGCGCCCGCTGCGGCGAGGCGAATGAAACGATGATCGATCTCTATTCCGGTTACAGCCAAGAATACGTCGAAGACTGTGCCGTGTGCTGCCGGCCCAATTTGATTACGGTGGCCATCGATCCGGAGAGTTTGGTGATTGCGCTGCGGAATGAGCTTGAATATGAATAGGAGTTTTTTCAACGATCTCAGCCGGTTCGGCGGCGCCAAAAAGCTCGGCCCGAATGCGATCGCGTTCGTGGTCGATCTGTTCCGGCGTGGCGCCAAGCTGGCGGAGAATAAACTCGGTCATGGCCAATGCGACTTCGCCCTCGCCCGTCAAAACATGGTCGGCGCCGGCTTGGCGCAGCGCCGCTATTTCATGGAGGTAATTGGCGCGAACCAACACCGAAATCTTCGGGTTTAGCTCTCGCGCCAGGCGAATAATCTCGGCGGTCGCACGCGCGCCGGCGGCGCTTAGAATCAAACTGCCGGCGGTTTCGATGCCCGCGCTTTTCAGCGTTTCATGGTGGCTCGCGTCGCCATAAACTGCGGTCAAGCCCTCCGCGCGCAGCCGGTGCACGGTTTCGAGATTCAATTCGATAATGGACGGCTCGATCTCGCTATCGCGCAGCAGGCGCGTGACGGTTTTTCCCACCGGACCGTAGCCGACGATGATGGCGCGGGGTTGCGCATCCAACGTTAATTCGGTTTCCTGAGAGGATGCCGTGGCGAAATGATGCCGGGATTGGTTCCGCGCATTGAGCCAACGCCAAAGCGGAGGGCGTTGCATTGCCCACCTTTCAAGTGGATCGATAAGCCGATAAAACAAAGGATTCAGCGTGATGGACACAATGGCCGCGGCGACAATGGTGTTGACGGCGGCATTTGAGAGCACGCCGAGATCTTTGCCAAGGGTCGCGAGGATGAAAGAAAATTCGCCGATCTGCGCCAAGGCCACAGCAACGGCCAGGGCAATTTTGACGGGATAGCCGAGCATGAGAACGATGCTCAGCGCGGCGAGAGGCTTGCCGAGCAATATAATGGCGAGCGTTAAGGCCACCATGCCAGGCGCTTCCAGCAAATGGTGCGGGTTGAACAACATGCCGACGGAGACGAAGAAGAGAACGGCAAAAGCGTCGCGCATCGGCAGCGCTTCCGAGGCGGCGCGCAGACTAAAATCCGACCGTCCTACCACCATTCCGGCGAGAAATGCGCCAAGCGCCATGGAAGCGCCAAACAACTTGGCTGCGCCCACCGCGATGCCCAATGCCACGACCAACACGGTGAGCGTGAAAAGCTCCCGCGAGCGCGTTGCCGCCACGTAACCCAGCAGCTTGGGAATGACACGTTCGCCGACGAGAAACGTGAATGCCATGAGCGCGCCGAGCTTGATTATGGAAAAGCCGAGGGCGAGAGGCAGGTTGCCCGAACCGGTTTGATTCGCGCTGAAAATCGCCGGCAAGAGAACCAACACCAAAACGGTAAAAATATCCTCGACGACCAGCCAGCCTATCGCGATATGGCCGGTGGGCGTGTGCAGATCGTTATTGTCTGTCAACACTCGCGTCAGCACCACGGTGCTCGCGACGGAGATGGCGAGGCCGAAGATCATTCCGGCTGCCGTGCTCCAACCGAATGCCAGCGCCACCCAAACGCCCAGAAGAGTAGCTACGAGGCTCTGGCCGACGGCGCCGGGAATTGCGATGCGGCGTACTGCGAGCAGCTCATCGAGGTGAAATTGCAGTCCGACGCCAAACATCAGGAGAATCACGCCGACCTCGGCCAATTGATTCGCCATCTCGAAATTGGCGACGAAGCCTGGGGTATTCGGCCCGACGGCGAACCCGCCGAGCAGATAACCGACGATAGGCGACAATCCCAAGCGCTGAGTGACATAACCGAGAATCAGCGCCGCCGCCAAGCCGCCGGTCAATGTCAAGATCAAATCTACATTGTGCATTTTTCTCTTCGAACACGAGCACGTCACGGCTTCCGGGCGTTTGCGCTTGAATGAAGCCGTCGCCGCGATAGACTTCCATGGCGCCGAAGACTTGCTGATAAAATCGGAAGGAACGCTCAACGTCGCGGACGGCGAGTGCAAGGTGGGTCAATCCGTAGGTTTTGATCATCGCGACGCTTTATTATCGAAAAGATTTTAGTTTTGTTTCGCTCGCAGTTTAGCTAATTCTTTGCGCAAACGGACGTTTTCTGCCTCAGCTCGAGCTGCTTTGGCTTCCGCTTCCCGCCGCGCCTTCAATTCTTTTGCGGCGGTTTTTTCTGCAGCGCGGCGATCAGCCTCCGCCTCTTGCGGCGTGCGCAAGCGCTCACCGGTTTTGGGATCGTACAAACGCAAACGGCCTTTTTCGACGGCCAACTCCAAACCCAAAACTTCACTCCGCAATCTAGTTCCGGCCATTGGCGTGTATTCGCCACCTTTAAGCCGAAAGCCCCGCAGCGAGGGGCGCATGGTTTCGCTATAGGGATCGAAAAGAAAATATTCTTGAACGCCGAGATTTGCATAGATATAATGCTTCAAAACGATATCTTCGGCTTTGGTGCTTGAGGAAGTTAGCTCGATAACCACCTGAGGCGCTTTTCCTTCTGCATCTATTTTATAGGTTCGCCGATCTTTCTTGGCGACGCCGAACACCACGAAAATATCGGGCGACACGGACTGGCGTTTTCCATTTTCATCAAGATAGTAAACAAAAATGTTCCCGCTCACATAGACTTTCGCAGCATCGCGGAAATGCTCTTCCAGCGCATGCAGGAGAGCGATCATGAGCTTGCGGTGGATATCGGTTTCGGCCATAGGTTTCCCATCCGATTCTGGAAGATATTCTTCATGATATGAAATTGGGCGCGGCTGAATGGTTGGTGCAGTTGTCGTGGCCATGATTTACACTCTACAGATAAATTGACCTTATAGTTTATGCGAGAATATAAGCAGATTGTTGATGACATGCAAGCTGGAAAATTGCGGCTTTTTTTTAAACCTCCGCTTCCACCAATTCCTCTCTCCGCCGCACAGGAGCGGTGCTCACGTGCGGTCGGTGAAATTCTTTCGAGAAATAAGAATAAATCGCAGGAATCACATACAATGTCAAGCCGCTGGCGAAAATCATCCCGCCCACGACGGCGATACCCATCGACACGCGGCTTTCTGCGCCAGTGCCCAAGCCCAAGGCAATCGGCAAAATACCGAGGATCGTCGATAAGCTCGTCATCAAAATCGGCCGGAAACGCGCTGCCGCCGCGCTTTGCACGGCTTCCATCACGGAGAGTCCGGTGGCTTTGCGTTGATTGGCAAATTCCACGATCAAAATGCCGTTCTTCGTCACCAAGCCGATGAGCATGATTTGGCCGATCTGGCTGAAGATATTGATGGTTTGATTGAAATACCACAGCGACAGCAGCGCACCAGCCACCGCGAGCGGCACGGTGAACATGATGATCAACGGATCGCGGAAGCTCTCGAATTGTGCTGCCAGGATCAGATACGTCAGCACCAGCGCCAAAATGAAAACGAAAATCAAGCTCGACGAGCTTTCGGCGAAATCGCGCGCCGCGCCGGAGAGCGTAGTGCTGAAAGATTCATCCAAAACTTTTGCGGCGATTTCGTCCATGGCGTTGATGCCGTCGCCCAAAGTATAACCGGGCGAGAGTCCGGCGGAAACCGTGGCCGCAATATAGCGATTGAAACGATAAAGCTGCGGTGGGTTGGATTGCTCGGAGGTTTTGATGACGTTGTCGAGCTGGATCAATTCGCCGCTGCGATTGCGCACGAAGATCGAGGTGAGATCCACCGGTTCGTCGCGGTTTTGCCGCGTGAGCTGGCCGAGGACTTGATACTGCTTGCCGTCTTTGATGAAATAGCCGTAGCGCGATTCGCTCAACGTGAGCTGCAGCGTTTGCGCGATGTCGCGCACGGAAACGCCCAGCGAGCGGGCGCGTTCGCGGTCGATCTCAATCACCAACTCCGGCTTGTTGAATTTCAAATTCAAATCCGCTGCGCTGAAAGCCGGATGGTTGTTCGCTTCTTCCATAAACTTCGGCAACACTTCCTTGAGTTTCGCAAAGTTCGGCGCTTGAATCACGTATTGCACCGGCAAGCCGAAACGCGAGCTGCCGCCGCCGACACTGATGGTTTGCTCCTGGTTGACGATCGTGCGCGCGTCGTTCAAACTTCTCACGGAGCGCGACATCGCCTCGGCAATTTCCTGCTGCGTGCGGTCGCGCTTGTCCGGCGGCACCAAAGTAACCGTGGTATTGCCGGCATTGGCGCCGCCCGCAAATCCTGAGGTATTGGCGATCACTGCGTCGGCCTCCGGCACCTCTTTTTTAACGAGATCGATCACACTATCCATGTATTTTTCCATGCGCTCGAACGACGTGCCTTCCGGTCCGGTGGAAATCAAGCGAAAACGGCTGCGGTCTTCCATAGGAGAAAGCTCTTGCGGCAGAATCGTTCCGAAGAGCCACACCATGCCGGCGGAAAACAAGATGGCGACAAATCCGAGCCAGCGCACGCGCATGAACGAGGCGAGAGAGTTTTCGTAACCGCTGAGCAATTTCACAAAGAACGGCTCGGTCTTGCGATAAAACCAGCTATGGTGCGCGTGGGCTTTGATGATGCGGCTGCTCAACATCGGCGTGAGCGTGAGCGCGATGAAGGCCGAGATCGCCACCGAACCGCCGATCACGACGCCGAATTCTTTGAAGAGCCGGCCGGTGAGGCCCTGCAAAAAGACGATGGGCATGAACACGGCGATGAGTGCGATCGTGGTCGAGATAACGGCAAAGTAGACTTCTTTGGAGCCTTTGAGTCCGGCCTCAATCGGACTCATGCCGTCTTCGATCTTTGCATAAATATTTTCCAGCACCACGATGGCGTCGTCCACCACCATGCCGATGGCCAGCACCAAACCCAGCAGGGTCAGCACATTGATGGAGAAGGCCGCGAGATACATGATGAAGAACGTGCCGATCAGCGAGATCGGAATGGCGAAGACGGGAATGAGCGTGGTGCGCCAGTCGCGCAAAAAGAGAAAGATGATCAACACCACCAGGCCGAAGGCGGTGAAGATGGTTTCCTGCACTTCGGAGATGGATTTGCGAATGTATTGCGTGGTGTCCCATCCGATGCTTAGCACGACGTCGTCGCCCAAATCTTTTTTGATCTCGTCGAGGCGGCGAAAGAACTCATCGGAAATCGCAATGTGATTGGAGCCGGGTTGCGGCACGACGGCGACCGCGACGCGAGGCCCCGCCAAGCCCTTCGAGACTTGCCGCAGATTTTCCGGCGCCAGCTCCGCGTAACCGATGTCGCTGAAGCGCACCAAACGGCCGTCCTGCTCGCGAATGATGAGATTGTTAAATTCCGCCGGTTTTTCCAAACGGCTGAGCGTGCGCACGGTCAATTCGACGTCGTTGCCTTCGATGCGGCCGGAGGGCAGTTCGAGGTTCTCGTTATTGAGCGCGCTGCGCACATCCAGCGCCGTGACTTGATAGGCGGCGAGCTTGTTGGGATCCATCCACAAGCGCATCGAGTAGCGCTTTTCACCGAAGATGCGAACCTCGGCCACGCCGGGAATGGTTTGCAAGCGTTCTTTAAAGGTTTTGTCGGCGAGATCGGTGAGCTGCAACAAGTTGCGCGTGTTGCTGCTGACGTTGATCACGACGATGGGAAAGGCATCCGCATCGGCTTTGGAAACTCGAGGCGGGTCGGCATCCGGAGGCAAGCTGCCGACGGCGCCGGCGACTTTATCGCGCACGTCATTCGCCGCCGTCTCTAAATCGACGTCCAGCTCGAACTCGATGCTAATCGTGCTGCGGCCTTCGCGGCTGGTAGAGTTGATGGTGCGAATACCGGGCACAGCGCTGATGTCCTCTTCGAGAATCGCAGTGATTTGCGATTCGATCACCTCGGCGTTCGCGCCGGGATACGAAGTATCGACGGTAATGACGGCAGGATCGACGTTCGGAAATTCGCGTACGCCGAGGTACGTAAAGCCGATGACGCCGAACAGAATGATGATAATCGACAGCACCCAGGTCAACACCGGGCGCCGGATGCAGGTTGCGGAAAGGCTCATGGGGTTCCTTTCGGATTTTTAGTACAGCGACTCAGAATCTTTTTTGACTTGCTGCAAAACGCGGTTGTGAATAGAGTGGATAATTTTATCAGTAAATATTCGCCAATAAAAGTGAGGATAAATATCAAGCCGATACCACGTGCTTCCCTCCAAACGAGTTTTTTCACTTGCAAGTTGAGTCAAACGAAATTCTCCCCGAACGGCTCGGGAGAAGCCATCCAAATGAGGGGCGTAAACGCGTTGATAAGGGCTCCATTCTTGGAGTGGTGGCGGCTGCGCAACAACATCAAAGGCTAAGCGTCGCGTCTCATCCCAAATCGTAATCGGCTCTACAAAAGAGCCGGTCGAAAAATCACAACTTCGAACAGCGCCGACACCCGCTCCTGAAATCGAAGCGTGTACGGGATACGCAATGCCCAACCTGAAATGCCAATCCGGCGAGTTTTCGATCTCGTTAAAAGCAATGAGCTGTTGCCACACTTTGCCTGCCGAAGCTTGAATTTCAATGGTTGAAACGACTTCGTAGGTGAAATCAGCTTGATTCAATTTGTCGAATATCGCACTGGCTGGAAGCAGAAGCACTCCCAACGTCATGCCCTTCACAGTAGCGGGTTGGCGAAGGGCGATTGTTCGCCCGATCACACCGCCCAACAGCGCTACGATCAACCCCAATGGAAACGCCATTGCCAGGCAAATAAGCCCTTCGAGCGCGAATAACAGCAACGCGCCGGCGACAAGGAATAATCCCAAGGTGACGACATGCGAAGTTTCAAGCAAACTGCGAGGAGTTTGGTAATTGAAAAAAAATGCACTAACGACTCCCAATACGAATGGTGTTGCGGCGAACAGGGCCAATCCATAATCTTTCAACACAAAAACATTGATTATAATGAAAAACATGCCAATCAAAATGCTTGCACCAATTCCCAATACCGCACTTTTGAATCGTGTCTTTACATTAAAGGTTGAAGGCTTCGCTGTCCCAACAATGTTCGGTGAAGATGGCAAAACACAAAATGTAAGCATCATGAGGTAGTTCAAAATCGGGATGAAGAAGCTCAGAGCGGCCCACGGCGAGCGTCCGGCATCAACGGCGCGCCGCAGGGTCATACTGACGCCTATCCATAAAAACGGCAATGACCAGATAATCAAAGATATATTCAGCCAAGGCGGAAACAACATCATTTTTTCTTCGTGCAGGCTAACCAGGGGCACAAGGTAGTCTAAAGGCGTCCAAAAAGCGCCTGTGACGAAAAAAATCAAAGAAGCATCAACAAGATACTTCACGAGCATCAAACCTGCGCCGATCTTGAAGTAAGACTTACGATCTACTGGTTGTTGGAGTCCGAAGAGATATGATAATTGGCTGTGCATACGGTTTTAAAATTACATTGGATGTTACACTTTTGGCGTTCGCCAAAATGCCAGCACAAACAAGATGCCCAAAATCAGATCGATGGCCGCAAATCCGATGGCGATAGTGGCAACGCGCTGTTGCGAATACAAAAACAATATGGCAATTACGTAGCCCAATTTTTCAACGACTGCCGGCAGCATCATCAAGCGAAAACGGCTGGGATTACTCGCGATCACCAAAAAGGCAATTTGCCAGGCCAGTGTGACACCAGCGAAGCCGTAGTAGTATTCGGGATGAGTGATGGCCGGCGGATAATCGCGGCCGATCTGGTTTTCGGAAAAATACAGCGGCGCGACCGCGAGAATGCCGTAAATTCCGGCGATGAGAAAAACCTATTTGGCAAATTTCATCACTATCTCTGCTTGCTGAGCCACTGTTGTTCTGTGGCGAAATATGCCCACGCAATGACCAAGAATTGAAAGGGTATTCTAACCAGCAAGTAAGCCGGCCCGCTGCCATGGCCGCCAAAATCAACGCGATTGATCGCCGAATAAATATTAGCGGGCAGAAAGCCGATGAGCATCAGTATGATACATAAACCCGTTATTCTCTTCAGGCGAGGAATCCAGACGCCGATGGCGGCGAGCAATTCCAATATCCCCGTCACGATAATAATCGCAACGCGGTTGGGAACGAACGCCGGCAACATGGCCGCCATCTCTTCAGTTTTTATGAAATGGCCGAGGGCCGTGAAAATGAAAAAGAACGAGAGTCCGACCCTGGCGCGTGTGGCTGGCGCGATCTTCCAGCCGGCGCTCCTGTGCTCCACTAGAGTGAGTAGCACATACGGAACGACGAGAAGCAGCAATAAAAAAAGCAGTGTCGTCAGTTGGCTCCTCCGTGCTTGACCATTTCAAAGCAGAGACAAGTTTTATCAGTTGGGTTTTTCAATCCGCTGGAAAAATTTATTCTTTTTTGCAATGATTCAACTTTAAAGCGACCACGCCAGTTTTTCAAACGAGTCGAAAACTGGAGCCGCTTCGCGGCAGCCTTAAATTTCTCGGCGAAACTCGGTACATTTCGGTGTCAATCGGCGGGAAAATCATCTCCGCCGAACTTCACCGAATTCACCGAATGCCGCCGAAAAAGCAAAAAACTCAGAAATTTTTTCTAACTTTTGCTCTGCAATGGCCAAAGTGGGCAGGCCGGAGGCAAAGAGTGTTCGCACGGCTTCATGTCTCCGTCCTCGGCATCTCCAAACTTGGCAGAGCCGCCTCAATCAGCGCACGATGCGGCTCCAGCCAGGGAGGGAGAATCAATTGCTCGCCCAAGCGTTCCATGTTTTCGTCGCGATCAAAACCAGGGCCGTCGGTGGCCAACTCGAACAGCACTTCGCCAGGCTCGCGAAAATAGACCGACTTGAACCAGAAGCGATCTATTTGCTCGGTAGGGAAGAGGCCGTCGTTGAAAATAATCTCACGCATCGCCATTTCTTCTTCGGAATCTTTCATGCGCCACGCCACGTGATGCACCGCACCGGTTCCCCAGCGGCCGCGATTTTCTTGCGGCAGTTCTTTCACTTCGATGAATTTGCCGGAGCCGCCGCCATCGACGATGTAGCGCGACCAGCCATTTTCGGTTCCCAGCAGCGAAAATCCCATGCACTCGGTAAGCGTTTCCGCAGTAGGAGAGAGGCGGCGTTCCCAAAGTCGCACGCTATGCATGCCGCGTAATTGATGCTCCGGCAGAACCGCGCTTTTTTCCCACGGCACAAACTCGCGTTGGTCATCCGTTTCCACCAACGCCAGTTGCAAGCCGTGCGGATCTTTGAAGGGCAGCGTCGTTTCATTGAAGCGCGTCTCAACCGCGCCGTATTTCACGCCCATTTTGTCGAAGCGCTCGCGCCAATATTTCAAGCTTCCCTTCGGAACGGCAAAAGGGACTTCCACGATCAAGCCGGTTCCCAATCGCCCGGGCCCCATGCTCGGCCAGGGAAAGAAAGTGAGATCGGTTCCAGGCGTGCCAGCGCCATCGGCATAAAACAAGTGATACGTATCGGGAACATCCTGATTGACGCTTTTCTTCACCAAGCGCATGCCCATCACGCCGGCATAAAAATTCAAATTCTCCTGCGCCTCGCCGGCGATGGCGGTGAGATGATGAATACCGTGAACGGAGTTTTTCATTTGGTTTGCTCAATTATAATTATTCAGTTCTTCCTCAAAAGGCAAAACGATTTGGGGCAAGACTATTTAAAAAGCTTTATAGGAGTGATTCTCCGCCGTCCAGAAGCGATACCATGCCGCGCCTATGGGAGCACCATCTTCCCATTCTGCAACAACGGCGGTGTCGCCGTTTCTTCCCCAGCCGTTCAAGAGTTTGGCAAGCTCAGGCTCGGCCAAAACTTCTTCGATGGGAGCTCGCGGTTGATGCGGACGCCAGCGGACCGCTTCATAGAGCATTTCTCGGAGAAACGGCAAATCATCCTGAGTCGCCAAACGAATTTTCCAGATTATTTCGTGCATCGTTGAATTGCCGCCGTATGCTACTGGCTTGCTTCCAGATTAAAATTTCCATCAATGAATTTCAAATTGAATTTGAATCGATCAATTCGCCAACTGCCGTCTGCTTTGCTCAGATGAAAGTTGTAACTGCCAACAAAAGTTCGCGTGTTCTGGTTGGTTGGGTTCGGCAGATAATGGAGAGCAATGCCGTAGCAGAACACCTCGGCTTCGCCATTTTGGAGATTGACAACATAATTGCCAGCTTGGTGGTGAACCGCTTTGAGAGCTTTTAAGCCGTGATCCCAGCCCTCGACGATTTGTTGCGCCGTCATCGTCACCGGTTCGCCGCCGGTCATCGAGGTCATGTCGAACAGCACGTCATTCGTGAAGCACGCTTTCACCTTCGCCCAATCGCGATTGTCCGTGCTGATAAAAAGTTGATTCACCACGTCGATGATGGCGTCTTTTTCGAGCAAAATTTTGGATTGGTCGTTCATGGCGATCTTTTTTGAAAAAATTTTCCAACGGATAGATTTGGATCAACGGATAAAGTTTTTGGCTTTTCATCCGCTGGGTTTAATCTATCCATTGGCGATAAAAATTAGAAATCTATTCTAAACTCTGAATGTCAAAAACCTTACTCAAGCGGGATGCGGCTCTTGTTTTGCGCGAGCCATTTCTCGAAAGTTTGCAGCGCAGGATTGAGCGCGCGGGAGACGTCAAGATTGCGCGCGCCACAGAAGTCTTGATTGAAGTCGCGTTTGAACTGGAACATATTTCCAACATCGTCGGCGCCGGGAAAACCAAAGCTGCGATACACCTCCGGCGGCACGTCGTTGTAGCGCACCTCTTGGCCCAACGCTTTTGTCAATGCTGCCGCCATCTGCGCGCCGGTTAAATGCTCGCCGGCAATGCCGACTGTCTTGCCGATGAACTCACGGCCCTTCTTGAAAATGCCAAAAGCGCACTTGCCAATGTCCTCGGCGGCAATGCCGGGGAGCTTTTTGTCGCCCATAGGCATGGTGATAGCTAACTTGCCGTCCGAGCCCCTTTTCGGTCCCATGCCGAAGTAGATAAAGTTGTCCCAGTAAAACGACGTATTCAGTATCGTCACCGGCAGACCGAGCGCCGTAAAGAATTGATTGGCCTCTCCCTTGGCGTCGAAGTGCGGCACTTTATACTTGCCCATCAGGGTGGGCATGCGATTATCGCTGAGCGGCACCCACTTGCGCGTATCTTCGAGTGTGGACCAAATGACGTGTTGGAGGCCGGCATGTTTTGCGGCCTGGGCCATGGCGCTGGCCTCAGCCAACTCCTTCTCGGGAGAAAGATGCGCCCAGAAAAAGGTGACACAGTACGCGCCATAAGCTCCAGCGAACGCCCGTTTCAAGCTCTCGACGGCGTCGATGTCGGCGGCAACAACCTCGGCGCCCAGCTTTGCCAATTCTTTCGCTTTGTCCGAGTTGATGTCTCTGGTAATGGCGCGCGCGGTGAAGCCGCTATTCGGCTCGCTCAAAATGGCGCGAACCAAGCTGCCACCCTGTGCACCGGTTGCGCCGACGGCTGCAATGATCTTTTTTTCAGCCATACGATTCTCCATGGTTTATTTGTCATTGAGGTGATCGGATTCAATTATTTATCCGTTCTCAAATTCTGTGCGGTTACCTATTTAAATTTTAATCTATAAAAAAAATTTTACGGCCGATCTCCTTCGGGCAGAATCAATTCATTGGCTTTGTTCGCGGCAACTTCGGGTGGCGTCCCAGAATCCCAGGCCGACGGCGGCACTTTGCCTTCGGGATACAGCGATTCCATCGCCTGCCAGACGCCATCCACACGATCCGTGAACAAGTCGCCGATCAAGAGATCGGTCACCGTGCCCCTAAGGTGAGGATAGTTACGAACGAAATTACCGAAGCTGAAGCCGTCGTAATACTCGCACACGAGACGGCGCATGCGGTCAACACCCTCGTTGAAAAGCGCACCCCATTTGCCGAGTTGAGCAGCGGACAAATCGCCGCGCTGAAAACCTTCGACGATGGCATCAGCCGCCATCTCACCGGAGCGCAGCGCCAGCAACACGCCCGAAGAATACAGCGGATCGAGGAAGCCGAAAGCATCGCCGATGGTGACCCAACCCTCGCCCGCGGCCTGCGTCGCGCGATAAGAATAATCCTTGGTGGCGAAGTAGCCGGTAATGCGACGGCCGGAGGCAACCCGTTCTTTGACGGCGGGGCAGCGTTCGACTTCTTCAGTATAAGTTTGCTCGTGGCTCACGCGCCCTTTGAAGAGATAATCAAACGGCGCCACCACACCGACGCTGACACGGTCGTCGTGCAGCGGGATGTACCAAAACCATCCCTGCCGATTCGCGGTTTGCAAAACCATCGTCGCGCCTTCGTCACGGCCTTTGTCGCGATATGCGCCCTGCCAGTAGGTCCAAATCGCGCCCTTGTTGAGCACCGGATCCCAGATGCGCAGCTTGAATTTGTTTTGCAATAAGCCGCTCTGGCCGCTGGCATCAACGACGACTCGCGCAGGCACTTCGCGCTGTGTGCCGTTCGCCAACTGAATTTTTACTCCCACTGCGCGTTGATGATCAAACAAGACATCGCGCACACGCACGCCTTCATGGGCCTCCACGCCGTGCTCGCGCGCGTTGTTCAGCATCATCAAATCGAATTCGCTGCGTACGACCTGCCAGGTTTGCGAGCACTCGTGCGGCTTGTTATCCCAAAAATAAAATGGCGCGGAGAGCTTGCCGCTGGCATTGACGAATTGCACGCTGTATTTTTTGACAAAGTGGCTCTTCTGCATTTTCTCGAGCATGCCGAGCCGCTTGAGCACCCAATAGGTTTCAGGAATCAGCGACTCGCCGATGTGAAAACGCGGAAAACGCTCGCGCTCGAAAAGCTGGACTTTGTAACCATGTTGTGCAATAAGGGCGGACACAGTGGAGCCGGCAGGCCCACCGCCGATGACGACGACATCTGGGTTGCTGGTGAGGTTCGTGAGGGACATTCTTGCAGGATTCCTTCAGTTAGTTCATTGCTGTCATTTAGCGAACAACAAAATCGCGATGAAATGGTCTTTGATAGCTTTGATGACCACCGCATTCAAGCTGCCGATGCATAAGCAGGAGTTTGATAGATAACCGAGCGGTATCTTGGCTTGGGAATGGGTTTGCTTTCGGCGCGGGCCGCTTCCGACCAAGCCTTTTTGGCAATCTCAACTTGCTTGAGCGCTTCTGATGGCGTTTTGCCGAACGCGGAGCAAGCTTTCAAATCAGGAATGTCAGCAATATAGCCGCCATCTTCTACGCTGTAAAAGATATTGATGTGATAATCTTTCATGATTCATCTCTGCGTTTTAAAAGCGTCTCAACGCGCAGTACCACTGTCAAAAAAATCAGGCCTTAGGATATTCTGCAGCGGATTTCTTCAAAAACTCATTAAATTCCTCGCTTGACATTGTATTTTTCATGACAACGGTATTGCCAAATCTTGCAAGGATTAGAGGCCCAAGCTGATGTATCTCGTCGGGCTTAGATGGTTTTATTTTTTGGTCTTTTGACATTTGCTAAGGAAGATATACTATTTCCGTCTTATTCAACCTACTAAAGGTTCTGCAGGGAATAAAACATTTTGATTATGACACCAGCCTTGTTCAACAAATAAGACGGATGCTTAAGTCCCGTCGGCGGATAATATTCGTCATGCGTGTATTGAAATCCAAGCTTTTCCAAAAGAATTCGCGACGCTTCATTTTTGGGATTATGGCCGGCGAAAAGAGCTTTGGCTTTGAGCTTGTCGAACGCATATTTGATGACCGCTCGTGCCGCTTCTGCAGCGTAGCCGCAACGCCAGTGGGTTGAGCAAATGTGAAAGCCAATCTCGTAAATGCCTTTTGATAGATCGTATGGCCGCAATCCACAGCAGCCGACATGCGCATCGGTTTCGCGGAGAAATATCGGCCAGTACTGCACGCCGTGTTCTTTCTCGGAAGCTATCTCTTTTATAAGACGTTCCTGAACTTGATTCGTTGTGAGCTGGCCGCGTGCATCGATCAACTTTGTCACCTCGTAGTCACCCCACAGGCTGAGAGCGAGAGGGAGGTCGTCTTTCCGCCAGCGCCGGAAGCCCAAACGATTGGTGATGATAAAATATTGATCGAAATCCTTCATGACTGAGCTCATGATGTTCGAGGCCGATCGTAAATGACATTCTTGGTTCGTGCAAATGCTTTCGCCTTATTTCACCACCCCTCGAATGTTCCAATTTATGCTGATCGAAGTTCTTTGGCTCAGCGGCGTCCAGGCATGATCTGACGTCGCATAAAGCCAATCCCCATCTTTGACCGCCGGCCCCGGATCACAACCCACGGTCGCTTGGCGAATTGAGTGCGCAAACTCAAGGCTGATCCATAGATCATTGCCGGTCAATCTCACAGGTTGCGTTAGTTTATGGATGTTCCATTGCTTCGCCTGCGTTCCGGTCGTTACCTCTGCTGAATACAACAAGCTCCCTGGCAAACTCGCACTTTGGGGACCATAGATTTTTACGCGACAGCTTTCCGGTTTGTCGGCAATGTAGTAGTGAACTTCAATGACTTCCCGGCCAACGAGATTGCCAATTTGGGCATTGGTAAATCGCGCCGCCGCTTCATATTGGCCGGCCGCAAGAGAGGGGGAAGACAAATTGTCCCGATCATAGTGTAAGGTAGACGCCGAAACCGTGCCCGGATCCGTCACCGTCTTGACATTTTTTTCGCTGCAATGGACATGAGCCAGCAAGACAATGACAAGTGCGCGTCTAAGTTCGTTCGCGATGGCGTTGTTTCTGTTTTGCAAAAAGTTTTTTTTCATGATAATAATTCTTAACTTGCCCCTGCAGCGCGGTCGACAACGATCCCGAGCCAGAGCGCGCAAATCGGTGCGAGCAAGAGATAAAGGAAATAACAAAGCATCCCAAGGCCAACGGCATTGAGACGATGGTGGTAATCGCCGCGAGGCGTCGAAATGAAGATGGATTATTCACGAAGGCCTCATCGAATGGAATGCACTGATCTCAACGGAAACGTTGACGCCGAATAGTAGACGAGCTATTTCTGCTCATACTTCTTGATAACCAGATATTTCAAGATGGTGTCGCCGGCATTTCGGATGCCGTGCTCAACGTTCGAAGGGCAATAAAAGCTGGTGTATGGGCCGGCGATTTTGGTCTTGCCGTCGAGATGAAACTCCGCTCTTCCTTCGAGTACGAAGAAAAATTCATCCTCGGGATGCTGGTGTGGTGGATGTGTTGCCTCATGCGGTTTTACCACGCTCATTTTCAGCGTCCGGCCATCCAGGAAGTCCTTGTCAACGAACCAATACTGGTAGCCGACTTTTGTCGACTCGGCCCTCGCGAGGGAAAACTCATTAACGCAATTTTCAATCGTGAACTTCTGGTCCTTCTTAGTTTCCTGACCATGCTGCTGGAACGATGCAGCGGGTGGCAAGAGGAAAAGCAGGAAAAATAGTGTACCTTTCATACTCGGCTCTCCTGGCAACGCGAATGGTAAAGTGCGTTTTGGTTTTTCACTTCACGCTGTCATCTGACCAGCAACATCTTTTTCGTGGCCACGAAACTATCCGTTTCCAACCGATAAAGACAGACGCCGCTCGGCAAATGGCCGGCCGTGAAGCCGGCTTCATGATGGCCCGCGGCTTTGCTTTCACGATGCAGAAGCGTCGCCACTTCGCGTCCTTGCACGTTATATATTTTTAAAGTAACACGATTCGCCTTGGGCAACGAAAATACGATGGTCGTTTGAGGATTGAAAGGATTGGGATAATTCTGCGCCAAACTGAAATGTCCGGGTGGCTCGAATGCGGGTGAAGCGACTGCGGTTTGCACGCCGTCAGCGCGGTACAATGCCAGGCCGCCGATCAAGGTGCCGATCCATTTGTTGCCGCGCGGATCGACGGCGAGCGCAAAAACAAAATTATCCGGCAAGCCGGAAGTGCTGCTGTGAAAAGTTTTCCACTCTGTGCCGTCAAAGCGGGCGAGACCATCTCCGGTTCCGACCCAAAGCGCGGAGCCTTCCAGCGCTAGGGATAGAACTCCGTTGGAGGGCAGGCCGGAATTGGCGCTGTCATAGACGGTCCAGCTCGTGCCATCGAAACTCGCCAAGCCGCCGCCGCTGGTGCCGATCCAAACGATGCCGTTGCGATCGCTGGCGAGCGCGGAGACAATCGGGTGCGGCAATGGCGAGTTCAGCGTGTCGTACACGGTCCACGCGCTGTTGGCGTATTTTGCCAAGCCGCTCGCGGTCCCGATCCACGCCGCATGATCTTCCAATGCAATGGCATATACCGCGTCATCGGGCAGTCCGGAGTTGGCGCGGTTGTAGACAATCCATTCCGACGTCTGTGCTGGCGCATTTGCCCACGTCAACAAAATGATAATCGCGCCGCAAAAGAATTTATTCATGGGTATGGCGCTACCTCCGGACTTTAATGTCACAACAAGCTACTAGTTGCTTGCATCAGCTTTCTTGCTTTCATCGGCTTTCTTGGCCTCGACGACGCCATGAATTGAAACGCTGCGTTGCGGCGCTTCAACGTCATTGGAAAAAACATAAACCGTCTTCGAGACCTTGCCCATGTTGGAGCCGGTGTTGTAAGTGACTTCGATCTGCCCGTCTTTTTGGGGTGAAATAATCTTCGAGCTTTCGGCAGCGGTGCAGCCGCAGGAAGTTTTCACCTGCGTGATCTTGAGGGTGTCCGTTCCGACGTTCTTGAATTTGAAGACGTGCTTCACCGCCGTGCTTTGCGCCGCCTTGCCGAAGTCATAGCTCGTCTCGGCAAATTGAATTTTGGGACCTTTGGCGACTTTGGTGCTGTCTTGGGCAAGGGCAAAATTGCAAGACAAAGCAGCGACGGACATCAGCGCGAGGCTGAAAATACGTTTGAGTGACATGGTATAATCTCCCAGTTTAAGTTAAAGTTGAGTTTTTGCGAAAGGCCAAAAAACATTCACGCAAAGGTGCTAAGGCGCAAAGTTGCCGCAAAGAAAAAAACCTACGAGCGTAGCCTTTGCGAATCTTGGCGTCTCTGCGCCTTTGCGTGCGCTTTTTGGGTTATGGCAATCCTGCTGTAGCTTCCATGTTAAAAGCAGAAAGAATATTTTTTGCGAACTCCTCATCCCAGCGGGCTTTGACCTTGCCGTCTTGCAGCCAATAAAGGCGCGGCGGACTGGCGCCGATCAGATTGAAAAAATCATCCGCTGAAATGAGGTGATATGGATAATCAGTATTGGTTTTCTCTGCAAATGCGGAAATCGCCGTATCGGTTTCACTAAACATCAGAACGTAAATTGGCGGAAAATTCGCGCTTTTCGCCGCCAGCGCGCCAAGCTCACGCGCGGCTTCCTGGCAATGCTCGCACTCGGCGTTGAACACGGCCACGAGCTTGTCGCCGCTGGTCAAGTCGACTCGACTAGCTTTTTTGAACTGCGTATATTTCGCAAAAGTTTCATCATAATTACGGCGAACTGGCGCGAGCAGAAACACGGCGGCGATACTCGCAACCGCAAGAATGGAGGGGAGAATCACCTGCCGCTTTTCTTCTCGCGTTATTTTGAACAGCCAAAGACTCAGGCCGAGCAGAACGACGTTCTTTGCCAACGATTCTGCCGACGACATGGGAAGCAGCGCGCCAAAACAGCCGCAGTCATGCGTCTGTTCGCCAAGGGTCATTTGGTAGCCTTGCAGCAGGGTGAATGCGACTAACGTGACGATCGCCAATGGCAGAATGATTCGTTTTAAATGAAATGGAAAAAACAAAGCCGCGCCGAGAAACAACTCGAACGCAATCATCAATCGCGCGGGATAAGCCGCTTGCTCTCGTGTCGCTGCAAGGCCTTGATCCACGATCGCGATTTCAAACAGGCCAACGCCCAGCAGCTTGGAAATGGCGGAGAAGATGAAGACGGCTCCGAGCAGTAAGCGCAAGAAGAATTGTAATCGCTCAGCAATCATATCAAAAGAAAAACTTTCCAACTGATAGATGAACCCAACTGTAAAACACTTTTCCGTTGGGTTCATCTATCAGTTGGGAATGTAAAACTTTCAAAAAAATTTTCAAAATTCAATTCTGTGAGTTCTAATTCTGTGAGCCAAAAATGAAAACTGCTCTGTTTGTAATGATTTTCTGCTCTCAAACAAAATTCTACTGCGTCTCCGCCGGCTGCACGGCCATGCCGGGCCGCAGTTGCAAAATTCCGGAGGTGATCAGCGTATCGCCGGCTTGCACGCCTTGGGTGACTTCCACAAATTCGTCGCTGCGGCTGCCGATTTCCACGCTCTGTGACTCGGCTTTGCCATTTTTGTACAAGAAAACCCGTTGTCCTTTCAGTTCGGGTATGAGCGCATACGACGGCACGGTCAAGGTTTCCTTTTCTTTCAAAACGACTTCGACGTTGGCAAAGGCGCCAGGAATCAACACGCCGTTGGGATTCGGGCTGAGCGCGCGGATGTGCAGCGTGCGTGTGGTGGGATCGATCTTCGCCTCAACCGCGTAAACAGTGCCGGCAAATTTTCGCGCCACGCCCTCCACACTGAAACTGATTTTATCGCCCTTGCGAATCAGGCTGGCATATTTTTCCGGCACGGTGAAATCGACTTTGACGGAGTTGTAGTCTTGCAGCGTCGTGATCCGCGTCGTGGGAGAGATGTAACTGCCTTCGCTCACGTAGCGCAAGCCGATGGTGCCGTCGAACGGCGCACGAATCTCGGTTTTGGCAGTCTGCGCCTCGATCAATTGCGCCTCGGCTTTGGCGATATTCAATTGATTGACGGCGATGTCATATTCTTCCTGGCTCGACAGTTTCTTCTCGAACAACTGGTGCCGGCGCTCCGCATCTTGCTCGGCAAGGACCTGGCGATACTGCGCGCGCGCCAGTTGCGCTCGTTGCTCGGCATCGTTGATCTTGAGCAAAACCTCGCCCTTGCTGACCCGGCCGCCTTCTTTAAAATAAATCTTTTCCACTTTGCCGGAAATCTCACTGCGAATTTCGACTTCTTCATTCGACAGGATCGTGCCGACGGTCACAACCTTGTCTCCTAACTTTTGCGACTGAATGATTTGCATGCGCACAGGCATTCTTTGGTCGCGCGGCGCGCCGGCCGCAGCGGTGTTTTTACTCGAATTCGAAGTTCCACGTAAAAATCCAACTTTTGGCAATGCGAGCGCGGCAAGAACGATGATCGCGCCGACGATTATCCAAACACGCTTTGCTTTAACACTCATGCTGTTGTCTCCAAACTCAGGAAAATTTTTTCATCACAATTTTTTTAGCAGTTCCTGCCAACGGCTCCAGGCTTGATCGCGGGCTTGTTTATTCGCTTCCGCAGCGTTCGGGTCTTCGCCGGAGCGCATGAAACCGTGCCCCGCACCATCATAAGTTATCGGCTCGAAAATTTTAGCCGCCGTTGTCATGAACTCGGCGGATTGAGGTATGGTGGCGTTAACGCGCGCATCGTTGCCGCCGTAGAAACCATAAACCGGACACTTGATCTTGACGAAATCATCCTTGCTCTCTGGGCCGGTGCCATAGAACACGAACGCTGCTTTTAAGTCCGGCCGGTTGGTGGCAAACCGAAACGATTGCCGGCCGCCCCAGCAGAACCCCGCGACGGCCACTTTGCCGTTGCACGCCGGCAGCTTGGCGACGTAATCCGCCGCTGCATTCAAATCAGCCGTCACTTGATCCGGCGGCAAATTGGAAATGGCTTCGCGCGCGGCATCCCCACTGGGAAAATCGCTGGTCTTGCCGCCGTTTGGAGCCGTGCCGGAGAGCAAATCCGGAGCGATGGCGATATAGCCGGCCTCTGCCAACTGATCGGCAACGCTGCGCACCCAATCGGTGAGCCCGCGGTTTTCATGAATGACCACTACGGCCAGCGTTTTGTTTTTGACTTCCGGAAATACCAGAAAAGCGTGAACCGTGCGCTCGCCGTGCTTGACCGCCACCCATTCCTGATGCCGCGATGATTTTTCCAGGCGCTGTTTGGCAAAATCCTGGGCGGAAACATTGGCCAGCGCCAACGCCATAATGAGTGCAAATGTCACGCGCATACACCTGCTCCTTTCGAGATATTTATTAAGACCCCGGTCGCGGAATCCGCGTTGCACCTTAATTTTGCACATATAAATTCAAACCCCGATTTTCCTTCTGTTATTGAAATAAATTGGGTGGCAGCTTTAGCCTGATGATGCAAAATCGGGGTTGCATCGTCATTGTTTTAATATAATCAAATTTTTCCTTTTGTCTACAAAAATTTTTTCCTCGGCGACGGAGCAATGTCATTTCGACCGAAGGAGGCAGCGCCCGCAAGTAGCCGTTATTTTTTCCAGGTTGTCAAAAGCTTTCTCGTGGCGCTTGAAATAGCAACCACTAAAGGCCGAGGGATGGTGTTTTATTGCATTTTCCAGTTGACAAAATGAAAATTTTGTTGTATCTTATTGTGGTACTTATGTACCAATGTACATTACATTAAAACAGGAGATCCATTTATGGGCAACACCAAGAAAAAGCCTCCAAAAGGAGAGCTGCGCCAGGAGAACATCGAGATCGAGCGCATTCAGACCGGCGTCCGTTTGGAGAAACGCCTGCTCAAAGTGCTCAAAGGGCTGGCGGAATATCACGACATGACTCTGGGCGATCTTCTCGAAGGCATCGTGTTGCACGCCTTTGAGGGCAAGTGCCCATTCTGCGAAGAATCGCTGCGCCGCATTGCCGATCTAAAACGGATATACAAATTAGACCTTGATTCGACGGCGAGCCACCGGCTCATAGAAAAGGAAGGGGGGCGGGAAGTCAGAAGTGAAGCCAAAAGAAAGGGGAAAAGATGATGCAAATCTCGAAAGACTGGGCTATCGCCGCGTTGAGAGTGGTGTTGGGATTTGTCGTGACCGCTCAAGCAGGCTTTCTTGCGTTTGATCCCAAAGCGATCGCTGGTTTTGCTCGTACCGGATTCCCCGATGTTGTTCGATTCTGCTTGGCGTGGAGTGAGATTGCAGCGGGAATTCTATTTCTCATTCCAGCAACTGTAATTTGGGGAGCCTGGCTTTTGTTGGCCGTTTTTCTTGGCGCCATTGCTATTCACCTCGCGCATGGTGCATTTGATGTCGGTGCATTGTTGATTTACAGTGCCGCCGTCATCGTCGTGATGGCGCATCGGAAATCTCGGAAACCGAAAGCCGGTCTTGTGTGATTTTTTAAGGAAAAATTTTATATGAAAGACGAAGAATTTATAAAACAATTTGAAGCTTGTACGCTGCCAACCGAAAACTTTCATCACCGTGATCATGTCAAATTGGTTTGGCTGTACTTGCAGCGTTATCCGGCGCTGGAAACGCTCGTCCGGTTCTCAGAAGGCTTGAAACGTTTTGCCGCCGCCAATGGCAAGCACAATCTCTATCACGAGACGATCACGTGGGCGTATGTTTTCTTGATTCACGAGCGCCTGAAAAGGGCAGGAGGGAAGCAAAGATGGGAAGAGTTTATCGCGGCCAATCCGGATCTGTTTGATTGGCAAAACAACATTCTCAAAACCTACTACCGCGATGAGACGCTGCGTTCGGAGCTGGCGCGGAAGGTATTTGTGTTTCCTGATCAATCTGCGCAAGTTCAAGTTGTGGGTACAAAATAAATCAGATTATGATGAAGGAGGTGCGACTTTGCGGAGCAGCCACTCGATAGTTGTTTCCTGATATTGATTCAAATCATCGACGGTCAAAAGTTTAATCATGAAGGAAGGAACTTTTGAAATCTTAAATTGGCTCAAAGTATAGGCAAGTGTTTCATAAGCCAAACCGCCGTCTTTCCGTTGGGCTAATTCAAAATAGCTGGCTATTGAATAGCCAGCTTTATCCAGAAAGTAGAGATCAACCAGGTCTTTGATTTCAGTGCGTCCAAGGGTGGCGCAAATTTTATTGGTGGTAATATCTTCGATTGAATCGACGAGAATTTCACCAAAACGATTTGGCGGCTTGATATGAAAAGGGATATCTTTTGAGAAGTGAAGCGTTAGTGGATTTTCCTTGGGGCCAACACGAAAATGTTTGAAGAAAGAAGTAATCTCAACTGGCAGGAAAGGAATGCTGAGTTTTACGCACGTTGCGTTGACATAATCATCAGCTTTCTCGAAGGCGGGTTCATCGCGGGTAAACAGGTCGAGATCTACCGAATGACGGTGCTGTAGATAAAAAGCGCTCAACGCCGTTCCACCAGTCAAGTAAAAACTTTGCGCAAGGTGAAAAAACGCTTTGAGAAAATTACTTTGAAATTGCGTTAGAATTGCTGCCATCTTTCACTATCCCATATTTAATCCAACTAGAATAAAGGAATTCCCAAAAACCTTTTTTCCAGCCAAGCCGTCCCTGCATCAAACGCTCGCGATATTTCAGAAAATCCTGCAAAGAAATAAATTTCCACACGTCGCTATAGCGGGCATCGCGCATGATTTTCGCCATCAGCCAGAGGCGCTGGTTTTCATCGCCTTCCGCCAGCATCTTTTTAATATCGCCAACGGTGTACTGATAATCCCACATGAAATAGGGGACGACGTCGTCGCGGGAAACGTCAAGCAGATAATGTTCTTCGTTCTTCATAAAGAAAATATACGAAACTGCTCCGGTAAAGTCAAACCCAGATTAACGGGCAAACAGGCTAACCAGCTAACGAGCCAACCCAAACAACCTCTTCGCATTTCCTCGCACCACCTTTGCAAAATCCTCCGCCGAAAGCTCGTTTTTCAGCCGTGCCATCATGGCTTCATATTTTTCGTAATGCTCCTTGCCATAATAAGTCGCGTCCGTGCCAAACAACACCCGCCCGCTGCCCAGCTCTTTGATGGCTTGCAGTACTGCCGCCGGATCAGCTTGCGAAGTTTCAAGATAAAGTTGCGCATCCTTTTTCGTGAGGGCTTCTTTGACGGTGGCAATCGCAGAACCGTGCGGGCCGAGAAAGCCCATGTGATAAAGAATTATCAGCACGGTGGGATGCCGCCTTGCCGCCGCGTAAATTTTCTGCGGCGCGGAATTGGAAGTATCATCGCTGCCGGAATGAAACACCGCCGGAATTTGATATTTCACACAAAGCTGCAAATAGCCATCGACGCGTGCATCATCGGCAGGGAAGTGGTTCATATCGGGATGAAATTTCATGCCGACGAACATGCGCTGGTCAGGGCCGGTTGAAATGGAATCCCGCAAAAACGGCTCGACATTCGTTGGCGAACCGTCTTTCGGTCGCGTCCATACCAAACCGCGCAATTGCTCGGGATATTGGCGCACGTGCTCGACCGTTGCCTGATTGGCTTTGATCTCATCAAGATTTTGAGTTTGCGATAATTCGGCGCCGTCGATGTTGGAAATGAGCGCGAGGCGAATGCCGTAACGCTCGATGTTGCTCATCAGCGTCGGCGTGCTCAAATCGTAACCTTTGAAAGAGCCAATATGCGCGTGAATGTCGATGATGCGATATTCGCTCCACACGCCGGAGCGCTTTTGGGCTTGATTCGTTTTTTCTTTTTGCAGCATAGAAAATCCGTTCTGATGATTCGATCCCAACGCGATGGCCACAACGCCAACGGCCAAGAGTTTGGGCCAAGCTCCGCAGTTATTCGACATGATTCACCCGATCAATCTTTTTTCTGTAAGTTGCGAATTCCGGCGTTTCCAGCGCCTTCTTCGTGCGGCAACTGCTGCAAACAAAATGGCCGCGAACACAACACACATTTTGCGCTTCCCGCCGTCCGCACATCACACAAGCATAGCTGCGGCGGATGAGATGAAAGACGATTTTGTCGCCGCAATGAAAGCAACTATAATATCGTTGCGGCAAAAAGATATGAGCGAGGTTCGCCGTGAACCATTCCCAACTCGGCATCTGCCATTGCTCCTGCTGGCGGATTTGCCCTTTCCGAATGCAGTGCAAAATTTCCGGAATCATTTGCTCTGCCACGCGCACCGTGTAGTGCTCGACCGGTAGTACCGGTATTTCATTGTAGCACAGCCCAATGGTTGCAAGCGCCTTGGAATCGGTGTTGGCAATGCGCGGCCAGGGCAAATTACGTAAACCGAATTTCGCCATACAATTAGGCCAGAGCAGCGGGCCGCAGCGATAATTGAAAAACTCGATCGCATCAAACGGCAGATCGCGCGTGCGGCCGTGTGGAAAAATCGAATTCCACACCAGATAAGGATGCGCCAAAATCGCCAACCCGCCTTGCGCGTGAATCCGGTGAATTGTTTCTTCCGGCTCGAGATCATCCGGAATTTTCTCTTCAATATTGATGGCGAGAATATGTCCGTGCTTGCTCTCAACTTCCTGGCCGACGATGACGAGAAAATCCTCAATGCGCTCGCGCAGATATTGCGCAAATGTGACATTGTGAAAATTGGTCACGGCAATGCCGTCGAGACCCCGCGCTTTGATTACTCGGCGCAAATCCTCGATGCGATGGTGCCGGCGAATGTGAACGTGCAAATCGAGTTTCATGAAAAACGTTAGCCTGTTCGCTGGTTGGCCAGTTTGCTCGTTAGAATTCGGTTAACCGGCCAACCGGCGAACATAGTTTTCACCACGTATCTCCACCCTTGGGCGGCGGCCACGAGCCGAGCTGCTGCCGCAACATGATGATCTGGCCGAAATGGTGGCTGTTATGGACGATGATCATGACGATGAGATCGCGCACGTTTTCATTTTTCTCCAAATTGACCACGCGACCGAAATCGGCGGCCGGTTCCGCGAGCATGGCTTCGAAACGATTCAACCCGGCGGCGAATTTTTGAATCGTTTCCTCCCATTCTTGCAAATTTCTCGGCGCCGTCTCCTGCGGCCAGCTTTCAATGGCATGCGAAGGGTAGGAGGGATGCTCACCAGCAATGCTTGCCAGCTCGTAATCCTGCCAATAAATGACGTGCCACAAAATTTGAAAAATTGAGTGCGGTGCATCGCCGGGCCGCGCGCCGAGCAGTTTTTCATCCAACCCTTCCAGCGCGTTCAGCACATTCGCATGCGCGCCCTCGCCGTAGAGCAATCTCTGCAAATTTTCTCTTTCGGTCATTGAGGCCTTTCTTAGTTTCTAAAATAATTAAATTTCAAGGCCAACCACCAACTTGAATTTTCCAGCCGCGACCAACCTTTATGAGCAAATTATCGTCTAAGATTTTATGAGCATGGCCGTCGAGCCGTCTGGAAGTATCAATATAACAAAAATTCTGAAAACAGCAAACCATATTTAAGGCTTGCTTTGCAACTTAAAACAAGTTACATTTATCACCGTATACCCCAAAAGGTGAACAGGAGATTTTCTGCCGGACGGCGATCATCCTTCTTTAAACCAGCTTTTGCAACGGCATACGCCTATGGCTTATTTTAACGAACACCCACAGCTTTTCCGCTTCCTCTTCGGAATTGGTTTGATCTACCTTTTCGGCATGGCGGCGCAAAATTTTTATCATTCCGCCAGTTCACCCACAGACGAAAACTGGTTCGGCAATTCGCCCTCCAAATTATACGTCATCAAAAATTTTCCCGGGCAGCTCGCCAATTATACCGCCGGTTTCAAAAAAGGCAGCCCACAGCCGGTTCTGCAAGATTCCGTTCAAATTGGCGATTTGTTGTTGACAATCAATCGGCAAAAACCCGACAGCCTCGCCGGTGCATATCGCGCGCTGCAAAAAGATTCCACTGTGGTTCTGCATGTTTTTCGTCCGAAACGAAATGAAATTCTATTTTATCGCATCACCAAAGCCGCGGTGCCGGACAGCTTTTTGCGGCCCATTCCATCGACGGCCTATGTCTACGAGGTTTTCAAAAATGGCGCTTCGGATCGCGCCGGCATGAAAGTGGGCGATTTGATTTTCCGGATCAACGGCCGGACTTTCAGAAATTCCGGTGAGGCCGACCAAATTCTGCGCAGCGGCCAATCCGGCAAGGCCATCGCCTACGACGTGATCCGCGACAATAGCGTGTTGACGCTGCCGGTGACGCTGGCGAGATTCGGCGTTTCGATTCCTTTGCTCGTGATGTGCCTCTCCGGCCTGGTTTACTTCGGCGTGGGAGCTTTCATCGCGCTGCAACGGCCGCAAATCAAAACCGCGCGGCTGCTCGGTTTGGCGTTCTTATTGATCGGCTTCTTTATGATGGTGGCAATGACGCAGCGCCATGAAGTAACGCGCGATTTTACGATCACGCGCAATTTCAATGTGTTAGCCGTTTTACTCTTCGGCATTGCCGCCTGGCTACACAGCGACTATTATTTTCCCAAAGAACGCACCGAGCGTTTAGCCAAACGCTGGCTCACCGCGGTGCCGTATCTGTTCGCGCTGATTTGCCTCGGGGTGGCGATCATCACAGGCCGAGGCAAAGGTGAAGCGAGTTTTTTTCCGGCGGTGGTTTTGATGCCGGTTTTGACAGTCGCTTATACGGCCATTCTCCATTTTATTTATCGCAAGCAAGATTCAGCGGAACGCAAGCGGATGAGCCAAATTATCAAGTGGACGGGCCTCACGGTTGGCGGCGCCGCTTTTGTTCTCATGTTTGTGCTCGGCCGCGCGCGAGCCGGTTATATCGGAATTCCTCTCGTTTTTATTCCGCTGGCTTATTTATATACCATCGGGCGCTATCGTTTGCTGGAGATGGATCTGCGCGTCCGCCGCAACGTTCAATACACCATCGTCTCGCTAATGTGGGTTCTCCTTGTTTTGGCACTGGCATTAAAAATTTTCCTGACCTTGCCGCAGATTCATCTTCCTCTTCCCAACGTGCGGTTGACCGGTGGCTCGATCGAAGTTCTGGATTCGCCCTTGCCTCCGGAACAGCGGGTGCCTCTCGAAAAAGGCGTTTTGATTTTGATCGCCATCGGCTTGAGCTTCGCTTTCTGGCAAATCATTCGGGTGGGGCAGCGGCTGATCGCGCAAAAATTTTATCGCGGCCAATTCGATTACCGCCGCGCCGCCAGCGAACTGACCGAGGTCATGGCCACGAAATTGAGCATGGCCGATCTCAGCCGCGGCATCGTTCAGAAGCTGGCTGATTTGATGCAACTGCAGCGCGTCGGTGTGCTCTTTTTCCGCGAGCAGAAAGCCTGCTGTTGCCAGGAGGCTTACGGTTTCGACGGCAAAATTTGGGAAGATTTCTGCGTGCGCTTCGATCGCAAGCTTGCCGAGGTGATCCAACAATTCCGCAGCGAATCGCGCTTCAGTGTCGATTATTTGCCGCACGATATCAAAGAAAGCTTTCAGCAGCACGGCTTCCGCCATATCATTCCGATTCGCTTCAAAGAGAAGCTCGTCGGCACGTTGCTCATCGGCGAGAAACGCTCCGAGACGCCCTTTTACAGCGATGATCTGGCTTTTCTTGCGGCGGTGGCGAAACAAGCCTCGGTCGCCATTGAGAATGCGTTTTTGCACGAACAGCTTTCGGAACAAGAGCGCCTCAAGCACGAGCTGGCGATTGCGCGCCGCATCCAACTGGCCTCGCTGCCGCAATCCACGCCGAAGGTTGATGGGCTCGATATTGCCGGCATCTCGATTCCCGCGCTGGAAGTCGGCGGCGATTACTTCGATTATCTCAATGGCGTTCCTACCGCGATCACTGTCATCGTCGGCGACGTCAGCGGCAAAGGCACTTCCGCGGCGCTGTACATGTCCAAGGTGCAAGGCATTCTGCGCTCCCTGCACGGCTTCGGCCTTTCGCCGAAAGAGCTTTTCATTCGCGCCAATCAACTGCTCTGCCAGGACATGGAAAGAAAATCTTTCGTCACCTCGCTCGGCGCCGATTTTGATTCGGCGACGCGACGTTTGGTTCTGGCACGCGCCGGCCATTTGCCGCTATTTTATTATCACGCCCAGACGCAGCGCGTCGAGAAAATCACGCCGAAAGGCTTGGGGCTGGGACTCGACAATCACGGTGTTTTCGCGATCGAGCTGGAAGAAAAGGTTTTACAATATGAAGCCGGCGACGTTTTTCTCTTCGTTACCGACGGCGTCACCGAAGCGCAAGGCCGCAACGACGGAGAATTTGGCGAAGACAGCTTGATAAAAATCTTGGAAAGCAGCTCAACACTCAACGCCAACCTCATTCGCGACCAAGTCATCACCGCGGTCAAGAGCTTTGCCGGTGAAATGAATCAGCACGATGATCAGACGGTGGTGGTGGTGAAAGCGTTGTGAGCGAAGAGCGTAGGGCGTAGAGCGAAAAGCGCAAGGCAATTAACAAAACCCATAGATTCAGACTTTTTTTCGTTGCGGTTCCCTTTTCGTTGCAAGTTTTTCACAGGCTTTTTCGTTGTGATTTCCTTTTCGTTGCAAGTTTATCGCAGACTTTTTTTCGTTGCAGTTCCCCTACGGGCGTAGCCTTTTCGTTGCGAAATTTATATTGTGAGAAAGGCGAGAAATGTTACTCTCCGCTGAAGAAGCGCGTGTGTTTGGCTGCCTGATTGAGAAAAGCCAAGCCACGCCGGAATATTATCCGATGACGCTGAACGCCTTGGTTGCCGCGTGCAATCAGAAAACCAGCCGCGAGCCGGTGGTGGAATACACTTCCGAAGAGGTTGAAGCAGCACTCGCCGGATTGAAAGAAAAAGGCCTCTGTGCCTTTGTCAGCGGCGACGGCCGGGTGATGAAATACGCGCACCGTGGCGGCGAAAACGGCCTCGAGTTGTCTCCGGCGCAACTGGCCGCGTTGAGCATTTTGCTGCTGCGCGGCCCGCAAACTGTCGGCGAGATCAAAGGCCGCACGGAACGGCAACACGAATTCTCCACCCTCGAAAAAGTCGAGCAAACTATCGAGAGCTTAATGAGCGGTGAGGAACGCTTCGTCGAAAAAGCCCCACGCCGCGCCGGCCAAAAAGAAGACCGCTACCGGCATTTGTTTTTTGCCTATCACGACGAGGCCGAAGAAGCACCGGAAGCTTCCGGAGCGCCTTCGTTGCGAGACGAGATCGAAGCGATGAAACGCAGGATTGCTGCGTTAGAAACGGAGATTGAGAAGATTAAGAAGGATTTGTATTAGTCATAATAATGAATTTCTATCCATCATCTTCCTCGCTGTGTGACAACTTCGATTTTCGGCGGCACGCGAAACCGCACCGGCAAAATACTCGTTCCCGTGCCTGTTGCCACGTATAAGTGTCGCCCACCTTCAATAATATGGCCGACCACAAAACGTTGTCCGTACCACGACGGCACAATTGGCGCGCCGATAATAGGAAAACAAACTTGTCCACCATGCGTATGTCCCGCTAATGTCACATTCACCCGCTCGGGAATCTTCGGAAAAATATCGGGATTGTGAGTGATGGCGATAACCGGATTGTCGTCACTCACGAATTGCATTGCGCTTATCACATCATGTTTCCCTGTCCAAAAGTCACTCACACCAACAATCCAGATGGGGCCGCTTAGGGTATTGATGGCCATTGCGGAATCGCTGAGAACCATGATACCATTGTTTTGCAACGCTCGCGTCACCTGTGCTTCATCAACCCAGTAGTCATGATTCCCGAGAACGGATACAACTCCCAACGGCGCATGCAAATTTGCGAGTTCTTGCGCAATAGGCTCGGGTGGCACAAATGTTCCGCCAACCACGCCGCGAATGACGAGATCGCCTAAAATGCAAATGAGATCGGGTCGCGCTGCATTGGTTTGTGCCACAATTTGTTTGAGCTTGGCAAGGTCGTTATGCGGTGAGCCAATATGAATATCGGTGAGTATCCCGGCGCGGAGTGGTGGCCACGGCCACGGCACAATAATCGTTTCTTCATGCACGCGCAAACTGGCAGGTTCCCACCAAAATGCCCAGAGACCAAGCAAGATTATCGTTGCCGTTAAGACGGTAAGTGAAATTTTAATCAATTGCATGTTGTTAAAATACCGCCTAACGGTTGTGTTTGCAGCGCAAGGTAATTTATTTCATTGAAAGCGGCCCTTTCTATCATTTTTAAAGCAGTGTAGCGTCGGCTCAGCACTAATTTCGCGCCGATCAACTCTTTCAATTCAGCAAGCTTGTCGGTATGATCAAACCCACGTCTTTCTCCTCAACAACCCCAACGACTCCGGCACGCTACGCAGACGTGCCCAAAGCGAGCGGCTGAAGAGCAGATCGGCAAAACGATTGAGTTGCTGCAACAAATTTGCATCGTAGCGAAACCACCACGGTTTGCGAAGGAAAGTGATGGGATCAATATCGAGGTATTTGGTGCGGGTCATTTCCATCAAGCCGTCGCGGCCGTGGGTGCGGCCGTAGCCGCTGGCTTTGGCGCCGCCGTGTGGGGCTTCGCAAGCGCCGACGTGACTGACGGCGTCATTGATCAACACGGCACCGGCTTCAATGCGTTGCGACAACGCGCGGCCGTGTTTCAGATCAGCTGTCCAGATGCTGGCGGAAAGTCCGTAAGGCGTGGCATTGGCAAACGCAATGGCTTCGTCAATATCGCGCACCGGCACGATCGGCAGCAATGGGCCAAAAGTTTCTTCCTGCAAAACTTTCATCTCGGCATCGACATCGACGAGAACCGTCGGCTCGAAAAAGAACGGGCCGAGATCAGGGCGGCGTTTGCCTCCGCACAGAACTTTTGCGCCTTTGGCGACCGCGTCGGCGAGTTGTTGTTCCAATATGGCCACTTGCCGCTCGCGAATCATCGGGCCGATATCGGTTTCCGGATGGTTGCCTGGACCAAGACGTAGGCGGTTTACCTTTTCAACTACTTTGGCGACAAACGGCTCATAAATTTCCTGCTCGACAAAAACGCGTTTGACGGCTACGCAGCTTTGGCCGCAGTTCATGAAGCGGCCCCAAATCACGCCGCTGGTGGCGTGATCGAGATTAACATCGCGGAGCACAAGCATCGGATCGCTGCCGCCCAATTCCATGACAACTGGAATTAATTTTTCTGCGGCAGCAGCCGCGACTTTTTTTCCGGTGGCGGCGCTGCCGGTGAAAACAATTTTATCAATGTCACTCGCCGCCAGCGCCGCGCCGGTGCTGCCATCGCCCGTGGCGACTTGAAAAACGCCCTCCGGTAATCCGGCTTCGTGAAACAGCTTTTCCGTTTCCAACACCACAGCCGTGGTAAATTCCGACGGCTTTAAAACCACCGCATTGCCTGCCAGGATGGCGGCCACGGTTCCGCCGAGCGGCAGCATGAGCGGATAATTCCACGGCGAGATGATGCCGACGACGCCGAGCGGAACGTGATGAACGTAGGCGCGCCGCATTTTCAACGCCAGATTTTGGTGCGGCAACTGCTGCGGGCGCAGCCACAGCGGGCCGTAGCGAAGATAGTATTTGATGATATCGAGACTGACGATCACCTCCGCAATCAACGCCTCGGCGGCCGGCTTGCCGTTTTCGCGCGTAATCAACGCCGCCATTTCCATCCGGCGGTTGAACAGAGCGTCAAAAAAATTTCTTAACACCATGGCCCGCTCTCGAATCGGCGCGGGGCCCCAATTTTTCTGCGCGGCGCGTGCTTTCGCCACCGCGGCCTGCACTTGCTGCGGCGTAGCGCTGTCGTATTCCCGCCAAACTTCGCCCGTGGCCGGATCGATGGACTGAATTTTAGAAGGGGATGAGGTGATCATGATGAGGTGATCATAGAGAATGTTATTTGGGATGGCGGTATTGTTGGATCGATGTATTAATGGATCATTGAGTACCAATCATCCAACACTCCAGCCATCCAGTGATCCACCAATCCAATACTCCAACAATCCAGAAATCCAATTCACTTTTCGTGTCTCCCGAGAGCGAGCACGACGTTGGTTCCTCCAAAGCCAAAACCGTTGGAAAGCGCATATTGCACGGAAACGGAACGGTGCTTGTTGGCCACATGATTCAGATCGCATGCCGGATCAATGTTGTCCAAATTGATAGTAGGAGGGAGCGTCTGATTATGGAGCGCCATCGCGGTATACGCCGCCTCGACAACGCCGGCGGCGCCGAGCAGATGGCCGGTCATGGATTTGGTGGAACTCACCGCAACATTTGGAGTATGCTCGCCAAAGACGGATTGGATCGCGGCCGTTTCCGCTCGATCACCAAGCGGCGTCGAAGTCGCGTGCGCGTTGATGTAGCCGATGTCACGCGGCTCGAGCCTGGCATCATTCAGAGCCATGCGCATCGCCAACGCTGCGCCTTTACCGTCCTCCGGCGGCGTCGTAATATGAAAAGCGTCCGACGAGGCGCCGGCGCCACGCACTTCCGCCCAAATGTGCGCGCGCCTCGCCTGTGCCTGATCTTTGCGCTCCAGAACTAAAATGCCGGCGCCCTCGCCCATAACGAAACCGTTGCGCGCCAGGTCGAACGGGCGGCTCGCAGTGCGGGGATTGTCATTATTTTTGGACAGGGCTTTAGCAGCCGCGAAAGCGGCGATGCCGATATCGGTGATTGCCGCTTCGGAGCCGCCGACGATCATCACCTCCATCACGCCTTGACGGAGCAGCATCAAGCCGTCCATAATCGCGTGCGCGCTGGTGGCGCATGCCGAGACCGTCGCATAATTGAGGCCGTAGGTGCCGTACCGAATCGCCAAAAGTCCGGCGGCGATATTGGTGATGGTGGCGGGAACGAAAAAGGGCGAGACGCGGCGCGAGCCTTTTTCAATCAAGCTGCGGGCGTTTTCCATAAACGTTTCGAGTCCGCCCATGCCGGAGCCGACGACGATGCCGGTTTTTTCTTTGGGCAAATCGCTGGGCTGAAGTTTGGCATCGGCTAGCGCCATATCGGCCGCCGCCACGGCGAAATGCGTGTAGCGGTCGTAGTGCCGCACCTCTTTGGCATCCATATATTGAGTGGGATCGAAATCTTTCACCTCGCCGCCGAAGCGTGTCGGCAGGGAAGAGGCGTCAAAACGACGGATGGTATCGATGCCCGAGCGGCCCTCCATGAGCGCGCGCCAGTTCTCTTCCAACGTCAAGCCCAAAGGGGTGACCAAACCTATGCCGGTAATGGCAACTGCTTCATTCGACATCGCGTGCATTTTCTCCTTCCTCATTTGGCTTGTAAAATCATAACAAAGATGTTTCAATATGATAACAACCGGCAAAGAAAGATGCAAGTGGAAAAGTATTTGCCAAAATCATTCTAATATCTTACCTTACAATTATAGTATTACCCCAAGCACAAATATTACGGCCGCAAAGATTTTGAAAGGCAGAATAATGGTTCGGCGGAATGATTAAAAATTATTCTGCCAAATAATCATTCTGCCTTTTCGTTGCAAAATTTAAGTGTTGGCTATGAATGAATATTATTCTATCGTTGCGCCGGTTGAAACTGAATTAAAAGTCAAAGACTCGCGATTTATTGCTTTCCTGTGTGCGGCTGAATCGCGCCAGGAGGCCGAGACGCGCCTCGCCGAACGCCTCCGGGTTTATCCCGATGCCACGCATCATTGTTATGCGTTTCGTATTGGTTTTGACGAGCAATTGATTGCCAAATCCAGCGATGCCGGCGAGCCGGCTGGCACTGCCGGACGCCCGATTTTGCAAGCACTCGAGCGCCGACATCTGACCAACCTCGTGGCCGTGGTGACGCGCTATTTTGGCGGCACGAAATTGGGAACCGGCGGATTGGTGCGCGCTTACGGCAGCGCCACCGTGGCAGTCATTGCCTTGGCCGAGTTGACGGAGATTTTCCCCAAACAAACATTGCGCTTGCGATATGCTTACACGCAAACCGCCGCCGTCAAAAAAATTCTGCGCCTGGTGCAGGCGGAATCGCTCCACGTAGATTTCGGCGCCGAGGTCGTGCAAGCCGTCGCCATTCGGGCCGCGTGCTCGGATGAAACCCAGCGACTGCTGCGCGATGCCTGCGCCGGAAAAATCGCCATCGAAAATATGAAAAAAGATTCTTTTCAAAACGACGTTTTCTCTTGACTTTGAATGAGCCGTGAAGTATTTTATTATCATTCGGAAGGTAGGCGGAGTGCAGATGGGTAGCCGCGGAAAATCATGTTGTATTCCTGCGAAATTTTTAGACACTGAGCCGAGGAGAAAACGCGCGAAGCCACAGGATGAGTTTCATCTCAGTCAGCCACGCACGTGAGCTTTGTCCGGCTGATCGCAAGACGCAGGAGTTGGGTGTGATGAGTGTGTGTCGGGTTGAGGGCTGTCTCCATTTCGTTGTGAAGCGGTGATCGTTCGAGCAACTGTTGAGCCAACACACAACGAAGGGGGAAGCCCTTTTTAATTTTGGACAGCGTCAGGCGCAGTTTTGGCAAACATGCTTCGCAAGCCATGCCCATCGTGCGATGGAGTGAATAAACCGGTCGAATGTTTGATAACTTGAAGACGAACGCTAACCCCGCAGTTCCCGTGCCGCTAAGCAAGAAAATCATTACGGTCGACGACGAGACGCCGATTCGCAGTCTCATCCGCCACGCCTTGCGACAGGAAGGTTACGAAGTGATTGAAGCAAAGGATGGGAGCGAGGGGCTCGAAAAGATCCGCCAAGAGCTGCCGAATCTCGTCGTGCTCGATTTTGTCATGCCGGTGATGAACGGCGCCGAAACGTTGAAAGCCATCCGCTCCGATCCCCAAATCGCGCATATTCCTGTTTTGCTGCTCACCGGCGTGAAAGACGCGGCCAAGCTCGAACCGCTGCTGCAAGACTCGCGCAACGATTTTCTCGCCAAGCCGTTTCTGGTTGACATGCTAAAAGAGCGCGTGCGGAAACTCTTGCAGCATCAAGCCACGCTCTCGCCGTAACGTTTCAGGGCATGTAGCTGCACGCGCTTATTTGACAAAATGATTGAGTGTCAAAATAATTTTTAAATCATTTTGTCCCCAAATTATTTTGTCAAATGCTTTTGCTTTTTCTCAAGGCAGCAAGTTGATATACTGCCTCTTCATTTCATACGGCAGGGAACGAAACCGGCGAATCTCTTGCAGTCGTTCCGCCGGCGGCAGGGCATCGATGAAGCGGGTGTATTTTTCGCCGCATTGCAGCGCTTCGGCATAAATCGCGCTCAATTCCTGCGAATCGTAATTGGCGTCGTTGCACTCAAAAAGATGGTGGCGCAGCCACAGGCGATCCATCTGCTCGAGCTGGCGGCTCTCGTTGAAATAGGCGACGAAATACTTGAGCAAAAAATAACTGTCAATCTTGGCCTGTAACTCCAAATCCCGCACAAAGCTCTCCCCGTGGATGTTCGTTTGTCCCTCCATGAATTTCAAAGCGCCATGCACCGCGTGATTGATCTCTTCGATGAACACGCGAAAAGCGGTGATGTTTTTCTCGGAAAGGCCGGTGCGTGGGTCGTGCACTTCAAGAGCATCAATCAACTCGGCGGAATAATAAATCCCCACGTGCAGCCGGCCGCGAGCAATTCGGAAGAACACGCGCGCCAAAGCCGGCAGCTCGCGCGAGCGCAAATCGAATTGCGACAGGTACCGAAACCGCTCGCGGCTGATCAAAAATTCCTCGAAGTTCACGCCGGTCGGATGATAGGTACGCTCCGTGAGCGTTTGAATGTCGGCAAGTAATGACATGGTTTCTAAAAGGCGTTAGCCAGTTCGCCCGTTCGCCGGTTTGTGTGTTTGTCAATTAACAGGCCAACAGGCTAACCGGCAAACCAGCCAACTGTTTATTCCAAATCCAGTTCGCGCTTTTCGCGGAAATTGTCCAGCCGCCGCACCACGCGATCCGTCGTGCCGGCGTGGCGGTCAAGATGGAGAAACGAATCCGTCAGGTGATTCAGCGCCAGGCGCACTTGGCGAAATTGCTGGCCGAGCAGATAAAGAATATCCGCCAGGCGAAATTTCTCCGCCATCCGGTGCTGCGAAGCGTGCTGAAAATTGGCGCTGCCGACCTGCTCGTAATAGCTGAAATCCGGCGAGGGCGGATGATATTTGGCGCGATGATAAACGTGATCCGGAAAAATGCCGGTCATGAACAGCGCGTAATTGCCGAGATGGCTTTGCACGTAAAACGTCTGCTCGGAATTGGCGTCCAGCAGCTCCGCCATCAGATCGACGAGATATTTGTATTCTTTGGTGGATTTGCGGTCGATCCGGTGCATGCGGTTGCCCTGGCCAAACTCCGCGAGCAGAGTGGCGACGTAATCGGCCACCGCGCGGTCGTCAATTTTAAACTCGCGCAAAGCGTGGCGAACGAGAATATAGAAATATAGAAAAGGTGAGATGGAGGTGGTTTGCCGAAATTCCAGGAGGTGTTCAAAAAGCCGAGGATGATCCAACATGGCGTCGCGCATGTCGGCGTCGGCGAGCAGTTGCAAAATGGTGCCGTCCCTTTCCTCTTGCCGGCGCAGGGCCGTCACGATGAACTGCCGATCATCCTGATTCAGCTTGTTGCGGGCTTGGGCTTGAATCATAGACGCTCCACGAGTTGGTGAGCTGCCGATTTAAGCGCAAAATACGAAAAATTTTTCAACCGGTCATTGGTTTCGGCGCTAAATTTAAGAAAAATAATCCACTTGACTTTAGAATTGACGCTCGGTATATTAACCAAACTTTTGGTAATGGCTTTAACGCAACCGTTGCGCTTTTTGTTCCTGAGAAATAAAAAATGTTTGCCAGCATCAAACGCCTCACCAGCCATTCCGCGGTTTACGGCATCAGCACCATTTTAGGCCGCGCCATCAGCTTTCTGCTGCTTCCGCTCTACACGCATTATCTTCCCAAAGCAGATTACGGCGTCGTCACCGTCGTGCTCGCGTGGTTGGGCATCATGACGATCATCTCCACGTATGGCGTCGATGCCGCCTTTCTGCGTTACTATATTTTGGCGGACAGAGAAGAAGAGAAACGCGCTATCTTCAACACCGGCTTTTGGTCGATCTTGCTGATGTCGGCAACGATTATGCTCGGCGGTTATCTGTTGGCTTCGCCGTTGTCAACTTGGATTTTGGATAGCGCCGACTATCGCTATATCATCATTTTGATGGCCGGGATTTTGTTCCTTGATTCCATGGCCATCATTCCTTTTCTTTTACTGCGCGCCGAAGAACGTTCGACGCTTTATGTCGTTCTCAAAATTGCCAATGTCATTGTTAATTTTTTGACGACCTACTGGCTCGTCGTCAAGCTCGGCCGCGGCTTGCACGGCGTCTTCGAATCGAATCTCATTTCGTCTGCGTTCACCTTCGTCACGGTGCTGCCGGTTGCCATGCGCCATTTGCGGCCCACGATGCGCCGCGCGGTTTATATGGATTTGCTGAAATTCGGCTTGCCCTATTTGCCGTCAACGCTCTCGGTCTATTTGGTGGACGTGATCGACCGGTTTATTCTCCAGCAATTGACGGATTTGGGCACCGTCGGACTTTATGGCGCTGGTTGCAAGCTCGGCATGTTGATGAATTTGTTCGTCGCCGCGTTTCGCTTTGCCTGGCATCCGTTTTTTCTCAGCGCTTCAAAAGAGCCAAACGCCAAACCCCTTTTTGCGCGCATCTTCACCTTGTTCATGCTGGTGTGCGCCGCTTGTTTTCTCGGCGCCAGCTTGTTCATCAACGAATTGGTGCATCTTCGCATCGGCGCGAAAACGTTGTTCGGCGCGGAATATTGGAACAGCACCTCGGTCGTGCCGGCAATTTTGCTTGCTTATATTTTCTTCGGCGCGTATGTCAATTTCATCATCGGCGTTCATTTGGAAAAGAAAACCGCTTACCTGCCATTCATCACTGGACTCAGCCTCGTCATCAAAGTGGCCGCGACCTATACGCTCGTCCCGATCTTCGGGATGAACGGCGCCGCGCTGGGAACAACATTGGCTTACTTCTCAATGGCCGTCGCGCTTTACTTTGTGGCGCAGCGGCTTTATCCGATTACTTACGAATGGAAGCGGTTGGCAAAATTAGTCGTGGTAAGCACAGCAGTGTTTATCCTGGGTTATTGGTTTTGGACCGCGCCGTGGCAAAAAGCCGGTTTGCTCATTGCATTTCCAGTCGCGCTTTTTCTGATTGGATTTTTCGAGAAGGGCGAGTTGCGACGCTTATCGGCGCTGTTTAATAAAAGCCGCGGAAAACGGCAATCTCGCAACGAAAAGCAAACCTCGCTGATTCAGGACGAAATCTGACTTTGAACATCTGCAAAGCATTATGAGTTGGATATTCGGTTTTGTCGGTCCCCATTTATCCTCCGAAAGCATGAGCCATTTTCAGGCCTTGCATCCGGAGCCGAATTTCGCCTCTCACTCATCCACGGCTTACTTCGCGGCTGGAGGATTGCCGGAGACCTGCTTTTATGGCTCGTTTTCCAGCAAGCAACCTGATGAAGGATGGGCCGTGTCCGGAATCGGATTAGAGAGAAGCGTGCAAAAATGCAGGTTCTTGAATGCAGCAGATTGGCGGCAGATTTTATCGGCAGCGTCTCCACAGCTAAGAAGGCTTGACGGGCATTTTGTTGCTATAAAACGGAGAGGGCAAGGTGTCGAATGTTTTACCGACCAACTTGGCTTACGGACGCTCTTTCTCACTCCATTTGATGGTGGAACCATTTTTTCAACCCGACTGGATTGGATTGCGGCGCTGCGCCGGCAGAATGAAGTGGATTTTGCCGTGTGTGGATCGAACTGGTTGATCTTTAACCAAATCGGCTACGGGGCTTTTCTGAAAAATGTCCGCCGGCTCGGCCCGAATGGCTTTGCCTCATTGTCGCCAACTTCGGCCCGATTACGTAACACTCTCTGGACGCCAGACCCGGATTATAACGGCCAAGACTCTAGCGAAGTTCTTGAGGCTTTCTTGAATCCAGTTACGAGCGGGGAGCTCGCCATTTCGTTGGGCCTTTCCGGCGGCTTGGATTCGCGCACGCTACTGGCTTTATTGGCTTCCCCAAAGCGCGCTGATTTTTATTTGCATGTTTTTGGCGTTACGGAGGACCCGGACGTGCGCATCTCGCGGGCGATAGCACGAGATGAGAATTTCTTGCAAGATTATTTTAACGATCCTCTTCCGGATGGGCCAAAGTGCATGCAACTTTTGCAAGATTATGCCAGGCAAACGCAATTCATCGAGCCGACTTCGACCATTCTCAAATTGCGCCATTATTCTCAACTTTACAACTGCAAAAGGATCGTTATCGACGGCGGTTTCGGCGAAATTGCGCGCCGGCAATTTCTGAACCGCCTGCTGCTCAAAGGAAAATCCGCGCTGCACAGCGGCGATCCCGCGTCGATTTATCCTTATCTTCGCGTTCAACGTCCGCCAATCTTTATCCCGGAGGTTTTGCAAATGATGCGGCAAGGCGTCGAAGAGCAAATCGCCTCCTTATGGCGAGAGATGCCCCCGATTCACGATTTCGGCAGCGAAAACTTTTTGGAGCTTTGGGCGATACGAACGCGATTGGCGAATGCGTATGGTTTCGAGCAAAGCCGGCTGGACGGCGAATGCATGAGCTACATGCCATTTGCCCAGCCGTCGTTGTTGAACTGCCTGTTTAAAACCGCCGTTGCCATGAGAAAAAACGGCCGGCTGTTTCGCCAACTGATTCGCCAACGGTTTCCACGCTTGGCGCGTTATTCACTGGTAAAAGGAGGCACAACGTATCCGTTTTATTTTTCCACTGTGCCGGCGTGGGCCTGGACAAAGCTCAAAACCAGGCTCGGGCAAACTTTCACCGATGCCAGCGTTATCGAATTTCTTTACCACAGTGCGACGGAGGTGCAAGACTTGGTGAATTCCAATCCAGTCAAATCTTATCCGGCGTATGATTATCCTTTTATCCGCAGCATGGTGGAAAAATTTTATCGTGGCCAAACTGCGCTCGCCGCTCAAGTTCACTGGTGGTTATCTTTTGAAATGTGGAGAAGGGCGGTTAAAGCCTGATCTTCATCGAACCTGCCGCTTTTTCTTCTGAGTTTTTCGCGTGAATCCGAATGAATCTCTCCGCATGGATTATTTTCAGCCGGAAAAATGTCAAAACTGCACACAGCTTATATTCGTTTTAAACGTTCATTGCCCGATTGGGCGCGCGACGGCCTCAGCGCTATCAACCAACGCTTTTTCGCGCGGCGAACGCTGCAACGCCAGTACGGCAGTTGGTTCGATGTCGATTGGCGGAAGAAATTTCATGCGCTCTCCGAAGAAGAATGGCAACGCGCCTATGACGCCGTGTGGAAACATCACCGCAACGATTGCGTAGAAGAGACTGACGCGGCGATGATCTTGGCTGCATTGGGCGAGCCGGGCTCCGTGCTCGAAGTCGGCTGCGGCATGGGAACATTGGCGACCAGATTGGCGCAAGCCGGGTTTCAAGTGACCGGCATGGATGTCAGCCCAGTAGCGTTGCAACAGGCGAGTGAACGCGCGTTAGAAGCCGGCGTGCAGATTGCGTGGCAAGAAGGTTTTGCGGAAAGCATCCCATTTCCGGACAAGGCATTTGATTACGTCACCTGCTGCCATACGCTCGAGCACGTCAAAGATTTGGGAAAGGCCGTGGCGGAGTTAAAACGCGTCGCGCGAAAAAAAATCATCGTGCTCGTGCCCAAGCAAAAATTTCGGCTCTATGCCGATAACTACCACACGCAGTTTTTTGAGCGGCAGGAACAACTCGTCACCACGTTTGGACTGTCGCGTTATCAATGTACCGAGATTGATTGCATCGAGCATGAAAATGAGTTTCAGGGGTGGGCGTTTTTGTATGTCGGGGAGCTGCAACTTCTAAAAAAGTGATCTCATAAAATATTGGCCGGTTCAATTTCACTTGCATGTGGAATGATAAGATGAAAAGTCTGTGCCAATTCAGCTTGGAACACTATCGCGAAATTCTCGAAATCGCTTCGCAGAATTTCATCGTCACCAATTTTGCCAATCACACAACTGTGCCGCGCCACGACAAGACGCTCATCATTCTGCGGCACGATTTAGACAGCGGCATGGCGCCGGCTCTGGAAATGGCGACGTTGGAACACGCGCTCGGCATTCGCGCCACCTACTTTGTGCAACTACACAGCGATTTTTACGACGCCGTGAGCCTCGCCGGCTCGCGCGATCTGCGGCGTTTGGTTGAATTGGGACACGAAATCGGTTTGCATTATGACCCGACTTATTACGAAGCGATGGGTTGGGATTTCCGCACCGGCATTGCGCGTGATCTCGAATTGCTTTCCGCTGTCACCGGCGGCGAAGCCATTTCGGTTTCGCGCCACTTGCCGTTGTTGAGCCATCAAAAGGTCGATTATCCGCCGCAGGTGCGCCACGATGCGTATGATCCGAAGTTTATAAATGGCCAATTCAAATATTTGAGTGATAGCAACGGCATCTTCCGCGAAGGTTGTTTTTGCCAGCATCTGTACAACCAGCGCAATTACTGTTTTCTCGCGCATCCGATTTGGTGGGTCAACGCCGGCCACGATTGGCGGGAAAAATTGCAGCAGCAAATGTTAAAAGATTGCGAAGCCGTCACGGCGCGCATTCAAGACAAAATCGAACAATACGAAAAAATTCTGGCGAAACGGACGGACTACGATCGCGCGTTTCAAAAACAGTTTATCGCAAGATGATTATGGCAAAATAATTGCGCAGCTTTTTATTTTGGAAAATATGGCTTCCACCAATTTTCGTGATCTCACCGTCATCTTAACCGGCGCCGGCGCGCCCGGCTGGCCCGATATTTTTCGCTGCTTGCTGGAAAACGGCGAGCGCCAAATCGACATCATCGCCGTGGATATGGACAATGACGTCGCCGGCTATCATTTGGCCTCCAGGTTTGCCGTTGTCCCACCGGGCCGCTCTCCGGATTACATTCCTCAAATGCTCGCCCTCGCGGCGCGCTACCGCGTCGAGGCGATTGTGCCGCTGACGGATTTTGAGCTGCTTCCGCTCGCGCGCGCGCTGCCGCAATTTCAGCAGATGAATGTCGTGATCCCGGTTGCCTCAGCCGCAGCGTTGGAGATCGCGACGGATAAGATTCGCTTGCATGAATTTTTAGCCGAAGCAAATCTCGGCATGCCGGAGTTTGCGGCGGCGAGAAATTTGGATGAGTTCGAGCAAGCGGTCAAGCAACTCGGCTACCCGCAACGCAAAATTTGTTTCAAGCCCGGCGTGGCCCACGGCTCGCGCGGCTTTCGCATTCTCGATCCGAACGCCGTCGAAGCCGCAGCGCTGTTCTCGGCAAAAGTGGAAGAATCGTTGTATTCGTTGACATTTGAACACGCGTTGCGGCTGCTGACCGAATCAAAAAATTTTCCGCCATTGTTGCTCACCGAGCATTTGCCCGGCATGGAGTATAGCGTGGATTTGCTCATGCGTGACGGTGAGATTCTGAGCACGGTTTGCCGCGAGCGTAGTCGCGTCCGTTTCGGATTGACTTACCAGGGCAAAGTCGTCGACGATCCGGCGTTAGCCGATTTGGCTGCTCGCATCGCACTCAAAGTTGGCTTGAATTACAACGCCAATTTACAATTCAAGCGCGCCGAAGACGGGCATCCAAAAATTTTGGAAATCAATCCGCGAACTTCCGGCACCATCGCCCTCTGCCGCGCCGCCGGCGTCAATCTTCCCTATCTCGGTCTGAAGCTGGCATTAGGCGAACCGGTTTCTCTTGTGCCGCCGGTGATTGGCACGCGAAATTATCGTTATTGGACGCATGTCTTTAAAGGGCCGGAGGGGAGGGTGATTGAACTCTGAAATGTTTTCGCTAAAGAAGCTAGCGATGATTACGGATTTCTTAACACTTTGTCATGCTCACCGATGCGTCGTAGGAGAAGCGCGTCTTCGAGTCGAATTTTCACTTATGCAAGAATTCCAGGGCATCTTTCACATTGTCGAATTCGAACGAGCGAGAACGGTCGGCTTCTCTTTCCATTTTTTGCCAGCCAATCGTCCAAAACCAAGCTTGTTTTTTGTCAATCAGTACAGATTTGATGACCACATCCAATTCTGCTTTTGTCAAACCCTTGGCGCGTGCCGTTTTGTTATTAATTCGCTCAATCTTCTTTTGAACTTTGAGAATTGCGTTTGCCGAGGGATAATTCTTGCGGCGGGACACGGGGTGAAGAATGAGACGGTCGCCGGCGATTTCAATGCGCAAGGTCTCAGCGGTCAACGGTCTGGAGCCCTACCATATTTTATCATTCCAAGAATATTCGCGTTATCAACAATCAATACGACTACAATAGCATTCACCATTTCTCTTGCGGCAATGATGTAAACTGCATGGCGCCTAATACAAGATCGATAGCCGAGTCTGTATCCGAGTAGATCTTGTCAAGCTCAGCCGTTATATCGACCTCGCCGTATCGTCGAATAAAATCAGAAAGGGCTGTTGCAAAAAGCTCATTGGCAGAAAGCCCCAACTTTCCGGCAAGTTGCTGCGCCGCCTCCCAAATTTCACTCGGAATGGCAAGCTCGTTTTTCATGGACATGCTATCAAAGGCTGTAGTTGTATTTGTCTGCATACCAACACCATATTTTTAAAAATTGTTCTGGTCTAATATAAAAAAGACGGCCCTGAAAAACAACGGAAAAAATTTTTGTTCAGAAGCTATATTTTACCAATTCTGTTTCGCCGTTTTTTCTTTTTCTCTTTTTTATCTTTTCAACAGCACCTCCCGCAAATACCAATTCCCCTCCAAAATCTTCCAATCGTTCTCCGGCTTGGCCATTTCCGCTTGCAATGTATCTCGCAAAGATTTTTGATATTGAAAGGCGAGCTCCAAATCATTGAGCGCGGCGACATTGCGCTTGAGCTTAGCCTTACAACGCGCCTGCTGAAATGTGGCGTAGGCGGTTTTGGCGCTGTCCACTCGAATAACATCTATCAAAATGTAAAACGCAGTTCCATAATGATAACTGGCTACTGATAGCTGATTACTGGCAAAAAGCGAATCGGCCTTATGAAGAAGCTGCATCGCCTTTTTCTCAGATTCGAATCGTTCTTGAATCAGCTCATGCGCCTCCCAAGCCGCGAGCCGAACCCACGGGCGCCCATCTTTGCGAAGTCGATTAATTTGGTTTTGAAGCACGAGTGGTAGAGAATCTTGTCGTGCCAAAGCCTGAGCACTGGCGGTGCGATAGCCGCTCAAAGGGTTGGTAAGCCATTTGAACAGCTCATACTCTGGTTTAAGATTGAGGAGCGCACCCAGGGCTTGAGCCGCTTGCCGGCGAACATCTTCATCTACATCTTTGAGCGTAGCAATGAGAGCGGAAATGACGCGATCATCGCTTTTGCCTAAATTGATCAGCACCGTGGCGGCTTGTTCACGCACAAATGAACTTTGATCTTTGAGGGCGGCGAGGAGAGCAGAAATGACGCGGTCATCGCTTTTGCCTAAATTTCCCAGCGCCGCGGCGGCGTCACCCAAATTTTGATCTTTGAGCGCAGCGATAAGAGCGGAAATGACGCGATCATCGCTTTTGCCTAAATTGACCAGCGCGGCGGCGGCTTCACTGCGGACATTTGGATATTGATCTCCGAGCTCGGCGACGAGAGTGGAAATGACGCGATCATCGCTTTTGCCTAAACTGACCAGCGCGGTGGCGGCTTGGATGCGGTCACTTGAAGGGCGATAATTGAGCGCGGCGACGAGAGCGGAAATAACACGATCATCGCTTCTGCCTAAATTGACTAGCGTAGCGATGGCGTTCCGGTAACGATGGTAATTTTGATCCTTGAGCGCGGCGAGGAGAGTGGAAATGACGCGGTCATGGCTTTTACCTAAATTGACCAGCGCCGCGGCGGCGGTTTCGTAACGATTCGTATTTGGATCTTTGAGCGCGGCGAGGAGAGCAGAAATGACGCGGTCATCGCTTTTACCTAAATTGACCAGCGCGACGGCGGCTTGGTCACGCACGTAGGGATCTTGATCTTTGAGCGCGGCGAGGAGGGCGGAAATGACGCGGTCATCGCTTTTGCCTAAATCTGTCAGCGCGGCGGCGGCTTGGGAACGCACATCAGGATTTTGATCTTTGAGCGCGGCGAGGAGAGTGTCAAGTGCTACTTGAATTTCATCGAGGTAAAAGAGCAACTTTCCTCCAATATCAAGACTCAATTTACCCCCCAACCACCGCCAGTCTTCGCTTTTCCAAAATCCTATTTTAAAGTGATTTTTGAAGGCCCTTCGTGTGCTATCATCACGCGCTTCAGACAACCGAAACCCGGTGGTTGCGACAACTTGATAAAAGGGATTACTGCGAAAAACGGCAATTTCATCCTCCTCCGAGGCAACATTTTTCGGCGACACCAAACCCGCGTAAAACGAGTTATACTGGATGAATAGATAAGCCAACAAACCTAGCAAGAGCGCCACACCGGGCGACAAGCCATAAAGCAGTCGTCGTTGCGCGAGGCGCTCCTGGCGGGCGCGCAGCCAACTGGCAATTTCGCTCACCAGATAATCGTGTTTAAATTCGTACCAATCGTCGTCAGTGCGTTCTTCGTGTCGCAGCAGATTAAGTGTGGTAAGATATTGCAAAACTGTTTCTAAACGGTCTCGCTTCAGGCCTAAGGTTTCTTGCAAATCGCTCATGGAGCGATAGCGCTTGGTGTTGTCCGGCGTTTTCAAGGCTTCAAATATCTTCACCATCAGACTATGTTGCCGTCGCGGCACTTTTTTGAGCAGGTGGGAAACATGGTCGCGCAGAATGGCTTCAGTCTCGCCGCTGGCCTGATAATGGGCCACGGTGAGCTGGGTGGCGGTGGCCGGCTTTTGCTGCCACAAAGTATGACAGACAATTTGCAGCTTTATCGGCTCAATGCCAGCCTTGCCGTTCTTCAAATCCTGAACAAGCGTGTCCACCAAATCTTTTTGAAATTCGATACCAAAAGTTTTGACCGGCTCGGTAATCGCGCGCCTTGCTTCGGCCTCGGTGAACGGCTCCAAGTGAATGTTGGCATTGTTCTGAAAGATGGAGGGAATGGCCTCACGGAACTCGTGCAGGTTGGCAAAATAATCCTCGCGCAATGAGAGCACAAGAAAAACCGGCAATTTGTCGTCGAATTTGATTTTTGCTACTTGTTGGATGAATTCGTGGCGTAGCTTCTCATTGGAAAAAATAATAAAAAACTCTTCAAACTGATCGATGAAAATCACCAACGACTTTTCGATTTGGCGGGTTGCTTCTTGCAAAAAACCGTGCAGGTCAGTATTCTGTCCCGCAGCATCGAGATTAAACGCCTGTGCCACCGCATTGCGCACGGAAGGAATGGGATCATCCTCCAGACGGACATAAACGGTTTTATAACCGAGCTTTTCCAACTCCGGTCGCACCCCGGCATTGATCAGCGAGGTCTTTCCAGAGCCGGAGGGAGAGAAGAGCACCAGCAATTTTGTAGAAAGAATCTCACCCACCATTTTCTGGGTTTCTTCTTCACGACCGAAGAACAGATCCGCGTCTTCAAAAGTGTAGTACTCGAGATATTTGTACGGTGCTCGGTTCATTCTATTTCTTTTTAATATCCAACTGCGGAATTTCCAGATTGAAACGCTCGGCCAGCTTTTTGGCAAACTCAGTTAGATCGCTATCCAGAATTTTTACTTTACGACTTGACCAAAACATTTTTTGAAAATCAGAGGGCTGCTTCACCACGGCATAAGAAGTTTTTTGCAAGCCATATATGAGTAATTCGTAAAAAGTCAATTGTGTCAACAAGTGAACGGTTGTCCTCTATGTGAACGTTTGTCCTCTGGTATTTTTGTTTTTAAATTTTTCCAGTCAAAAATTATTTGATTTCTTGAATAAATATGTTTATATTGTGTTAAAATTATTTTGATCTATTTCATAACCAGCGTAACTTATGTTTAGAAACCTCTCCCTGCAAACCGAAATTTTCCCCTGCCAAGGCAAATACGGTGTCAAAGAGATCGCCTTCTTCGACAAAACCTGGGCGCGGGTGATGAAAGACAACTTGCTTCCCTTTCTTGTCACTATCGAAAATGAGTATGCCCAGTTTTTTGACGCCAGGATGGGGCGGCCGATTAAATACATCGCCCTGCTCATCGTGTTGCACATTTTAAAGGAAATCTACGATTGGACCGATGAACAACTCGTCGAAGCCACATATTGCGATAAACGCCTGGAATACGCTTTTGAGCTGCCGCTTGAGGAGGTGATTGTCTGTCAAAAAACCCTGCACAATTTTCGGCAACTGATTCTCACCCACGCCCTGGCGCGCCGCCTCTTTGAGCGCGCCACCGCCCATCTCATCAAGGTTCTGAACACTGATACCAGTGCGCAACGTCTGGATTCTTCTCATATCACCTCCAACATGGCGAAGCTCTCACGCCTGGAGCTTTTCGTCCGTGTCACCGAGAACTTTCTGCGCAAGCTCAAGCAGGTTGCTCCAGAGCGTTACCAACGGTTGCCAAGGCATTTTGCGGAGCGTTATGATCAGCGCCGCGGCTACTTCGCCGATGCGCGGTCGCGGAAAACGCAGCACCGGTTGGGCGAATGCGCCAATGATATGTGGTATCTCATCGACCGTTTCCGCGGTGACGACAAGATAGCGTCCTTGAAGGTGATGACCCTGTTGCAACGCGTCTTTGACGAACATTGCGCTATCGTACAGACATCAGAGACCACGACCGTTACGGTTCATCCTCCCGAAACCGTCAGTGCAACTGCCGACGAAACCACTGTCGCGACCGCATCAGCATTGAGCGCCGCAACGCTTGAAACGCCCACTTCGCCGACAACCGCGGTCGGCGATCATCAAAAAGTTAAACCGCCAAGCCCGGCGGTTGTCAAACCGGCGAATGAAATTCCCTCCGGCGCTTTGCAAAACCCTTCCGATGAGGATGCAGCTTATGGTTACAAGGGCCAGGGCTATGAAGTGACGTTGACGGAAACCTGTTCAGCAGACAATGCCTTGCAACTCATTACCGATGTGCAGGTTGATCCTTCCAACCATAGTGATCAACATACGACGGTCGCGGTGGTGGATCGTTTGGCGGCCAATGATCTCAAGCCCGAGGTGTTGTATGGTGACGGCAATTTCGTCAGCGGCGAAAACATCATCGCCTGTGCGGAGCGCGGCGTGGATTTGCAAGGCAACTTGACGGGCTGCGATAGTCATCCCGAAAAGCTCAAGCTGGTGGATTTTGTATTTGTCGAGGACGGCACCACGATCCTCGCTTGTCCCGCCGGACAAAAGCCGCTCGATCAACGGCCGCAACGTGTACGCCAAGCCCCGCTGGAACAATCGGAGCGTCGCTTCCTGGTTCATTTTGATCGTTCGCAATGTGAAGGCTGTCCGCTGCTGGCCAATTGCCCGGTGACCTTACAAAAGAAGCAAGCGGTTCTGGCTTTTTCACAACCGGAGGTGGTCTCCTCACAACGACGACGTGAGCAAGAAACCGAAGCTTTCAAAGAGCGCAACAACATCCGCGCCGGTATTGAGTCCACCAATGCCGAGATGAAGACTCGGCACGGCATGGGGCGCTTGCGCGTACGCGGCCAACCCCGCGTGGAGTTGGTGATTTTCTTCAAGGCCTTGGGGTGCAATATCAAGCGGATGGTGAAGTATGTTCTGTCGTCACCAAAACCGGCACCCGAAGCGCCCAACACGGTTTTCGAGGCCTCGAATTTGGCCTTTTGTTAGGCCGTTTTTTGTTTTTTATGTTAAATCACATAATTTCGACCAATAAAATATAACATACAACCAATAACATAAATATTTGTATTGAACTTTTGTTTACTTCCATTAAAACTATCACTTTTTACTGACTTTTTACGAAAGCCTCATATATCTGATGGGTGGATAGAACGCCTTCCCAAATGACGCGGAAATTCCAATCTTCCAAACTGTAGCCGAGAAAGAGCAGCGTCAATTGGGGAATCATCACCTTGCGAAAATACTCCGGCATGCCACGGTCTATATCATGCAGATTGGCGAGATAGCGAATGTAATCTGATTGTGTGATCACGAAACTATTCGGTTCGTCAATGCTGCCGTGCATTTTGTGCAAAATGAGGTCTTTCTCGCCAAAGAAGATCGTGCCTTGAAAATGTCCGGCGCGCGGGTTGTTGAGATTATAAACGTGCCGGATGAGGTTGCGGCCATAACGCGTCAGCTCGTTTTCGAGCAAGGTGTCATAATTCGAGGTGAGAACGATTTTGACTTGGGGAAGCTGGGCTAAAACAGTATGAATGGGACGGGGCGAGCAGCCGATGTTGAGCTTTTCTTGCAGCGCGCGTTCGAGCGGCTCACGGTCGCCGCTTTGCGTGTAGAGAAAATACTCGGCGACGCGGGCAAGATCGTACGTCGTGCCGTTGGTGTATTGGCACTTTTCCGCCAGCCATTTGGCCAATTCGCCGCCGGTCGGCAACCCCGGCTCGTCGTCGCGGCCATTTTTGCGAAAAGCCGTACAAGCGCCCGCGCCTAAAAACGCCAGGCATTTGCCGGATTCGATGGCGTTAAAAATCAGTTTTAAATCTTGCTCTTCCAACGGCAGCGCTCACCAGTCGGGTTATTGTTTTGCTCAGGCCAGTTGCCCAAGAATCAGGGAAGTGCATAAAATTTAACAAAGCGGGAGGTGGAAAGCAAGAGATTTTTCTGGTTGTTCCGAGATTCGGGATCTCCGCTGCGCTTCGACTGGTTGCCGGTGCATGGCAAAAGCAAATTATCCCAGACCCCAAAGTGCATAATTTTCGACTTGCTTTCATGTCAAGGGTTGTGTATATTGCTAATGTTATCCGACGTTTTCATTAGCTTGATAGAGGAATGACGTATGGAGCAAATCACTGCCAAAACCCCAATCGCGCCCAACCTTTCCGATATTGCCGCCAAAGAGCCCATTCCAATCGAAGAACGTGATGACGTGACCGTTGACGAATTGGAGCGCTTGTCGCTTCCTTATCCGGCTGAACTTTACAATGGAAAGGTGGTGTTCAAAATGCCAAATCTTGTGCATGCCGCCATTCAGGCAAATATGGCGAAAAAAATTGGCGTTTATTTGGACAGCCGCCCCATTGGGATTGTCGCTACCGAAGCCAATTTTCGCCTTTGGAGTGATCGCCCCGACGAGTCGAGAATTCCGGATGTGTGTTTTATTTCCAATGATCGTTTACCCGAAGACTGGTATCACTTTCCAACTATGGCGCCAGATCTGGCTATAGAAATTGTTTCGCCGGATGATAACTTCATGAGTGTAATGGAAAAAGTTGATGCCTATCTGCAACAGGGCGCGAAAATTGTTTGGCTGGTTTTCTCTTCTACGCGAGAGGTATTGGTTTGCACTTCTGAAGAAAAACGCAGCGTCCGTGACATTCTTAGAGCTCCCGGTGTGTTGCCCGATTTTGAATTGCCGGTGCAGGAAATTTTCAAAGGGGTCAAACTGTGATGATAAAAGGCACAGACAAGCTGTCTGTGTTACGGCCTCACCACCACCTTCGTGCAACCCTCCAATTTCTCCGCAAAAATTTTGTACCCGCGAACTCCCTCGGCAAGCGGCAAGCGGTGGGAAATAATTGCCGTCAAATCATATTTCTTTTTCTGCACGAGCGGGATGAGTCGCTCCATGTAATAACGTGCTGGACAGCGGCCGACTTTGTAGGTGAGATTTTTGTCGTAGGCTTCGGCAGGGGAGAAGACAAAATGTTCTTCGTTGTGCACGCCGGCGACGGAGATGATGCCGCCAGGACGAACCAAGTCAATCGCCAATCTTGCGGCGGCGGGACTACCAACAGCTTCCAGCACGGCATCGGCGCCTCCGCCTGCGGTGCCGTCACGGAGGACTGTCAGCGGTTTTTCTTTTTGGTAGTCGATGCAAGTTGCGCCAAATTTCATAGCAAGCGCCAAACGCTCGGGAATTGTATCAATCGCGTAAATCCTTTCTGCACCCAATTCGCGTGCGCCGACGATTGCCATGAGACCAACCGGCCCGCAGCCAATCACCGCGTAAGTTCCTTCCGGTGTGATGTCTGCCATATCCGCACAAAAATAGCCGGTTGAAAAAATATCTCCCAACAACAACGCTTCTTCGGCGAGAACATTTTCGGGAACAGGGAGGAGGGTGGATTCTGCAAGCGGCACGCGCACAAACTCGGCTTGGCCGCCGTGCAACCCAACGCCGTTTTGCACCCAGCCGAAAAGTTGGCCGCCAATGCATCGACACGGCAAATTTTTGCGGCAATAAAAACAGTGACCGCAGTTGGTGGTGAAGGGGCTGAAAACCAATTCGCCTTTTTTGATTTTTCGGACTTCTTTTCCTGACTCAATGATCTCACCGATGAACTCATGCCCCATGACGGTGCCGGCGTCGAGGCCTTTTTCGCGGCCGTGATAGACGTGCAAATCCGAGCCGCAAATGCCGGCGAGGTGAACTTTGACGATCACATCACCGGGGGATTCAATCTCCGGGTCGGGAACGGATTCGTATTTGATGGTTTCGATGCCGTGGAAGGTGAGCGCGTGCATGGGTGGCTCTGCAAGTTTTTCGCGGTAAAAATAGTTTTGAATTTTAAATTGCAAATTGAAAATTTGCAATTTAAAATTTGCAATGGATTTGGCTGCGCCTAAAATCGTCAAGGCAAAACAAAAAAGCCCCGAGCGTATCGGGGCCACGAGGCTTAACTTTTAGGTGCGGCCGCCTTTTCTTGCTTCAGCATGGCTTTACGGCGTTTGGCGCGGGCTTTGCGCTTTTGCCGCCGCTGCATGCGCATGCGAATGTGCTTGCTTTTGCTTCTTGCCATAATGCTCCGAATTTGATGGAATGAGTTTAAAAAGCACTCGCCAACGGATAAATCAAGACCAGCGGACAAAACCATCCTCTGCTCTTAATCTATTCGTTGGTCATATCCTTTCTCGAATCACTCGGAAAGCAAACCAATATAAAACAGTTTCGGCAAGAAAGCAAGATTTTTGTTATAATTCCAAACGCTCTCCCTCAACCACGAGCCGAAAACCGGCCTTCGCAATGGCGCGCGCGGCCTCACTGTCGGGTCGCAACGCCGGGTTGGTGTGGTTGAGGTGAATAAAACGAACTTTGCTCTTCTCCGCTGCCGGCAGCGCGGCAAGACGCTGCATGGTTTCCACAATGAATGGATGCGGAATCTCCGCCATGTTGCGCCCGGGAATTTCGCCATCCGCATAGAAAGTGCCATCCACATAAGCGGCATCGACGCCGGCAATCACTTCTTCAATACGGCGATCCCACTTTTCCCATTTGTCAATATCCGGAATGAAAACGGCCGAGCGTTGCGGACCGGCAATGCGAAAGCCGACCGTCTCGGTGTACTCATCGCGATGCGGCACGAGAAACGGTGTGACACGAATTCGCTGATTCAGCTCGAACGTCACCTCATTTTGCATCAGCCGCAGCTCGATATTTTTGAGCCGCGCCAGTTGATCCCACGGCCCGTTGCGGCTGAGAAAGTCGAGCATGCGCGGCATCGCGTATACCGGAACTTCGCGCGCGCCAATCACTTCGCGGCCGAGATGCATCAGGCCGGTGTAATGCCCGATGTGGCCGTGGGTCAACAGAATGCCGGCGAGACCGGGCGACGCAGACACGGGCGCGATCTCATCCAGCGTGCGCAACTGATGCTTGAAATCCGGCGTCGCGTCGAGCATCCAACGCTCCGAGGAGATCGAATCGACAATTGCCAGACACGATACGAGCCGTGACAACTTCGGATCGTTCCATGCGTCGCGGCAGCAGCTTTTTTGACAACCGGCGTGAGGCAAACCGCCGTCTTGCACGACGCCGAGCACCACCAAGCAAGGCGCAGAATAGATTAGTGAATTATGCGCTGGACGGCGAGGAAAATCGTGCACCGAAACGAGGAGGGACAACGCCAGAAGAGCAATCTTTGCCGGCAATATGAGTTGTATTAGCATCGCCTCTAAATCTCCAAACAGATGAATTACGGCACTTAGCGTGAGAAAAGCAAGCAAAATTTAACGCCAAAAACAAATCTTGCAAAATAATCATTGACTTTGCATTTTGTAAATATTTTATTGTGCTATCATAAACTGCGGAGGTGGAATGAAGATTTGGCATGTCGTCACCGCGCTTGCCATCCTCGCCTTTTTAGCGTGCCGTGAAATGCCGGAGTTCGAAGACAAGGGCTTTGCCGGCAAGCGATGGTTCAAAGGCAACACCCACACGCACACCACGATGAGCGACGGCGACTCGCCGCCGGAGGTGGTGACCAAATGGTACAAAGATCACGGTTATCGGTTTCTCGTGCTCTCCGATCACAACGTCTTCACCGATCCGGCGACGCTTCATGATCTGGTTGATTCCACTTTTTTGCTGATTCCGGGTGAAGAAGTGACTGCAAAGTTTCAGCAAAAGCCGGTACACGTCAACGGCTTGAATATTTCCCAACCTATCAATCCGATTGTTGATACCTCGCTGGTGGGGACCATCCAAAAGAATGTGGATGCCGTGCGTACGGTCAATGGCGTGCCACATATCAATCACCCCAATTTTGGATGGGCATTGTCGCATCGTGAGCTTCTACAAATCAATAACGATAAACTGCTCGAGATTTTCAACGGCCACCCGCATGTGAACAATTTCGGCGGCGGCGGTTGGCCGAGCATGGAGCAAGTTTGGGATCATTTATTGACAGCGGGCAAGGAAATTTACGGCATCGCCGTCGATGACGCACATCATTTCCAGGGAGAATTTGCGCCCGGCCGCTCGAATCCCGGCCGCGGCTGGGTGGCGGTGCGCGCAAAAAATTTGGACGTGCGCGAAATCGTCGAGAGCTTGGAGAAGGGACTGTTTTATGCGACTACCGGCGTCGAGCTGGATGATATTAAAATAACCTCGACGCAAATCGAAATTTACATCGCCAAACAAGGGGATTTTAAATTTCGCACCGAGTTCATTGGCGCTGGCGGTAAAATCTTGCTGAACTCGGAAATCAATCCGGCGATTTATCAACTCTCCGGCGACATGCAATATGTCCGCGCCAAAGTATACAATTCCGGCGGGTACGTGGCTTGGGTGCAGCCGGTATTTGCGAGAAAGCCGTAAGAATCGAATGCCATAAAAGAAATTTTACGCTTATGAACAACATTTTCCGCCAATCCATCCAACATTACTCCAAAGGCTCGAATACCAACGTCATTATCATGTTCAGCGTCGTCGCGCTGATTGCTGCGGGATTGACTTTTCTGTACGTCTTTTTTATTGCTCGAAATCACCAGGATAATATTTTGGTCAGTTACCTCATGCCGTTGCTCTTGCTGGCCGGCGGCATTTGGTTCATCTTCATAGCGCGCAGCAAGCGCGGCGATTGGTCGGCGATTGCTTACGCGATCTTGGCCGTGTTTTTTATTCTTGGTGCCATCATCAGTTTTTTAGTGACGTTGATATTATTGCTTTGGATTTACTAAACATTAAAAATCCAAAAAAATTCACAACCTGTCCCAGACGGGCCGTCTGGCCTACGACCGTAGGCTGCGCCTGTCGGGACTATCTCCAAGGAGGCGAAAACATGAAAAACACGAATTGCTTGGCTTTGCCGTTCGTCTTTATTGCCGCAAGCTTCACGCTGGCGACGGCGCAAAAATCTGAAGATGAGCTTAACCGCAAAACTGCCGAGATTCACGCGAAGGTGTTCACGGTTGACACCCACATCGATTGGCCCTCGAATCAGTTGCGCAATCCCGAGTTCGTTCCGCGCGAGCGCCACGAGCCTGGCGAGAGAGGCAGCGGCCAATGGGATTTGGTGCGAATGAAAGAAGGAGGCCTGGACGGGGTGTTCATGTCCATCTACACCTCGCAAGGGCCGCGCACGGACGATGGCCACGCTAAAGCCAAAGAGCACGCGCTGAAGCTGATCGAGCTTACCCAAAAGATGGTCGCCGACAATCCGGATTTGGCCGAGATCGCGCTCACGCCCGAGGACGCTTATCGCATCGAAAAGGCCGGCAAGCGCGCGATTTTCATGGGCATGGAAAACGGCTATCCCCTCGGCAAAGATCCGGGCAACGTCAAAATGTTCCACGATCTCGGCGTGCGCTATATTACGATAACCCACTCGCGCAACAACGAGTTGGGCGATTCCTCGACGGATGAAAAAAAGGAATGGGAGGGGCTGAGTCCGCTCGGCGAACAAGTGGTGAAAGAAATGAATCGTCTCGGCATCATGGTCGATATTTCTCACGTCCACGACGATCTGTTCTGGGACGTGATCGCACAGGCCAAAACGCCGGTGATCGCGTCGCATTCCAGCGCCCGAGCGCTGTGCGACCACGCCCGCAACATGAACGACGAGATGCTGCAAGCCGTGAAGAAAAACGGCGGCGTGGTGCAGCTTTGTTTGTTGGGCAACTACATCAAGACGATGCCCCAGAATCCGGAGCGTGAGACGGCAATAACCCCTTTGCGGGAAAAATTGCGGGCGGCGCGGCGCGGTGAGTTGGGCGACGAAGAAGCCAGAAAAGTCTGGGAAGAATTTCAAGCCATTAACACGAAGTATCCAGCCAATCGCCCGACCGTGCAAGACGCCGCGGATCATATCGACCACATGGTGAAAGTGATGGGCGTGGATCATATCGGCATCGGCTCGGATTTTGACGGCGGTGGTGGTTTGATCGGTATCGACGATGTTTCCGAAATGCCGAATCTCACCAAAGAATTGCTGAAACGCGGTTATTCCGAGGAGGACATTCAAAAAATTTGGGGCGGGAATTTGATGCGAGTTCTTGCCGAAACCATAAAAGTTTCCAAACAATTGCAAGCCGAAGGCACGTCATCTCATTAACCGATTCTTCGTGGAGGTCGAATCATGAAGTTAACATTGCTTCGTGTTGCGTTTGCCGGTTTATTTTTGCTCGGCGCGGTTTGGGCGACACAACAACAAGACTTCTCCAAAGTCGAAATCAAAGCCACGCAAGTACGCGGCAACGTCTACATGCTGGAAGGCCAGGGCGGTAACATTGGTGTTTCTGTCGGCGACGATGGGATTCTCATCGTTGATGATCAGTACGCGCCTCTCTCTGAAAAAATTCGCGCTGCATTGAACAAATTGAATAACGGCAAGTTGAGATTCGTGCTCAACACGCATTGGCACGGCGATCACACCGGCGGCAATCCGATTTTCGGAAAAGAGGCGACCATCGTCGCGCACGCGAACGTGCGCAAACGCTTGATGACCGAGCAAAGAAGAGGCGAACGCATCACCCCGCCGTTGCCGAAAGAAGGGTGGCCGGTGATCACCTTGGAGTCATCACTTTCGCTCCACTTCAATGGAGAAGAGATCAAAGTCCTTCACTTTCCCAAAGGCCATACCGATGGTGACTGTGTCATTTTCTTCGTCAACGCCAACGTCGTTCACATGGGCGATGATTTTTTCGTCGCTCGCTTTCCCTTCGTCGATCTCGTCAGTGGGGGAGACGTCGAAGGGTTGATAAAAAATATCGAGCAAATCATCGCGCAATTGCCGGCCGACGTAAAGATCATTCCCGGGCACGGGCCGATCTCGACGCTGGATGATTTGAAGAGCTATCACCGCATGTTGATGGAAACGACCAAAGTCGTTCGCCAGGGCATTGCCGCCGGCACAAGCCTCGACGAGTTAAAGAAGCAGGGCTTTGCCGAGGAGTGGAGATCCTGGGGCAGCGGCTTCATTTCGACAGAGCGGTGGATCGAGACGATTCATCAAAATTTCTCGGCAAGGAAAAATTAAACATTGCTATGCGTAAATTTTCTATTTTCTTTTGGTGGGCAGCACTAGCTGTAGTGTTGTTCGTCAACACTCATGTTTTTGCCCAAACGACTCATCACGACGCCATTAATTTGCGCGTCAACGTGAAGCGCCTCGAGCAGCGGATTCTGGCGCTGGCGGAGTTTGGCAAAAATCCCTTTGGCGGCGTTAGTCGCGTCGCATTCAGTGAAGCAGATATTCAAGGGCGGAATTATGTCATCTCATTGATGCGCGAAGCCGGACTAAAAGTGAAAATCGATGCCGCAGGAAATATCATCGGCAGGAGAGAAGGGCGCGACCCTAAGTTGCCCAGCATTATATTCGGCTCACATATCGATTCGGTTCCGAACGGCGGCAACTACGACGGCGACGTTGGGAGCATCGGCGCGATTGAATGCGCGCAAGTATTGCATGAAAATAACCTCGCCACACATCATCCGCTTGAGGTCGTGGTGTTTGCGGATGAAGAAGGCGGGCTCGTCGGCAGCCGCGCCATGATCGGCGAATTGACTGCCGAGGCGTTGGCGGTGAAGAGCCATAGCGGCAAGACCATTCGCGAGGGCATTCGCGCCATTGGCGGTGATCCGGATAAGCTTGCGGAGGCCGTGCGACGCAAAGGCGATTGCAAAATTTTCCTCGAGCTTCATATCGAGCAAGGCGGGATTTTGGTTAGCGAGCATCTCAACATCGGCGTCGTCGAAGGCATTGTGGGCATCAAATGGTGGGATGTCACCATCGAAGGCTTTGCCAATCATGCCGGCACGACGCCGATGGACAAACGACAGGATGCGCTCCTGGCCGCGGCGCAACTCATCATCGCCGTTAATAAAGTGGTGACGAGTGTTCCTGGCCGGCAAGTCGGAACCGTCGGGCGGATCACCGCCGAGCCTGGCGCACCGAACGTCATTCCCGGCAAAGTGATCATGAGTCTGGAACTGCGCGATCTTTCTTCGGAAAAAGTCAATTCACTTTTTCAAACGATTCAGGAAGAAGCAAAAAATATTTCGCAAAAGACCGGAACGAAAATCAGTTTTTCATCGATTCCGACCAATTCGATTCCAGCGCTCACCGACGAGTGCGTGCGCAAGATTATTGCCGAATCGGCGCGCGACCTCGGGCTGAGTTTCAAGCTGATGCCAAGCGGCGCGGGACACGATGCACAGGACATGGCGCGAATTGCTCCTGCTGGGATGATCTTCGTTCCCAGCGCCGGCGGCATCAGCCATTCGCCGAAAGAATACACCAAGCCCGAGGATATGGCGAATGGCGCCAACGTGTTGCTGCAAACGATACTCAAGATCGACCAAGGCGCTTTGGAGTGAATCAAGAGACTTGACTTTTCCCGCCGATTTGAGTACATTTTCTCATCTTGGTGATACCGGCAAGAACTAAAACGTTTTGAAGGAGTCGTGATGAAAATTTATAACTACACCGTCTTTTTTGAGCCGCTTGAAGAAGGAGGCTACAATGTCGTCGTACCGGCTATCCCTGAAATTTGCACCTTTGGTGAAACGCTTGAAGAAGCCAGGACGATGGCCGAAGATGCAATCCGTTGCTATTTAGAAAGCGCCATTCAGTTAGGCGAAGAAATCCCCCGAGATATCTCCATTGATCGTGAGCCGGTTAAAGAGCGGTTGGCAATAACATTGAAAGCGGCTTAATGGCCAAACTGCCGATTGTCAAACCCAAGGAAGCTATCCGCGCGCTACAAAAAGCCGGTTTCCATATCCATCATCAAACTGGCAGTCACGCTCGACTCATTCACTCGACCAATCCGGCGCTTCGTGTGACGGTGCCCATTCACAACAAAGACCTTCCCAAGGGAACACTGGCGAACATCATCCGGCAAGCCGGCTTAAACTTAGATGAATTTCTCTCATATTTGGCATGATCTATTTATATCCGATTTGAAATCTCGTGAGGAGGAAGCAAATCGATGATCCATCTCCCCAATTTCTTGCGACGCGCAAAAAGATTTGTCGCTCCATTTTTGTTTCTTCTCTTCATTTATTCCGGCGGTGCCCGCAACAACTCACCAAACATTTCTCCCCGCACCGATTATGTTGCCGTTGCTGCAGATCTCGAGCGCTTCATCACCCACGAGATGCGAGACAAAAAACTGCCGGCGCTTTCCATCGCGCTTGTCGATGATCAGGATATCGTTTGGGCAAAAGGCTTTGGTTGGGAAGATTCGGACAAGAAAACTCTGGCAACCGCCGAAACCGTTTATCGCGTCGGCTCAGTCTCAAAGCTGTTCACCGACATCGGCATCATGCAGCTCGTCGAACGCGGCGTAATCGATCTCGATGCTCCGGTGACGAATTACCTGCCGGATTTCAAACCTAACAACCCCTTTGCTAAAACAATCACACTGCGCCAACTCATGTCGCATCGTTCGGGACTTGTGCGCGAACCGCCGGTGGGAAATTATTTCGACGACACGGCGCCATCGCTGGCGCAAACGGTGCAAAGTCTCAATTCAACAACACTGGTTTACGAGCCGGAAAAGCGCATCAAATATTCCAATGCGGCCATTGCAACAGTCGGCTATGTTTTAGAACAAAGTCAGAAACAACCCTTCACGAAATATTTGCAAAAGGCCGTGCTCGCGCCGATGGGGCTGCGCAACAGCAGCTTTGAACCCACGCCGGAAATCACCAAGCATCTCGCGAAAGCATATATGTGGAGTTATGACGGACGTCAGTTCGATGCGCCCACATTTCAGCTCGGCATGGCGCCAGCGGCCGGCATGTATTCAACTGTCACTGATCTCGCCCGCTTTATGAGTGTTCTCTTTAATAGCGGCAAAGGTCCGAACGGTCAAGTGCTCAAACCGGAAACGCTTGAAAAAATGTGGACCCTGCAATTTGCAACAGCAGAAGAGAAAAACGGCTTCGGCCTCGGTTTCGGCATCTGGGATTTGCAGGGTTATCGCCGTGTTGGCCACGACGGCGCGATGTATGGCTTCGCTACGGAATTGCAAGCTTTGCCCGAGATGAAACTTGGCGCTGTCGTGGTGACAAGCATTGACGGCGCTAATTCGATAACATATCGGATTGCCGAGCGCGCGCTCAAATTAATGCTGGCCGTTCGCAATAAGCAATCATTGCCGCCGGCAAGAGTTCCGGATTCGGTTAATGCCGCCGTTGCACATCGCCTCGCCGGCCGTTATGTTCGCGATCAGGATCACCTCGATCTCGTTGCGCGTGAAGGCAAATTGTTAATGTCGCGACGTGAATTGCTTGTCGAGTTGAAATCATTGAACGATACTCTGATCGTCGATGATCGCTTGGCTTACGGAACGAAAATTTTGCCGGTTGACGATGGCTTGCGTATCGGCAACGACTCATTCAAACGTATCCCGATTGTGAAGCCTGAGCCAATTCCCGAGCATTGGCAAGGATTGCTCGGCGAGTACGGCTGGGATCACAATGTTCTCTTCATCCTCGAAAAAGACGGCAAGCTGCACGCGCTGATCGAATGGTTCTTTTCATATCCGCTCACCGAAATCTCCAAAGATGTTTTTGCCTTTCCCGATTACGGCCTTTATCATGGCGAGAAGCTGATTTTCACCCACGATCAAAAGGGCAAAGCCACGCAAGTCGAAGCCGCGGGCGTCGTCTTCAAACGCCGCCATCTCGACGGCGAAGACGGGCAAACCTTTCGTATCACACCATTGAAACCGGCGGAAGAACTCCGCCAAATGGCTCTCGCCGCGCAACCACCAAAGGAGAATGGTGAGTTTCTCAAATCCGATTTGGTGGACTTAGCGACGTTGGACTCTGCAATCAAATTCGACATTCGTTATGCCACGACGAACAATTTTATGAGTACGATTTTTTATCAACAAGCCAAAGCTTTTTTACAACGACCGGCGGCTGAAGCATTGCTCCGCGCGCAGCAAAATCTCAAGAAGCAGGGTTATGGCTTGCTCATTCACGATGCTTATCGTCCCTGGTACGTCACCAAAATGTTTTGGGAGGGTACGCCGAACGACAAACATGATTTCGTCGCCAATCCCGCCAACGGCTCGCGCCACAATCGCGGCTGCGCGGTTGATCTTTCGCTTTATGATTTAAAAACCGGAACGCCAGTGCAGATGGTGAGCGGCTACGACGAGTTTTCCGAGCGCGCGTATCCGAATTACCAAGGCGGCGCCTCGTTGCAACGCTGGCATCGCGAGTTGCTGCGACAAGCTATGGAAGAGCAGGGCTTTCGCGTTTATGAATTTGAATGGTGGCATTTTGATTACAAGGATTGGCGGAAGTATCCGATTGGGAATCAAAAGTTTGAGGAGATGAACTGAAAAAAATTATGCAAAATTATCATGGCAAAATGATTGTATGAAAAGCCTTTAATAACTGTGCCATGATTATTGTGCGATTCAATTTGCTAATGTTGCAGGCTTTGCGTTACCTTCACGTCCATGCGTATCTCGTATAGTTTTTTATATTATTAAGGACGGAATTTGATGATGGACTTGGTTAATTTATTGCTCATCGGGTTTGGAATTTATCTCGGCCTCGGGTTAATCTTCGCGCTTTTCTTTGTCACCAAAGGCGTCGGCAAAATCGATCCGACCGCCAAAGCGGGAACCATCAGCTTTCGCTTGTTGATTATCCCAGGAACGATGGCGTTCTGGCCGCTACTGGCCAAGCGCTGGTGGCAGGGAATGAACGAGCCGCCCGAAGAGAAAAATCCCCATCGCGTGGCCGCTTGCATGTACCATGCGCAACGAGGCGACGGAGGTAAAAAATGATTCAACCTCTACGCCGCCGGCATCGCTGGATGATGGCGGCCATCACCATTGTTTTGCCCGCCGTTTTCGTCGCCGGGCTCGTCGTACGCAAACCGATTCCGGCGACGGAAAACACGCCTTCTGCATTGATGACGCCGCCGGCCATCTCGTTCTCACATTTGTTATTTGAAAAAAGCGATTTATGGGCGGATCTAAAAATAACCACGCGGGTGTACGGCGATCAACAGCCTGCCGAGCGTTTGGCTGTCGAGTTGCATCCGCAAGACTATTTGAAAATTCCTGACATACTGGTTTATTGGCATCCCCATCCATCAATCCAAACAGATAAGTTGCCGGACGATGTCTACTTGCTCGGCGCATTGGCGGGAACCAAAAAGCTGCGCTTCATTTTGCCCGAGCCGGCGATGACACAAGACGGATCGCTGATTCTTTATAGCCTGGCACATCAAAAAATCATTGCTGCAACCATGCTGCCCACGAGCAAATTTATCGAAAGGATTGCGAAGTGAGCTTGAGTTATCAGGCCGTATCCTGGAATCGGCAAAAGAAAATTTATGACGCCATGTTGATTACAGGCGTAGTCATTTACGTGGCTCTCTTTGTCACCGTTGGCTTCATCACGCATCCGAATGCAACCGCGGAAACGCTGCTCATTCGCGGCTTCGGCACCGCGGCATTGTTGCTCTTGCACGTCATTCTTTCCATCGGGCCGTTGTGCCGTTTGAATCCGCGCTTTCTGCCGCTGCTCTACAATCGCCGGCATCTCGGCGTGACGATGTTCATCCTGGCATTGGCGCACGGCGCATTTTCGATCATTCAATTTCACAGCCAGGGCGATGTCAACCCCATCGTCAGCGTGTTCATCAGCAACACCCACTATGCCAGCTTGCCGAATTTTCCTTTTCAACCGTTGGGGCTGGCGGCGTTGGTGATTCTTTTGCTCATGGCGGCGACGAGCCATGATTTCTGGCTCGCCAATTTGACGCCGCCGGTTTGGAAGGCGCTGCACATGCTCGTGTATCTGGCGTACGCGTTGATCGTTCTGCACGTCACGCTGGGCGTGTTGCAAGCGGAAACGAGTCCGGTGTTTTCTGCCTTGCTCGGACTTGGCATGGCGTGGATATTGGGACTGCACTTGATTGCAGCGTGGAAAGAGAAACGCCTCGATGCAAAAGTTTCCGCAGCTTCCGCCGATGGTTTCGTTGATGTGTGCAGTGTTGCGGAAATTCCTGAAAAATGTGCTCACGTTGCGGTGATTGGAGGAGAGCGAATTGCTGTGTTCAAATATGATGGCAAAATCTCGGCGATTTCCAACGTCTGCCAACATCAAAACGGCCCGCTCGGCGAAGGCCGCATCATCGACGGTCTCGTCACCTGCCCCTGGCACGGATTCAACTATCGCCCCGAAGACGGCGCTTCACCCGCACCGTTCAAAGAGAAAGTGCCGACTTTTCACGTGAAGATCATCAACGGTCGCGTGCTCGTCAATCCGCGCCCAAATTTGCCTGGGACGCATGTGGAACCGGCAATGATCAAATAAAATCGAATTTGAAAAATGATTGTGGCAAGATGATGATGGCAAGACAATTAAAAATCATCTTACCATAATAATCTTGCAAATGGTCTTTTGCCGTTAAATTTTAAAATGGCAACATGATGGTGGCACGATAATTCAAAATAATTTTGCCACAATTATCTTGCGAATATTCTTTCATTTGCTTAAAATGCGGGAGGTTTTTATGCCGATCACGTGCAATGTCAAAATCAATCCGATTGCAAAAGACGATTTTTATAGCCTTGACTACAAAGTCATGGGTTTGACCTTTGCCATTCATCAAAAATTAGGAAGGTTTTGGGATGAAGCGATTTATCAGAGTGAGTTGGCATATCAATTCCAAAAAACCGGACTTGCAGAAGCCGCCCTCGAAGTTCCTATTCAAGTTTCTTATCATGATTTCACCAAATTTTATTATATGGACCTGTTGCTCAATAATGCAGTTTTATACGAGTTAAAAACCGTACTTGCTCTGGCCGGAGAACATCACAAGCAAGCACTCAACTATCTGCTTTTGACGGGCATGCGGCACGGCAAGCTGATCAATATGCGCCCGTCTTCGGTTGAATCCAGATTCGTTTCGACGAACATAACGCCGGCGAAGCGTTATGAATTTTCGCTTGATGAAACGGAGTGGCAAGATTTGGACGAGGATAGCGTTAGTTTGAAGCGCTTGGTGGTCGATTTGCTGAATGACTGGGGCGCGTTTTTGAGCACGGATTTGTTTTATGACGCCGTGATACATTTTCGCGGCGGCGAGGAAAACGTCGTAAAAGAAATCGAAGTCGTCGACAACGGCCGGCTGATCGGCAAACAAGAGAAACATTTACTCAATCCCAAAACCGCTTTCAACATCTCCGCTGTTACCAGACACGAACGCCAGCATGCCGAGCACCTTCGCCGCATGATTCGCCATACAAACTTGAAAGCAGTGCAATGGGTCAATTTCAATCATGATCTTATCGCATTCCGAACGCTTTTCCCGTGAGCATTTTTATTGCAAGATGATGGTGGCAAGATTATTCAGTAATCATTTTGCCACCATGATCTTGCCAATTGTTTTTGCTTTTAAGGCTTGGTTGGCAAGATGATGGTGGCAAGATTATTCAATAATCATTTTGCCACCATGATCTTGCCAATTATTTTTTGCTTTTAAAACTTGATTGGCAAGATTATTATAAAAATCATCTTGTCATAATTATATTGCAACAGCTTCTTGAAATCCTTATTTGAGAAATACCTTATGGGTTCCAGCAATACCAACAATGAATTTTATATCGGCTATCTGCCGGCCGCACCGGTGGGATTGGGCAAGATGATGCGTAATGTCGTCATTTTGCTTTTAGCGGTTGCAAGTGTTGCAGCGATCATTCTGGTCATCAATCAAAAGCCGTTTTACCCCAGCGTCTATGAGTTTGGCAACGTGCGCACGTTTGAAGGAATCGTCAAAGAGCATCCTTATCCGACTTTGCTCGTGGTGCGTCCTGGTGAAGCCGGCGCGTTGCCGGAATATTCCCAATATTATCTCGCCGGCTACGGCAAATTTGGCGCGGCGGATTGGGTCAAAGGAATGGACGGCAAGCGCGTGCAAGTGCAAGGCGCGCTGATTTACCGCGACGGCCAAACGATGATCAAAATTGATGAGACAGATGCGATCAAACCGCTCGGCGACGTTTCCGCAGCGTTGGCAAGTTTCTCGTTGAACAGCCAAGCCGGAAAAAATCTCGGCGCGTTTCAGCTCACCGGTGAGATCGTTGACAGCCAATGTTACCTCGGCGTGATGAATCCTGGCGAGGGCAAGCCGCACAAAGAATGCGCGATCCGTTGTATTAGCGGCGGTGTGCCGCCGATTTTTGCCGTCAAGAATTTGGAGGGTGTGGCAAGTTATTTCTTGTTGGTTTCTCAGGATGGCAAAACTGTGAATAAAGAAATTCTGCCGCTCGTCGCTGATCCGGTGCAGATTGCGGGAGAGATGATTCAATATGAAAATTTGCTGGTGCTGCGGGCTGATCCCAAAACTTATAAGCGTTTGAATTAGTTTAGGAACATGAACAATGGATCAAAACTCTTGGCAAAATTTAGGCCCTATCGAAAATTTCAACAAGTCGCCGCTAACCGAAATCGAAATTGGTCGCACGAAGATCGCGATATCCTACCGCGACGGAGAATTTGGCGCCATCTTGGGCGTTTGCAATCACGTCGGTGGGCCACTCGGGCAAGGCCGGCTGGATGGCGAGTACATCGTTTGTCCGTGGCATAATTGGAAGTTTCATTATAAAACCGGTGTTGGCGAGCCAGGCTTTGAAGATGACACTGTTCCAAGCTATGAAGTTCGCGTCGAAAATGGCCATCTGCTGCTGCGTGTTGAACCGCTGACGCAACGCCACAAAAAGCTGCATGCGCCGCACCCGCTGTCTCGTCCGATTCATCGTGAGGAAGGGCCAATCCGTGTCGTTGGTATTTCGACGACGGTGATGGATCGCGCCAACCCGCGCTATTCCACTTCGGAAGCGCTGCTGCAAATTGCGCTTGATCATGCTGCAACGGATTTAGGATGTGAAATCCGTTTGATTAAACTGAATGATCTCAAATTTCGCAATTGCGAAGGCTATTACTCAAAAAGCGCACACGCTTGCACGTGGCCATACTCGATCACGCAGATGGATGACAAAGACGAAATGACGGAAGTTTACGAAGCGTTGGTGCATTGGGGCGATGTGGTGATGCTGACGACGCCGATTCGTTGGGGCGCGGCCAGCTCGCTGTTTTATAAAATGGCCGAGCGCTTGAATTGCGTGCAGAATCAAATCACTATTCGCGACCGCGTGCTCATCCGCAACAAAGTGGCGAGCTTCATCATCACCGGAGGGCAGGACAATGTGCAAGGCGTGGCCGGACATCTGCTCGGCTTTTTTGCGGAAATCGGTTTCTGCTTTCCGCAATTTCCTTTTATCGCCCACTCGCGCGGCTGGGACGCTGAAGACATGGAGCAAAATATTGTTGACGTCATGCAAAGCCAAGAGCTCCGCGACGGCGCGAAAGAGCTGATCAAACGTTCCGTCGAGATGGCGGGTGTCCTGCTCGGCCACGTTCATGCCGAAGAAAAAACCGCGCGCGGCGGGAGAAAGGCGCACAGGTTGGAGGTGATGGGATAAAGCCGGTTTTCACGAAATCGTTTTGTATTGGACAGATGGCTCAAGCTGAAACAATTTCATTGTAAAAAATCAGTTCTCCGTTATTAGAATTATTTGTAAAAATTTAAATTACCGTTCATCTCCCCGCCCGTCACTTTTCTGCGGCGCAATCGTCGCACCGATGTAGCACTCGCCTAATCTCAGCACACTTGTCTCACGCTGAAACAAAATCTCACGACGCTTCTGGAAATACTCCTTGGAAATCAAAGAGATATTTGATCTCTATTGTCCATACCAAAGTGGCATTGCTTTTGTATCCCCAATCCAGAATCGTTCTTATCTAAAAAGATTTCTCAAAAAAGGAAATGCTATGCTCATCAATAGAGGCTGGGCCGTTCCACTCGTCGTTCTTCTTATCGTCTTTGTCAATTCTGTGCTGGTCGAGGTGATCACCGAGTCCATCACCAACAACAAATCTTTTTATCAGGAGCATTATGGCGCGATCGCCATTGCGTTGCTGGTTTCCGCCATGATATGCTGGCGACTGGGACGAAAGTTGAATCGCGCCGAGGCCGCGACCTCGGGTGACAGAAAAAAACATCGGGAATTTGTCGGCAGGTCGTCGCACTTGCGCTATGCAGTTACTATCGAACACTGGGCCTTCATTCTGCTTATCATCGCGAGTTTTCTGCTCCTGCAAGCGTTTATAGCGTAGCCGGGCCGGCCGGCTACGTTTTCTTCGCAGTTAAATTGTCTTTTTTCCCCCCACATTTTTGCAAACCGCCGTTTTTACAAATTTTTAATTAATCCTTGTGCCTTTCCCCAGGATCGACTAAATTAACAACGAATGGCACGGCTTGCATCCGCAGGATTGCGCCCACTACGTCCGAGGATTTCTTTCCGTTTAATCCGTTGTTACGTCATGCTTATTTAACGAGGAGGAAGGATCATGGCTGATTTGGTGTCGAGGCACAAAGATTTTGACCGTCGCCGATTTCTCGCGACCATCGGGAAGGGCATGGGAATGATGGCATTCGCCTCATCTTATGTCGCAACATTATTTGACGAGGTTCAAGCGGCAACCAAGCGTATCGCGCACTTGTCTCCGGATCAAGTCGCTAACGACGAAGATTTCTGGTTCGAGATTCAACAGGCTTTCACGGTTACGCGCGGGATCGTCAATTTGAACAACGGCGGTGTTTCGCCCTCGCCGCGAATTGTGACCGAAGCATTGGTACGCTATCAATGGCAGCAGGAAGATGCGACGGCCTACACGATGTGGCAAATCTTGGAGCCACAAGTGGAAACGATTCGTACCGGACTCGCGGAAATTTTTGGCTGCGATCGCGAGGAAATTGCTGTCACACGCAATGCCTCTGAGTCGCTGGAAATTCTACTCATGGGCATGGACTTGAAATCCGGCGACGAGGTGCTTTCGACCACGCAAGATTATGGCCGCATGCTCACCACTCTCCGCCAACGCGAGCTGCGCGAAGGCTTGAAGTTGAAACTCGTGAAAATTCCGATTCCCCCAAAAAATCTCGATGAGATTACCGCTTCTTTTGAGAACGGCATCACCAGCCGCACGAAGTTGATTCTCATGTCACACATGGTCAATATCACCGGCCAAATCACGCCAGTGAAAGCGGTTTGCGAGTTGGCGCGATCTAAAGGCATTGAAGTCATCGTGGATGGCGCGCATTCGTTTGCGCAGTTCAATTTCAAGCAGAGCGACATCGGCTGTGATTATTTCGGCACGAGCTTGCACAAGTGGCTCTTCGCGCCGAAGGGAACCGGCTTGTTGTATGTGAAGCGCGACAAGATCGAGAAAATCTGGCCGCTGATGGCCGCCGAGAAAAAACAGGCCGGCGACATCCGCAAGTTCGAGGAGATCGGAACGCACTCCGCCGCGCCGCATTTAGCCATCGGCGAAGCGATTCTTTTTCACAACGGCCTCGGCGGCGAGCGCAAGGAGAAAAGGCTGCGCTATCTTTCGCGCTATTGGATGAACAATTTAAAATCACTGCCGAATGTTCGTTTCAACACGTCGTTCGATGACACCATGTCTTGCGCTATTGCCAACGTGCATATCGAAGGCACAGATCCCAAAGCCGTCAGCGACTATTTGATGAACAAACACAAAATTTTCACCGTGCCTATTCTGCACGACGAGTTCAAAGGCATCCGCATCACACCGAATGTGTACACGACGCTCCAGGAGCTTGATTTGTTCTGCGAAGTGATGGAGATGATTGCGAAAAAGGGGTTGCCGAAAGAATAAAACGTAAGGAGTAAAACGTAACACAGGCCTTCAATCTGCTAAAAATCCGGAGATTGCCAATGGAAAACATCGGCCGCAACGATCCCTGCTCATGTGGCTCGGGAAAAAAGTACAAAGCTTGTTGCCTGTCGAAAGCACAGGCAAGTTTTGAAGGAATGCCTTATGGCATACGGGTGAAAGGTGGAATTCGCTACGATTTTGAGGCCGGCGGATTTGTCGTCATCGTCCATATTTGGGACAATGCCGAGTGCATCGGTGAGCCGCAAGAATGGCGCTATCCCGAAGTGTACCAAGATGAAGAAGAAGCGATGCGTTATTACAAGACTCACATCGGCCCCGGTCTCATGCGCCTCCTTAAAAAGAATGTTGAAAAGTCGGAAAACGCCACATTCATTCATCGCAAACTGGAATGAGGTGCAACCATGTTTTGTCCTGAATGCAAAGCCGAGTATCGCGAAGGCATTACCGCCTGCTCGACTTGTCAAGTTCCCTTGGTCGAAATGCTGTCGCCTGAGCCGGAGCAGGAGTTTATAGAATATGAAGAAGTCTTGCGGACGTACAACCCCGCTGACATCGCTTTTGTCAAATCCCTTTTGGAGGGCGAAAATATTATGTACTTTTTTCAAGGGGAATTTTTTAATCAGATGGAACCGCCGGTGATTCCGGTTCGCTTGCTCGTTCGGAAAGACCAAGCTGAGTTCGCTAAAGAAATTTTGCAAGGAACGCAACTGGCTTTCATGGCAGTGGAAAAGAGCGAGCCAGCCGAGGAAGACGAAGAGGCACCGGAGTGATTTTCAACAGCGAAGAGGGTAACATGAAAAATGTCGTAAAGCTTGCCCCTATAGCATTTCTGTTGGGTAGTGTGGGCTGCTTCAATTGGGAGCTGATCTATTCGCTATATCCACTTTATACCGATCAGGATGTGGTATTTGAGCCGGCGCTTTTGGGTGAATGGGTAAGCGAAGATGATTCAACCGAGATGATGACGTTCGAGAAGCAAGGCGAGAATAAATATAAGCTCAGATATATCGACCAGGACAGTGTCGAAGGCGAACTTGCTGTTCAACTTTTGAGGTTAAACGGCGCTTTGTTCATGGATATATCTCTCGGGGAAAGCGACTTGAAACTGAGCAGCTTGCACATTTTCGTTTTACTTCCGGTGCATAACTTCTTTCTGATTTCACAGCTCGATTCAACGCTTCAACTATCATCTTTGGAGTTCGGGTGGCTAAAAGAATTGCTGGAGAAAGAACCTGATGCAATCCGGCACGAAAAGGTTGATAGCAGCATCGTTCTCACGGCCGCGCCGAGGGAGCTTCAAAAGTTTCTGCTCAAACATTTGAAGACTGAAGGAGCATTTGATGAAGGGGGCAAGTTTAGGCGCAATAAACGCGCACAAGAATGACTTGAGCTATAACGGACCCCATGTCAAATCTTGTTCAAAAAATCCGTGCCTTTTTGATTGAGGAAATCTATCCGCTGGAACAGGACTTTCTCCGCAAGCGCTTTCGCGAATTACTGCCAGTTTTGCAACAGAAAAGAGAGCAAGCGAAAGCGCTCGATTTGTGGACGCCCCACCTCCCTAAAGAGTGCGGTGGACAGGGGCTTTCGCTCGCCGAATTTGCGCCTCTCAGCGAAGAGATGGGCCGCACGCCGCTGGGACATGTTGTGTTTAATTGCCAGGCGCCGGATATTGGCAACATGGAAATCCTGCTCGCGCACGGCACCGACGAGCAAAAGCAAACTTACCTGCGGCCGTTGATTCGCGGCGAGATTCGCAGTTGCTTTTCGATGACGGAGCCGGAGTTTCCTGGCTCCAATCCAACTTGGATGAGCACCACTGCAATCAAAGATGGCGATGACTATGTGATCAACGGCCACAAGTGGTTTACCTCATCGGCAGAAGGCGCAGCGTTTGCAATTGTTATGGCCATCACCAATCCGGAAACAGCAAGCCCACATCAGCGCGCCAGCCAGATTATCGTGCCAACGAATGCGCCAGGATTTAAATTAGTTCGCAATATTTCCGTTATGGGACATGCCGGCGACGATTACGCGAGTCATGCGGAGATTGTATATGAAAACTGCCGTGTGCCACAGAAGAATTTGTTGGGGCAGGAGGGGGCGGGATTTGCGATTGCCCAAGAACGACTCGGACCTGGCCGCAGTCACCATTGCATGCGCTGGATTGGCATCTGCGAGCGCGCGTTTGACATGATGTGCGATTATGCAGTCAAACGGCAGCTCGCGCCAGGCAAGCCGCTGGCGACGAGCGATATCATTCAAGCGTGGATTGCGGAGAGCCGCGCTGAGATCAACGCCGCGCGGTTGATGGTTTTGCACGCGGCGCAAAAAATTGACGGCGAGGGCGCGCATGCGGCGCGTGAAGAGGTTTCACTCATCAAATTTTTTGTCGCCAATGTTTTACAAAAAGTTTTGGATCGCGCCATTCAAGTGTACGGCGGCCTCGGCGTGACGGATGACATGCTTTTGGCGTATTGGTATCGGCAGGAGAGGGCCGCGCGGATTTATGACGGGCCGGATGAAGTGCATAAAATTGCGGTGGCAAAGCGCATTTTGCGAAAGTATGGGTTTGAGAGTTAGAGGAATTCCCAAAACTTTTATCCCCAACGGATGAATGAAGACCAACGGATTCAGCAAATACGTTGGTCGTTTTTTATTCTGCTTTGCCGTGCGAATGAACATGATAAAAACATGAAACACTTTTTTCTTTTTGCTTTGATTTTTCTCATTACCCTCAATCTATTCGCGCAAACGGATGGCAAATTTTTTCTCTCCGCTGACAGCCTGCGCAAACACCGCCAAATCCGGATTGTTGAAAATTGGAAATATCATTCCGGCGACGATTCCACTTGGGCAAAGCCGGAGTTTGACGACAGCACGTGGGGAACGGTCTTGACGTGGCTTCATCCCCAGCGCATGCCGCAAGCCGGTTGGAGTGGCCGCGGATGGTTCCGGCTGCATTTGAAGATCGATTCGGCGCTGGTGAATACACCGCTAGCGCTCATCGTCACGCAGCGCGGCGCTTCTGAAATCTATCTCGATGGCAAGTTGATTCATCATTTCGGAAAAATCGGGACTTCAACGTCGGATGAGCAAACGTATTGGGAGCGCAATCCGAAAGTTATTCTTTTTAAAAAAAATAGCGTACTCTTGGCCGTGCGTTATTCCAATTTCTCGACGCGGCATTTCACACAGCATGGCACGTGGATCGGTTTCGGCCTAGGTTTTGGGAATATGGATGAGATCGTCGCGGCAAGAGCTTCCGAGGTTCGCAACGAAACCATCGGCCAGGCCATCATTACCGCGGTTCCGGTCACTTTCGCCTTGTTGCATCTGGCGTTGTTCCTGTTTTATCCCCGCATGCGGGCGAACGCCTACTTTGCCTTATTCGCCCTTGGCTTTGCGGCATTGTATTTCCTCGGCAATCAGTTTGCCTTCATTGTCAACCCCAATTTAGTGTTGCTGCTCACGCGCTCGCAGGATGCCATCGGATTGCTCACCATCGCCTCGGGCATTCGATTCGCTTATGCGCTGTTTTATGAAAAACTGCCAAAACAATTTTGGTTCTTTTTAATTGGCGCCGCCGGATTCGGCTTGTGGTTTTGGACTCATGCTTATAGCGACCATACACTGCTTTGGATTTTCGTGCTCGTGGGCTTGATCGAAATGCTGCGCGTCATCATCTGGGCCATTGTCAAAAGGAAGGACGGCGCCTGGATTATCGGCATCGGTTTTGGCATTTTTGTGGTCGCCGCTGCTCTTAACATGTTCGATGATCTCGGTGTCATCAAATTGGCCAATGAAGGATTGTATATCATGGCGGGATTCTTTTGCTTGATGGCTTCGATGTCGCTTTATCTCTCGCGCAATTTTGCCCAAACCAACAAAGCGCTCGAACGAAAACTCATCGAGGTGAAAGCGCTTTCTGAAAAAACGCTGCAACAGGAGAGGCAGGCCAAAGAGCTAGAAATGCATCGCAAGCTGCTCGAGGCCGAGAATGCCCGCAAAACCAAGGAGCTGGAGGAAGCGCGGCAATTGCAGCTTTCGATGCTGCCGCAAACCGTGCCGCAGCTTCCCAATCTTGAGATTGCGGTCTACATGAAAACCGCCACCGAGGTCGGCGGCGATTATTATGATTTTCATCTCGCCGAAGACGGTACGCTGACGGTTGCGATTGGCGACGCCACCGGGCACGGCACGAAAGCGGGAACCGTTGTCACTGCGACCAAAAGCCTGTTTCAAGTCTTGGCACAAAACGACGACAGCCCGCAAGTTTTTCGCCGATTCACCCAAACGCTCAAGAGCATGAATCTCGGGCGTATGTACATGGCCATGACGTTGATCAAATTCAAGGACAATAAAATTAAAATAGCCGCGGCCGGAATGCCCCCGACTTTGGTTTACCGCGCGGCGACAAAAACCGTCGAAGAAATCAATATCAAAGCCATGCCATTGGGCAGTTTTGCGCAGTTCCCATACAAACAGGAAGAATTAGAGCTTGCACCTGGCGACACCATTGCGCTGATGAGCGATGGCCTGCCGGAGATGTTCAATCACGAGGGGGAGATTTTGGACTATCCGGCGGCAAAAAATATTTTTGCGGAAGTGGCCGAGCAATCACCGCATGAAATCATTACGCATCTTATCAAAGCCGGCGAGACGTGGGCCAACGGCAGGCCGCAGGACGACGATGTGACGTTTGTGGTGATGAAAGTAACCCAGCCGGCCCGACCGGGCATCTCTGGTGATGAAAGCAAATAGTTCAGTCAAGCTGCGGCGGGAAGAATTTCCAACATATCCGGACTGGCGATATGGCCATTGCCGGTTTTTGGATCAATTCGCAAAAAAGCTGCGATGGTCGGCGACTTCAAGATGGGCGACAACAAGGCTTTAACAATTCTTGCAATTCGTTTTCGGAGTAAAATCCATCACCCCGCCGCGCCGGTCGCGCTCGATCTGGCAACATTCCAAAAACATTGTTTTCAGCATCTGCCGGCCGCGCTGCACGCGCGATTTCGCGCCTGAAAGAGAAAGCCCCTGCCGCACTGCAACCTGCTGCTGCGTCAAGCCTTCCATTTCCGCAAGCATAATGGCTTGCCGATATACGGCAGGAAGCTGCTGAATGAAAGGCATGACACAGCCTGCCAATTCCCTTTCGGCGGCATCATCCCTCTCCGGATTTTGGGCGGCGAGAGATTCATCAATCTCTTCTGCCGGCTTTTTCCTACGATAATAATCGACAATCGCATTTCTGGTTGCCTGGTACATCCATGGCAAAAGCTTCTCGCGATCCCTGAGCTGGTCGAGCTGGCCGTAGGCTTTGGCCAGAACCTCCTGAACCAGATCTTCCGCTGCAACCGGATTATTTATTCGCTTGAGGATAAAACGGTGCAATCTGGTGCGATACTCGCTCCACATCTGCTCCTGGGATGGCGTCGTGTTCAGAGGCATGGAATTCAGTTAAAAATGAAATTAAGCTTCTTACGCATCACGTTTCACGAATTACGGAAGACGTAATGCGTAATACGTGATGCATAAGGTTATCACGATCAAGCGCATCGTGAAATTTATTGGCAGCCGCAGCTTTGTTGCACGTAGGCATTGCCGCAGCACGAAGCTTTTTCCGCAGGCTCGCAACAGGTTTGCTGTTTCGCCGGAGAGCAGCATGACGAAGTATCTAGCACTGCGCCGGCAAAGAAGCGTTTTAGATTCTCAGGAACGTCCTCGTATACTGGCGCCGTCTGCGTGAACGGCTGTGGCGCTTGAAAAACTTCTTGAAGAATCGCTTCTACAATCATGGCAACCGGCGCTTCCGTATATTCCTGGCCGCGATAAAGCCAGACGCGGCAATTCGTGCCTTCTGCGCAGCCGCACAAGTCCGTGCAGGAATCGCATTTGCTCTCGCGCGTTTCCAAAGCGATGTCGCGACCATTCACGCGAATCGTCGGGGAAGTGAAGAATCCGTGCGCGGCTGCCTTCTCGGACGAGTCGATCAGGACTTTGTTTAAGTTAACCTCGACGCCGGAAAAATGCAATACCTGCTCAACGGCTGTCAAAGCTTTTTCGAGATTCTGATCCGTCCCGACACATCTGGTGCATGTCTTCAGATCGAGGAAGAGAAAGTCGATATCGATCTTGCGCCGGCCGGAGAGCCGTTCATTTGAAGCGTTCAGTGTTTGGGTTGTCATCTTTTGTCTCCTTATGTTGATGGTTCTTGGTCATTCATTGCTTTCATAAAAGGAGACGCGCGACCATCCAAAAGGACGCAAAATTTTTAATCAATTTTGGGGATGTTCGAGAACCCTTGCAAGAATTTTAGAATTTCAGGCGTCATGTCATTTTAGGTGTAATCGGACGTGCATGTCGCTCTTATTTAGCGCACGAGGAGCATCTTCCTCGTCGTTAACATATTATCCGCTTTCAATCGATAAAAATAAACACCGCTCGGCAGAGCCACGCCGTGATCGTCCCTGCCATCCCAACGCAATATAAATTCTCCGGCTGGTTGATCCTGCTCGACCAGGGTTCGAACCTTCTGACCTAAAATGGAATGAATGCTCAGTTCGACTCGGCTTGGATGGTGAAGCCGGTAACGAATCAGAGTAGGGGTAGAATTGATTGGATTCGGATAATTTTGCTCCAAGGCAAAGCCGCTGGGCGTATTGCTCTGTTCGCGCTCGACTGCTGTTGCAGGATTGTATTCATACGCGCCAATGTCGAATGCCCCACCAACGGGCCGAGAAAGTCCGGTCAGGTCTTTGAGCACATCGGTTAGAGTGATACCCGTGTCAATCGCCGGACTGCCGGCTTTGAGGCGATAATCTTGTGCGGCTGGGTTCACGAATAGTTGCGCCGGCGTAGCGATAAACGAGTGGGTGTCGCGACCCAATGCTTTCCAGGCGGCCAAGCTGATCGTGCTGTTGCCGCCGTCGATGCTAAAGCGATCCACCACGATGTTGTAGTCGCTTTCGAATCCGGCTAAATTTGCTGTCGGAATAAGAATGCTCCCGCGAAAACTGTAACTGCTGAAAAGAACGTTGTTAAAAATCTTGTTGCCGGTGTCGTTGGGGTCGGGAATATTGATTGCCCACCGGCCATCCGCCGGCACGATGATGGTGTTGTTCAACAGCCGGTTGTTCTGCGAGCCACTGCCGCCGTCGATCTGATAAACCGAAATGCCGCTGGCGTGGTTGTCGTAGAGCAAATTGTTGCGGACGATGGTGTCGGTGACGCCGTCCATGTTGATGCCGGAGCCGCCACCAACGCCGTTTTCGTAGATGATGTTACCTTCAATCATGCCATGCGAAATAATGCCGTCGCCGCCTTGGCTGAGATCGCCATTGAGATGAATGCCGTTGGCGTGGTTGTGATGAATGAGGTTGTTGCGGATGGTCGGATAATCGCTGCTGTTGCTGATGTAGATGCCGTGCTCATCCACCGCGCCGTAGGTTTCGCAGTTCTCGATCAAAGTGTAGCCGCTGAAATCGGTGAATACGCCCCAGCGGCCGTTATCGGCAAAGGTGCAGTTGCGCACGAAGACCGAGTCCGAGAGTGAAATGCGCAAACCGGCGCGATTGGCTCGACGGATGGTCAGGCCTTCCACAATAACGTGATCAGCTTCAGAGATGAAAAAAGCATCGCGTGTTCCGCCGCTGCCTTCGATAATCACGCCAGCGCCATTGGCACGAAAAACAATTGGAGCAGCGGCTGTCCCCGAGGTGCTGACGATGATGCCGCCGTTGTAAATTCCAGGATGGATGAGCACCGTATCGCCTGCCGCGACTTTGGTCGCAGCATAGGCGATGGTGCGCCAGGGTTGCGAGGCCGTACCAGGATTAGCGTCGCTGCCGGTCATTGCGACATGGTAGGTTGCCGTCGATAATCGAAAAACTGGCAACAAGTTCAGCAGGCCTACTAGAATGGTGATAGAACTATTTCGCATTTTCACTGGCGGATTCTTTGCTTTAATGAATAAGATAGCACTGTTATTGAATTGGAGTAGTGGATTTTTGGATTGATGGATAACTGCATAGCGGGAATACCAACAATCCAACAATCCATTACTCCAAAACTCCATTTTAAAACCTTGATCCCTCCAGTGTCACATCCGCGCTCGCCCAGGCTTTATCGAAGCGCGTTTTCACCGCGTTAGCACAACGCGGACAAAGCCGCAACCAAACAGGGTTAAAAAAATTATCCCAACGGATGGAAAAACGACCAACGGATAAAAGCAACTGATCGCAAAATGATTGGGG
>JAKEEU010000335.1 GCA_022616415.1 Candidatus Zhuqueibacterota bacterium | reverse complement strand
GGTCATCGAGACGCGCGCGCCCAGGTTGATCGCGCACAATTCGCGCCCCGACGCAATCTCCCATAATTTGATCGAGCCGGCCATAAAATCCATCGAGGCCAGCAATCGTCCATCCGGGCTGAAAACCGCGTTATACGCGGGCGCGGTAACACCAGTCTGCAAAACCAGCTCAGGTCGCGCGGCTCGCGGCCCAGACGGTTTGGCGGCGTTCGTCTTCTGGTCTTCCTCCACGAGGATTCGCGGCTGCTGCGTTTGCGGCTGTTGCGGCTGCTGCGCATAGCCCAACGGAGGCGAGGCAAGCGCGAAAATCAATAACGAGACAAGGATACGAACGGGGCCGGAAGTTTTGAAATTGAATCGGATGTGTGGCATGGCTTTTTACCTCTAATGTTGTTGGGGGTGAATAAGCGTACACTATGTCCCCGAACATATGTCCACTATGTCTCCGGGCTAAACCTCAAGTTCGACCTTGGGCTATTTCATCGTCGGACGAGGCCTTTGCAATCCTGTATTCGCTGCCGTAACGGTGAAGGCAGCCCAAACAAACCCGAACACCGTCCGCCTCGACAAAATAAATTTTGTCTGCCTCGATCAAGCGAAAAATTTCGCGTTCTTTTGCCCCGGAGAAAATGGCAATCGCTCGCGGCGCTATCATCGCCGAAACGAGCCGGCATTGAGGGCAGAACTCACTCCGGATCTGCTCGCCTTGCCGAAGGACAATCGTTTCCTCAACTTCGAACATAATTTCAACTTTTTGTTTCATTCCAATATGTATTGTGCCGGCAAAAAAGCTGCGTTAAAGTCGTCGTGTTCCCACGAATGAAGTATTCGTCGCGTCCTTGAACTCCAATCATGGTTGAAACGGCACGGAAAAGACTTGCGGTTTTTCCCCTGATTTTTTGACTTTTTTTTGACTTAATGGAAAAGCTTGGGAATAAAGGATTTGTCTATGAATTCGGGAAATTTATCCTGGACCCGGATGGAAAGACTTTATTCCGCGGGGGAAAGCCAATTCACCTTCCGGCAAAGGAATTCGAGACTCTTTTGCTGCTCGTGGAGAATAACCATAAGGCATTATCAAAGGACGAAATGATGGAGGCCATCTGGCAGGATTCGTTCGTCGAGGAAAGCAACCTTGCAAAGCAGATCTCTCGCCTGAGGAAAATCCTCAATACAGATGGAGAACAATTTATTGAAACCCTGCCGAAGCACGGCTACCGCTTCTCCGCCGATCTCCGCCTTACAAATCCCGTAGCGGAAGAACCGGTTATATTAGAGCGCCGCACGCTCAAAAGATTAACCTTCGCGGTCGAAAATGAGATCGAAGATCAACAGCTCGCATTGCCGACAAAACCGAAAATAGCGTTGCGGGCGTCCATCACTGCGTTCCTCGCTTTATCAGGGCTGCTCGGTATGTCCGCCTTATTGTATTTGAGCAGGGAATCGGCGGCGCCGGCGGCTAAAATAAAATCGATCGCCGTCCTGCCTCTCAAGCCTTTGAGTGCAGAGGAGAAAAATAAAGTTCTTGGCCTGGGATTAGCGGACGCGCTGATAACCAAACTCGGAAGTTTTAAACAGCTCGTTGTGCGGCATACCAGCGCCTTTGCGCTGTTTGCCGATGCGCCCCCAGATTCCTTGGAGATAGGCAGGAAGTTAGGTGTCGATGCCGTGCTCGAAGGC
>JAKEEU010000334.1 GCA_022616415.1 Candidatus Zhuqueibacterota bacterium | reverse complement strand
TTTAATTTTTGCTGGGCACGTTCTACGCGCACGAAAGTTGAGCAACTCTTTGTTTCAGGCTTGAGACGCAGCGTCTAAGATTGGCCTTGGCGGCGCCGCGCCATTTTTCCCTGGTCTCCCTGCATCGATAGAGTTGCACGTCTTCCCTCGCAAAATCCTCAAGTATGCTGATCTGGCCCAAGCAAAATTCCACTTCGCTTACCCAAGAGAATTCTGACCGTATCCTCGCGAGGTCTTTGATAAAATCCTCCCAAGGAGAGGCGAGAGAACTTAGATCCAAATCCAAGAATAGATCGACGTCACTCGCAAATCCAAAATAATGCTGTTTTTCTGGCCTCGCCTGCAAATGATTGGCTGTTGCCAAGATCATGTCATAAACCGCGTCAGCGTCTGGCGTTCGCAATAATGTATATTCACGAAATAGTTTGCCGCTCTCATAGACGTTTTGATCGTCCATACGCGCGCTGCCATCCAGATTCTGTGTTCTGTTTACAGCGTCATGCCAAAAAACAGACGTCGCGATAATATCCGGCCGGGTGCAAAGGCCAAGAAATTCATCTAGCTTTTCGAGCAAGCTCGTAACATGGGGCCACGTGTGGTACGCACGGTGACTCTCCGTGTAGCTAGCGTCTAGCACGTCCCACGCTCCCGGCCTATGTGCGCCCTCCAATAGCGTCCAATACTTGTGTCTGATATCGCGGTTCACATGCCCTCGCTACATCCGCCAATGTATCGTCATTCATTTGTTTTTTTTGCTTGTTGGTTTGAGCTGCCGCCTTGGTTGTACCAACGTCCCCGCGCGCCGGCAGGATCCTATCATTCATGATCACTCCGCGGCCGTTCACGTTTTCGCTCCGCGGGATGGTGGAACCACTATGGTCCTTGAAGGTTGCACCATTGATAATTGCTCCGCCAGGCTTCGATGACGAGGCGGACATTATAAGGCCATCGTGGAACTGACTTGCCAGGAATACCGTTATAAACGTTCGAACAGAAGCCAATTTTGCCATGGCCGCGGCGTGTGATGACACACAGCCCGCGTCGGATCGAACTCTTTACCCAATTCCTTGCGCCGCGCCGCGCAGCTTTGTAATGCGCGTGGCGAAGACTGCATAGTAAGTGGCGAGGGCCTCGGCGCCAGCCTTGCGGCA
>JAKEEU010000036.1 GCA_022616415.1 Candidatus Zhuqueibacterota bacterium | reverse complement strand
GCAACGGATAAAAAATTATATCCGTTGTCCCGCCGTGGCGGGATTTCAATCCGTTGGGAGAAACTTGCTCTGTTTGTAAAGGTTATTGGCCATCAAAATCTCAGCATTCACCCTAAAGGCGGGGTTCGTTCTGCAAGTAACCTTATCGTGTCATCATGGAACGATCTTTTTTGTTGTCAAGCACAGTGCTTGTAATAAAAAAGATGCTTCCAGCATGACATGTTACTTGCAAGCCGTCGTTGTTTATCGCAAGAAAAAATCACGGCTCCACTTGCGTGGATACGACGCGCACGGGGCGGCTGCGCAAAAAGCTGATCAGCTCGGCCAGATTCAGCCGCCGGCCGTTCAATGCCGCGGCGCCGGTCAGCCTGAATCCGTGCAACGGTCCGCCTTCGTTGAAGAGCGCTTCGAATTCGCCCGAGTTCAGCAAGCTCAATAATTGCTGCAGCATGATCTCGGTGCCGGGATCGCCGATCGCGCTGATTTGGAAGCACCAGATTTCGCTCGGCAGCCGCACCTCGCCGCTGGGCGCATCGATCATGGCTTGGACTTGCCAGTAGTAGGTTTTGCCATATTCCAGCGGCAGCCCTCCGGGAGGATATATAAACGACGGCGAGCCGAAGAAATCGCTGCCGCGTTGCACCAGCCGCTGCAGGCGCGGCTCGTTTTGCATGACGTCTTCCGGGCTGGAATTGGTCGACAACACCTCGCAAACGGTGATGAGAAAACGGTCGGCGTTGGAGTCCCATTTGAACTGCGGCAGCAGGCCGAATTGGGCAAAACATTCGCTGCCGCCGACCGGCGCGCCGGGAGAAATCAAATCCAGTGTTGTGGGGTTAGAAATTTCGAATTCGCGTTGCTCGGGTGGCGGCGAGGCGCCGGGGTTTTGCGTATTGATGAGCGTAATATTAAAAAAATACGTGCCGCTCGGCAGACGGCCGGTTTTCAAAACCGCGTCTGTTATATCTTCCACCGATTCCGAGTTATAACTGAAATTGTCAATTGTAACATCCGGATTAGCGCCACGACCACGAAAATCTTGATAAGTAAGTGTTCGTGGTATTGGACTGGTGGCCATTGTAAATGGTCGCGTGCTCGCTTCGACAATGGGGTCTGGATAGCGGCTGCTTCTGAATTCTAAACGGAGAATCACCTCGGTCGGAGCACCGGTGTTGATAATCTTCAAAATAAACAACTCGGAAACACTGCCGCTACCGGTGATGTTGAAATCGGAAACGCGCAGAATTTGGGAATTGTTTATGGTGAATTGTGAAATCTGTAAAGATTGTCCGTATGCTGGATTAAACTCGACAAACGCAATAGCCAGCAACCAACTCAGGATACAGACAAACAGTCGAGGGGATTTGAAACATGACCGACAATAAATCGGGCTTTCGGTTTTCATAGATGCAGTTCCTAAGATGTCGTGCGAAGCCGAAAGGGGAATCGGCAAAGCCGATGCAAGGGCGCCGGCGCGCGACGAAACAATGCCGGCACGCTACCGTGTAAGCTGATAATGCTCGGTTTAGGAGGTGGGTTAGAACAGGTTGACTATTCTTTTCCCGTAAATCGTTATTTCTCAGCATCAACAAAGATCAAAATGTCCAAATTATTTTATCCCACCTCCTTAAACGTTCTCACCTCACCTCCGGCGCTGCAATGGAGGCTGAGAAAAGTTGTCTATCGCAGAGCCAAATGTCTCACGCACGGACAAGCAGTTTAATCCTTATGTTAGTGGCATGAAGCGCGTTTTGCGGAATTATGGCAAGCCCCCACGTACACGTTATGCTGCTTTTGCGGCAATAATTACAAAACTGGTGATGGCAAAATGATCGGTATAACTATTAAAAAATCCCCAACGGATCAATTAAGGCCAACTGCTGTTTTATCGGCAGGTCTTAATCTGACGGACGCAGTCTCTCCGTTGGGGATCAGGCATTGCAGTTTCAAAAATTATTGCTGCAGCGGCGTCGCTGCGGGGTTCAGCGGCAAGACGACAGGAATGGAAAGCGAATCGCCGGGGTTCAGTTTGGCTAGGTCACGATCCGGATTGTATTTCACCACCAGCCAAATCGGCACTTGATAGACGTCGTTGCAAATCTGCCAAATGTTTTGGCCGCGCCCGACGCGGTGCGTCTGCAGCGAATCGACCGCGTAATTGGAGAAGAAATCTTCCTCCACGCTGCGTTGATACTCGTAGCGCTGGCGCTGAAATTCCTCGCCGCTGACGCGCTCATAGCTCAAGCGGATGCGCTGGCCGATGTGAATATCCTGATTGAAACGCAGACCGTTCAGCTCGCGCAGGCGTCTCGTGGGGATCTGCAGCCAGCTCGCATAATGGCCGAGCGTTTCGTCCGCCTCGACGTGAATCCATTCGGAAACCGGCTCGCTGCGGCGCGGCTGCGGTTGCATTTGCGGCGCGGGTGTATTGGCCAGCGTTTCAGTTTCACCTGTGCCGCCGACGACATTTGAGCCATCGGTGACGAGCGCCGGTTTCGGCGCCGGCTCGATGTCCAACGTCAAAATGGCTTCGCGCTCGATGCGATTGATCGGCTCGACTTCCGCTTCAGCGCTCATGGCATCAGATGCCACCGGCGCGGCGACGGTGGGTGATGCCAACGGCGGAGCTACCACGGCCGGGGTGGAAGCCACTGTCGTAGCCGAGCTCGTCGCTTCTGGCAATCTCGTCGTCACCGCCGGCGCTGCGCTCGCCAACATGTCGGCGCTCTTTGGCGGAATCTTCAAAATCTGGCCGTTGATGATGCGCGCACTCTTGCCGACGTTGTTGTGCTCCGCCAGGGCCGTGACCGAAACGCCGTATTTTTGTGCGATGGCGGTCAGGTTGTCGCCGCGCTTGACGCGATACCAATCCGATTGCACTTGTTCTTCATATTGCAGCCGCGGATCGATGCGGGCCAACGATGTCGTACCTTCAACATCGATGCTTTTCGGCACGCGCAGCGTGTAGCCTTTGGGAATACGCCGCTGCGAGTTGATCACCGGCGGCCGCAAAGCCGGATTCAATTTGCGAAATTCCTCGCGGTCGATTTTATAGGTTTCCAAAACGCTGTTGACCGTCAGAAAATGGTCGGTGGTGATTTCGACAAACTGCACCGGCTTGTGGAATTGGACGGCGCCGAAATAATTCTCATGGTTCGTTGCCACGTGGAGAGCGGCGAGAAATTCCGCGTAAAAGTTTCGCGAGGCAAAACCGAAGCTGTTGCTCTTGTACTCGCGGTAAATCCGGCCGAAGTCGGTGCCGAATTGGGCTTTGGCGCGGCGCATGCCATTGAGACCGTGGTTGTACGCTGTGATCGCCAACGGCCAAGCGTCCAGCTCGTTGTAATTGAGCTTGAGCAGCTTCGCTGCGGCTTCAGTGGCGCGGATGGGATCGAGCCGCTCGTCGACCTCGTAGTTGATCGTCATGAACAGGCGGCCGGTGGAGCGCATGAATTGCCAGATACCGGCGGCGCCCACTTTCGAGTAGGCTTGATAATTGAACGACGATTCGACGTGCGGCAGCATGGTTAATTCTACCGGCAGGCCTTGGCTGCTGAAAATGCCTTCGATAAAATCGCGGTACAGACCCGAGCGCTGCAAACCGACATGAAAACGGTCTTTCAGACCCTGCTGCGCACGAATGCTGCCGGCGGCGCGCTGCAAGCGGCCGGGATCGGCGTTGGCGCCGAAAATCTCCACGACGCGCTTTTCCCGCGCGGAAAGATTGGACAACTCCAACTGGCGTTTGGCAAGCTTATCGAAAATCGTGCGGTATTCGTTTTTGATTCCCTCCATCTTGCGCCATTCCTGACGATAGGCGGCGGAAGAAGAAACGGCATAATCGGCGAGCCCCTTCAGCTCGATGACCTCATAAATGATGCTCAAATCTTCGGTATCGTGAATCAAAACCGTGTACGTCGGATAATCGGCATACACCTTCCGCCAAAATTCGACGTTGGCGGCGATTTCCGCCGGCATCACAAAGATTTCGGTGCCAAACTTCGGCGGGGTGTTGCCGGTCTGGGCAAAACCATAAAAACTTCCTCCTCCTAACCACAAGCAGGCGAGCCATGTCAATCGGAATTTCTGCATGCTTCCACTCAATATCAAACGCAATCTCATTCGCTCCAATCCCTTGTCCGATTATAGTCCTTTTGGGGTTCCTGAATTTGTTGTAAGCGCCGCGGCCTCTTTGCCCGCCGGCGGCCCGCGCCTGGAATAGACCTCCGCCCTTTCGCCGGTGGATCTTGCCGTCGCACCGCTGATGCCGGATCTCGAGCCATGTTTGTGCTTTCTTCGCCGGGGCCGGGTCAGCCGCAGCGAACGCTGCGGCAAAGAAAGCTGTTGCCGTCGATTTCATAGACCATCTTCTTCGGGATCATCTGCCGCAAATTTGTCCTCCAACAAACTGGCGTTGCGAGGATCAAACATCAAAATGCGGCCGAGGATCGCGAGAATTTCTTCCTTGTCTCTCTGGCGTAGTCGCTCCAAGGTGTCGGCGACATTCAAAAAATCTTCGTTATCATTTACCCACCCATAAAGCAGGGCGATCGCATGTTTGCAAATGCCGCTGCGCGAGCGACAGGTGCAGCCGGCGACCAATTCCTCGTGATCGGCCCGCACTTCGGCAAAATACTCGTCGATCGCATCCTGCACCACGCCGCTCATTTTGTCGCCGAAAACGGTGGGGTGATGAATATAGCTGTTGCAGTAAAAATCCCAGCTCGCTCCGTCGGTGGCGGCTTTGTCCAAATAAGCCACCTGTTCGTGAGTGATCTCACGCAGATGCGGCGAAATTTCGTAATGTGTTTTCATGGTCATTTATTCTCTTTCACCGCGCCTCCAGCCGATATGGCGAGCAAACGGAAATCGGAGCGCATGTATCCATTTCTTTAATGGTTACAGCCTGCAATTTGTTCCAACGAGAGCCAAAGCGTTTCGATGTAGGGCAAAATTTTTTGAAACTCACACGCAATGGAATATGTATTTTACGAAAAATAAAGCTTTGCTGCAAGAAAAAAATGCCGCGCCTGATTTTTATTTGTAAAATTTGCAATTTTCGCGCCAGAAAAACGATATCAGCATGCCCGTTTTTCTAAAATAATGTGTAAATAAACGGCGCCAAGGCCGAACCTTGTGTCAAGACAATCAGCAAACTCAGCAGCAGCATGACAAACAGAATCGGGCCAAGCCACCATTTTTTGCGCACGCGCATGAAAGCCCAAAACTCGCCAAGAATTGACAATTTGCTCATGAGTTTCTCCTTACAGTTGAGAGGAGCGTGGACTTTCTAGTTCACACACGCTGCGCAGACAAGAAAGCCAGTCCCTCTTTTTCATGAACCTTTTGACACTACCGTTAACGTGAAGCTTTTCATCAAAACATATTCTCTGCCGACTTGGGATCATAAGTCGTGGCCGGCCGCTTCACCCAATAGGTGCCGGCATTTTTGTCCCATCGCACGTCGAGCAAATCTTTTCCCAAAAGTTTTGCCGCCAAAGCAATCGGCGTAAACAAACCGAAGTAAATAATCGTCAGAATCACACGGGTCATGATGAAACCCATGACCACGGCAAAAGACATCCACACTTTATAAACCGGCTTGAGAAGCACCGGCAAGATTAGTCCCGCCAACGCCAAGCCTCCGCCGGCATAAGCAAAATATGGAAAGCTCGGCCGTTGCTTCCAGAACAGCCATGCGGCGATCACCAGCAAAAAAATGCCGATAGTCAGCCCGAACTTGCGAGCTTCTTGGGTTGTGGCTTTGATGGATTTGATTTCGTCGAGGAGCATAAGAATCTCTTGTTGCTCGTTGCTTGTTGCTGGTTTCTTGTTATTTTTTCAATGACCAGCTACCAGCGACCAGTTTCAATCCAGCTCAAATTCCTTTTGCCAATCGACATCGAGCTCGAGCGCTTTCTGCTCTTTCTTGTCGAGCAGGAAATTGCCCATAATCAAGTAATCCATATTGGTGCGCATGAAGCAGGTATAAGCGTGCTCCGGCGCGCAAACAATAGGCTCGCCGCGCACGTTGAACGAGGTGTTGATAATCACCGGGCAGCCGGTTTGCTCTTGAAACGCTTTGATCATGGCGTAGTAAAGCGGATGATCTTCGCGATGCACGGTTTGAATGCGCGCGGAATAATCCACATGCGTAACTGCCGGGAGAGTGGAGCGAACGAGTTTCAGCTTGTCAATGCCCCATGCCCCATTTTCCGCTCCGCCGGTCCGCCATTTTTCCAAAACCGGCGCCACCAGCAGCATGTACGGGCTCTCACGGTCGAGCTGAAAATAATCCGCAACGTGCTCGGCCAAAACCGAGGGCGCAAACGGCCGGAAGCTCTCGCGGAATTTGATTTTCAAATTCATCACCGACTGCATTTTCGGCGAGCGCGCGTCACCGATGATGCTGCGGCTGCCGAGCGCGCGCGGGCCAAATTCCATTCGGCCCTGGAACCACCCTATGACGTTCTCCTGCGCGATCAAGGTGGCGATCGTGGTTGGAATTTCCACGTCGGAAAGCTTTTTGTAAGGAATATTCTTTTGCTGCAAAAACGCTTCGATTTCCGCGTTGCCGAACACCGGCCCTAAATAGGAGCCGCGTTGAAAATCGCGGTGATTCTGGCGCACTTGGCGCGGGTTGCCAAGATAGCGATACCACGTGTAAAGCGCTGCACCGAGCGCGCCGCCGGCATCCCCGGCCGCGGGTTGAATCCAGATATCCGCGAACGGCGTTTCACGGAGCACGCGGCCATTGCCGACACAATTGAGCGCCACGCCGCCGGCGAGCACGAGATATTTCATGCCGGTCTCTTGGTGAACGTGCCTGGCCATCCGCAGCATGATTTCTTCCGTCACCTCTTGAATCGAACGGGCAAGGTCCATCTCGCGTTGCGTCAGCTTCGTTTCCGGCTTTCGCGGCGGGCCGCCGAAAAGCCTGGCAAACCGGTGGTTCGTCATGGTCAGGCCGGCGCAGTAGTTGAAGTATTTCATGTTCATTTTGAACGAGCCGTCTTCTTTGAGATCGATCAGCTCGTTCATGATCACGTCCACGTACTTCGGTTCGCCATACGGCGCCAGGCCCATGACTTTGTATTCACCGGAATTGACTTTGAAGCCGGTGAAATAAGTGAAGGCGGAATACAACAGGCCGAGAGAATGGGGAAATTTCAGCTCGGCGAGCAGTTCGATTTCGTTGTTCCGGCCGATGCCGTAGCTCGCCGTACACCACTCACCTACGCCGTCGATGGTCAGGATTGCCGCTTCCTGATAAGGCGACGGATAAAAAGCCGAAGCGGCGTGCGACTCGTGATGCTCGGGAAAGATGATTTTGCCTTCGAAGCCAAGTTCTTGCTTGATGTGTTCTTTCATCCACAGCTTGCTCTTCAGCCACAGAGGCATGGCCATGATGAAAGACTTAAGCCCGGCCGGCGCGTACGACAGGTAGGTCGTCAACAGCCGCTCGAATTTGATGAATGGCTTATCGTAAAACGCGACATAATCAAGTTTCGCAGCCTCCACGCCGCCTTCTTGCAAGCAATAGCGAATGGCGTTGGTCGGGAAATTGAAATCGTGCTTTTTTCGGGTGAAGCGCTCTTCCTGAGCCGCCGCGATGATTTCACCATCGCGCACCAAACAGGCAGCGCTATCGTGATAATATGCAGAGATGCCGAGGATGTTCATAGATGCCGTTCTTTGATTTTAGAATTTCGGCTTCAATCCTGCTTGTTTACACAACTCATTGGCGGTTATCCTATCAATCACGCGATGCCGTTTTATTGGGACAGTCCTATCCTTATTCGTATAGATAGTGTCTGTCCGGGAAATAAAAAATTACAAAAAACTTGACTTCGTATAATTTTTTATTATATTATTAAAATGAAAACACACAAAGCAAAAACAAT
>JAKEEU010000333.1 GCA_022616415.1 Candidatus Zhuqueibacterota bacterium | reverse complement strand
GGATTAGCGTTGGTTTCATCGAGGACAATGCCGGCAATGCGGCCGGACTCGGGTGCGGCGGCTTGCGGCGGGGCTTCGCGCGGGAAGAAGCTATAAGTGATGCCGAAGATGACGTTGTAATCGGGTTCGCCGAGAAAGATGGTGGCGTTATTTTGGCCGGCGATTTGGAAGTCGGCGCCGCCGTCGAGGGAGATTTCATGCTCGGCAGTCGGGTAGAGGCGCATACCAATGGTGACGCGTTGCGGATGATCGGCAAAGGAACCAAAACCGCCTTTGAGAGGCTGTTCACTGGTGTACTCACCAATAAAGGTGACGAGATCGAGCGGCATTTCAACACCAAGGCCGTAGAGCAGATGATCATCGGGGTAGACGCGCAAGAAAAAGCGTTGTTCAGGCGTCAGTACCGTGCTGCTGGCTAGGTCAGTGCTGTTGTCGATACGGTAACCAATATTGCCGTGGAAGCGGAAGGGCAACGTGGTCTCAAGACGGGTGAGATCGAAAGTAAATAAAGCCATGGGTAAAAAGTTCCAGGCTACCGAAGTAAGATTGAGGTCAGCGGCGTTGTCTAAGTACTCAACTTGAAACATGGCGCCGACGCTGAAAAAGTCGGCAAAGTCGACGCCGAATTTGGCGCCAAAATTAACATCGGCGAACTGCTGGATGAGCTCGGCGTTGTTGTTGTCGGTGCTTGTGGTCGCTCGCCAAGTGACGAAGGTCGAGAAATAGGGTGACGGTACGAAGTTGGCAGAAAAGAGTCCGATCAAGCGCGCCGTGTCGTCGCCGACGGCAAACATGTTATCGAGACCGAAATACTGAAAGCGAAAACCAAACTGCATGCTCAGATCATTATTAATGTAGGCGCGTTGCGCTGAAATCAGACGAAAACCACCGACGGGGCCGTATAAGGATGGCGTCAGCTGATCTTTGTGTGTGTGGTTCATGGCCGGCAACGAAAATGCGGACGGTGGCAGTACCAAGAAGGCAAAAAGAATCATGACCAAATAGCGCGCAGAATTAAACCGTCTCACATCTTTCTCCTTTAGTAACGGGTGCCGAAGCCAATGAGCCAATCAAAAACCATGGGTGTGCCCGGAGAACCACT
>JAKEEU010000035.1 GCA_022616415.1 Candidatus Zhuqueibacterota bacterium | reverse complement strand
GTCGAGTCGTTCACGATCTCGTCGATATGAACGAACACGTAAAGCGTGTCCTGCGCCCACAACAAACGGGCGAAAAACTCATCGTAGTCCGGCTCGGTCAATGACTCGCGATAGTACTTATTCGCCCAAATTTCAAAGCCGGTGGCGGTGATCAAATCCGCGCGCGCTGCATTCTGCCATGCGGCTTCGTTCATCTGGCCGTCGATTGTGAGGGTAGCCGGGTCCACTTTGGGAACATCCACGGTTTTGCGGCCGTTTGCCTGCGCCAAAATCACCGAAGCGGAAATCAGAATGACAAACCCGCAAAGCCAGTGAGTAGCTAATTTTCTCATCTTCGCCTCCTTAAAGTTTTGAGGTCAAAAATTACACCGCTTGAAATTACTCTAATCAATTCTCCCAATTAAGAAAATTTTCATTCACCTCCTTTCCCGCCCTCCGATTTGTAAAGCTCGCTCCAGTTTCACCATGTGCGAAATGTGGTATAAGCATAATAGTTAGTGGATCGCAAACGTCCCTGGCGATCCCAGTCTTTGTTGGCAATCCAAAGATAATAGTCTCTATTCCGCTCCAAGCCTTCTGCAGGAAACTCAACAAAGACGCGGGTTTCCGGAAATGCTTGTCCGATCATAAGGGGAGTGCGAATCACGTTCTTGGATCCAAACAGCGTTTGCCCCGCGGTGGAATCGACCGACCAGACTTCCCAAACTTTGCCGCTTTCCTGATATTGCTGAGCATTGATCAAACCGATCACGGCAATCGAAGAGTCCGTTACACCGGATTGCATAATTTCCCACATGATGATCGGATTGGGATTGACTGCAGGTTGTTGCACGCTAATGAGAGCGAGTCGTCCCAGGCTTCTCACGTCTCTGATATTCACAAAGACATCCAAAGGCCGTGTTTTTTGAATATGAATCATGGAGCTGAGAAACACAGTATCACGGCGGACTTCAGCGATCGTGGTCGTGAGGTTCGGATCCAAGACCAGCGGTCGATTCGGATTGGCGGATATTTGGCTCCAGGCTTCGGCTTTGAGAAGCCAGTACGTATAAACGTTATCCTCGACGAGGCGATCAAGCTTGCGGCCGCCGTATTGGCCGGTTAAATCTTGCGCGTTTTGCGGAAGTTGGCCAAAAGACACCGGGAAACGAATATTGTTGCCGTCGGTGCGAATCAGCCACACCAGCGAGGAATCAAGCGCAGCCCGGCTGCCGCGATTGACGCCCAAAACCGAAACATAACCGCCAACCCAGGTCATTCGAGGCACATGGGAAACGGAATCAACAACGAAGCCCGACATCTCCCGTTGTCCTTGATACGGGGCAAGCGGGTTATCTTCTTCTCCGCATGCCAATAACAAGATCGAGGCGGCAAACAAAACTAACCTCGTGTAGCGCCATTGATGCAGTAAAATTTTGCTTTTCATCGCCGTATTCCTGATGTCGCAGAAATAATTTCTTGTTTTTATTCCTTTAGTCCGCTGAGGGTGATGCCTTTGATAAAGTATTTCTGCGCAAAGAAGAAAATCAAAAGTATCGGCATCGTTGCCATGACGGAGCCGGCCATCAGCTTGTCCCATTGGGTGACGTAGCGATCGCGAAAGACGGCCAAACCCAACTGCACGGTCCGCATCTCTTCGGAGTTGACCACGATCAACGCCCAGAGAAAATCATTGAATACGCCCATGAAAGTAAAGATCGCCAAAGTTGCCAGCGCCGGTTTGGAGAGCGGCAAAATGATTCGCCAGAGCACGCCGGCACGGCTGCATCCGTCGATATAAGCGGCGTCTTCCAACTCGCGCGGTATCGTGAGAAAAAATTGCCGGAGCAAAAAAGTGCCAAACGCCGAGGCCAAGCCTGGAACGATAAGCGCTTTGTAACTGTCGATCCAGCCCAGCCAATGAAGCACCATGAAGCTCGGAATCATCGTTACCTGTCCAGGAATCATCATGGTTCCCAGAAAAATCAGAAACAACGCCTCGCGCCCCCAAAATTTGAGCCGCGCAAAAGCAAAGGCCGCCATCGAGCAGGTGATCAGTTGCCCAAGCGTCACAGCGACGGCCACGACGACGCTGTTGAAATAAAATCTGGCAAACGGCGCGGCGCGAAAGGCGTCGAGGTAATTTTCTATTTGAAACTCGTCTGGCAACCACTTGGGCGGATAAACCAAAATCTCGTCGAGACTTTTGAACGAAGCCAGCGCCATCCAGATGAACGGCGCCACCGTCGCCAGCGCCGCCGCGTAGATGAGCAGATGGAAGACGATGTTTTTGGTTATTTGCCAGAAGTTTTTCATTGGTCTGTTTGTAGTAACGCCTTCAGGCGTCGTGCACTGGCAAAATGCAATCCCTAAAGGGATCACTACGAGCTATACTGCATAATGCACGCGGCCTTTAAGATATTTGATCTGAATCAGCGTCAAAACAAAAATCAGCGCGAAGAGCAGATACGCCACGGCGGAAGCGTATCCCATCTCAAAGAACTTGAACGCATTTTCGTAGAGATAAAACACCATGACTTTGGTCGCGCCTAATGGGCCGCCGGAAGTCAAAACATAGACAATGTCAAAAACTTGAAACGAGCCGATGATGGACATCACCAGAATGAAAAAAGTAGTCGGGCTGAGCAAGGGCAAGGTGATGTTCCAGAACTTCGACCAGCGGCCGGCGCCGTCGATTTCCGCCGCTTCGTAATAGTGCTCGGGAATACCCTGCAAGCCGGCGGCGAACAGCACCATATTCACTCCAAAGGTTTTCCACACGCCCATGATGATGAGCGCGGACATCGCCGCGGTCGGATCGTTGATCCAATTCACCGATGGAATGCCGAACCAGCTCAAGACGTAATTGAGCAGCCCGAAACTCGGTTCATAAACCCAGCGCCAGATCACCGCCGCCGCGACCGAGGAGATGATGACCGGCGTAAAAAAAGCGGTGCGCAGAAACTTTTTGCCCACGACTTTTTTGTTGAGAAAATAGGCCACCACCAATGCCAACGCCATGTTGAGTGGAACCGTGCCGAGCGTATAAACCACCGTATTCTTCAGCACCATCCAGAATTCGGGACTTTCAATAATGCGGCGGTAATTATCCAGCCCGACGAAAGATCGATCCGGGCTGAACATGTTCCACTTGTGAAAGCTCAAATAGAAGGAAAAGAACACCGGAAAAAGAATGAACACCGAAAAGATCACCAACGTCGGCGAAAGAAACGCCAATGCTTCGAATCCAATCCGTTTGCTTCGCGAAGACTTTTTGTAACTATTCGGATTCATAGCAAAAAACAAAAAAATCTTTCCGCCAAGAAACACCGAAAACACCGAGTTTCGCCGAAACAAGCTTTTTAATAGTTTTGCCCAAAATCGTTTTGCCTTTTGATTTTACTTTTTTGCCACAGTCTGCAGAAGCTGATTCGATTTCGCCGCGGCTTCGTCCAGCGCCGCTTTCGCCTCGATCTTGCCCTTCGTCGCTTTCTCGATGGCCTCGGCCAAGTTGCGGGTAATTTCGAGGCCATGATAATCCACCGGGCGCGGGCTCTGTCCAACCTCCATCTGCTCGACATAGGCCTTGAGCCCCGGATTGGCGGCGAGAAAATCCTGATACGCCTTAATCTGCACGACCGAATGCCGCACCGGAAGATAGCCTGATTTCATCGACCACAGCGCTTGAATATCGGGCCGGAGAATCCATTTCGTAAACGCCCAAGCTGCGTTGGGGTGCTGGCTTTGTTTGAAGATGGCCAAATATTCGCCGCCGACGATGGTGGCGCGCTTCGCTGGTCCTGCCGGCAGCGGCGCGATGGCCCAATCCAAGTTCTTCATTTCGCGATAGCGCGGCAAATTCCAGGGACCATCCAGCATCATCGACAGTTGCTGCGAGAGAAAAGCCACGTCGTAATCCGGCGTAAAACCGATCAAGTTTAGGTCATCGTAAAGCCGTTTCCACAACGTCAAAGCTTTTACCGCCGCATCGCTGTTATAAAGCACTTGGGTTTGTTCGAGATTGATATTCATGCCACCGGCTTGCCAAAGAAATGGCAGCCACTGCCAAACCATCCAGCTTCCTAATGGTCCCGAGGCCGGAAAAATTGGAACGCCAAAACCGATTTGCTCGAATTTTCCATCTTTGTTTTTGTCGAGAGTAAGCTTCCTGGCATAATCATACAACTCCTCCCAATTCTTTGGCGGGCGCTCCGGATCAAGTCCGGCATCACGAAAATGTTTTTTATTGTAAAGCAGCCCCAAATTGGTGGCTTCCATGGGCATGCTGTAAAGCGTCCCTTTCCACGAGGCGGCCTGCAGCAACGCAGGATAAATATCTTTCAAATCTTCCGTCGATAAGCTGTCCGGCCCTTTAATGAAGTCCTCCATTTTATAAATCGCGTCAGCTTCAACCAGATCTTCCAGAAAATCCGCATGAATCCAGGAGAGGTCTGGTGCGGTCTTGCTTTGAATGGCGGTGATCAGTTTTTGAATGAGGGCGTCGCCGGTGGGAATGTATTGGGCCTTGATGGCGAGGTTGGGGTGTTCTGCTTCAAACTTTTCGATCAGCTCGTTGAGGGCCGGCACCGTATACGAGACGAAACTATGCCAGAATGTAATCGTAATTTTTCCATCATCCTGATCTTGCTTCTGCCCACAACTGAGAATCAGGACGAGAAAGGCACCAACGCTAATGAGAGGCACGATTTTGCGTTTCATGGCTTCACCATGACAAGCGTTTAAAGTTTAGTGCAAACGTTTGTGCAATTTCGCAGAAAAATGCTTCCTCATATTTACATTTGGATGTCGTGCCAGCGTCCTTCTTTGATTAATTTGAACAATGGTAAGCGAGAAAATCAGGCGGCGCTCTTGACCATAGATTGCAGCCGCGTTAGAGGGTACACCGAATTTCTAACCAGGAATTTCGGTTTGAGCACAATCCGCTTCACTTCGACCTTTTCTTGATGTTTCATTTGCTCGGCCAGAAGTTTGACGGCAATTTCACCCATGACCTCTTTCGGCTGGGCAACGGTGGTCAGGGGACAGATCAGAAAGGGAGCAAAATCAATGTCGTCAAAAGCAACCAGAGAAATATCCTTAGGAATGCTCAAACCCTCTTCAAAAAGCGCCTGCAAAACCCCAAGAGTGATCAAATCACTGCAGGCAAAAATTGCAGTTGGCGGATCGTTCATTTTGAGCAGCAGCTTGGTTTCAATATAACCGTTTTCTTTTCCAAAGTCCCTGCCGACAATGAGATTCTCATCGATGGGAATGCCATGCTTGGCGAGAGCCGCTTTATAACCTTGCACTCTGCCGTTGTTTGTGTAAGTATTTGTCAATCCCTGAATAATAGCAATACGAACATGTCCGTAACCAATCAAATGCTCAATCGCTTCAAAGGCGCCGTTAAAATTGTCAACCAACACCGAACTGGCTTTGAGCTCGTCAAACCCGCGATCCAGCAAAACGAGAGAAACGCCCTCTTTCAGGAGTTGCTCGAGGTGCTGATATTTTTGGCCGACCGGCATGACGATCAAGCCATCCACGCCTTTGCTCCATAAAAGATTGAGATGCTCAATCTCCAGCTCCAGATTTTCATCCGTATCGCATACCACGAGACTATAGCCAAGTTTATGCGCCGCGCTTTGAATACTTTTGACAATGCTGGCGAAAAACGGATTCGATAAATCCGGCGCAACCAGGCCAATTGTTTGCGTTTTCTTGAGCCGCAGCCCTCGCGCCAACTGATTCGGGCGATAATTTAACTCTCTGGCGGCTTTAAGAACAATTTTTTCCGTCTCTCGACTGATGCGGTATTTTGTCGTCTTGTTATTGAGGACACGTGAGACGGTAGAAACAGAAATTCCTGCTTTTTGGGCAATATCATGAATTGTTGTCGACATTTTCACCCCAAAATGACTTAATTAGCACAAACGTTTGCGCTAATATAACGAATCCTTTTTCGCTTGTCAAGCACTTTTTTCAATTTTTTAAAAATTTCTCGCACCAGGCAGTTTGAAAAGATCGATTGTAGAATTAGGCAGAACAACATGAGTTCAGGAGAATACCAGTAGGGTCATAACGAGTGCCATCGGATAGAAATTTTTGCGTCATTTCTTGTCCACGATTGGACACATTTGTCCCCGCCGCAAATAAAAAAGGGAACCGAAGTGGTTCCCTTTCCACATAAAACAGGTATTTACATGAGTAGCGGGGGCGGGATTCGAACCCGCGACCTTTGGGTTATGAGCCCAACGAGCTACCGGACTGCTCCACCCCGCGGTGTTGTCAATCATATATAATTTAGCAAAATCCGTGCAAAAGTCAAGGTTTTTTTGCCGCTTTTTATTGCGGCGGTTTTTTTCCCTTGGGCTCAACAACTTCCGGTGGTGGTGGAGGAACTGAAGACATCGGCGGATGCGGCGGCCGCTCATGGTCGTATCGTTCCATGACAGCTTTTCTGATGCTATCTGCCCTCAGGGTTTGCAGTCTTGCCTGGCGTATTTGAGCGTGGTATTGGGGATTTTGCTCAAGGGCCTTCAGCACGCTATCCGCCACCTGAACCTGCACCATGGCTTGGCGCATTTGCTGTTGGTGTTCGGAGCTCCACACGAAGGCTCTGCGCACACTATCGGCGAAGTGAGTTTGCCATTTGATTTTTCGCATTTCAAACTTGAGCGCCGGCAATTCCCGCGCCAGCTCGCGAAAAACTTCCCGCGGCGGCATTACCAGCACTTGCGGCGCTTGCACGGCAAAATGCTCCGCATGCGCCACGGCTATTTCCGCAATCGCCGCGGTGTCAATCTCGACGACGAAATTGCTCGAAATGCGGTATATCGGAGGCGACGGTATCGCCAGTGGTCCGGCCGAATCCGGCGGCGGTGGCGGCATTATTTTTTTCCAATGATGCTCAAATTCCTGAAACGCTTGCACGCGCTCACTCATCGCAATCAGTTTTTCGCGGCGCTTGACTTCGTCCTCGGCCCGGACCGCCTCGGCTTGCTTGATCGAAGCCAGCATGCTGTCGACTTCGTGCAGCCGGAGTTGCCGGCCCTCGGCTTCCGCATTGAGAATGGCGACGGCTACCTCTTCAAACTGCTCGTTGCTGACTTTGCCGCTGCGGGTTTGCTCGCGAAACGACTCGAATTCTTTTTCCACTTGCGGTTTTTGGTCTTGCGGCACCATCGCCAAAAGCTTGCTGCCCAAAAACTCCATGGAAGCGTTGAGCACTTCGTCGTCGATTTTTTCCTCCGGCGACAGCAGGAAAAATATCGCCGTCGTCACGATCAAAGCGCCGGCAAACTTCAATATGTTGGGAAATGCTTGTCTCATGCCAATGTCCTATTTTGTAGCCATCAACTATTATATACGTATAGACTGATGAGAACATCAAAAAGTTGACAAAAATTTCAGCCACGTCGCTACGGATTCAAGTTAAAAAAATTAATAAGGAAAGCAAGAACTTTTAAGTGAGAGGCCGTCACTTACATGCGGCATCTGCTCATCTTCAGTGCACTGCCGGCAACACGATATCAAAGCGCTTAAGCCACGTTCGCAAAATACTGTCACCTCGATTGGGCATGCCGGTTGTACCGGATCGACCCGACGAATCACTGCGAGCGCGCGAAGCAATAAAAAAAAGTAAACGTGTCTCCAAACAAAACAGTGAGATAATTTACCCCGGCAATGACCGTGAACGCATTGGTTGCTTTCCTGGCATGCGCTTTGTAAAAACTTTGTGGTGAACACAGAACCGACCTCATATCAAGGAACGAAGATTAGTCGGTCGTGTCAAAAGTTTCATGAAAAAGAGGGCGCGGACTTTCTTGTCCGCGAAGCGCGTGTGGACTAGAAAGTCCACACTCCCTCAATTAGTCTCAAAGGAGTGGGCTATGAAACATGGAAAGGCAGGTTTGACGCCCCCGAATTTCCTGACGAAATGGTTGAAGGGAAAAACGGGATGTGTTCAGCGCCGCGTGCGGAGATTTCTCCAACCGCCGGCGGAAACAATCTCGAGATTCCAGGGTGAGTGTGGCAACGGAATCTGGAGAAGCGTGGTGAACGTGGTGCGATGGATGCTGCTCGGTGTTATCGTTGCGGGACCCAGCCTGCAAAATCTGCACTCACAAGATTCTCGCCCGGTGCGTATCGCAGAAAAAACACAACCAAAAACTTCGGCCAAGCCGGGACAGCTTGGGTCCTCGGCGCAGTCTGTAAGAGCGGCTGAGCCGGCAAAAGCCTTGGCGCCCTCGCGAAATGAAATCGTTCTGCCGGACATTTTCATAACCTTGCCGGCGGATACGATCGCAGCGCTCAAAAAACAATTGGAAAAAGCTGAACAGAATCTCCGGCTCTTGGAGCGTGAGCGCAGCCGCCTCCGGAAAACGCTTGAGCAGCTCGAAAAGCGCTCGTTCAATAGGGCGGACCCGCCTGCACAACGAACGACAGAATTATTGGGGCGTCCCAGCGTTTAGCGCCTGGGAATCAACCGATCGCCGGCAATTTTACGCAGCGGCATTTTTCGAGGGGTGGAATCAACCAACAGGAAAAAAGTCCGGCGGATGGAATCGGTCAGCAGGGAAGCAGATCGCGGGTGGAGCAGGGATGCAAACCGAGGGGTGGAATCGGCCAGCAGGGAAGCAAACCGAAATAGCCTCATGCGCCAGGGATAGAAACGGCCACAGGGAGTGTGTGTCTGGGCAAGTGAGAGCGATCTCGTAGCAACCGCCTTTGAGGGTTGGCTGCGCGAGAAATCCGCGCCATGAAGTGCGGGCTTTGACTCCAAGAAAAGCTCGCGTGATAGGTGCATCAATCGGAGCCCGTTTTCATCAGGGAGGGTGAAAACGGGCTTTGTTTTTATGCTTGATAATGACAGACAAGCTGTCTGTGCTACTTCCCCTTAATCTGCCGATTCAGCTTCGCCAGCCGAATAAACAAGTCCTCGATCTTGCGGTTATATTCCGTTTCCGGCAAAGAGTTTTTGCGGGCTTTGAGATTTTCAATCTCCGCCAGCAAACGTGCTTTTTCTTTTTCCAGGGGATCGTTGGGGTTCAAGGCGGGTTGCGGCGCGGCGCTGGCAACGAGAAAAGTGCGCGCGGCGATCTGGCCGTCGCTGCTGCCATAAGCTGCCGGCGTTTCACTGCCGTTGCCGTCGCCGTTGTCGTCGAGCAGCGGGTGCTCGGGCCGCAAACGATTGGCGCTCTCGTAAAAACGCACGACGCGGTCGCGGCTGAAATCGAACGCTTCCAAAGCCGAGACGCGGCCGTTTTTGTCGAGATCCGCCTCGTCCGGCTTGAGAAAAGCCTCGACAAAAAATTGCGGGAAAGCCGTGGCGTATTGCTCGTCGCCGCTGCGCGTGGCGGTGATAACCACCCGGCCTTGCCGCGACATTTTCTCGACGAACGGCCCGCTCGATGCAGTGGTGTTGATAAAAACCTGGCGCCCGGCCGGCAGACGTTCCAGCAACTGCGCAAAATCGAGATCGCGCAAATCCGGGCCATCGAGATTGAATTTTGCCCAATCGCCGTCAAACGTGCCGTGGCCGAAGAGTACCACCGCCACGAGATCGTTCTTTTGTACCGTACCGGCGAGCCGCTCAAAAGCCGCGCGCACGTTGTCAGCCAAACATACCGTGCTGGCGATCGGCAATTTCGCGCCGCTCTCGGCAAACAAGGTGATTTGCGCCGCCGAAAAGCCCTGCTTCGCAATCAGGACGTCGTGCAGTTGGCGGGCGAATTGCGCATATTTTTCGGTGAATTCCGGCTGGCCGCCTTTGCCGGCGATGATAATGACGTGATCCGCCGCCGACAGGCAAAAAGGCGCAAAAAAGATAAAACAGAAAGGAAGGCAAATGCGCCAAGGGACCGATGCCGCAGAGCGAAAAGAGCGGAGTTGTGCGGTGCGACCCGTTATGGAAAATGTTTTCATATTTGCAAAATAAGAAAGATTCATTCAAAAGTCAATGCGAGTTTTTTCAGAGTAAGACCCCATAGATGCGGTTTTCGTTGCAGTCTACGACCGTAGATTCTCTTTTCGTTGCCGGTAAATTTGCGCTTTTTAATTTTTTAGTTGCGCTTGTGGTCAAAATTTAGTATCCTGTCCGCAATCGGTTTTTATGCGGTTTGTTCAATTAATCCAACACTAAAGTTCTGAGGCCGTCGATGAGCACAAAACGCATGGTTGACATTCTCATTCTCATTTTAATCGCTGTTGTTGTTCCTGTCGCCGGCCGGCAGGAGGGAAGCGCTCGGCTCGCGTCACCGGATTCTGCGGCCACGGTGACGGTGGCTGCCGGTCCCGAATACGAAGCCGGAGGCCTGCATCAATTTTTTTTCGGCGCGCATTACCGTGAATTGTGGACCACGCCGTTGCAAGTCGAAGTGCTTGATTTTGACCGTTTCGCCGGCGGCTTGACGCTCTTGAAGCGCGGCGGCGGCGAGCAAACTAAAAGCCTGCGCTTCATTGGAAAAGACGGCAAGCAGTATGCCTTTCGTTCAATCAACAAAGACCCTACCAAGGTGTTGCCGCCGGAATTGCAGGAAACTTTGGCGCGCAGCATCGTGCAGGATCAAATCAGCTCGGCACATCCTTATGCCGCCCTGGTCGTTGGGCCTTTGGCTAAAGCCGTGGGCGTGCTCTATGCCGAACCGCGTCTCGTGGTTTTGCCCGACGATTCGAAGCTCGGCGAGTTTCGGGCAGAGTTTAAAAATGTCATGGGCTTCATCGAAGAGCGGCCGGACGAAGGCCCGGATGGCGAGCCTGGTTTCGCCGGCTCGGAGAAAGTTGTCGGCACCGACAAGCTTTTCGAGGAGCTTGCCGAAGATCACGACGATGACGTCGATTCCGAAACGTTTCTCATGGCGCGACTGTTAGATATTTTTGTCGGCGACTGGGATCGCCACAACGGCCAATGGCGTTGGGCGCGCTTCAAAAGAGACGACAGGAAGCTTTGGTATCCGATTCCCCGCGACCGCGATCAAGCTTTTGCCAAACTCGACGGTCTGCTGCCCTCGCTGGCGGAGAAGCGTTACGTCGTCATCCAAATGGAGAATTTCGCCAAAAAAACGCCGGATATCATCAGTCTCGTCTTTTCGGGCCGTCACCTCGATCGCCGCTTTCTTAACGATCTGGATCACGAAGCCTGGCGCAAGGTCACTGAAGCTTTTATCGCAAAACTCACGGATGAGGTCATCGCGCAGGCGGTGCGAAACCTGCCGCCGGAAATCTACGCCAAATCCGGCGAAGCACTCACCAAAAAACTTATTGCCCGGCGCAGCCTGATGAGCAAAGCCTCGGACCAATATTATCGCAACCTTGCGAAGTTTGTCGACGTCAAAATCAGCGATCAAAATGAATTTGCCGAAATCATCCGGCAAGGCAACGGCGACGTTGACGTTAAAATTTACGCGCGCGACAAGGATACCGGCGACAAGCAAGACAAGCTGATATACCAACGCCTGTTCAAAAAAGGTGAGACGCAAGAAATCCGTCTTTATCTTTTGGGCGGCAATGACAAGGCCGTGGTGCAAGGCGAGGCCGGTGGCATAACTTTGCGCGTGGTCGGTGGAACGGGCCGCGATGAGCTGGTCGACGATTCCAACGCCAAAAATTATTTTTATGACGTGAAAGACGGTACGCAATTCGTCGCCGCTGCCAAAACGAAAATCAGAGCCGGCAAGATTGATTCAGTCGTCAACCGTTATGAAAACACGCCCATAACGGCCGACTACGGATCGCGGACGAAGCCGTTGCCGTTTTTCGGATATAATGTGGATGACGGCATTTTTCTTGGCGGCGGTCCGATAATTTTCAAATACGGCTTTCGCAAAAGTCCATTCGCCCGCCAGATGGTTTTTCTCGGCAACTACGCCTTTACCACCGGCGCGTTCCGTTTGCGTTATGCCGGCGTTTTCATCGGTTTCATTAACAACATTCATCTTTATTTGGAAGGCGAAGCGACGGTGCCGAAACGGGTGGAAAATTTTTACGGCTTCGGCAATGCCACACGCCGCGACAAGGCGTTGGAAAAAGATGATTTCTATCGCACGCGCTTCAACGAATATTTGGTGCGGCCGACGCTATTCACGTATCTGCACCGGAGCGTGTATGTATCGCTCGGCGCCGCCTACAAATTCACCGATCTGCGGCCGCGTGACAACACGTTTATCGGCATGCAACTGCCGTATGGATCGGAGCAAGCCGCCTTGCTCGAGCTTTCGAGCGCGATTCAATACGACAGTCGCGATCGCGCTGCCGCGCCCACCAAAGGACTCTACGGCCGGCTTGACGTTTTTCATTTTCCGAAGGTTTTTGACAACGAGAGCGCCTTTACCAAGCTGCGCGGCGACAGCCGAGTTTATTTGGGCAGCAAAGATGTGACGCTGGCTTTGCGCGCCGCGGGTCAGCGCGTGTGGGGACGCTTTCCATTTTATGAAGCGGCCTATTTGGGCGGCAGCGTTAGCCTGCGCGGTTTTCGTCTGCAGCGTTTTGCCGGCGATGCCGCGGCTTTGGGCAGTGCGGAGCTGCGCTTTTTTCTGGCGCGAATTTTTCTGCTGGTGCCCACCGACGTCGGCCTGTTCGGCTTGGCCGATGCCGGCCGCGTCTGGCTCGATGGAAAAAGCGAGGGCGGTTGGCACAAGGATTTCGGCGGCGGCCTATGGCTCGCCCCGTTGCGGCGTGATTTCACTTTTTCCATTGGCGCCGGCGTTTCCAACGAACAAACGGCTGTGGTGGCCGGGCTCGGGTTTGGTTTTTGATTTTTATTTCATAACTTTTGGATGTTATCTTGGACTGTCAAACAGGCAAAAAATTTTAGTCTGCCCCAACGGATAGATTAAGACCAGCGGATGAAAATATCAGTTGGCCTTAATCTATCCGTTGGGGAAGTTGTTTTTAACAACCTTTTCAATATTTAAGGATGGGTATGGATTTTCTCGCGCTGCGAAATTTACGAAAGCCCCTTCATTTTTACATCGTGATTCTTAGTCACTGGCTTTGTTCCTGCCAAGCCTGTGGCCAAAATCCACCTGCATCTACAACTCAAACCGGCGCCCAGACCGGCTATTCATTGGTGGCGATCGGCGACGCCGGCGAGCGCAACGGCATTCTCGAAGACAACGCCGAGTCGATAGCTAGGCTTTTTCGCCGCGAGCGTTTCGATCTGCTCATTTTTCTCGGCGACAACTTTTACAAAACCGGGCTTAATTTCGAGTCCAACAAAGATCCCAAAAAAGAAACCCCAAAAAAGATCAAAAGCGTGCTCGGTCCGTTTCTTCCGGTCATGCGAGCGTTGGGCCGTCAAAACGTTCATGCGGTGGCCGGCAATCACGATTATTATGCGCGGCTCGCCGTGAATAAATCCTTCCTTTGGGGCCTTTTCTCGATTGAGACGGCGCCGGTGGGAATTGCGAACAAGGGAAATCAACGGGCTGATACGATCTCGAGCTGGACGTATCACTACGGCTTGCCGCAGCACGCGCTGTTTCCGGCCGGCCGCTCGAGCGGCGACTCGCTGCAAATCATTTTTTTCGATTCGGCGGTTTTGTTGCGCACCAAACTCGAGACATGGCGGCCTTATTTTGCGGCGCTCGAGCGCTTGCTCGTTTCCACTAAAAACCGGCCGCAGATCAAATGGCGCATCATGGCCGCGCACCACCCGCTTTACAGCCTCGGCATGCATGGCGGCTACAGCGTGTGGGATCCGGAGGCGCGCACGATGCAATATTTGAATCATTGCGACCCGGACTCCGACATTGTGGGGTATTTCACCAATTTCGCCGATCCGGAAGATTTGTGCGCCGAACGCTATCGTGCTTATCGCGATTCGCTGTTCGCCACGATTCAACGCAGCGGTGCAACCATCCAGCTCTTCATGGCCGGCCACGATCATAGCTTGCAATTGCTCTACTATCCGGATCGTGCACCGGATTTTCCAATCTCTCCGAAAGTCTATCTCATCTCCGGCGCGGGATCGAAAGCGAGCCGCGTCAGAGCGCCGGCGCCTCGGCTTGGCGAACACACCTGGCCCGACAACAGCTCGAAAAAGCGCGGCAGGAGCCGATACGGTTTTGCCCGCATTGATATTCAAGACGAGCAGCTCCGCATTCGAATTTTCGACGGCAAAACCGGAAAGGAGCTGGATATGGGGGCGGGGCGAACCGCGCTTTTTGTCAAACCCGATGGCACTCTGGTTGAGAGATAAAATTGTATGGACCAACTTATCTGTCATTTGGTGGGAGATTATGTTTTGCAAACAAATTGGATGGTGCGCCACAAGCACAATAAGATATCGGTGGCAGCCATTCACGCGTTGTTTTACGTTTTGCCGTTTCTCCTGATTACGCAACAGCCGGTGACGTTATTGGTTATTTTCAGCACTCACTTGGTGATCGATCACTATCGCTTGGCGCGGTACCTGATTCGGCTGCGCAATTGGTGCTGGACCGACAGCGGCTTCTCCACCGAGACCCCCAACCATATCGCCCAAGCCATCAATATTGTGATCGACAACACCATTCATCTCACCATCAATTATTTGGCGATCAAGTATTTTGGGTAAGAATTGCAACTCTTTTTGCCAATATTTGTGCTTGCTTTTTGGCACGCATGGTATTATTTTGCTCAATTATGGCATCTGCGGCATTGGCGACCAAATCTGTTTTTATGATTTTTGCGTGATGGCTTAATTCCGCGTAGATTCACAATCGGCGGAATGTGCTGTTAACGCGTTTCTTCGCGACGCGGAGGGAAATCACTCATGAAACCCACCCTTATTATAGCTTTCCGGCAGTGCCCAAATTCATGGCGCAAACTGCTGCTGCTCGGCCTGCTCGCTCGGCCACGCTAAAACCGCCTGCACATCTCCTCGCCCAAAACCGGCCGGTCAAATTTGAGCGAATTGGGATCGAGCAGGGCCTCTCGCACAGCAGGCTCCATGACGCCATCCTGCGGTGGTCATTACTGCCTTTAAGCGTTATAACCTCGATGGACCCGACGGGGAACCCATTATCGAAAAAGGCATTTCGGCAAAACAGGAGCTTACCCTTTCGTACAAAGACAACGTTCTCGTTTTTGAGTTTGCGGTGCTGAGCTATTGCAACACGAGCAAGAATCAATATGCCTACAAACTCGAAGGCTTCAACGACAACTGGATTCATCTCGGCGCCAAGCGCGACATTACCTTTACCGGCCTCGATCCTGGCGAGTATACCTTGCGCGTGAAAGGCTCTAACAACGATGGCGTTTGGAACGAAGAAGGCGCGTCGCTCAAAATCACCATCACCCCGCCGTGGTGGAAAACCTGGTGGGCGTACACGCTTTATGGGCTGATGTTTGCCGGCGCGGTTTTCGGATACATTCGCTACAAAACCCTGGCGCAAGCCAAAGAGTTGGCCTTTCAGCGCAAACAATTGGAACATGAGCGTCAAGTCAACGAGCGCTTGCGGCAGGTTGATAAACTCAAAGATGATTTTTTGGCCAACACTTCTCACGAGCTGCGCACACCGCTGCAAGGCATCATCGGCTTGGCGGAATCTTCGGTCGCGGATACGAGTATCAAGCTTACCGAAAGGATGCGGCTTAACCTGGGCATGATCATCGCCAGCGGCAAGCGCCTCATCAACACCGCCTTTGGCCGCTTCGTGCCGCGCGAGTTTCTGCGCTATCTCGAAAAAGAAAGCGCTGTCGACGTGAAACTCGGCGATCACACCCAAATGGAAGTGACGATTTTCGTCTCCGACATTCGCGGCTTCACCACGATTTCCGAAAAGATGACGCCGGCGGAAAATTTCGCCTTTATCAACGAATACTTCAGCATCGCCAGCCCCACGGTGCGGGAGTATCACGGCTTCGTTGACCGCTACACTGGCGATGCGATCATGGCGCTTTTCCCGCGCCAAGCCGAAGATGGGGTGAACAATTCGATTGCGACACTGAAGCAGTTGCAGAAGTTTAATGCGGAACGCGTAAAACGTAACGAACCGGTGATCAACATCGGGGTCGGTCTGCACACCGGAAATCTCATGCTCGGCATCGTCGGCGAGCAGGAGCGCATGCAGGGCGATATTTTCTCGGACGCCGTCAATCTCACAAACCGTATCGAAGGCTTGTGCAAGTTTTACGGCGCCTCCATCGTGGTGAGTGAAATCACGCTGAACAAGCTCACGAATCGCGGCGACTATCACACGCGCTTTCTCGGCAAGGTGCAAGTAAAGGGCAAGGATGTGCCGATCTCGCTGTATGAAGTTTACAACGGCGATCCGGAGTCGATTATCGAGTTGAAGCTGAAGACGAAAGCGGATTTTGAGGAAGGCTTGCATCGTTACTTCGAGAAAGAATTTACCGAGGCCTCGGTTTGCTTCAATAAAGTGCTCAAGGTTAATCCGGCTGACAAAACCGCGCGGCTTTATCTCGAACGCTCGGCGCAATTCATGGTGCAGGGCGTGCCGGAGGATTGGGAAGGCGTCGAGGCGGTGGAGAGCAAGTGAGGTAAATTATTTTAAGGCACTACCATGCCAATAGCCCGCATAATCGCCTTTTCAACTTCTCGCAGTTGTGCGGCAGTAATTTGTCCACCGAGCGGACCACGAATCAAAAATATTTTGTCGAGGGTTGCGACTAATTCACATTTGGCCATTGAAGCTGCGGATATGCCGCCGGAGCCGGATGGCAAGTAAATGTGAGTTGGGGCAGACCGAATAGTGGTTGAAAGCGGAACGACGATAATATCATCGGCAAATTGATTACGAGTGTCACCTGAAACGACCAACACCCGACGTTCTTTGGTATCTCCAGGTTGCCCTGGGATTTTCGCCCAGTGAATCTCTCCGCGTTTGGGAAATTTCATCGGTCATCCCATCGTTGCAGCGCTTGTTCGGAGGCAAACTGCACCCACGTGCGGTCTTCGGCGATCTCCTCCGGCGTGAGTGATTTGTAGTAGGCCTCGGTTTCGCGATCCGATTCTTGCTGCAACCAAGCCACCTCATACCAGCGCCGCAGGATTTTTTCAATCGCGGCGCCGCGGGAGGATAATCCGGTATTTTGGGCGATGGCATCAATAGCCGTCAAAATCTCACCTTCAAGCCGGATCGTGATCTCAGCATTTAATGCCGTTTCCATATTTGTCTTTGCGAGTTGATTTGATCATGTTTTTCTTGCGTGTTGCATAAAATTTAGCTTTTTTAAGCTTCAATCGCAAACAAAATTTTATCCGATTTTCCTCTTGACATTGCCGCTCCGGAGCATTAAATTTATTTCTTCCTATTAATTGTGGCATTTTGATAACGGCAGCGTCAGGTTACACAACGGCACCTTTGGTCGGAATTTGGTGACAACACGGCGACAGCAAAATCTCCGATTTCTCCTCGCTCAGTGCTTCAAAAGGGAGCGGAGGATTTTTTATATCCTGTCATTTTGTTCTTGTCTTGCGCTCGGTTGCAGCCCCAAAGACCAATCAGCCTCGACCAGCCCTTCGCCAAACCATTCTGCGGCGTCGAACTTGACTGAGGCGCCAAGGAATGCGCTCGGAAACAGCGCCGTAATCGGCCGTGTGTTCTTCAATGGCAAAGCGCCGGCGCCGAAAGTGATTCGCATGAAACAGGATCCGGCTTGCGAGCAAGAAAGCGAGGCGCCCGCGTATTCCGAAGAGATGGTATGCAACACCGATGGCGCGTTAGCCAATGTTTTTGTTTATGTCAAAGCCGGCTTGGGCTCGCGCCGATATGCCGCCTCAACAACGCCGGTGATGTTGGATCAACACCGCTGCCGATACGAGCCGAGGGTGTTTGGCATTCAAGCCGGGCAAACGCTGAAAATTCTCAACAGCGATCACACGTTGCACAACGTGCACGCTTCGGCGGAAAACAATAAGCCGTTCAATCTCGCCATGTCGGCGGCAGAAAAAGTGCGCACGCGCGTTTTCGATCGCGCCGAGGTGATGATTCCAATTCGCTGCAACGTGCATCCTTGGATGATCGCGTATGCTGGTGTGCTCGATCATCCTTTTTACAGCGTCACCGATACTACCGGCAGCTTTAAGTTGAGCGCGCTGCCGGCGCGGGAGTATGAGATCGAAGCTTGGCACGAGCTGTTTGGCACGCTTTTGCAAAAAATCAAAATAGCCGAGGCCGAAACCACAACCATTGATTTCACTTTTCAGCAGAGATGAGGAAGGAGAACCTTTATGCTCGATTGGCTTCCCCCGAATGTTTCAACCTACGGCGGTGAGATCGACTATTTTTTTTACGTGATCTATTACATCACGGCGGTGGTGTTCTTTTTGGTGGCGGGCGCAATGATCGTCTTTCTGATTAAATACCGTTACAAAGAAGGACGGCGCGCCACCTACACCCACGGCAATACGACGCTCGAAATCGTCTGGACGACGGCGACTTTTGTCGCCATGCTCATCCTGGCGCTCGTCAGCAAGCCGCTGTGGGGCCGCATCAAGCAGCAAGTTCCGATGACGCAAAGCAATGTCGTCGTGCAAGTCACCGGCAAGCAATTCAACTGGGAAATGCGTTACCCCGGGCCGGACGGCGAGTTTGACACGCCGGCGGACTCCGCGGCGGGCACGCTCGACGATTATCAAATCGACAACATCATGCACGTGCCGGTGAATACCGTCGTCCGGGTCATTTTGAAATCAAAAGACGTCATTCACAGTTTCTTCGTGCCGCAGCTTCGTCTCAAGCAGGATGCCGTGCCGGGGCATACGATTACAGCGTGGTTCAACGCCGAAAAAGACTATACATTGCGTTTTGACCTTGGCTCGGAGTTTCAAGACGACTTGGACAATGGAAGCATTTCCGAGGAGTTTTTGCTGCAATTCAGCGCAAAAGGCTTGCAGCAACATCTCAAAAATATGGAAGAGCTCCAAAAGGTAAAAACGCCGATTCTGACGAGCGGTGCAGTCGTTTCCATCCAGGAAGCGGGAAACAATTGGCTGATAACCGACGACAGCATCAGGCGAAAATATATAGTCAAGAAAGAGAATGGCGCCTTGAATGTTTACTCCAACGTCTACGAAATTCCCTGCGCCGAGCTTTGTGGCTTTGGCCATTCCGGCATGCTCGGCTATTTGTACGTCGACACGCCGGAAGATTATGACAAATGGAAGAATGAGATCTGGCCTCCCGCCGAAAGCGCCGGCGCTGATTCGGCGAATGTGCAAACACCCCCGGTTGAAAATTAAAATTGAAAATAGAGGAGAACTATGAGCGAGGCGACTGCTGTCAAGGGAACGCACGAAATCCATGCGCATCATGGGTTCATTCGCACTTACATTTTTTCCACCGATCATAAAATGATCGGCAAACAGTTTTTGATTTTGGGCATGGCCATGCTGCTGCTCGGCGGCTTGTTGGCCTTGTTGGTTCGCTGGCAGCTTGCTTATCCGGAGAAGCCCCTGCCGTTGATTGGCGCCTCCGAATATTTTGTTGAAACCGGCGAACCGGATTCCACCTCGTCCTGGGACAAAACGTGGATGGAATGGCTCTCGAAAGACACCGATCAGCAAAACTGGCTGGCGAGAAACATGCCACAGGGCGTGGTCACGCCGGCGTTTTACAATTCGCTCTTCACCATGCACGCCACGATCATGATCTTCTTCGTGGTCATGCCGATTCTCGTCGGCTGCTTCGGCAACTTCCTCATCCCGCTGATGATCGGCACGCGCGACATGGCCTTCCCGGTGCTGAACATGCTCTCGTTTTGGGTGGCGATGATCGCCGGCATCGTGATGATGGCCGGATTTTTAGTTCCGGGCGGACACGCCGCGGCCGGATGGACTTCTTACACGCCGCTCTCCGCTGATCCGCAATGGACCGGCGTCGATTGGGGCCAGAATTTGTGGTGCATCAGCTTGATCGTCCTCGGCATTTCCTCGCTGATGGGCTCGATCAACTACATCACAACCATCATCAATATGCGCGCGCCCGGCATGACGCTGTTCCGCATGCCGCTGGTGATTTGGTCGCTTTTTATCGTCGCCATTCTGTTGCTCCTGGCGCTGCCGGTTTTGACCGCCGCGCTTTCCATGCTGCTGTTCGATCGTATGGCTGGAACCCATTTCTTCAACCCGGCCGGCGGCGGCGAGCCGTTGCTCTGGCAACACCTGTTCTGGTTCTTCGGCCATCCGGAAGTTTATATTCTCATCCTCCCGGGCATGGGCATCGCCTCAGAAATTCTGCCGGTTTTTTCGCGCAAGCCGATTTTTGGGTATCATGCGATGGTGTGGGCCATGGTCGGAATCGCTTTTCTCGGTTGGATTGTCTGGGGACATCACATGTTTCAAAGCGGCATGAACCCGGCGCTCGGCACCACTTTTATGATTTCAACGATGGTCATTGCCGTGCCCTCCGCGATCAAAACGTTCAACTGGCTGGGCACATTGTGGGGCGGCAACATCCGCTTCACCGTGCCGATGCTGCACGACTTGGCCTTTGTGTCGATGTTCGTCATCGGCGGCTTATCGGGCATTTACATGGCTTCGACGCCGGTCGATATGTTCATCCACGACACCTACTACATCGTCGCGCATATTCACTACGTCGTGTTTGGCGGCAGCATCTTCGGCATCTTCGCCGGCATCACCTACTGGTTCCCGAAAATGTTTGGGCGCATGCTCAACGACAAATTGGGCAAAATTCATTTTTGGATTACCTTCGTCGCATTTAATTGTACCTTCTTCCCGATGCACATTCTCGGCGTCGGCGGCCACATGCGGCGTATTTACAACCCCATGCAATACGAATTTCTCAAACACTTTGAAGGCATGAACCAATTTATCTCGTGGAGCGCCTTCGTGCTCGGCTTCGCGCAGTTGCTCTTGTTCTTCAATATCTTCTACAGCCTGCGCCGCGGCCAAAAAGCACCGGACAACCCGTGGCAGTCGAACACGCTGGAGTGGACGGCGGTATATCCAATTCCGCACGGCAACTTTGCGGCGCTGCCGGCGGTTTATCGCGGCCCGTACGAATACAGCTCGCCGGAAGTGGAAGAAGACTGGCTGCCGCAAACAAAGAAATTGGCAACCGCTGCGGTAAGCGGCGACGGGCATCATTGAAGTAGTTTGTAGTAGCTCCTTTAGGAGCCAACTGTTTGACGATTGAAAACGCCCAAAAACGTCACGACGAACTTTTATCTTGGAAGCGAGTTTATTTTTCAATCCAATGACGAAAGAAGCTGAAATTCGATTGCAGAACCGCCGCACGCTGATGATTTTGCTCGGCGTTCTGGTTACGCTCGTGCTTATCACCGTGATGACGGTGCTGATGAAGAATTAGCATAAAGATCGTCCGTATATAGGGTGGTGATTTGGCAGCAGAAAAAATTTTCGACGCCGAGGTAAAACGCGATGACGACAGCATCGCGCTAAAAAGAGACGTTGGCAAAGGCCCGCCACCGTTCTTTGATGAGCCGCCCTTCGATCCGGGCGGCAATGGCCGGGGTGGCGGAGCGCGAGCGCCAGTGGGCAATGCTTATCTCGCCATGTTGCTGTTCATCGGCGCCGACGTGATGTTCTTTGCCGGCTTGATCGGCGCGTTCGTGGTTTTTCGCTTCGGCGCGGTAAATTGGCCGCCGCTCGGCCAGCCGCGCTTGCCGGTGGTCGTCACCGGCGTCAATACGATCATCCTGTTGGCAAGCGGCTATACGATGTTTTGCGCCTGGCGCCATCTGCAGGATTGGAAGCGGCCAGGCATCGCCAACTGTTTGACAATCACCACCGTGCTCGGGTCGATCTTTTTGCTGGTGCAAGGCTATGAATGGACGAAATTGATCGGCTTCGGCTTGACGATACAATCGAGCGTGTACGGCGCAATTTTCTACACCTTGATCGGCTGTCATGCCTTGCACGTTTTCGGCGCGGTGATTTGGCTGCTGGCCGTGTTGCTCATGTTCAAGCGCAATCGCTTCTCGGCCAAAAAGCATGTCGGCATCAAGCTCGCCGGCATGTATTGGTTTCTCGTCGTCGGGCTGTGGCCGGTGTTGTATGCGCTGGTTTATTTGAAGTAACCCAGACGGCTCGTCTGGATCGATGAAGGAGAATCTTCTATGCAAACTATCGCGATTCCACAAATTGTTGAGCATTTACAAAAGTTGCCGGTCGAAAAACTCGCTGTTGTTTACGATTTTGTCTCTTTTTTAACTGAAAGAGAAAGGAGAGGCGAATTAATCGCACCAACCTCAGATGCTTTCCAAACAATGCTTGCATCTGAAGCGGTTCTGCGGCGTGATTGGGATCGACCCGAAGAGGACGCGGCATGGGCAGATTTGTGAAGGGTGATGTGGTCGTTGCGCCATTTCCATTTTCAGATTTGAGCGCGACGAAAAAACGTCCTGCGCTTGTTGTCGCCACATTGACGGGCGATGACTTGCTTTTGTGTCAGATTACCAGCCAAGTTGCATCTGATACTTATGCAATATCTTTGTCACAGTCTGACTTTGCAAATGGTAAGTTGAAACACGATAGTAATATTCGACCAAATCGCCTTTTTACCGCGGATTCAAACATCGTTCTGTACCGTGCTGGCGTGCTGAGTTCGGCAAAAATGCAAGAGGTTGTAAATAAAATCATTGCCATTATCACCGCATAATGATTTTAGTTACAAGAAACCCATTGTGAAACACAGTCATAAAGAAAATCGTTCAAATGTTCAGATGAGAAATATAGCAAAATTTGCCATTTTTTTCCTGTTCGCCGCCGTCACGCTTTTCAGCCCAACGGCTGCGTTCGCCTGTCCCGGCTGAAATGCGGCATTGAACGACTCGTTGGGTCGCGCCTTTAACCCGAGTATTCTGTTCATGATGGCCATGCCGTTCTTCTTCGTCGGCGCTATTGCCTGCGGATTGGTTTATGCATATCGCCGCGCGCAGAAAAACACCGAGTCGACGAACAAAACCGGACAAACACAGACTTAATAACAAAATACGAACGTAATTTCATTGACGTAAGGTCCAGTGAAATCGCAATTTACTTAATCTGAAGGAGAAAAGACATTGAGTCACGCCACGACAATGCATGCAGCGGTCGAGCCGGCGGAGTCGCCGCTCACCCCGGAGAGTTGGGGAAAACTCGGCATGTGGGTTTTTCTCGCCGGTGACGCCATGACGTTCGGCTCTTTGCTCGCCGGCTATGGCGCCCTGCGCGCCGGAAGCTTGGATTGGCCTGATCCAACCAAAATTCTCGGCATCCAATTGACCGCGTTCATGACGTTCTTGCTGATTTGCAGCAGCGTCACCATGGTCAAAGGCTTGTCTGCCATCAAGCACGGCGATCCAAAGCGAATGCGAAATTTTCTTTTGCTGACCGCGCTTGGCGGCGCCATCTTCCTCGGCTTGCAAGCGTATGAATGGACGCATCTAATCACCGGTGAGCATAAAGTTCATTTCACGACGTTTGCAGGTCAAAAAAGTCTTTTCGGCGCCACTTTTTTTGCCATTACCGGATTCCACGGCGCGCATGTCACCGGCGGCGTGATTTATCTTCTCATCGTGGTCATGAACGGCGCGCGCGGCAAGTATTCCGCCGAAAATTATAATGGTGTTGAAATCGTCGGCTTGTACTGGCACTTCGTTGACTTGATCTGGATTTTGGTGTTCACGTTTATTTACTTGATTCCAAACCCATACTAATTTGCAGGAGAGACTCATGCCGGAAACCCATCAAGAACCGAATTATATGACGGTGTTTTATTCTCTGGCCGTCTTGACCGCTGTGGAGATCGGCGTTGCGTATATGAGATTTTTGCCCTTGCTCGTCATGGGATTCATGCTGATCGTTCTGGCTTTAGCCAAGGCCGCTCTCGTGGGCATGTATTTCATGCACTTGAAATTCGAGAAGCGCACCTTGGGCATCATTGCCATGACGCCGCTGATTCTATGCACCTTGTTGATCATCGCCCTGCTGCCGGATTTGACCGGAACCAATCGCAAATCCGAGAAAGTCGCCGCTGTGCAAGTCGAAACCGCAGATGCCTCGCCCGCGGCCGATTCAAATTGAAAAGCAATAAGAATTAGTTTTTTGATGAACGACTTTAACGGCAATATTGGGCTTCATCGTTTCGCCAAGCTTGTGGCCGGTGCCACATTTATTTTGATTTTCATCGGCGGTTTGGTGACGAGCACCGAGTCCGGCCTTGCAGTACCGGACTGGCCGACGACTTACGGCCACTTTATGTTTTCCTTCCCGCTGTCGCAAATGGTCGGCGGGATTCTTTATGAGCATGGCCATCGCATGGTCGCCAGCGTCGTCGGCATGCTCATGGTGGTCTTGGCAATTTGGCTCTGGCTCAAAGAACCGCGCCCGTGGGTGAAGCGGCTCGGGCTGGTGGCATTGCTCGCCGTCATTACACAAGGTGTTCTCGGCGGCATCACCGTTCTTTTTTTGCTACCAATTGCGATCTCTGTGAGTCACGCTGCGCTCGCACAAACATTTTTTTGTTTGACGATTTGCCTCGCTTTGTTCACTTCCGCCGAGTGGCAGCGGCCGCCGGCCAAAGTCGAAGACTCTCACCGGCCCTCGTTGCAAGGCTTGACCATCGCCACGACCGCTGCCGCTTATGTGCAATTGCTGCTCGGCGCCATGATGCGCCATACCAAATCGGGTTTGGCGATTCCGGATTTCCCATTGGCGTTTGGCGGGCTGATTCCGCCATTCGACTCGGCGAAAATTGCCATCCACTTCTCGCATCGCGTTGGTGCGCTCATCGTTGCCATTCTCGCGATCTGGACGATAGCGCGAATCATGCGATATTACCGGCAAGAAAAAAAATTATACCGGCCGGCGTTTTTGTTTGCTTGTGCCCTCGTCATGCAATTGACGTTAGGCGCATTGACGATCTGGACGCAGAAAGCAGTCATCCCCACCACCGCGCATGTCGCCACCGGCGCGCTGATTTTAGGAACGAGCTTGGTGCTGATGCTGCGCGCTCATCGGCTGTTGAGCGTGCCGGAGCGGGCGCGAGTTGAAGGTGGAATTGGCGAGGCGATTCAAGAAGCGAGGTAAAACAATGATCTCAGAATCTTGAAATGTCTAAATCTACAAGCAAACAAATTCTTGCATGAATGAAGCCAAACAACATACCAAGCCTCTCACGGCTAGCGTTGTGAACCCCAACGATTTGTTGAGCTACCAAGACGGCGCCGTGGTGAGCCGAACCCTCGTGAACAAAAAGACGGGCACGGTTACGTTGTTCGCGTTTGATGAAGGCGAAGGCCTGAGCGAGCATACCGCGCCGTTTGACGCGCTCGTTTATTTGTTAGATGGCGAGGCCGAGATTATTATTTCCGGCGCTTCGCATCATTTGAAAGCCGGTGAAATGATTCTCATGCCAGCCAACGAGCCGCACGCACTGAAAGCGACGAAGAAGTTTAAAATGATATTGACGATGATCAAGTCTCTGGAGAAGAAATGAAGAATGCCCGGCGGATATACGCCGATGAGCGGAACTTCGATGGCCTGCCCGGCGGTAACCGGGCTTGCGGCCAGATTGCTGTCCAAGCGAACGGATCTTTTGAAAATGGAACGCCGCCAAGCACGGTCAGAGGCGATGGTGCAGGCGATCTTGCAGGCAGCAAGATTGCTGGGTTTTGGGTCGAGATACGAAGGACAGGGCATATTAAATGAAATAGGGTGATGCAATGCCTCGTTTCATTCTGCGATTTAGAGGGCCTGAGCCTCAAGCCGCCAAAGATGTTGAGCGCATTCGTGCTTTGCGCCAAGTGAGAGTGCTTGATGACTCCTCACCGCGCATGCTCCTCGTTGAAGCGCCTGAAGGCAAAGTGAAGTCGCTCATGGCCTCGATGTCGGGATGGATCATGACACCGGAACAGATGGTGCCGCTGCCCGATCCACGCCCGAAGCCGCGGCGGGTGAGAAAGAAATAGATGGCATCATGACGACTGAACTCAAATCCGCCGTCGAGCGCCGCGGACAAAAGCCGCCGAAGCGATTGCAAATTTATTATCATCCCAAAGTCGAAGGCTCGGACACGTTCGCGCGAGAAATGGCCAATCATCTGCATAGACTCGGCATTCAAACAGAAGTCGCGTCGATTGTGGATGATGAGGCCAGGACGCATTTGCTGGAATACGACATGATCGTGATTGTCGGCGGGGATGGAACGATGTTGCGCGGCGGCTGCATGGCGGCGATGCAGAGCGTGCCGGTTATCGGCGTCAACTACGGCCGGCTCGGATTTCTTGCCGAAGTGCAGCCCAATGAGTGGAAGGGTGTATTGGCCCGAATTCTCGTCGGCGATTATTGGCTGGAAGAACGAACCATGTTGCACGTCGAGCACTTTCGCGGCGACGAAAAGCTCGATACGGCCGAGGCGCTTAATGAAGCCGTCGTGAGCCGCGGCGCACTTGCTCGCCCCATTCGCCTGCAAACCTGGGTCGATGGCGATGACCTGACGAATTACGTTGCGGATGGGCTGATTGTAGCAACAGCCACCGGATCTACCGCTTACGCGCTGGCGGTGGGCGGACCGATTCTTCCGCCCGAGCTGAAAAACATTTTGATCGTGCCCATCGCGCCGCATTTGTGCATCGAGCGTGCCATTGTTCTCTCGGAGGGAGCGACCCTGAAAATTCTCGTGCGCACCGAGCATCAGGCCATTCTCAGCGCCGACGGCCAAATGGAAGTGCCGCTGCAAGACGGCGATCACGTCATTATCCATAGGAGCGATTTCGTCACCCGCTTCGTGCGCGTGCAGGAGCCGACGTATTTTTATCGCAATCTCAATTCACGAATGAGCCAGAATCCGTCGGCGGATAAGGCGAAGTGAACGACGAAGCTTTTCGTTAGAAAACAAAAGCAGAGAGGGGCGCAGCGTGAAACAGAAGGTCCTGAATAAAATTCGCGAATGCATCAGAACTGGTTTCTACGAAATGACATTCCATGCTGATGACGAAATGGTTGATGATGACTTGGATATTTTGGATATTGAACATTCAATTTTAACGGGACAGATTGTCAAGATCGAAAAAGATGTTCCACGAGGAACGAAATATACCATCTTTGGAATAGGCCGAAATAGCAATGTTCTGATTGGCACGGTTGGCAGATTTACTGCAAGTGGAAAATATCGAATTATTACAGCCTATGCGATCTAATAAAAAACAAAAACGTATCGCAGGTGGTGACGCTTGTGAATACTGTAATGGGACGGTACGTGTGCATATCGTCAAACGGGAAGTTTTTAGGCACAAAAATGGTTTAGTTATTCTCGAGCATGTCCCGATCGGTGTATGTGATACATGTGGCGAACGTTACTATAGCGCCGAGGTTTTGCACAAGGTTCATAACATTGCCACGGGACGCACGAAACCCGCACGAAGAGTATCAATACCAATTGCCAAATATGCTTAAAAAACTCATGATGACATCGAAAACCACTTTGACAAGTAGTTTGATGATGAAAACGACCTTTAAGAAATTAACAAAACCCATCAGTCTCTCAGATTATCTCGAGCTCACCAAGCCGCGCGTCACTTTGATGGTGGTGATCACCATGGCGTTCGGATTCTATCTCGGCGCCCGTGGTGAAATAAATTGGCTTTTGCTCTTTAATGCCGTCATTGGCACGGCGCTGGTGGCCGGAGGAACCAGTGCATTGAATCAATATGTCGAGCGTGATATCGATGCCAAGATGCAGCGTACCAAAAATCGGCCGCTGCCAACCGGACGTTTGCGGCCGCACGAGGCGTTGATTTTCAGCATCACGATTTCTGTCGCCGGCATCGTGCAGTTGATGCTCGCCGTAAATTGGCTGACCGCAATGCTCGCAACGTTGACTTTGATGAGCTACGTTTTTCTCTACACGCCGCTCAAGCAGAAAAGCTCATTGTCCACGGTCGTGGGCGCCATACCGGGCGCATTGCCGCCACTCGGTGGTTGGGCCGCGGCTTGCGGTGAGCTCAACCTCGAAGGTTGGGTGCTCTTTGCCATTCTCTTTCTTTGGCAACTTCCGCATTTTCTCGCCATTGCTTGGATCTATCGTGAAGATTATCGCCGCGGCGGCCTGCCCATGCTCACCGTCGTCGATCCGGATGGTGACAGCGCCGGCCGGCAAATCATCAGCAACTGTTTGGCGCTGTTGCCGGTGAGCCTTCTGCCCACCATCTTGGGCATGGCCGGACGGCTTTATTTTGTCGGCGCGCTGGCGCTGAGTTTATTTTTCCTCGGCTGCGGCATTGCCGTCATGCGCCATCGTACCAACGCCGACGTCAGGCGCCTGCTCCGCGCTTCGTTGGTATACTTGCCAATGCTGCTTGCGTTGATGGCGTTGGATAAAGTGAGATTTTAAGTTCTCTTGCATTGTTTGCAAAAATTGCATATTTTATTTAATGTAATTTAAATCGATGGAGAACTTATGGGACTCATATACGTATCGGTCAAAGTCGCTAATCCGGCTGATCCTTCTCGAGCGCTGGATGAAACTTTTATGGTAGATTCGGGCGCAGTGTATTCCCTCGTTCCCCGCGGCGATTTGGAAAAAATTGGCATCACCCCGCATTCGAGGCGAAAGTTTATTCTTGCCAATGGCGAGGAAGTGGCAAGAGACGTGGGCAGCGCAATCTTTGACTACCAGGGACACCGGGGCGACTCATTAGTGATTTTTGGCGAAGAAGGAGATAAGCCGTTGTTGGGCTCCACCACTTTGGAAGGATTCGGCCTGATTCTCGATCCCTTTCGCCGCGAGTTGAAGCCATTGCCGATGCTTTTAGCGTAAATCAACGCTGTTCATTTCCTGCAGAAAATACTGAAAGTCTATTATGGAGAACGCAATAACCAGCCATCGGCATCGCTCACTTCGAAGCATCCTGAAATATTTTTTCGCCGTCTCAATAGTCTTGCTGTGGAAATGTTCCGGCGCCAAACAAGAACCGCTGCCCGTGCTTGGTACGGTTCCCGACTTCACGCTCACCGAGCGCAACGGCCAGCCGTTCGGCTTGAACGATCTTCGCGGCCAGGTATGGGTCGCCGATTTTATTTTTACCAATTGTGCCGGCACCTGCCCCATTATGACCACCGCGATGACTGAAATTCAACGGACCGCGCTTGCCGGAAAACTTGATGACGTCAAGCTCGTCTCCTTCACCGTTGATCCGGAACGCGACACGCCGGAAGTGCTGCAACGCTTCGCCGACGGCTACGGCGCGTTGAAAGATCGTTGGTATTTTCTCACCGGCGACGGCGCGGCGATTCAGCAATTGGCGAACAAAGGCTTTTTGTTGAGCGCGGCGGCCAGCGGCGGCCCGGCGGAGGAACCGATTATTCACAGCAACCGCTTCGTGCTGGTGGATCGCCAAGGCCGCATCCGTGGCTATTACGATGGCACGGAGGAAGAGAGTGTGGCGCAGTTGCTAAAAGACCTCAAAAAGCTTTATCATGAGGAAGCGTCGTAATGCAGATTTCGGATTTGCCCGCCGTCAACGCGACGCTGAACAGCCTCAGTGCAATTTGGCTGGCCTGCGGCTATTTCTTTATCCGGCAGAAAAAAATCAGCGCGCACCGCTTTTGCATGCTTGCAGCGTTGCTCACCTCCGCGCTGTTTTTAACCTCCTATCTGATCTATCATTATCACGCCGGTTCCAGACCCTTCGGGGGCCAGGGAGCAATCCGGACGGTTTATTTTACGATTCTGATTTCGCATACGATTTTGGCCGCCGCGATCGTGCCGTTGGCGCTCATCACGCTCTTCCGCGCGCTCAAGCAGCGCTTCGACAAGCACAAACGCATCGCGCGTTGGACGTTGCCGATTTGGTTTTATGTCTCCGTTACAGGTGTGATCGTCTATTGGATGCTTTATCAAATGTGAATCCTTAGTCCATAAAGGTGCACAAGTTCAGAATAGAAATATGAAAGTTTACACACGGATCAAAAACACACGCGGATAAAAAAACCTTTCCGTGTGAGTTTTTGATCCGTGTGCTGCCCGTAGGGATCCAGTTCTCAGCTTGCCTGAAAATTTGAAACAGGCTTTAACTCAACAGGTTTAGCAATAACGACCAACGGATAAATTAAGCCCAGCGGATATTTTTATCAGTTGGTCTTAATTCATCCGTTGGTAGTTTTTTTATGCCGAAAATGAATGAAATGATCTCCGAATCTCAAACACCTTCGCTCCAAACCGAACTAACCGAATATTGCCAAACCCATCATCTCACCAAATTTGCGTCCGAAGAAATTTTCGAGCTTTTGAAAGACGGCGAAGCGGTGGATTGGCTCATGTCCATGCTCGTGCCGGCGGAGCAGCAGAGCCAGCACACGCGCTTGGTTGAATTGTTGACCGGCCTTCGTCAGGAGGTTTACCAAGAACCCGTGCCGGCGCCATCTCCGGAAGCTGTTGCGGAAGCCGTACCTGCCTCGGAAGATGCCGAAATTGCTGCTTCCGAAGAGCAAACTGTCGATGAAGAACTCGACGTCGAAAAAATGGCGATGTCGATGTTGCCGCCGGGCGTCGATCCGCGGCAATTCAAGAAATTCATGTCCTCGCCGCAAGGCGCGCTGATGGCGGATTTTGCGCAGTTTTGCCAGGAAAAGGGGGTGGATATGCAAAGTGCGGAGGGCGGCAAGATTCCCGATGAAGTTCGCGCACTGCAAGAAGAGTGGATGAAAACGCCCCGCGAAGCTTTAGAGGGCAAGACCCCGGGCGAACTGCTCGAAGGCCGCTCGCTCATCCCTCAAAAAGTCGAAACCGTGCGCCGCACCGAACCCAAAGTCGGCCGCAACGATCCGTGCCCGTGCGGCAGCGGGAAGAAATATAAAAAATGCCACGGGGCGGGAGTAGTCTAACGCTCACTATTTCCTTTCTTACCACAATTTCTTTGCCAAACCAGTTAAGCTTCGGGATTCAAGTAAATCAATCCGAATTTGCTCCGTAAAGCAATTGCCATTTGGTTTAAGAAGCCGTTATGCCCAAGCAGATTGCGTGGGATAGGATATTCAGAGAAAAGTATCTCAGTTTTATATTGAAAGTTTGGGACGATTTTGATTGTCACTTCATGGCCGTAGACGAGAATGGGGCCTCCCAACGTGGTTAATTTCTGTGTGCGTCCTTGCAAAACTGCAATCCCTAATTCATCCGCGATTTCTCGGGAAAATAGAGAAAAGGTCGATCCGGAATCAATGATGGCAAAATCGCTTGTCGTCAAGCCGCTGTGCAAAAACGTGACTTCAATAACAGGCGGAGGGATGGTGAGTTCTTTACGGCCACCAGTTTCAACAAGCAATGGGCGATAATTAAGCTGATGGCCGAATTCAAGCTGTGGCATGGTTCAAGGTTCAGCAATCGGTTGATTTGAGAAACCTACAAGCCATTCGTTTTCATTTGTGGGCAAATATTGCACGAATGGGAATTGGATGCCTTGGCGCCGTGCTTCGGAAATCACTTCTCGCCTAGTTTTGCCGACCGCAATCATATTGTAACCAGAAAGCGCGACATGCTCGCCACGGTGTTGCTCCCAAAAATCCGCATGATCGAGCAGCCATTGCATTTCAGCCTTGCGGCTATCTGGATTCTGACCATTTGAATCATCTTCAACGACCTTGAGGGGCGATTTCGGCGTAGATCCGAATTCGTTGTTAGGAGCTGTTTCGCGTTGCAAAATCTCAGACAAGCGGCGACGCTCTTTACTCGGCAGTTGCTGTGCGGCGGCTAAAATTTCTTCAACAGTTGCTTGAGACATGAGTATTTGCTTGGTTGTTGTGTAGGATCCAATTTTTATTATAATTTAGCGTAATTTTTGAGTAATGCAATAATTATTTTTAAGTCCTATCGATTTCCCGCGAAATTTCCTCAAACTCCTTGCTGATCCCTTCGCATCGTTCCAGCAGCGGCAGGAGCCGCCGGCTTTCGTTCTCGATATGTTGGTAGAGCGGCTCGAATTGCCGGTCGATCACGTCGTAAATAACCTTCAATCTCTCCGTCAATTTTTCTTTAATATCGGCGCGAAAACGATCGTTGCTTTTGTCCAGGTTCTCATTGAATTTTTTGAGAATGCTCTTGCGCTTGATGAGCAGCGAGCTGCCGGCGATCAAAATGCCCGAAGCCGTCAACGCCCCGCCGGTGATATCGAACACCGCGGTGTGGGTTGTAAAAGCGATGATCCCGCCGATGAGAGCGAGCGCGCCGCCGCCGGTGAACGCCGTGCTGATTTTTTCAAGATGCTCCGAGATGTTTATAAAATGTGAGAACGCATCTTCATTCATCAAATCGGAAACTTTCGCCATCACAGCTTCGATGACCTTCTGGCGATTTTCTCCGACTTTTACCAGCAGATCGACGTCGTGGGCGCGCGGCATTTTGTTATTTTCCAGCGTCTCTAAAAGGCCGCGCAACAGCAAGTGAATGCCGTCAAAGAAATGATGGGCGCCCTCGTTGGAAACTTCGGCGATGGTTTTTCTCAGCTTTTCACTCGAGCGCCGGTTCAAATCTTTCACCCAATACTCGAGGGATTGATCTTTCTTGAAGATGGCCACCACCGATTTTCCCAGCACCGTGGTGAGCGACAACCCGTCGCGGAAATCATCTTTGATCTCGCCGATGATGCGCTCATAGTTTAAAGCCAACCTGTCGATGAGCGAATCGATTTCGTAGGCGGATTTTCCTTTGCCCAAAGAAAGACGATCTTTGATGTGCTGCTGGGTTTTGAGGTCGAGATCGAGCTGTTTCTTCAGCTCGTCCAGGTTTTTTCGAATATTGACGGCCACCCGTTGGGCTGATGATATATTTGATTGCAGCTTGTGCCGGAAGTGCCTGCCGCCGGTAACCGACTCTCGAATAAATTCCCTGATTTCATCGAAGCCGCTCTGGCCGGCGCTTTCCTGCTCGCGCTTGGCCGAAGTGCTGAAAACGCGCGGCGCTTCGATGTTCCTTTTCTTCGCGTAGGTGATGACCGAATCGCGGTTGATCCGCAATTCCTCCGGCGAGGCAATGTCCGCCTGTTGCAGCACGAAGATGACCTTGCGATGCCACTCGTTACTGATGAAATCCAACAGCTTCCAATCCGATTGCGTGTGCGGATTTTTCGCCGGAAACACGAAGAAAATCAGATCGCTCACCGGGATAAATTTTTCGGTGATCTCTTGATGGTTTTCAATAACGGAGTTCGTGCCGGGCGTATCGACGATGGCGATGGTTTTGAGAATTTCCAGCGGCAGGCCGATTTTCTTGAAATATTTGCCGTCTTCCTGCTCGCTTTTTCGTTCGGCGTAAATGATTTGCTGGATGCGATCCGTACACGGCGCTGCGTTGACCGCGCAAATGTCCTCCTGCAGCAGCGCGTTGATGAAACTGCTTTTGCCGGATTTGACCTCACCAACGACAACAAAGAGAAAAGGCTCGCTCAGATTCGCTTTGAGATTGTTGATAATTTCGCGTTGATCTTTGCTGCTGGTTTCACTCGCGAGTTGATCGAGTTGGTGCAAAAGTACGAGCAGACGTATTTTCTGCTCATTCAGTTTTTTATCTATCACGTTGTCATGCATGTCTTTCCGTTATAAAGCCTTTCTTAGATATGGTGTTGCACTCCCGCAGCAAGATAAGTATTTTTGTAACCCACATAACGAGCAGCAGAGGCAGTCAGATTTTCAATTTCCTTATCCGTCAGCCGCCGCTTCACTTCCGCCGGGACGCCGGCGACGAGCGAATATTCCGGCACGACAAAACCTTCGCGCACCACGGCGCCGGCAGCAACCAGCGCATACGGCCCAACCTGCGCGCCGTCGAGAATGCGCGCGCCCATGCCGATGAGACAGTAGTCTTTGATCACGCAACCATGCACCACCGCACTATGACCGATGGTCACACCCTCGCCGATGATCAGAGGCCATTTGTTGAGCGTGACATGGCACATACACAAATCTTGAATATTCGTCTTTGCGCCAATGCGGATGTAATTCACATCGCCGCGGACGACGGTGTTAAACCAAATGCTGGCCTCTTCGCCGATTTCCACATCGCCGATGATGGTGGCGTTCGGAGCGATGAAGACGCCTTGGGCGATTTTGGGGGAGAGGTTGTTGTAGGGGAGGATCATTTGACTGATGAATTTTTCGATTCTCTTCGATCAAGCTCTAAAAATAGTTCCTCGGCAAGTGAGATAAAGTCGTCTTCGGACAACACCGGTAAATCAGATTTGAAAATACGTTTGATGATTTCCGAGGCGAATTCGTGTTTTTCATAATCCGGCAAAAATTCAAACGATTGCAAAATGTTTTGTGCTGCCGTACTCATACCAATTCTATCTGACAGAGTTTTTTTTGTGTTGAGCTTATTTTAAAAAATGACTACGTAGGTGAATTACTCACCCTCACCGCCCGCACAATCGCCTCTGCCACCAACTCCGCCGCAATCGCCCCGACGGCGATGACATCGGCTTGCTCATCGCCGACGCTCAAAGCAAAGACCATATCGCCATCATAAAGCGTATGCGACGGGCAGATCGCGCGCGCCAAGCCATCCTGCGCCATTTCGGCGATTTTCATGATTGCTTCTTTCTTGAATGCGGCATTGGTGGCGACGGCCGCCAGCGTGGTATTGCCCCAGCTTTTGAAAGGGGAGAGGACGTTGGATTTGAGATATTGTTGCGTGTTTACAAAAGATCCGTCATCATTCTTGGCGCCGGCGATAATGTTGCCACTCTGTGGATCGATCACATCCCCCACTGCATTAACCACCGCGAGCGCGCTTATGGCGAGATTGCCGCTTTTCCACGAGGCCATGCCGACGCCGCCGAGCATGCAGTTCTGTATGCCGCGAATTTTGCCAACGGTCGCGCCACAACCAGCGCCAACGAGTCCCATCCGAGTTTCGGTTGCCGAAGCTTCCACGCAGGCGCGATAGGCCATCTCTGCGGTCGGACGAACTCTGGCATCGCCGACGGCCAGGTCAAAAATAACCGCTGTCGGCACAATCGGCACTTTGGTCACTTGCACGTCGTAACCAATGCCGCGCTCTTCGAGATATTTTTGCACGCCGCCGGTCGCATCCAATCCGAACGCGCTGCCGCCGGTGAGCAACACGCCGTGGATTTCTTGCACCAAACGCACCGGCTTGAGTGCCTCGATTTCCCGCGAGCCCGGCGCTGAGCCGCGCACGTCAACTCCCGCTATAGCGGGACGCTCCGGCAGAATCACCGTGCAACCCGTGCGCGCCGTTTCATCGTGCGCATGCCCGATACGAATGCCTGGAACGTCGCACAACGAATTTAGCATGACACGTTCCTTATTTTTGAAGTAACCTGCAACGAAAAGGGAACCGCAACGAAATAAAAGCTTTTAGTTGCGGTTCCCTTTTCGTTGCAAAAAACTATTTGTTATCGGTTTCCTCTTTCGCTGCCCGGCGTATGAACGAAAACTTTTTGCCCGGCAGCTCCGCCATGACGCCGTGCTCGCTGAAGAAGAACAAATCGCCGACCACGAGGCCGATGGAGCTGCGCAACGGCTTCCAATTCTCGCGGTAGGCCTCACTATCCACGCGCGTGCCGCTTTTCACTTTGGAAACCAGGCGCACGCGCTCCGGATGCTCGCGATTGATCATAAACGGCGAATGCGTCGTGTAGATGAGCTGATTTTTGATGGCCAAATCTTCCATCATCTTGGCCAAATCTTTCTGGCCGGCGGGATGCAAATGAATCCCCGGCTCGTCGATCAAAAAGAAATACTCGTTGGCGCGCGCCTCGAACGTTTGCGCGATGAAATTGATATAAAAAGAAAGATACCAGCGGAATCCCAGACTGCGCGACTCCGGCGTGTCGAATACCGTGGTGCCATCCGAAAGATCGATATACATGATGTTGCCGTTGACGTTGAGCTTCACCTCGATGCTCGGCTCCTGCGACCACACCTGGCGGATTTGCTGGGTGATCAGGCGGCTGGCCTCTTCGCTGGCGCGCCGGCCGCGGGTCGAATCTTCAAAAATGATTTCCGGATTGTTGAGGCCGCCGATGCGGAGCAAATTGCGTTCGGTGCGAAATTGCTCGTTGCCGGTCATCAAATCTTGCAGCGTCGCGCGGCTCTTCAGGAGCGGGATGGTGTCGAAGAAAAGAAACTTGGGCAGGCTCTGCAGCAATTTGTCCATCTCACGAATCGGCGCCTCGGCTTCGGCGATGAAAACGTGATAATTCTCGACGTCCGGCCCGTCCTTGCGAATCAGAAAGCTTTCGGCGTCTTTGAAGGCGTCGCTAAAACGCAGCAGCGCGCGCCGATTGTCTTTGGAAATCTGCGTAAATTCGATCGCCACTTCCGGGCATTTGCCCTGGTAGTAATAGTCGGAATATTGGCAGGTCAGGCTGTTGTCAAAATAGGCGCTGGGTGAGAAAGCTTGAAAAGCGCGCAAGATGTTGGTTTTGCCGCTCTCGTTGGCGCCGATCATCACTGTGATTTTCGGATCGAGCGGAAAAGCTAACTCAAAAATGGATTTGAAAGCGCGGATAAAAGCGCGTGAAATAGTCATCTTTGCTTCCTTGAATATTGATTTCTTCGTCTGCGTCCGTCCATGGAATCAGCGGCTGAATAAGAAAAGCCCGATCCCTCACGAAGAAAGATCGGGCCTCTGCAATCAAGTCCGACACGTTAGTTCTCAACCGATTCCGGTTGTGGCGTCTGCCGGTCCGGTGGGCTGACTCGCTTCACCTCGCTCTTGATCACCGGCTTGCGGCTGGTCTCGACAAACTCGAGCGCCTTCTCTTGCACCAGCACGCGGATTTGGCTGCCGTCGCTGAATTTGCCTTTCAGCATTTCTTCGGCAATGGGATCCTCGATATATTTCTGGATGACGCGCTTGAGCGGCCGGGCGCCGTACACCGGATCGAAGCCTTTTTCGGCAATGAATTCTTTTGCTTCCTTCGTCAGCTCGATCTCGATCTGGCGATCCGAAACCTTGTTGAGCATTTCGTTGACCACGATGTCGATGATCTGCTCCATGTGCTCTTTGTTTAGGTTGCGGAACACCACCAGCTCGTCGACGCGATTCAGGAACTCGGGGTTGAACAGCCGCTTGACCTCTTCCATGATCTTGCTTTGCATCTTCGAATAATCGATCTCGCTTTCTTGCGTCGAGAATCCGAAGCCGCCGGCCTTTTTGATCTCACGCGCGCCGGCGTTCGAAGTCATGATGAGAATGGTGTTTTTGAAATCGACGCGGCGGCCGAGGCCGTCGGTCAAGCTGCCGTCGTCGAGAATCTGCAAAAGAATGTTGAAGACGTCTGGGTGCGCCTTCTCGATCTCATCGAAGAGCACCACCGCATACGGATGCCGGCGCACTTTCTCAGTGAGCTGGCCGCCCTCCTCGTAACCGACGTATCCCGGCGGCGCGCCGGTCAGGCGTGACACCGAAAATTTCTCCATGTATTCGGACATGTCGAGGCGAATGAGCGCGTCTTCTTTTTCGAAGAGATATTTGGCGAGTTCTTTAGCGAGCTGGGTTTTGCCGACGCCGGTGGGGCCGAGGAAAATAAAGGAGCCGATCGGGCGATTGGGATCTTTGAGTCCGGCGCGCGTGCGTTGGATGGCCTTGCACAACAGGTGGATCACGTCATCCTGGCCGACGATGCGCTTCTTCAACGCCTCTTCCATCTTGAGAACCTTGTCGGTTTCGGATTGCGCCACCTTCTGCACTGGTATGCCGGTCATCATCGCCACCACGTCGGCAATATCTTCTTCTTGCACCGTCGCGATCACCTCGTCTTCCACTTCTTTCCAGCGCCGCTTGGCGGCGTCGAGCTTGCGGTTCAAGCGCTTCTCCTGATCGCGCAAAACCGCGGCGCGCTCGAATTCCTGATTTTTGATGACGAGATCTTTTTCCTTGCGGATTTGCTTGATCTCTTCTTCAAGCTCGGTGATTTCTTTCGGCACGACGATATTGGCGAGATGAACGCGCGCGCCGGTTTCATCCAAAACGTCGATGGCCTTGTCCGGCAGAAAACGGTCGGTAATATAGCGCTCTGAGAGCTTGACAGCCGCATGAATCGCTTCGCCGGTATAGCGGATTTTATGATGGTCTTCGTAACGATCTTTGAGACCGGTGAGAATCTGAATGGTTTCTTCGGGGCTGGGGGGATCCACCATGATTTTCTGGAAGCGCCGTTCCAACGCGCCGTCTTTCTCAATATACTGGCGATATTCGTTGAGCGTGGTGGCGCCGATGCATTGCAGCTCGCCGCGCGACAGCGCCGGCTTGAACATATTCGAGGCGTCCAACGAGCCGCTGGCGCCGCCGGCGCCGACAATGGTGTGCAGCTCGTCTATAAAAAGGATAACGTCTTTCGCGCGCATCAACTCGTTCATGATCGCCTTCATGCGCTCTTCGAACTGGCCGCGATATTTGGTGCCGGCGACAATGGCGCCGAGGTCGAGAGTGACCACGCGCTTGTTGTGCAAAATGCGCGGCACTTTCCGCTCGACGATGCGCAAGGCCAAGCCTTCCGCAATCGCGGTTTTGCCGACGCCGGGCTCGCCGATCAACACCGGGTTGTTCTTTTTGCGCCGGCTTAAAATCTGAGCGACGCGCTCGATTTCTCTCTCGCGGCCAATGATCGGATCCAACTCGCCCTTGCGCGCCAACTCGGTGAGATCGCGGCCAAAATGGTCCAACGCCGGCGTCTTCGAACGCTGCGGGTTCGCCTCTTTGCTCGAGGGCGTGCCGCGCAGAATGTTCTCCAACTCCTCGCGCACCGCTTCGTAGGTGATGTCGAAATTCAGCAGCACCTGCGCCGCCACGCCGTCCTTTTCCTTGACGAGCGCCAGCAGCAAATGCTCGGTGCCGATGATGTCGGATTTGTATTTCTCGGCTTCGACGTAAGCCATTTTCAAAATTTTTTCGGCCCGTTTGGTAAACGGGATGTTGCCAATCGTCATGGTTTCGCCGGTGGATTTGACGGCGTCTTCCACCGCGTGCTTGATTTCTTCCAAATCTGTGCCGAGATTGCGGAGAATCTCCACGGCGATGCCCTCGCCCTCACGAATCAGCCCGAGAAGAAGATGCTCGGTGCCGATGTAGTCGTGGCCGAGCCGAAGCGCTTCTTCCCGCGAGAATTGGATGACCATCTGGACACGACTGGAGAAATTATTCTTCATTTTTCAAACTCCGGAATGAGTAAGCTCTGTGGGCTGTTTGACCGTTTCGACAAAATTGCCTTATATATAATCTACAAACTCTATTTGAAAAAGTAAAGAGGCTTTTTTTAAAAAAGCGACGAAATTTTTTCACGCACAAGCTGGGCGCGGCGAATGTCGCGGCGCTCGTCGTCCTGCGCTTCGCGTTGCGTTTTTTGCAGGTGCGCCGGCTGCAAAATGACCATGAGTGCATTGAGCACGCTGCGGTCGGTGTTTTTGATAACGTCCGCGTCGATGCCGAGGCGCAGATGTGAGAGCAGATTGAGAAATTCCAACGAGCTGATCATCCGCGCATTTTGCAGAATGCCGATCGTCCGAAAGACTTTGTCTTCGACGCGCAGGTGATGGTCGTTGAGCAGGCGCTCGCGGCCGTCGGCTTCCAAAGACAAAAGCTTTTCCGCCACTTCTTCCATGCGCTTGACGATGCTCTCGTCGGTGCGTCCGAGCGTGAGCTGGTTGGAGATTTGAAAAATGTTGCCGACCACTTCGGTGCCTTCGCCGTAAAAGCCGCGTACGGTGATCTCGGACGGCGCCAATTTGCCGAGCACTGACTCGATCTCTTCCAGCATGGCGAGCGCCGGCAAATGCACGAAGAGCGAAACCCGCATGCCGGTGCCGGTGTTCGTCGGGCATGCGGTGAGATAACCGAAGTGATCCGTAAATGCAAAATCGAGTTGCTCGCCCAGCTCGTCGTCGAGCTGCGAGATCGAACGCCAGGCTTCTTCAACATTCAGGCCCGGCTGAATCGATTGAATGCGCAAATGGTCTTCTTCGTTGACCATCACGCTGAGGTATTCGTCTTCGCCGACCGCCAGCATTCCGGGGTGGTTGGATTCGGCGTAGGGCGGGCTGATCAAGCGGCGCTCCACCAAAAATTTGCGGTCGAGCTTGCCGAGCTTTTGCATGTCCAAAAACACGGCTTGGCCGAGCAACGAGCTGGGGGCCAAAGTGCGATAGATTTCGTGCACCACCTCTTCGAGCTCGTTGTGTTCCGCAGCGTTGGGAAACGGATAATCGGCGAGATTGCGCGCCAAGCGGACGCGCGTGGAGATGACGATGTCGCTATGGGGAGCGTCGCCTTCGAGCCAACCCGGCAGGCGTTTGGCGAGCTGATTCAAATTTTGCGCCGTCGTCTTGGAAGACGCCAGCCATTGCGCGGCGGGACTTTTAAAGGGATCGGGTTTCATGAAATTATTTTGCCTGTTTTCGGGTGCGGGCCGTGGTTTTGTGGTTGGCTTCGCGCTCGGCATCCCGAATCAAATCGCGCAATTCGGCGGCGCGCTCGAATTTTTCCTTGCCGATCGCCTCGGCCAGCTCTTTGCGCAGCTTGACCAAATCCCTTTCCGCCGAAACGACGCGCCGTGGCCGCGGCCGGCTGCCGATGTGCTTGCTGCTGCCGTGAATGCGGCGCAGCAAAATCGCCAGCTCTTTTGCAAACGTTTCGTAGCATTGATCGCATCCCAGCAAGCCGGTCTTCTCAAACGCGTCGAGCGAAATATTGCACCCCGGGCAGCGCCGCCGGCCGCCTTTGCGTTCGGACCGGCCCTCGATTTCTTCGAGCGCCTGCTCGCCCAAAATATTCGCCACGATCTTGCCGAACACCTCCGGCAGCCCGGCCAGTGGATTGGTGATGCCCTTCTCTTCCGCGCATTTTACGCAAATGGAAAGCTGGGTTTTCTTTTGGTTGATCACCTGCGTGTACGAAATGGCGACCGGGCGTTTTTTGCAGATTTGGCAGAGCATTAGTGGCCTGTGTTTTGGTGAATTTTTTTGATGCGACCGTCGAACAGCTCGATAACGCGGTCGGCCTTCTGGGCAAGCTCCAAATTGTGTGTCACAATAATGAAGGCGCGCGCATCGCGCCGGCTCAAATCCCACAGCAGTTGATGCAAGCTTTCGCTCGACTGCCGGTCCAGATTGCCGGAAGGCTCGTCGGCCAAAACCACGCGCGGCTCGTTCATCAGCGCTCTGGCAACGGCAACGCGCTGTTGCTCGCCGCCGGAAAGCTCGCCGGGTCGATGTGAGGCGCGTGCCGCCAAGCCGACGTCCGCCAACAATTGTCGCGCGCGGTTCGTCGTGTCGCGGCCGTTGCGTCCGGCAATCAGCGCCGGCATCATGACGTTTTCCAACGCGTTAAATTCCGGCAGGAGGTGATGAAATTGAAATACAAACCCGACGGTGCGGTTGCGGAGTTGGGCCAACGCGCGATCGTCGAACGTCGAAACCGCCGCGCCGTCGATCTGAACTTCGCCGGACGTCGGGCGATCCAGCGCGCCGAGAATGTGCAGCAACGTGCTTTTGCCCACTCCGGAAGCTCCGACGATGGCAACGATCTCACCTGCATAAATCGTGAGATCAATGCCTTTCAATACCTCCAACGCGCCGCCGGCGGTCGGGTAACTTTTAAACAAGTTGCCCGTGATGAGTATCGGTTGTTTTATTGACATTGGCTGCACATCTTTCCCCATTATTAATGCTACTGGTTTGTAGTGACGCCTTCAGGTGTTTACTCCTAAATGGAGTTTGACAATCAAAATCGGTAATGTTTCGTAGTCCCAGCCCCTTGTGGGCCGCTATTGAAGGCAATAAATTCGGGCTTCTACCGGTGCCCCACAAGGGGGCAAGACTACAAGGATATTACCGAATTTGAACGTCAAAACTTATAAGGGGGTTACTGAATCACTATTCATAACGAATCGCTTGAATCGGATCGAGCCGCGCCGCACGATATGCCGGATAGATGGTGGCGATCAACGACAGAATCAGCGCGGCGCCGGCTATGAAAACAAAATCCAACGGCTTCATGAGAATCGGCAGCGCGCTGATGATGTAAACATCCGGCGGCAGCGAGAAGAATTGAAATTTGAGCTGCGCCCAGCAAACCGCATAACCGAGGATCAAGCCGAGCACCCCGCCAATCACACCGCCTACTGCACCCTGATAAATGAAAATCCGCATCACGCTTTCATTGGTCGCGCCCATGCTCTTGAGAATGCCGATCTCTTTCGTCTTCTCCAGCACGACCATGATCAGCGTGCTGACGATATTGAAAGCCGCCACCAGAATGATGAGCGAGAGCACGATGAAGGCGATCCACTTTTCGAATTGCATCCACGAAAACAGATTTTTGTTCCTGTCGAACCACGTCTCCGTGGCGAAGGGATATCCGCCGACTCGTTCTTCGATCATTTCCCCGACCTCGCCGGCGAGGCTCATATCGCTCAGCTTGAATTGGATGCCGTTGACTTTATTGCCCAATTCAAACAATTTTTGCGCCTCGGGAATTCCGATGAATGCGACGTTGTCGTCGTATTCATAGAGGCCCGATTGAAAATATCCCGCCACGCGAAAAGTCCTCGCCATCGGCATAGAGCCGAAGCCGCCGATGTCAATGCCCGCCGCCGAGAGCAATTGCACGCGATCGCCCAACCCGACATTCAGCCGATCCGCCAGCGAGTAACCAAGCATGATGCCTGGATAAGCGCGCTCGCCCTCTTTCTCAACCAGTCCCAAGTTGAGCGTGCCATAGTTGACGTTTTGTACGAGATCGGTGACTTGCGCCTCCAGCTTCGGATCAATCGCTTTGATCTGCGCGCCCTCTTTTCGCTCGCGCGAAATGATCATCGCCTTTTCGATAATATAAGGAGCCGCTGCTACAATATGCGGAATCCCTTTGACTTTGTCAAGCACTTCGACATAATTTTCCACGCCGCGATCGTGATACGTCCGCAGCTTGACGTGGGCATCGAAGCCGATGATGCGCGAGCGCACCTCGCTCTCGAAGCCGTTCATCACCGACAGCACGATGATGAGCGCCGCGGTGCCGATCATCACGCCAATGATGGAAATATACGTGATCAGCGAGATGAATTTGACCTGCCGCTTCGAGCGCAGATAGCGTTTGGCGATAAAAAATTCGTAGGACATATCGTAACCCAGTCCGCCGGACTGGTCTTTTGTAAAGATTTTGATGTTTTGGTTTTTTGAAAAAGGAACCGTCGGTATTGCTCACGCCTGCGCTTGCAGTTCGTTAAATATCTTTTCAGCTTCTGGCAAACTCTGAGCGAGCAGCAATTTTTTCATTATTTGCTGCAGTGTTTCTGCGTCTTGCATCTGCTTTGTGCGCTCAATCAAGGGTTGTCCAAATTCGCCAAATTTGGTTTCGATGATAGTTGCAATTCCCTGAGCAATCCCTTGCGCAATTCCCTTTTGCACGCCGATGCGCTCGGCAGTAGTGATGTATGGCATGGTTTTCTCCTCTCTGGTTTTTATGTCTTCATGGAGTTCTTTATCCATTTCTTCCGGCACCTCCATCATACAATCAATGAACTTGTAAATGGCCAGAAGAGTTTCGCGGTTCATGCCGTATTGGTAAAGCTCCAATAAGAATTTTTTCTTCCAAGAGTATCGTTGTTGAATATTGCCTTTGGTTTCCAGGGTTTTGAGATAGGCTTTGACAACGATCGCGAATGGGTGCGGATTGGCTTCCAGTTCCGCCCATTGATCACGATAGTCGATGACTTTGACAATGGGGTAGCGGAACAAGACTTCGCATCCCAAGCGCGAGCGACGGTATTCACTGGGGCGAAACTTTGGGCTGTCATCGGTCAACAGCGCAAGACTGATAACATCCCTCCGGAATTTATCGAAGATGCGATAATTGTAAATATACATCCGTTCTGGAAACGCCTTCTGCCGGTAGCCCTGAATTTCGATGTGAATGAGCAACCATTGTTCCGAGCCGTCGCGAAGATGCACTTTTACCAGTTGGTCGGCATAGCGTTTACCCGTTTTGCTGCCCTTGATGATTTTTTTCAGTTCATCTTTCTGAAACTGGTAACCTTTGGAGAAATCAATCTCCTTGTGAACGTCCGGAAAAAAGAACGAGAGGAAGGCTTCAAACAAATCCTCCACAACTTCTTTCCACGGGCTATCGTAATCCATCACTGACCCCTCGCTTTGTTTGGCAGACGAGCCATCGGCGTTACTTGTATTGTTCCGGCCGCATTTGCGGAAACAACAACACGTCGCGTATCGACGGCTGATTCGTCAACAACATCACGAGACGGTCGATGCCGACGCCGAGGCCGGTAGTTGGCGGCATGCCGTATTCCAACGCGCGGAGGAAATCTTCATCCAACTGCTGCGCCTCCTCGTCGCCAATATCGGCCAGCTTTTTCTGCTCCAGAAAACGCTCGCGCTGATCGAGGGGATCGTTCAATTCGGTAAAAGCATTTCCCATCTCTTTTCCACCGATGAATGGCTCAAAACGTTCCACCAGTCCCGGCTTGGAGCGATGCTTTTTCGCGAGCGGCGAAAGCTCCACCGGATGATCGGTGATAAACACCGGCTGAATGAGCTTGGCCTCGACCTTCGCGCCAAAAATTTCGTCGATGATTTTGCCGACGCCCATTGTAGCGTCGATTTCGACGTGCAATTTTTTGGCGATCTCTTTTAGCTCATCCAACGATTTGCCATACAGATTGTAACCTGTTTCTTTCTCGATGGATTCCAGCAGCGACAAACGTGGCCAGGGCGGCGTGAAGTCGATCTCGTTACCTTGATATGGGATTTTGTAGCCGCCGGTCAAATCCTGCACGATTTTGCAGAACATCTCTTCGACGAGATTCATCATGAAAAGATAATCGTGATAGGCGATGTAAACTTCCATCATCGTAAACTCGGGATTATGGAAGCGATCCATGCCCTCGTTGCGAAAGTCTTTGGAGAACTCGAAGACGCCGTCGTAGCCGCCCACGATGAGCCGCTTGAGATAAAGCTCGTTGGCGATGCGGAGATAGAGCGTCATGTCCAGCGTGTTGTGATGCGTCGTAAACGGCCGCGCCGACGCGCCGCCATACAGCGGTTGCAAAATCGGCGTTTCGACTTCGAGATAGCCCTGGCCGGTGAGATATTCGCGCATGCTGGCGATGATGCGGCTGCGCTTTTTGAAAACTTCGCGCACCTCCGGATTGACCGCGAGATCGACGTAGCGTTGGCGATAACGCATTTCTTTGTCCGCAAACGCATCATAAACCACCCGCTCGCCTTCTTCAACTTTTTCTTTGGCGATAGGGAGGGGGCGCAGCGTTTTCGAGAGCAGTTGAAACACCGTGACCTGAATGGTGATTTCACCGGTGCGCGTCTTCAGCACTTTTCCGGTCACGCCGATGATGTCGCCGAGATCGAGTAAGCCGAAAAGCTCGTAGCCCTTTTCGCCGACCGCATCGAATTTGACATAAATCTGAATGCGCCCGGACGAGTCTTCGACATGCGCAAACGTCGCCTTGCCATGCGGCCGCAACGACATCAGCCGGCCCGCGACACTGACTTCTTTTTCAAAATAGTTATCAAAATGCTGCGCAATATCTGCGGCAAAATGCGTGCGGTTGAAATCATGCGGATACGGATTCACGCCGAGCGTTTGGATTTTTTCCAGCTTCTCCCGCCGCACGCGCATAACGGAGTTGAGATCGTCGAGTTGAGTTTCCATAAATTAATTCGTGCTTGGTTTCTTTCTCTTTTTGTTTAGCAATTCTATTTCGTCCAGAACTTTTGCAGCTTCGGAGAGGTTTGGGGATTGTGCCAGTTTTGCCAGCATTTTTTCCAATACTTCCAAACTTGCCACTTGCCGGCTGCGCTCGATCAAGGGCCGGCCCGGCTTGCCAAACTTTGCTGAAATAACTGTGGCAACGGCTTGAAGCATGGCAGCTTTTTGGCCCTTTTCCATGCCTTTTTCCATGCCTCTTTCCATGCCCCTTTCCATGCCAATGCGTTCGGCGGTCGTGATATGTGGCATAGCTTTAGCCTCCTTGGTGGTTTTAAGTGCATGGTAGATTTTGGTGTCTAACTTCTCCGGCAATTCCATAACCCAATCAATAAACTTATAAATTGCCAGAATAGTTTCTCGTTTCATGCCCCGCTTGTAGAGTTCCAGTAAGAAATGTTTTTTCCTCTTATATCTTTCCTGAACATTGCCTTCAGTTTCCAAGGTTTTCAAATAAGCCAGCACGATGATCGCGAATGGATGCGAGCTGGCTTCCAGTTCGCTTACGCGATCGCGATAATCGATGACCTTGACGAGCGGATAGCGAAAGAGCACTTCGCAGCCCAAGTTCGAGCGGCGATATTCATTAGGACGAAATCGTGGATTGTCATCCGTCAAAAGCGCCAAGCTAATGACCGTTTTCCGGAATTTATCGAAAATGCGATAGTTGTAGATATACATTCGCTCCGGAAATTTTTTCTCTTTATATCCTTGAATCTCGATATGAATTAGCAGCCATCGTTCCGAGCCGTTTTTCAGATAAACTTTAACCAGCTTATCGGCATAGCGCCTGCCGGTTTTACTGGTTTTGACGATTTTTTGCAGCTCCTTTTCCAGGAACTGATAGCCTTTGGAAAAATCAATGCTTTTATGAACTTGAGGAAAGAAGAATGACAAAAACGCCTCAAACAAATCTTCCACGACTTCTTTCCATGGACTGTCGTGTTCCATTAATAAACCCTCCCTCAGCGAAAAAATTAGACTATGCCCTTTTCATTCGGCTTGGTTCTCCGGCTTTGCAAAGCTCGTTGGCCTCTCGTTCTAGAATTTTCTCAATCTCTTCTTTAGTGAACTTTTGACGGCGAAGTTCTCTGGCACGTCGACGAAATGCTTTGTCCTCGGCAGCGGCTTCCTATTCGGTTTGATTGTCGTAGTGATTAATGATTTCACGAATTTTTTGTTCATCCAAACCAGGAGGAAATTTGTTTAGATTTTTTCTTTTCGTCTTTTTTTGCATTTACGCCGACTGCCAATCCACACCCGCCATCAGGCCGGCAATGGATAAATCTTCGTCTATTTCCGGCCAATGCAAGCTCACGCCGCCTCCGCCAATTTCATAGCGTTTTCTTTGCGCCGGCGTGGCTTCATGTAACAATGGAAACCAAATAATAGGCACACTAATGATGCGTCCATCTGTTAAATATACGTGCATCATCTCATCGTCAAACTTCACAGCCTTTGCCAGCGCAGTTGTCGGCACATAAGCGCGACGAAATTTTGTGTTACCCACTTGGTTCTTTCGCCGGGTTTTAACTAAAGTACTCATGCCATGCCTCTATAAATTCGGTTTGATATTGCCAGACAATTTGTTTGATTTTGTTCAGTTCGTATGCTTTGAATCCGTAATTGGAAGCTAACTCAACCGGATTAAGCCAAAATTTTGCTTGGTTACCATTTGCTTTAACATGGATATGAGGAGGTTCTCCTGTTTCGTTGCTAAAAAAGGAGAACCGATAGCGCCCTACTTGCAAAATTTTTGGCATAGAAAATCCGCTCTTAAACGTAAACCCTCGCCACCCTCCTCGAAATCCCGCACGTCACCTCATACGGAATCGTCTCCAATCTTCGGCACCATTCGTAGATGGAAATTTCTTCGTCGCCCTGTTTGCCGAGCAAAACCACTTCTTCGCCGGTTTGCACGTTTTGCATATCGCCGAGATCGATCATAATTTGATCCATGCACACCCGCCCAACTAGCGAACAGCGGCGGCCACGCACCAGCACCTCGAAATTATTCGAGAGCCGCCGCGAGATGCCGTCGGTATAGCCAATCGGCAAAGTGGCAATCGTCGTCGCCTGCCGCGTTTGAAAAGTCTGGCCGTAGCTAATGAACGTTTCGGCTGGCACCCTTTTCACAAAGATAATCTGCGTGCGCAAAGACATCGCCGGTTCGAGCGGAATCGATTCGCTTGTCTCGTCGCTCGGATAGTAGCCGTACATCATTACGCCTGGCCGCACGAGATTGAAGTAACTCTGCGGCAGATCGAGTATCGCGCCGCTGTTGGCGGCGTGTAAATATTTAAAACGTAAATCGTAATTCGTAAGTTGCTGAATGATGGATTTGAACTGTTCGAGCTGCTGATTGGCGTAGCTTTTGTCGCGGCTGTCGCCGCTCGCGAAATGTGTGTATAGGCCAACCAGCTCAAGGCTGGGTAATTTGGCCATCGCGAGAATAGCTTCGACCGCTTCATTTGGCAACAATCCTACACGCCCCATGCCGGTGTCGATCTTCACGTGCACTTGTGCCGTTCGCCCCAAAGCCTGTGCGCGTTGTGAAACCGTTTGAGCAAGGCGTAAATCGTAAAGCGTAAATTGTAGGCGATTCGCAATGAAGCTGTCGATCTGATTTTCAAAAAGACCGCCGAAAACGAGAATCGGCGCGGCGATTTGGGCGCGGCGTAATTCGAGGCCTTCCTCCAAAAGCGCGACGCCAAGCTGTGAAGCGCCGGCGGAAATGGCAGTCAGCGCGGCGGGAATGGCACCGTGGCCGTACGCATCTGCTTTGACTATGGCCATGACTTCCGCCGGCTGCACCCGTTGGCAAATTCGTTTGATATTGTCGGCAATGGCTCCCAACTTGATCTCAGCAACGGTTGGCCGCAAAAATTCATTGCTGCCGCTCATATCCGCAGCTTGCTGAGTCCATCCGTAGCGGGCGCTGGCTGCGCCGGCATTGTCACGGACAAAGATTGGAGCCTGCTTGGCCTTGTTTCCCCAGCCGAAGAAATGCCGGCGAAATGCCAATCTCAGGCCTTGTTGGCTCGTTTCTTTTTTCGAGGGGTTTTGATGCAGAATATTTTCTATTTCTTCTCGGATCGCTTCATACCTCACGCCAAAACTCCGCAGCACCTGCGCGGCCACGCCGTTTTTCTCTTTTACCAGCGCCAGCAACAGGTGCTCGGTGCCAATGATGTCGGCTTTGCAGGCCTCGGCCTCCGCGTAAGACATCTTTAAAATCTTTTCGGCCCGTTTGGTAAACGGAATGGTGGCGATCGTCGTGGGTTCGCTGGTGGATTTGACGGCGTCTTCCACCGCGCGTTTGATTTTATCCAAATCGACGCTGAGATGGCAGAGAATCTCAATCGCAAGCCCGTCGCCGTCGCGGATCAGACCCAGGAGAATATGCTCCGTCCCGATATAATCGTGGCCGAGACGCACAGCCTCTTCTCGGGAAAATTGAATGGCCATCTGAACGCGGCTGGAGAAGTTGTTTCTCATTTTATCGTTGCGCTTTTGGAATAACGAAACGATGCGCCGTGTGCGTTTCGGAGAATTTGGCCACTTTCACGTCAACCAGCCCCGCCTTTTTGCCGGCGGCAAGCACGTGATTTTCGTTAAAACTCTTTTGGCCTTTCGGATTGACCACCCAAATCGCGCCGTCTTTCTTGAGCGACTCTTTGCAGCTTCCCAAAGCAGCGAGATCAGCTTCTTTTTCCGCGCCGAGAAAAATGACATCGCATTCGGAAACGAGACGAGTAGAAAATTTTGCCACACGCTTTTCCAAATCCGCCAGAAAACTCTCGTCATCAACTTTGAGCACGCACACATTGTGCTCCGGTTTGACCCCGAGCTTGTCGAGCAGGCTTTTGGGATTGAGAATTTTTTGCAGCCATTTCTCGGATTGATTGCCAACATTGAATAGAGCCACGCGTCCATCGAATTTCACCTGCAGCGCCTCTTTCTCCATCGCCACAGCCGTGATCGACTTGAACGGCACTTTGAGCTTGAGAGCACCTTTGAATTCAAGGTAATCCGTTTCAAGCATAGCTTTGCCGGAATAGGCTTTGCCTTCGTAGGTGAGCTTGCAATCGGCGGTGTAGCCCATAAATTTTCTCGTCAACTAAGCCGCAGCTTTTGGCTCTGGCCAATTAAAAATTTTCTGAAGATTCAAGCTCCAACCTGGCAGAAGTTCGGGACAAGTTAAGGTTTCGTATTCCCAGCGCCGTCCCGACGCTGTTAAAATGAGCACACACGCTTTGGTTGGAATGACAATCCATACGACTTTGCTCCCTTTACTGAGATAAAGATCGGCTTTTTCCAATACATCAGGAAAGTCTGAAGCCGGTGTAATAATCTCAACGGCCAAATCCGGCGCAGTTGTCGCCATTTCACCTTTGACAGGAAGATTGTTGTTGAGGCAGAACGCCAAATCCGGCGTGCGAAAATTTCTGTCGTCATCCGGAAAAATGCGCACGCTAAGTTCTGTAAAGGCCATGCCGATCGGATGTGCTTCAAGATAGGCATCAAATGCGGCAGCCAATTTGAGTTGAATGTATGAATGGTCTGAGGTTGCCATTTTGAAAATGATCCTCCCGTCAATCAGTTCATAAGAATCTGATAATCCCAGCGCCTCGACCTCTGAAATGGTCAAATCAGTGCGTTCTTCCAACGGAAGTGCACTTTTTTTGAGTAACGCCGCTTCACCATTTTTTGATGCAGAGGTTTTGGGACCGGCAGTTTCTTGTGTTGTGATGACTTCCATAGGTTCACCTTCTACAGAGTTGGTTTACTCCTCAATCTCCAATTCTTCCTCGACATCCACGCCGCCGGTTTTTTTGTTGTAGCGTTTTCCCATCAAAAAAGCCTTGATGAACTCGTCCAGCTCGCCGTCCATCACGGCTTGTACGTTGCGCTCGACGACGCCGGTGCGGTGATCTTTGACGAGCGTGTAGGGTTGAAAAACATACGAGCGAATCTGATTGCCCCAGCCGATATCTTTTTTGTTTTTCTCCAGTTCGTTGAATTTGGCTTTCTCTTCTTCGCGTTTGAGCTGATAAAGCTTCGCCATCAGCAGCTTCATAGCCAGGTCGCGGTTGCGAAGCTGGCTGCGCTCGTTTTGGCATTGCACCACGATGCCGGTGGGGACATGTGTGAGGCGCACCGCCGAAGAAGTCTTGTTTACGTGCTGGCCGCCGGCGCCGCTGGCGCGATAAGTATCGACGCGCAAATCCTTTTCTTCGATTTTGATCGTCACGTTGTCTTCAATTTCCGGCAGCACGAACACCGAAGCAAATGAGGTGTGGCGGCGCTTATTCGCATCGAAGGGAGAAATGCGCACGAGGCGGTGGATGCCGGCCTCGGCTTTGAGATGGCCATACGCATATTGGCCGCGCACCTCGATAGTCGCGTCTTTTAGCCCCGCTTCTTCGCCAGCTTGCAAATCGATGATCTGATACTCGAAGCCGTGGCGCTCGATCCAACGCACGTACATGCGAAACAGCATCTGCGCCCAATCCTGGCTCTCGGTGCCGCCAGCGCCCGGATGAATGGTGAGAATGGCGTTGCGCTCGTCGTCCGGCCCGGAGAGCATGCTGCGAAATTCCAGATCGTCCACCGCGGCTTGCAATGTGGCGATCTCCTTTTCCGCCTCGGCAAACGTGCTTTCGTCACGCGCCTCTTCTGCCAAATCAAGCATCACGCTGGCGTCTTCGCGCACGCGCTCGACTTTTCGCCAAGCCTCGATCCATTCGCGATGGCCGGCGAGATCGCGCATCACCACCTGCGCCTTTTCGTTGTCGTTCCAAAAATTCGCTGCTTGCGTTTGTGCCTCGAACTGGGCGGTTTGTTTTTCACGTTTGGCGACGTCAAAGACTGTCCCGCAGGACAAACACACGGCGGGACAATTCCTCGATTTTGGTATGCAATTCGTCGTGCATAACCACAATTCCTTTCACTCTTATTCACTTCCATTTTATGAAGTTCGGAGTGCAAAACTTTAGTTTTGCGATGCTGAAGCATCGTACTCCGATGCCACTTTTGAAATATAAAAGAAAATTCGGTGAGAGTCAAGAAGAGGCATAAATAGGCAGGAAAATATTTTCCAACGCAAAGAAATGGCGTATTGAAGAATTTAAAGCAAAAAAGCTTTTTCGGCGACACCGGTGCCTTCGGCTGCGCCCGTAGAGTGAAAATAAGCGAAGAAATTTTGAAAACCCTTGGATAAAAATCCGGCGGCAAAGAGGTGCCGTGGTCAAGAGCAGAGGCTACCCGCCTCATAGGTCCTTGCCGCCGGATGGCTATGGAGGGAGGAAGAGGTTGCGTGAATGTTAAGCCGCTTGACGATGCTGCCGGTGCTTGGCGGCAAAATTGGGGCGGCGCAGCTTGTTCAAATCGTCGCGTGGGCGTGAAGACTCTTCATCGTAATCGAGAAAATCTTCCTGAGCCGCGGCTTCTTCTTGCGACTGCGTTTGCCGCGTCACCCGAAGCTGCATGTATTTGGCATACGCCTTTTCATGCAAAGTTTCCGCCTTGGCGCGGCCCTGGCAGACGGCGACAAAATGTTTTTGCGCTGCCGTGCTCGGCCTGCGTTTGCCGGTTTCAAGCGAGCGGTAAAATTCGTAATATCGGTACAACAACACTTTTTCTTGCGGCGTAAAGCCTGGGCGAGATTCTGACATGGCAGGACCTCTGTTTGAAAGTTTGTAACTATTCACCGTCCGGACGCTTTTGTGCGAGAATGACGGTAGTTTGGTACAACCAACTTGTTCAAATCGTGAGGCGTCCGGACGGTTGCCTGAATAGTTAACAAAGATATTAAAAACCGCGGATGACATGGAAAGCAGCCGGCTTCGCGTGGATTATATACGACGAGACGAGTCGGTGCAGTCCATGTCATCCTTTCCCATTTTCAGACGGAAGGGCAAGTGCCGGCTCAGCCGGAATCGATCTACGCCACTTGTTCGCGGATCAGCGCCACCACTTTGCCCTGAATCGACCACGCCTGAGATAGCGGAATGGGGGCATACGCGGGGTTTTCGGGTTTCAAATACATTGAGTCGCCGCTCAACATCAGACGCTTCACTGTGGCTTCTTCTCCAGTCAATGCCACCACGATGTCGCCGTTGGCAGCTTGCTGAGTGGAGCGGACGATGACGAGATCACCTTCATAAATGCCGGCGTCGATCATGCTGTCGCCTTGCACGCGCAGCGCGAAATAGGAGCCGCCGCCGCCGGTTAAATAATCCGGCACTGCGACGTAACGCTCGATATTTTCCTGGGCTAACATCGGCATGCCGGCAGCGATCCGGCCAAGCACGGGAATGTTGTCCGCGTGCGCTTGGTTGGGTAGGCCCATCGGATGCAATACCGTGATGCCGCGCGCGGTGCCGCCGCCGTGCCGCTGAATAAATCCTTTGCTCTCCAACGAGGCCAGATGCTTGAAAATAGCGTTCTTGGAACGAATGCCCAATTCGTCCGCCAATTCCTGCATCGTCGGCGGGAAGCCGCGTTCCTTCACGTGGCGCCCGATCAACTCGAGAATTTGTTTTTGTTTTTCGGTCAGCTTTTTCATAAGTGAACCCTTGATTGTGCCGGATCGTTGTTCACAATAAGTGATTTAAAACGCTTGCCGCCGAAATGGGCTATGCTCATAAAGCTCAAGAATTGTGAACACAAAGCCAGCGGTTCATAGATTTCTATTTGGTGCTACAATGTTCACCTTCATTATAATACATGGTGAACAAAAAGTCAAGAACTTTTTTTATTTTTTTTAAAATTTTTTTAGCGAAGTCCGGCTTGCATGGCAAGGCATTGAAATGAAGCAAAAAATTGTCAAATGCAAGCCGGACTTCACTTTAAGGCTTGCTTCACGCCATTTTTTTTTTTATTTTGAAGTGCAGTCATTAAACATCTTATGGAACAAACCTTAAACCCAGGGAGGGATTCGATGAAAAAGCTCGTTGCATTCTCGTTGGCGTTGATGCTTCTTGCCGCGCTACCGGTTTCAATCCGTGCGCAGCAGAAAACGGACGACCGGCTGCAGCAACAAATTTTCGGCAAGACGCAGGAGAAAATCAATCAGGCCAGGGCGACACAAGGAGACGTGTTGTCGCCGGATGTGTTCGCGCGCGCCATCAAACGCTATGGCGAAGCGCAACAGGATTTCAAGCGCGGCCGCGGGCTTGGCGAGATTGACAGAAAGTTGCGTGAAGTCGATACGGATATGGACCAGGTCATGCAAACAGCCAAGGTGGCCAAAGCCGCGTTTACGTCGCTCATCCAGGCGCGCGACCAGTCTTTGAAAGCTAACGCGCCGCAATATGCTGCGGATTTGTATGCTTCCGGCGATCAGGCGTTTAAAGACACCATGCGCAAATTGGAATCCGGCGACATGAACGGCGCCAAGAAACGCGCTGAAGAAGCCGAGCGTTATCTTCGCGACGCTGAGCTACAGGCGATCAAAGTCAGCGTCATCGGCAGCGTCCGCGGCCTGATCGCGAAAGCGCAGGAAGTGAAAGTCGAAAAATACGCACCGCTGACATTCACTCGGGGACAGGCGCTGTTGGCTGAAGCCGAAAACATTCTCAACACCAATCGCTACGCCTCGGACACAGCGCGCGAGAAGGCGGAAGCGGCAGAGTACGAGATTCGCCACGCCACCTATCTCGCCGAGCAAATTCAGCGGCTGAAAGCGGACGAAAAAGGGTGGGAAAAGGCTCTACTGAACAACGAGCAGTTGGTGACCAACGTTTCCAAGGCTTTTAACTTTTCACCGCAATTTGACGCCGGCATCGCCAAGCCGCTCGAGGACATTCGCAGCGCCATCAAAACGCTGCGTGAGGAGGAGCGCCGCCTTATCGGCGAAGTGGCCAACCGCGACAAACAGATTGGCGAGCTGAACAAAACGATCGAACAGAAGGACAAAGAGATCGGCGCCATGCAGGAAACCAAAACCGGCTTGGAATCCGAACTGGCTAAAAAGCAGCAAATTCTGCTCGAAAAGCAGCGCCAGGAAGAGAAGATGCGCGGCGTCGAAACCATGTTTGCGCCGAGTGAGGCCAAAGTCATTCGTGAGGGTGACAGCTTCCGCATCCGTCTCGCTGGACTGCGATTTCCCTCCGGCAAATCCACCATCCAACCGGAGTATTTCTCACTGCTGACGAAGTTGCAGCGCGCCATTCGGGAATTTCCCAACGCGCCGGTGGTGATCGAAGGCCACAGCGACAACATCGGCAACGACGCGTACAACCTGAATCTCTCGGCGAATCGGGCGCGGGCGGTGCAGCAATATCTCATCGCCAACATGGGCTTGCCGGAGGACCGCGTCCAGGCGGTGGGCTACGGCAGTGAAAAGCCGGTTGCCAACAACGCCACTGAAGAAGGCCGTTCCCAAAACCGCCGGATCGACGTGGTGATTCCCATGCGGCAATGAGGCCGTAATACACAACTCTTACTCGTACTCTTTCTCCTACTCTTACTCGCTTTTTATTTTTCAAAATCGAGTAGGAGTAAGTAAGAGTATGAGTAGGAGGAAGAGCAAAACTTAGAAAATAATACGTTGTTATGACGAGTCTCCCGGAGCCGAGTCCCCCAAAAGTTTTCATTAGCTACGCATGGAAGAACCAGCCCGTCGCCAAACAATTGCAGCGCGATCTGATTCGCGACGGGGTGGAGGTCTTTGTCGATTACGAAAAGATCACCGGCGGGGACTCGCTGCCAGACCGCATCAGCGCGGCGCTGGACTGGTGCAACACACTCATTCTTTTGTGGTCGGCGGACTCGGCGGAATCGTATTATGTGAAGCAGGAATGGACGAGCGCGTTTCATTTGCAGAAACGGATCATCGCCTGCGTCTTGGATGGCACGGCCTTGCCGGCTTTGCTGCGCGGCAGGTTGTATTTGAATTTCTCGCCCTACGAAACCGGGTATGTCCAGCTCTGCCACTCGCTGGGGGTGGAGCCAAAGATTGCGACGCCAGCACCTGTGCCTCCAAGCCCACTGCCGCCGCAACATGTGGAAATTCCGGTGGGAGATCAAACATCCTCATCGACCGGAGTTCGTAAAAGTCCCCCACCTGCTACACGAAAACCCGAGTCTGTTTCCGCAAAGCCGGCGAAAAAAACGAAGCGTTGGCAGCCGTTGGTGAGCAAGACTACAGTTGATTCGCTGCGTGGTTCGGCTGCAGCGCGTAGGGTTTCTGCATGGTGGCCACGTGGGAAGGTGATGAATATTACCTTTGCGATCATTGTCGTCGCAATGGTAGTGGCAGTTTATAGGTGGTGCCATCCGCCACAACCGGATTCTGCGAAGAAAGAGTCGGCTGCACAAAAACCGTCGAACTCGGATTCTACTAGAGACACCACAGCAAATTTATCGCCCTCAAAGCCGCAAGGCCAGAATCCGGAAGTCGCCGCCGAGCAGGGTTCTAAAACGAACGAAGAAAGAAAGCGTGCTGGTAAGCCAACTACCCCGACACGCCAAAGTGGTTCGACATTGAAACTGCGAAACACAGGCAAAATACTTTCGGGAGATAGCGTCAAAACAATGCTGAAAAAGTACGACTTTTACTGTGGTGGGAACGAAACTTGGAGCAATCCTCTGAGCAAAGGTTTTGTCAACGATTTCGAGAAACAGCGGGATGATAAAGTGGTTTTCGACCATGCCACTGGCTTGATGTGGCAGCAATCCGGTTCGCCCAAACTCATGAGTTTTTCTGATACTGAAAAATATATCCGCGACTTGAACAATAATGATTTTGCCAACTATGCCGACTGGCGTTTGCCGACACTGGAAGAAGCGATGTCACTGATGGAGCCCCAAAAGCATGGTGATTTGTACATTAATCCAGTGTTTGATCAACTACAGAAGTGGATTTGGCAGCGGACAAATTCAGCCCCTCAAGGGCGTGGACGGTCGGTTTCCGCCCCGGTCTTTGCGGCCATCCTGGTGATTCCTATAGACGTTATGTCCGCGCCGTGCGTTCGGGACAATAGATCATTTGGTTATTTGAGTTATTTGGGCGATAAGACAGAGTTTCGCGAAGCCAGGATAAAGCTACGGACTTCAGGCCGTCGCCTCGAAAATTTTTTGCCGGAAGCTAAATTGCTTTTGCCTGAAATTGCCGTTGCTTTTTAAATGACTCTTGGTTAATTTTAAAGCGTGAGCTCTTTTAAAAAAATGATACACGATGACGAACAACTGCATCAAGCGCAATTAGAATTGCAACAGATATGGCGCTTTTTGGAAGCCGCTCGTCGCATGCACTCCGCTCTTGATTACGAGCGTTTGGCCGCGCCTTTTTTGCTCCAGATACAAAAAAGGCAACAAGAAATTCTTGAGAACCAGCCATGCAATTCGCCGACCCCAGAACTGATTTTGCGTTCAAGCTGATCTTTGGCAACGAGAAAGCCAAGGAAGTGTTGATCAGCTTTTTGAACGCCGTCCTCGGCTTGGAAGGAATCCACGCGATTTCCGAAGTCACCATTCTCAATCCCTACCAAGCGCCCAAGATTCCCACGCTCAAGCACAGCTTTCTCGACGTGAAATGCCGTGACCACCGCGGGGTGGAGTTTGTGGTGGAAACGCAAGTGCAATATGCCGAGGGCTTTGAGAAACGCATCCAATATAACGCATGCAAGGCTTATGTCGGCCAAATCCCAACCGGCACCGATTATCCCAAGCTCAATCAGGTTATCGGCATCACCATCGTCGACTTCGTTCTGTTTAAAGAATTCGATCATTATCTCTCCTGCCACGAATTTCGCGAGACCATCTCGAATCATTGTTACCTCGATGAAATCCGACATTACTTCATCGAATTGCCCAAGTTTACCAAAAGCGAAGCCGAGCTGGAGACGACCATCGAAAAATGGTGCTATTTTCTCAAACATGCCGGTCACTTGGAGATGATTCCGGAAAAGCTAAACCAGGAGCCTTTCCGTAAAGCTTTTGAGATGGCGAATCGGGCGAACATGACCAAAGAAGAATGGGAAGCTTATGACGCGGCAGCGGTGAAAATGCAGGATGAGCGCGGAATTGCCACCGCTGCCCGCAAGGAAGGCAAGGAAGAAGGCCGGCAAGAAGGAAGGGAAGAAGGAAGGGAAGAAGGAAAGCAGGAACGCAGTGTAGAAATAGCTCGCTCGATGCGACAACAAGGTCTTGACACGAATCTGATTGCTGAGATGACCGGCTTGTCGGTCGAAGTGATCAAACGATTATGAAGGAAAAACAACCATGCCAGACATATTAACCATCGCATTGCCCGGCTCCATTTCCGAGGCCGAGATTGCAGAAATTACGCAAGCGCTCAAGGAAATCCAGGCGGTGGAATCTGTGAAAGATACTCGCTCGCCGGTGCAGCGCGGCGTCGATCCGGCCACCATCAAAGTTTGGATCGAAGTGGCGATCGGTGTGATCGGCTTCATCAGCGCCGCCATGCCGCTCATAAAAAAAGTCATTGCCATGATTCGCAACAAAGGCATTTCCGGCGCCAAGATCAAGCTTCCCAACGGCACCGAAATCTCGGTGGACAATGCCAGTCCCGAAGAGATTGAGAAGATTCTCAAAGCGATGGAAAAGAAGTAGAATATTTTCACTTGGCTTTCGGCTCCCGATAAAGTGATGGAATGAAAATGGTGCTGCGTCAGCAACCAGCAACAAGCAACAAGCAACGAGCAACCAGTTGGCAATTCTGGATCGACCGCGGCGGCACGTTCACGGACTGTCTCGGTCGCTCTCCCACCGGCGAATTGAAGTTCGACAAAGTTCTCTCCTCCGATCACGCCCCACTCGAGGGCATTCGCCGCATTCTTGAATTACCGAATCACGATCCCATCCCGCCGTGCGAAGTTAAAATGGGAACGACCATCGCCACCAACGCCTTGCTCGAACGCAAAGGTCGTCCACATGCGCTCTTGGTCACGGCTGGCTTCGCGGATGTTCTGCAAATCGGCACGCAACAACGGCCCGACATTTTTGAAATTCGCATCGCCAAACCTTCGGTGCTCTATCAAACCGTCGTCGAAATCGACGAACGCATTTCAGCAACCGGTGAAATTCTCCGTTCTCCCGATCTTCAACAAGTTCGGCAAAAATTGCAAAGCCTTCTCGACCAGGGCATCGACAACCTCGCCATCGTTTTTCTGCACGGTTTTGCTTTTTCTCAACATGAGAAAATGGTGGCGGAATTGGCGCGCTCGCTCGGCTTTCACCATGTTTCCTGCTCCCAAGAAGTTTGTCCGGAGATCGGCCTCACCGGCCGCGGCGACACGACGACCGCCGATGCTTATCTCACGCCATTACTCTTGACGTATTTACGAATCCTGCAAAATCAACTTCCCGGCTCCCAACTCAAAATGATGCAATCGAGCGGCGGACTCATCGAAGCGAGCCGGTTTCGCGGCCACAACGCCATTCTCTCCGGCCCGGCCGCGGGCGTCGTTGCCTGTGCTCGTCTTGGCCGTTGGTTTGGTTTCCCCAAAATCATCGGCTTCGACATGGGCGGCACCTCGACAGATGTGTCGCGTTACGACGGCGAATTTGAGCGCGTCTACGAGACCGTCACCGCCGGTGTTCGCATCAAAGCGCCGATGCTATCGATTCACACGGTTGCAGCCGGTGGCGGCTCGATTTGCAAGTTCGTCGCCGGCCGGTTGACCGTTGGCCCGGAAAGCGCCGGCGCCGATCCCGGCCCGCTGTGTTATGATTTGAAAAATGCTGAGGGCATTGCCAAAGCCACCGAATTGACCGTCACCGATATCAATCTCTTTCTCGGCCGCTTGCTGCCGGAGAATTTTCCTTTTCCATTGAATCGCGCGCGTGTCGTTGGGAAAATAGAAGAAATTCAGCAGCAATGCCTTGCCGAAGGGCAAAATCTGAGCGCCTATCAAATCGCCGAAGGTTTTCTCCAGGTGATCAATTTGAACATGGCGCAAGCCATCAAAGAAATCTCTGTGGCGCGCGGGCACGATGTGCGCGAGTACGTGCTATGTTGTTTCGGCGGCGCCGGTGGACAACATGCCTGTGCCGTCGCCCGGCATCTCGGCATTCGGCGCATTCTTTTGCATCCGCTTGCCGGTGTGCTTTCCGCTTACGGCATCGGCCTCGCGGATACTATTTGGGAAGGCTCGTCGCCCGTGGCGCAATTGCCGCTCAACCAAAATTCACTGCAACAGCTCGAAGCCGATTTTCAGCGACTCGCCGCCGCAGGGCAACAGCTCATTCGCGAGCAGGGATTTCAATCGTCTGCGATCCGCACCGTTCGCAAGCTGGATTTGCGTTACGCCGGCACGGAAACGCCGTTGACGACTCTTGAGCCAACCGACCGCGACTATCGGCGCGAATTTACCGAGAAACATCGCCAATTGTATGGCTACGTCCGCGAGGCACGCGCGATTGAAATTCTGCAGTGCCGTGTCGAGGTGATTGGCGTGACGGATATTGCGTCGCCTGTGCCAATCGAAGCGAAAAAGCATTCACCTGCCGCAACACGATTTGCGCGGGTGGTGTTCGATGGAAAAGAATGGCAAGCGGCAGTATTTCGGCGAGAAGAGTTGACCGCCGGCGCTGAAATTCACGGCCCGGCGATTATTTTGGAGAAAATTGCAACGATTTTTGTCGAGCCGGATTTTGTGGCCACGGTCGATGGTTACGACAATATCATTCTCGCGCCAGTGCATGATGTTGCCAAGCCAATTTCCATTTACACCACCGAAATCGATCCCATCGCCCTCGAAATCTTCAACAACCTTTTCATGTCGATTGCCGGGCAAATGGGCAACGTGCTGCGCCGCACCGCAATTTCCACCAACATCAAAGAGCGTCTCGATTTCTCTTGCGCGTTGTTTGATAGCGAGGGCAATTTGGTGGCGAATGCGCCGCACATTCCCGTGCACCTCGGCGCGATGGGCGAGAGCGTGCGCGCGGTTTTAAAGGCACATGCGGAAATAGCGCCCGGCGATGTTTTCGCGACGAACAATCCCTTCGGCGGCGGCTCGCATCTGCCCGACATTACCGTCGTGACGCCAGTGTTTGCCAAGCATGATCCCACCCAGCCGATTTTTTTCACCGCGAGTCGTGCACACCATGCCGAGATTGGCGGAATCACACCAGGTTCCATGCCGCCGTTTTCAACCCGTCTCGACGAAGAAGGCGTTCTACTCGATAACGTGAAATTGGTCGAGCGCGGCAAATTTAACGAAAAGCTTTTTGCCGAGCTTTTTACCACGCGGAAATTTCCAACCCGCAATCGCGCCGACAATCGCGCTGATTTGCAGGCGCAGATGGCTTCGAATCACACCGGCGTGCGATTGCTGGAAGAGCTGGTAGAGCATTATGGTTTGGAAACCGTAATGTCGTACATGGGGCACGTCCGCGACAATGCAGCGCGACAGGTGCGCGAAGCGTTGCGTCGCATTCCGTCTGGGAGCTATCATTTTGCGGATGCGATGGACGACGGCACGCCCATCGCGGTGAAAATCACGATTTCGGGAGAAAATGCCATCATTGATTTCACCGGCACCGGAAAAGAGAGCGAGTTCAATCTCAATGCACCGCCGGCCGTGGTTCGCGCTGCGGTGCTATATGTTTTCCGCTGTCTCGTTGCCGAGCGCATTCCGCTCAACGATGGTTGTCTCGAACCGCTGCAAATTATAATTCCCGAGCGCTGCATTCTCAACCCGACGCCTGGACGCGCCGTGGTCGGCGGCAACGTTGAAACCTCGCAGCGCGTCGTCGACGTTTTGCTCGGCGCGCTTGGTGTCACGGCAGCGAGTCAGGGAACGATGAACAATTTGACTTTCGGCGATGACACATTTGGCTACTACGAAACCATCTGCGGCGGCGTTGGCGCGGCGGAAAATTATCACGGCGCGAGTGCGGTGCATACGCACATGACCAACACGCGCATTACCGACCCGGAAATTTTGGAAACGCGCCATCCCGTTCGTCTCTTGCAATTTTCGATTCGCCCCAATTCCGGCGGCAATGGCCGTTGGCGCGGCGGTGACGGCGTGATCCGGCATTTTAAATTTCTTAAAGATCTCAACGTCTCAATTCTCTCACAGCGACGACGAATTGCGCCGTTTGGACTCGCTGGCGGCGAGTCGGGAAAAGTTGGAGAGAATATTCGCGTTTTAACTGATGGCACACGCATGCCATTGGAAGGCAACGCGTCGTATCAGGCACAGGCAGGTGAAACGCTAATCATCCATACCCCCGGGGGAGGAGGGCATGGCAGCAAATAGCAAGAACAAGTAAGTCGAAATTTTACGCGGCAGTTACATACGCTTTAGTATTGGTTATTTTGTCTAAGCAACTCCTGCACCCGACGAAAAATCCGATCAAACATGGCTGCGGTCAATTTGCCCGTAAAAGTGTTTTGTTGGCTGGGATGAAAAGTCCCCATCAAAGTTAACTTTGAATTGAGTGTGTATTCCACCCCGTGTCCAAATTTTGGTCGTGGCGACAAGTCCAAATCATAAACTTTGGCGAAAGCCGATAGCGCGTTATCGAAGCCGATCTTGCCCAACCCGAGAATCACCCGCACATTTTTGAGCAATTCAATTTCTCTCAGCAAAAATGGCCGGCAGTTGGCGATTTCTTCAGGCGCCGGTTTGTTTTGCGGCGGCGCGCAGCGCAGCGTTGCAGTAATGTAGCAATCGGTCAATTTTAAACCATCGTCTCGATGCGCCGAATTTGGCTGATTCGCAAAACCTGCTTTGTGCAACGCGCGAAAGAGCCAATCGCCGCTGCGATCGCCGGTAAACATGCGGCCGGTACGATTGCCGCCGTGCGCCGCCGGCGCCAAGCCAACGATCAACAAACTCGCTTGGGGATCGCCAAAGCTCGGCAGCGGCTTGCCCCAATATTTATCTTCGGCAAAGCGTTTCACCTTTTCCCGCGCCATTTGCTCGCGCCAGGCAACGAGTCGCGGGCATTTCGTGCAGGTGGTGATTTGTTTTTGTAGGTTTGTGAGAGTTTTCATAAAAGCAAAGATTTTTCCAACGGATTGAAAAACCCAACTGATAATGCTTTTCCCGTTGGGTTCTTCTATCCGTTGGAAACTTTTTAAACCTGCTTGGCTGCGCCCGTCGGGTTGCGGCTCGTCCGCGGTGGGATATAATTTTACTTAACTCAAGTCACTGGCCTCGGCAACCAAATCGCTGATTCCTCATCCCCATAAGCCATACACCGTCCCGCTAGGAACTCGCAACCGATCCAAGCACAGACGATGGCATCAAGCGCATCTTCGTAACCTTTCAAACGCACTATTGGCCCGTTTTTAATAAACGATTTGGCGGAGGGCAACCAGTCTGCGACAGCGGCGATGCGTTTATCGAGGGCCGTGCGGAGTCGGGCCAAATTTTGGGCGACGGCCATCCGGCGTTTGTTGCCTTCGAGATCCGGCCAATACTTTTGCAGCTTGCTCACTTTGTATTTGAGCCGTTCGTCGAGGCCGAGCAGCTCGATAATCGCCGGATGGGGGTAGGCCTCGATGAAGACGCGGGGATTTTTGTTTCGAGAAATCGTGGTGTTGGCGTGTAACCACTCGAAGCCGCAAGCAGAAAGTTGCTCAAATAGCATCCGGCTGATTGGCCCCGGGCGTTTGGCCGTCGGCGAATGCGTTCCGGCTTTTCGGCTGATGTAGACTCTCGTTACCATCTTGTCCGCCGTCCGTCGTCCCGCTATGAGTTGCGGTCCGATTGGAATATCAAGCGCGATGACATTCGGTGTGGCGCCGGCAATTTTTTCGCAAACCGCCAACAGCGCTGGAATATTCGGTTCACTCCCATGAACTTTAGCCGGCCAATCAATTCCGCTGTTATTGTTCATCCCACAAAACTCTTCATAGGAGCGCGCGACACGCAGCAGCCGTGGCCGATCACGTTTCGGAGCCGTGACGAGCGCGACACCCGCGGGATGATGCGCCGTCCAGGCGGCGTCGATGCCGAGAATGAGTTTGACCATGAAAGGAAAATTGAAAATTTAAAATTGTAAATTTTCAATTTAAAATTTTCAGCCACAATGTCAAGCTTGGCGCTCAATAAGCCCTCAGATTTCTGGACCACAAACCATGTCATGCCGGAGGCATCTTTTTTGTTGTCAAGTACAGTGCTGAATTGAAAAAGGATTCCTCCTGAATGACATCTTCTCCACCCATAATCTGAGTTATTACGACGCTCACAAGAATCTTCTTGATTCTCTCTTAATTTTTGTGTTTTTTATTCACGCATCACATACAGTACAAGCAACCGGCAACAAACAACCAGCAACCACCATCGCGCGAGGTCTTTATGGCAAATTACGATATCGCTTCCGAAAATTTCATTGCTGAATCTCTCAACAACTGGACGGAACACCTCAACCGTGTCTATGGCACGCGCACGATTTCGGCAAAATACAAGGCCATGGAATGGAGCGGGGAAGGGCATCTCATCAAAGACACCAAAGGCAAAGAGTATATAGATTTTCTCGGCGGGTACGGAATTTTCAGTCTCGGTCATTGCCACCCCATCGTCGTTGCGGCAGTAAAAGAGCAGCTCGACCGGTTGCCGCTTGGTTCAAAGGAATTGCTGCATCCTCAAGGCGGCATGCTCGCCAAGAAGATGGCCGAGATCACGCCCGGTGATTTGAAGTATTCTTTCTTTTGTAACAGCGGCACCGAGGCGGTGGAGGGCGCGATCAAGCTCACCAAGCTTTACACAAAGAAGCATGTGTTCATCTGCGCGGAGAATGGTTATCACGGCAAAACGCTTGGCGCGCTCTCGGCGACTTATCGCCGGAGATTTCGCGATCCGTTCGAGCCTTTGCTCACCGGTTTCAAGCATGTGCCGTTCGGCGATGCGGCTGCTATCGAAGCAGCGATGACGGACCGAACGGCGGCGGTGCTGCTCGAGCCTTTCCAAGGCGAAGGCGGCATCAATATTCCACCTGCAGGTTATCTTAAGAAAGTGCGGGAGATTTGCGACCACCGTGGCGTGTTGCTCATTCTCGACGAGATTCAATGCGGTCTCGGCCGCACCGGTAAAATGTGGGGCTGCGATCATGATGGCGTGGCGCCGGATATTTTGTGCAGCGCCAAAGCGCTCGGCGGCGGCGTGATGCCGATTGGCGCCTTCGTCGGCACCGAAAAAGTTTGGGCGCCGCTCAATGAATGGCCGACGATTCACACCAGCACGTTTGGCGGAAATCCGCTCGCGTGTTCGGCGGCGTTGGCGGCGTTGCAGGTTATGGAGAAAGAAAATCTGCCGGCGCGCGCGGCGAGAGTTGGTGAGTATTTGCTCCGGCGTTTGCACGAGCTTGCCAACAAATATCCGCAATATTTCAAAGAAGTGCGCGGCCTCGGCTTGTTCATCGGCATGGAATTTCACACCGATGAAATCGGTGACAAACTCTACGGCTTGTTTTTTGAAAAGGGCGTGCTCGTTGCTTCGATTCTTGCCAATCCCAAAATCATCCGGTTGGAACCGCCGTTGATTATCGATGAAAAGATTGTGGATGACGTGATCGGACGCTTTGAGGAGGCGTTGCGAGAATTGAGGATATAGTGCTGGCGAAGTCGGACTTGCGCACGGCCATTTTTTAAACTTGACATATCCCGCTGCGCAAGTCCGACTTCGCTTTTTTCAGTTCGGTATCCATTTCTCTTTCTTCCGCGCGATAAGTTGCTGCAGCAGCCATACCGATACAGTGGCAATCAATGATCGAAGCGATGAAACCACCGTAAACATGGCCTGGAATGGCGATGTGATAGGGCTTGGGTTGAATGGTACAAACCGACTCTTCACCATCCCAATAGCTTTTGATTTGCAAGCCAAACTCATTGAGCCGGCCACAGCCGTAGCAGTGGCTGAGATGATCGGGGTAGTAGTCTTGAAAAGATTTTTGAGTCATGTTGAAAAAGTATTCTGACAAAACGATTGATTGACAAAATAATTTAAAAAACATTTAATCATTTTGTCACTAAATTATTTTGTCTTGCTACATGTTTTCGCTCACAACAACTTGAAATACTTCTCCCGTTCCCATTCCGTAATCGTGCTGATATATTTTTTCCACTCGGCGCGTTTGACGGCTGAATAAACATGCACGAAATCAGCGCCCATCCAATTCACCAGCTCGGGACAATTTGCCAGCGCCTCGAACGCGGCGTACAGATCGCGCGGCAGAGTGGAGGGGAGCGCGTAGGCATTGCCTTCGGCCGGGGCTCGCGGCTCAATTTTATTTTGCATGCCTAAATAACCGATGGCGAGTGCGGCGGCTATAACGAGATACGGATTGGCGTCGGCGCCGGGTGTGCGAATTTCCAAACGGCAGGCGTTACCGTGCGCCGGCGGCAGTCGCAGCGAGACGGTGCGATTATCGACGCTCCACGAATCATTCACCGGCGCATAGGAACCGGGGCGCAGCCGTTTGTAAGAATTGATCGTGGGCGCAAAAAACGCCGCGGCCGGATCGAGATATTTTTGACAGCCGCCGATGAAATGCCGTAACCCAGTCGGCACGACTGGTGGAGACACTTGCTCGAAAGCAAACACGTTTTTCCCATCTCTCCATAAACTTACGTGCAAATGAAAGCTCGAACCGGCAATATCCGCAAACGGCTTGGCCATGAATGTGACGTGGTAGCCGAGCTGGCGCGCCGTCTCCTTCACCATGTTGCGAAAGAGAAAGGTGTGGTCGGCCATCGCCAGCGCTGCTTCGTAACGCAAATTGATCTCAAATTGCCCCGGCGCATATTCGGAAAGCGTGGCTTCGAGCGGAATGCCCATCGTCTGTGCATGGCGCTCAAACGCCTCAATCGGTTTTTCGGTTTCGACCAGATTGGCGATGCTGTAAGCTTGCAAACCCTCGGTGGTGGGCGCGAACGTATCGCCGTGCAAAAGATAAAATTCCAGCTCGGAGGCGGCTTTGGCTTCGTAACCATCTTCCGCCAGCCGGGCGAGTACATTTTTCAGAACATGGCGTGGCGCGGCAAAAAACGGCTTGCCGTCAACGGTCATGGCATCGACGATCACTTGCGCGGTGTTGGCTTTCCAGGGAACGAGCGTGAGCGTCGTGAGATCGGGGACGGCGATGAAGTCGGGATCGCCTTTTTCCCAGAGCAGGCCGGTTTCGGCAATGGTCTCGCCTTCGATGTCCATCGCGAAAATGGAAGTGGCAAAGCCGAAGCCGGTGGCGAGATTTTTGAGAAACATTTCAGCCGGGACGCTTTTACCGCGCGTGATGGCATTTTGATCGGCAAAGACGAGCCGCACGTTTTTGATGTCGTGCGAGCGGATGAATTCGTGAGCAGCGGTTTCAGTCACAGGTGTCCCTTGTTTTTTGGAATGTTGGATCGCCGGATCGTTGGATTTTTGGAGTGATGGGGTTTTGGAACCCAATAATCCAGCAATCCAGAAATCCATCAATCCATTTTTCTTTTAACCACTTCTTTAGCAAAATTTTGGAAAATCGCCAGCGAAAATTCATCCACCTCCCACGTGCGCTCGGGGTGCCACTGCACGCCGAAGATATAATGCTCGTCAAGATTTTCATTTTGTACGGCTTCGATGAGGCCGTCCGGCGCCCAGGCGATGGGAACCAATCTTTCGCCAATTTTTTTGACGCCTTGATGGTGCAAGCTGGTGACGGGAAGGGAAATTTCTTGGCCGGTTGAATTGAGCACCGATTGCGGCGCTAAACGCACTTCGTGGGCAAACGGCTGTTGGGGATCCCAGTCATCATCGTGCGGCAGGCTGTCCGGCTTTTGGCTCGGCAAATCTTGAATGAGCTTGCCGCCGCGAAAAACGTTGAGCGCTTGAAAGCCGCGACAGATGCCCATTAGCGGAACATTGCGTTCGTGGGCATACTCCAGCAGCAGCCAGTCGAATTGATCGCGCACTTCACTTATTGGGCCTAACTTGGGATGAGGTTCTTCGCCGTACAATTTCGGATCGACGTCGCTGTAACAGCCGGACATGATGATCCCATCCAGCTTTGCGAGCACGGCTTCGAGATAATCACGCGCCGGAATGAGCGGCAGCATAATCGGAATCGCGCCGCCGGCGTAAATGGCTTCGGGATATTTGTGATTCAGGCGATATTCGTTTTGATCGGCGAGCTTGCGGACTTGGATGCCGATGAGAGGCTTGGCGGACATGGGAATTGGGGGAAACGATTGAGATTAGATCAATCAGACGGTCAAATGAATCTCTTGGCCGATAATTTGTCTGGAGTAAACGTCGGGCGAGTAGAAGTTGGCAACGATCAGTTTGAGAATGATTTCCAAATTTACAGATGGGGCATTGAAATGCGGCAGGTTTAAAACAACGTGCATGTGATATTCGGGCTTACGAATGGGGTCGGTTGTTTCCTCGCGTTCGTAGCGGAAGAAGTAGCCGTTGGGGCGTTCGTAATGGTAGGAGTATTCATACCTGTGAATTTCATTATTGACGACTCGGACTTCCTCGTAAATCTCGAGTCTTGCACCATCTCGAAAAACCAAAGCGGGATCGCGAGCGAAAATGCTGCCACCTTCCTTCGCCGGAATCCCTTCAACAGGAAAAAATTTTACCGACGTTGGCCCAACTAGAATTCCTTGTCGGCCGTATTCTATAGTGATAGCGCGAATGTGTGCTTTGTATTCGGCATAAGTCATGGGCATGGCCTATTTCTCAAGCTGGTCACTATTTTTACCGTTGAGAGATCTATAGGCCTTGATTAAGCCGCGCCAAACTACCGATTCCGCCACCCAATAGGCCTCCCCCTTTTTCCATTTTTCAGAAAATTCTTCCGAAGTCATATTATACTCACGCTCTAAACCTTCGAGCATGGCTTTGACCTCTTTCAAAGTCATCTCGTGTTCTTCATAATAAGCCGGTTCTACCATAATAATCACCTCCTGTTACAGAGTGTAGTTTATAAAATATCAAAGAATGTCACCCATTTGTTGCGATCAGGATAAAATTAAACAAAATCTCCGTCATAAGCAACAGAAAAATGGGCCACTAAACTTTTTTTAACTGCACCTTCACTTCATCGCTCACTTCCGCCACCGCATAATTCCCATCGCGCGCCGGCCCGCAATTCACCACAACCGTGTTGCCAATTTTAGCCTGGCCGCGCGCTTCGTGAATATGGCCGCAAATCACGAGCATCGGATTGACTTTTTCCATCCACTTCCGGATGGCAGTGCTTCCCACGCTCATCAACCCAGAGGTGCGATCGACGCCGGAGTTTCGTGGTGGGCAATGGGGAACCATGATGAATCTCGGACTCTCTTCAACCTGCGCGAAACCGGCGCTGAGAAAGCTGTCGAGCTCGTCCTCGGTAAACTGATACATGTCCTCCCGCCAAGGCGGCATGCCGGAGACGCCAAAGAAACCGACGTCACCAATGCGCACGCCGCGCGCGTGCAAAGAAATGTCGCGCTCAATCAACAGGCGGTCGATGTCTGCGCTGTCGCAATTGCCCGCAACTGCCAAAACTTGCGGTGTGTGTGCCTGAGCGATGTCGAGCATACGGGCGACTTCCGGCGGCTTGCCGAAGTTGGTGAAATCCCCACCGATGATGAGCAGGTCACCCTTAGGCTCGTTGGCTAAAATTTTTTCAAAGCGGCGAACCTCGCCGTGAATGTCGGTGATGCAGAGGAGTCGCATGGTAAATTCCTTAAACTGGATTGATGGATTGTTGGATCACTGGATTGCTGGAGTTTTGGTTCCCATTATTCCAACAATCCATCGATCCATCAATCCAAAGATTTGCTCATCCGTATCTTCCTTCGATATACTCCGCGGTTTTGGGATTCTTCGGCGTTAGGAACATGTCCTCAGTGCGGCTGTGCTCCATCAGCTCGCCGAGTAGCATGAAAATACATTCATCGCTCACGCGCCGGGCCTGCGCCATGTTGTGCGTGACGATGACGATGGTGTAGCGTCCCGCGAGTTCGAACATCAACTCCTCGATGCCGCGCGTGGCCTCGGCGTCAAGCGCGGAGCACGGCTCGTCCATTAAAACGACTTCCGGCTTCAGCGGCAGGAGACGGGCGATGCAAAGTTTTTGCTGCTGCTCGAGCTGCAGCGCCGTCGCTCTGGTGTGCAGCTTGTCTTTTAAATCTTTCCACAGCAAAACTTCCTGCAAGGCCTTTTCAACGATTTCGTCGGCCGCCGATTTTTTGAGCTCGCGGCGCTCGGAATGGATGCGCTGGCCGAAAATGATATTCTCGTAAACCGAGATCGGCAGCGGATTCGGGCGCTGAAACACCATGCCGACGGATTTGCGCAGCTCGGTCAGCGACACGTCCGGATCGTAAATATTTTTGCCGAGAATTTTGATCTCACCGGTGGTGGTGACGTAGCCGTAGCGCTCGTTCACGCGATTGAAGCAACGCAGCAGCGTGCTCTTGCCGCATCCTGAAGGTCCAATGAGGCCGGTGATAATGCCGTGCTTGATCTGCACGCTGACGTTGATCAGCGCTTGAAATTTGGCGTACCACAGATTGAGCTTGTCGGTTTCGATGCTGTATTTTTTGTCTTCGCTCATTCCTGAATCTATGATGACAATGGGATATGTTTTAAAATCGCGAACATGTCGGAATCATCCGAAAATGCCGTTGACGTAATCGTATGTTTTTTGATTGGCCGGATTATCCGAAAAAATCACCTCGGTACGATCAATCTCGATCAAATCGCCATTGAACAAGAACGCCGTCCGGTTAGCCAGCCGCCGCGCCTGTTGTACAAGATTAGTGACAAGAATGATGGTCACTTGCGACTTCAGTTCTTTGAGCACGTCTTCAATACGCATCGTCGTGACCGGATCGACCGCGATGGAGAACTCGTCGAGGCAGAGAATTTCAGGTTGATGGGAAAGCGCGCGCGCAATGGTGAGACGCTGCTGTTGCCCGCCGGAAAGCTTGGTGCCGAGGCTGTCCAGACGATCTTTCACTTCATCCCACAGCGCGGCCTGGCGCAGGCAACGCTCGACGAGTTGATCTAATTCGGCGCGATTGTGCGTTCCCGCCATGCGCGGCGCGAACGCGACGTTGTCGTATATCGACAGCGGCAGTCCCACCGGCAATGGAAAAACCATGCCAATCTTCCGGCGCAGCTCGTGAACGCTTTTCATGTCTTTGGTATTTTCATCGTCGATTTTTACGGTGCCGCTCACTTCGACGCCGGGAACAAATTCAATCGTGCGATTGATAACTTTAAGTAGAGTGGACTTGCCAGATTGTGCGGGGCCGATGATGCCGAGAATTTCATTCTTGTAAATATCGAGTGAAATTCCCTTCAGCGCTTTGTGTTGGCCGTATTTGACCGTGAGGTTGGATATCTCGATTTTTTTCGTTGAATTTTGCATGAAGAGTAAAACGTAAGACGGAAATGGTAAAAAGCAATCAGCGACCAGCAACCCTACGGGCGCAGCCAGTCTACCACTTCTTTCGCGCGCGCAAATAAACACGCAACCCAATCGACAGCGCATTCACCAACAACACCGTGCCGAGAAGAACGACGGCGGTGCCATACGGCAAAGCTTTGGGAACATCGGGAACTTGCGTGGAAATCGTGAACAAGTGCATCGACAGTGCCATGCATTGGTCGAAAAGGCCATACGCAAAAATGTTGCCTTCGCCGATGGCTTTGAAAAACACCGCGCCGGTGAACATGACCGGCGCGGTTTCACCGGCGGTGCGCGAAACTTGGAGAATGACGCCGGTCAAGATGCCGCTGATGGAGTTCGGCAAAACGATATTGCGGATGGTTTGCCAGCGCGTCGCACCGACATTCCAACATGCCTCACGGAAGGCCATCGGCACCGAGGCCAGCGCCTCTTTGGTGCTGGCGATAATCACCGGCAGCGTCATGATCGCCAAAGTGAGCGAGGCCGCAAGAATGGAACGGCCTATACCGGCGAACAAAACGAAAGCGCCGAGTCCGAATAAGGCGTGGACGATGCTGGGAACACCGGCGAGATTGACGACGGCGAGATTAATGATGCGGGTGAACCAATTTTCGCGGGCGTACTCGTTGAGATACACCGCGGCGAAGACCCCGATTGGCGCGGAGATGAGCAGCGAAATGACGACCAAATACATCGTGCCGAGGAAGGGCGCCCAAATGCCGCCAGCGCGCATGCCTTTTCTCGGATTTTCCAACAGAAAGTCCAGTGACAGAATCGGAGCGGCTTTATAAAAAAGATAGCCGAGAATAAGCAGCAACGGCATGATCATCAAAACCGTCATCAGCAAAAAGATGACTTTGGCCGCGGTTTCGGTGCGCTTTTTTTTGCGAACCAATGCAGTTTCTGTAAACATCATTTCTTTCGAATGCCTTTGACGATCAAATCAGCAGTCAGATTCACGACAAACGTAATGGTGAATAAAAGAATGCCGATGATAAACAATACCTGATAATGATCGGAACGCACTGGCGTCTCGCCCAGCTCGGCGGCAATCGTCGCCGTAAGCGTTCGCACCGGATCGAGCAAGCTGTGAGGAATTTGCACCGCGTGTCCGGTCGCCATCAGCACGGCAATAGTCTCGCCGACACCGCGGCCGATGCCAAGCAAAGCCGCCGCCAATAAACCATTTTTCGCAGCGGGCAGCAACACGCGGTAAACGATCTGCCAGCGAGTGGCGCCGAGCGCGAGCGCCGCTTCGCGATAGGAATCCGGCACCGCTTTGAGAGAATCTTCGCCGATGGAGACGATGATCGGGACGCTCATCAACGCGAGAATGATGCCGCCATTCAATACGTTGAGGCCAATGGGTGCGTCAAAAAGCTCGATGATAAGCGGATTCATGACGGTCAAACCGATGAAGCCCCACACGACCGAGGGGATGGCGGCAAGCAATTCAATGACGATTTTAAAGGTTTCTTTGAGGCGCTGACTGCAAAATTCCGAGATGAAAATCGCGGCGCCCAAACCAAAAGGCACTGCGATAGCCATCGCCAAAACGGTGACACTGGCGGTACCGGCAATCAACGCGAGCACGCCATAACGCTTGTTGCTCGGCGAGTCTGGATACCACTCGACGCTGGTCAGAAATTCTTGCAGATTCAGCTTGTTGATCAGGAAACCTGCGCCTTCGCGAAACACGAAGAAAAAAATGCCGAGGACAAACAGAATCGCGCTGATTCCACAAATTCGAATCAGCCCTTCGATAATAGGCTCCGTCAAAGTTCCCAAGCGGCGCTTATTTATCATAGCAGCTTATTCCTTTGCAGGTGTCGCGCTTTCCAGGCTGCCGTCTTTCGGCAATGGCACATAGCCGCTTTCCTTGACAATTTGTTGACCGGCGTCGGAATGAATCCAATCAAGATATTTTTGCAAGTACTCACTCGGCGTGCCCAACGTGTACATATAAAGCGGGCGGGAAATCGGATAGGTATGATCGAGCGTCGTTTCAATGGAGGGCGGGTAAGACGGCTCGCCTTGTTTCTTGGCGACGCGCAGCGTTTTTACGTCTGCCGTAGCGTAGCCCATGCCGCTGTAACCAATCGCGCACGGCGTTTTGCTCACCAATTCGACCACGTCCTTCGAGCCGTTCATGTCAACCGAGCCGAGCTTGAAATCGTGGTCTTTGCCCAAAACCGCCTCGCGAAAATAATGATAGGTGCCGGAATTGTTTTGGCGGCTGACGCGGATGATTTCGTCGTTGGCGCAGGCCGCATTCTTCACGCCAAGCTGCGACCACTTGGTAATCGTGCCGCCTTCGCTGTAAATTTGCCCAATCTGCTCGATGGTGATCTCTTCCAGCGGGTTATCTTTGTGCACATAAACCGCGAGTGCATCATAACCGACCATGTACTCTTGCGGATCTTTGCCGGTGTTTTGTTTGGCCTTCTCCATTTCACCGGCTTCCAACTTGCGGCTGCTGTTGGCGATATCGACGGTGCCGTTGATCAGCGCCGCGACGCCGGTTCCCGAGCCGCCGCCGGAGACTTCAACTGAAACCGCTGAATCAACTTCCGCATAAGCTTCGGCCCACGCTTGCGCGAGATTGACCATCGTATCCGAGCCTTGATTTTGGATGCTCACTTTTTCGGCGGGCGTACTGCCGTCCTCGCTTTTTTTTCCACAGCCAATTTGCAGCAAAAGCCCGGCGAATGCCGCGATGGCACTCAAAAGCAAAGCCGATTTGAAACGCATGATTTTCTGCATTTCTTCACTCCTCATTTAAGAAAAGAAATTTAGTGATTATTCATCTCGTCGCCGAGAATCGCTTCGATCAAATCTCGGATGTGGGTGTCCAAATATTGAAAGGTTTTTTCGTATGCCGCCTGGATTTTTTCCGGCGCGCCTTCCACTTTTGCAGGATCCTGCACCTCCCACTCGATGCTCACCGTTTTCGTCGGCGCCGGCGGAAACGCCGCTCTCGCGGCTTTGGAGAGCGCGACGATGACTTGATAATGGTCGAAATTCGGAATTTGGTTGAGATACTTGGAAGTCTGGCGCGAAATATCGATGCCTTTATCCGCCATGAAGCGCACCGCGCGCGGATCAACGGCGCGCGGCGAAATGCCGGCGCTGCTGAACACGAATCTGGATTGGTTGAGCGCGTCGGCGATGCCCTGGGCCATCTGGCTCGAGCTCGAATTGCCGTCGTCCACAAAGAGCACGCGAAACACCTCGCCGCCTTTGTGCTTGATATATTCGCCCGAACACATGAACATCACCTCTTCGCAGATGTTGCAGGCTTGATCGGCGACGCGCTCGAAGCGGCTGGCGATGATCATCAACGGCGCCAGCATCTCCAGCGGCAGCTTGCCCTCCTCACGCAGTTGCACCAAATCTTCGTGAATGCTGTTGCGGATGCCGTCAACCCTGTCTTCCAGCTCGGTGGTCGCGCGTGCCAGCTCGACGTTTTGATCGACGAAGGCCTGAATCGCGTTGCGCAACATCGGAATCGCTATGTTAGCGATCTCGACGAATTTGGCGTAAGACGGCTGCGGCTCGAGGGCGCTGATGTGGAGAAAATGCCTGGCAATGCTCTCGGCATAATCGCCGACGCGCTCCAGCTCGTTGTTGATTTTGATCGCGGCATATACGAAGCGCAGGTGCGCGCCGACGGGCTGCTGCCGCAGCAAAAATTCCAAACACAAGCGGTCGAGCTCTTTCTCCAGCTCGTCAATATATTGGTCGCGCAAGATGACCGAGTAAGCCAACTGATGCTTGCGCTCGACCAGCGCCTGCAGGCTGCCCTGCAGCGCGTGCTCCGCCAGGCTGCCCATCTCGATCACTTTGTTGCGGATCAAATCGATTCCCCGTTTGAGGCTTTCTTCCATATGCGTTGCCATGTCAGAATCTCTTCAGGATATGTCTTGCATGCCTTTGGTTTAGAGCATCATCAGCCTTTTTGCGGATAACAAGATAATAAATTAAAAGCCCAAGCACAAGAGGTTTGATAAGAAAATTTGGCGCACGCTTCCCAGCGGCAAAACGATAGTGAGGACCACGAGCGGGAGCAAGAACATCATGCCAAATTTCGCGGAAAATAAATTTTGCGCTTGCGCCTTAAAAAGCCTTCAACTAAATTGTAACAATTTCGAGCCCGGATTTGGTGTCGAGAAAATCCAATGCGCACAAGCCCATGGCAGTAGGCCGCAACCGCAAAAGCTAACCACGAATAAACGCTAATCACCGCTAATTAAAGATATTCGCGTCCATTCGTGTTCATGAGCGGTTAAAATTTTACTGAAAAGGCACGGAGTTCATTAATTATCTCGAGAAAGCCGCATGTCTAAAGCTTACGACGCCATCATTATCGGCGCGGGCCACAACGGGCTGGTCAACGCCGCCTATCTCGCCCGCGCCGGCAAAAAAGTTTTAGTTCTCGAACGCCGCCATCTCGTCGGCGGCGCTTCCGTGACTGAAGAAATTTTCCCCGGCTTCAAATTTTCTGTTTTCTCCTACGTCGTCAGCCTGTTTCGGCCTGAGATCATTCGCGATCTCGATTTGCCCAAACATGGCCTGACGATTCTGCCGTTGCCGAGCACGCTGACGCCGACGCCGGATGGCAACTATCTTTATCGCGATTGGGATCACTTCCGCACCATGCGCGATATTGCGCGGCACTCGCAGCGCGACGCCGAAGCTTATGATGAGTACGGCCGCTCGATGTATTTCATGGCCAAAGCCGTCAAATACATGCTCGGCATCACTCCGCCCGATCCAACCACACTCCATCCCAAAGATCTGATGGGACTCGCCAACCTCGGCAAGCATATTCTTGGTTTGGGTGAAGAAAATATCTACCTGTTGACCAAGCTGATGACGATGAGTTCCGCCGACTTTTTGGAAGAGTGGTTTGAAACCGATGTGCTGAAAGCAACACTTTCCTCAAGCGGTATTATCGGAACATTCCTCGGCCCACGCTCGCCGGGCACAGCTTATGTATTGCTTCATCATTATATGGGCGAGATCGACGGTTCTTTTCGCGCCTGGGGATTTGCCAAAGGCGGCGCCGGCGGCATCGCCAACGCCATTGCGAATGCGGCGCGCGAATTTGGCGCCGAGATTCGCTGCAACGCGCCGGTCGCCAACGTGATCGTGAAGAATGAAACCGCCACCGGCGTCGCGTTGGAAAATGGCGACGAATATTATGGCAAAGTGATTGTTTCGAGTCTTGATCCCAAATTGACCTTTCTCAAATTGGTTGATGCCTCCCTCCTGCCGGACGAGCTGGTGACGGCGATTCACCGTTTCAACATTCGCGGCTCCTCAGCGAAAGTGAATTTGGCGCTGGACACATGGCCGAATTGGGCCTGCATGCCTGGGAATGGCCCGCATTTGCACGGCGCGTTTTCCATCAGCCCAAGCCTCGAATATCTCGAACGCGCTTATGATGATGCGAAATACGGCAACTTCTCGCAGAAACCGTACATCGACATCATTCTTCCCTCGATGATCGATCCCGACATGGCGCCGCCGGGCAAGCACGTGATGTCGTGTTTCGTCCAATATGCGCCGTATCAATTGCGTGAAGGCACGTGGGAGCAAAAACGCGAAGCCCTCGGCGAGGCGGTTGTCAACACGTTGTCCGAATACATTCCCAATCTCAAAAACATCATCCTGCACCGGCAAGTGATGACGCCGTGGGACATCGAGCAAACCGTCGGCCTCTCGCAAGGCAACATCTTTCAAGGCGAGCTGACGTTGTCGCAATTATTTTTCTTGCGGCCCGCGGCGGGATGGGCGAAATATCGCACGCCGATTCGCAACTATTATCATTGCGGCTCCGGCACGCATCCCGGCGGCGGCATCACCGGCGCGCCCGGGAGATTGGCGGCGTTGGAGATTTTGCGGGAGCAGAAGTAGCAAAGGGCAAGTCGCGAAGGGCAAAACGAGCGATTTGACAAAAACTCTTGCAAAATAGCCGAAATTAGTATAAATTAGGCCAGTACACCAGCCCAATTTACCTAATTTAGGATACTTGCATGATTCAACGAGCCATTCAAAGCCAAATCGAAAAATGCTTGTTCAAGGGCAAAGCCGTCATTATTTACGGCGCGCGTCAAGTCGGCAAAACGACGATGATTCGAGAAATTCAGAAAAAATTTTCCGAACCGGAGGTGCTGTATCTTAATTGTGATGAACCTGATTTCAGAGCAACACTGACGGGAGTCACCTCAACCGGATTGAAAGAGCTGATCGGCCGCAAAAAAATTATCTTCATTGACGAAGCACAACGCGTCAAGAATATCGGCGTCACGTTGAAGTTATTTGTCGACAATTTTCCGGATCGCCAAGTCGTCGCCACGGGGTCTTCTTCTCTTGACTTATCGAATGAAATCATCGAGCCGCTGACCGGCAGAAAGTACGAGTTTCAGCTTTTCCCCTTTGCGCTTGCCGAATTGCGCCGGAAATATTCAAAGATCGAGATCAACCGGCTGCTCGAAAAAAGGATGATCTTTGGGATGTATCCGGAGATTGTGGAAAAGCCCGATGAAGCTGAAACTCTGTTGAAAAGCCTGGCGAGCAGCTATCTTTACAAAGACGTTTTGCAATATCAAAGCCTCAAGCGTCCCGATCTGCTCGAAAAGCTGCTGGTCGCTTTGGCGTTGCAAATCGGCAGCGAAGTCTCTTACACTGAACTGGCCAATTTGCTCGGAGTCAACAAAGACACGGTCGCCAACTATATCCAGCTTCTGGAAAAGGCGTTCGTCGTCTTTCGCCTGTCGCCATTCAGCCGAAATCTGCGTAGTGAGTTGACGAAGCTGCGCAAGATTTATTTTTACGACACCGGCATCCGCAACGCCTTGATCAATAATTTCAATCCGCTGTCATTCCGGCAGGATATTGGGCTGTTGTGGGAAAACTTTATGATCAGCGAGCGGATGAAGAGAAATTTCAACCAAGGCAACCATGTTAATGTGCATTTTTGGCGGACGCATCAACAGCAGGAAATCGACTATCTCGAAGAGCGCGGCGGTGTGCTCACGGGTTTTGAGTTTAAATGGAAAGGCGGTAAGCGACGTGCGCCCCAAATTTTTCTGGATACTTATGCGGGAAGCCACGTTGAGTTTATCGATAGCCAGAATTATGGCGATTTTGTGGGGATTTGATTTTTGAAAAAGCAGGAACAACAACCATGAGCAGAAAACCTCCGGCCGAAAATAAACCGAATGCCGATGCCTTTTCCGAAGCTTTGACGCGCATTGAGCAGGCCCGCGAAACCGATGCGACTGAATTAGATTTGTCGGGACTTGGCTTGACGGAATTGCCGGAGGCACTCGGCCAGTTGATGCAGCTTCAGGCGCTTAATCTCTATAACACTCAACTCACGGTGTTGCCGGAGTGGCTCGGCCAGTTGACGCAGCTTGGGTGGCTTGATCTTTCTGATAACAAACTCACGGCGCTACCAGAGTGGCTCGGCAAATTGACGCAACTTCAGAGGCTTTATCTTTCCGCTAATCAATTCACGGTGTTGCCGAAATCGCTCGGCCAGTTGACGCAGCTTGTAGAGCTTCGTCTCTCGAACAACCAACTCACGACGCTGCCGAAGTCGCTCGGCCAATTGACGCAACTTCTTATACTTGATCTCCATAACAACCAACTCATGGCGCTGCCGGAGTCGCTCGGCCAGTTGATGCAACTTCAGCAGCTTGATCTCTCATACAACCACCTCACGGTACTACCGGAGTCGCTGCGCCAGCTCAAGTCACTTGGGCTTCTCTTCTTGCATGGCAATAGCGCCTTAGCCATACCCGTCGAGGTACTCGGCCCGACTCGCGAGAATGTTTTCAGAAAAGATGCTCAACTCTCAGATCCAAGCAAGATTCTCGAATATTACTTCCGCATGCTGGGCGGCCGGCGGCCGTTAAATGAAGCCAAGCTCATTCTCGTGGGCCGTGGCAGCGTGGGCAAAACGTCGCTGGTTAACCGCTTGCTGCACAATCGTTTCAATAAAAATGAGAAGAAAACCGAGGGCATTCGGATTACCGAGTGGCCGCTGCGTCTCAATCACAGCGAAGAGGTGCGGCTGAACATTTGGGATTTCGGCGGGCAGGAGATTATGCACTCCACGCATCAGTTCTTTCTCACCGAGCGCAGTCTTTATCTGCTCGTGCTCAACGGTCGCGAAGGTGGCGAAGACGCTGATGCGGAATACTGGCTCAAGCTCATCGAAAGCTTTGGCAGCGACTCGCCGGTGATCGTGGTGTTGAACAAGATCAAAGAACATCCCTTTGATCTTAATCGTCGCGCCCTGCAGCAAAAATATCCCGCCATTCGCGCTTTCATTGCAACGGATTGCAAGGATCACATTGGCATCAAAGAATTGCACAAAATCATCAAAAAAGAAACGGATCGGCTGGAGCATTTGCGCGATGCTTTTCCGGCGAGTTGGTTCAACATTAAAGACCAGCTTGCAGGAATGAAAAAGAACTACCTCAGCTTCGAAGAATACTGCAAAGTCTGCGCGAAAAATGGCGAAAAGGATGCCGCCGCGCAGGAAAAACTCGCCTTCTATTTGCACAGTCTCGGTATTGCTCTGAATTACAAAGATGACCCACGCTTGCAAGATACGCACGTGCTGAATCCGCATTGGGTCACCAATGGCATTTATAAAATTCTGAATGCAGAGAGGCTGGCGAAACAAAAGGGCGTTATTCATTTGAAAAATATCCCCTCAATTCTTGATAGTAAAAAGTATCCATCCCGCATGCATTGCTTTTTGTTTGACTTGATGAAGAAGTTCGAGCTTTGTTTTAGTTTTCCCGATGACGATACACGTTACTTGATTCCGGAATTGCTTGACAAACAAGAGCCTGTGGATACGAAAGAGTTTCCGCCCCAGTCCTGCCTGAATTTTGAATATCATTACCCCATCTTGCCGGAAGGCTTGCTGCCGCGTTTTATCGTGCGCACGCACATGTTGAGCGAAGGCTTGTCACGCTGGCGCACAGGCGTGATTCTAAAGTTTGAAGCCAATCGCGCGCTGGTGAAAGCCGATGTGCATGAAAAGAAGGTGTTCATCTCAGTTCTTGGCCCTGCTGCCAGTCGCGGTCGCCTGTTGGCGATTATTCGCTCCGATTTCGAGCGCATTCATCGTGACATTTTCAAATCACCGCCGGTCGAGATGGTGCCATTGCCGGAATATCCGCATGTAGTCGTGCCTTATCGTGAGCTTCAGATTATGGAGGAGCAAGGAGAGAAGGAGTTGAAAAAAGTGGTGGGCGAGCAAGTGCTCAATCTTGACGTGCAAATGTTGCTCAATGGTGTGGATCTGCAAGGTACGGTTATGGTACGAAGAGAGAGAACCGGTCGACGCCCCCAGTTTAATTACGTCACGATAATGGTGCCGGTGCCGGTACGACTTTTCATTAGCTATACGCACAAAGACGAGAGACAGCGCAATGAACTGGAGATCCACCTCAAGCTCTTGCAACGCCAGGGATTGATTGAGACTTGGCACGACCGCAAGATCGAAGCCGGCGAGGAGTGGAAACGTAAGATCGATAACAACCTGGAACGCGCAGACATCATTCTCCTGCTCGTGAGCGCTGATTTCATCGCTTCGGATTATTGCTACGAGATCGAAATGAAGCGAGCATTGGAACGCCATGAAAAAGACGAGGCGCGAGTGATTCCCGTCATCGTGCGCGATTGCAATTGGCACAAAGCTCCATTTGCCAAGTTGCAAGCTTTACCCAAAGCTGGCAAGGCGGTCAAAAAATGGGCGGACAAAGATTCGGCATGGCGAAATGTGGCGGAGGGGATTGAAAGAGTCGTCGAAGAAATAAGAAAGAAAAAGGAATAAGAAAGTTTATAACTGCTCTAACAGCTCAAAATATCTTTCACGTGACATTCCTGCCGAACTGAGGTTGGTTTTGATATGTGTGACAGGTACTTCTCTCGGGCTGGTTTTGATGACTACTGGACGCCTGACCCCTGGTTTGGTCATCATAATGTGGTCGCCGCGTTTTCGTGCAATCCGGAACCCATCCAGCTCAAAAACTTTGATCAGCTTTTCATAGTGAACCGGCGTCAGCTTAGACATAGAAAGCGGCTCCTGTTGCACGTTGCAATGTCGTTTTCTTCGTTTTAATAGGCTTGCGAGGAACCCATTTGTCACCGATTTTTCTGAATCCGGATTCTTCCAACACCTCGTTGATCGTGCCGAGGGTTTCACAACCTTCGATGAAAAGCTCTAGCGCCTCTTTGATGCTTTTTTCAGCTTCGTCCAGGGTATCGCCAAAACTCGATACCTGTAAGGTTGGGCATAAGGCGACTATCGTACCATCTTCTTCAAAATAATCAATAGGGAGTTCTATTTTCATGGTTAATCTCCAAATGAGAAAATGTTCGCGCACAAAACAATATAATCATTACAAACCATGCGGTCAAGAGCGATTTTCGTAGAATTTTCGCTTGTTGAGCAGAAGTGCCATGAATCGGAATGACATGCTAAAAACCATCAAAGCACCGCCGCATCACTGGGATTTTATCATCATCGGCGGCGGCGCCACCGGATTGGGCACGGCGGTCGATGCGGCTTCGCGCGGATACAAAACCTTGCTGCTCGAGCAGCACGATTTTGCCAAAGGCACTTCGAGCCGGAGCACCAAGCTGATTCACGGCGGTGTGCGATATTTGGCGCAGGGCAATATCTCGCTGGTGCTCGAAGCGCTGCGCGAGCGCGGCTTGTTGCTTCGCAATGCGCCGCACCTCGTACACAACCAATCTTTTGTGGTGCCGAGCTACGACTGGTGGGAAGGTCCGTTTTATGGAATTGGCATGAAGGTTTACGACGTGCTCGCCGGCAAGCTGGGACTGGGGCCGTCCAAAATTCTTTCGCGCGAAGAAACGTTGGCGCGCATTCCAACGCTTGAGCCGAACGGTCTGCGCGGCGGCGTCATTTATCACGACGGCCAGTTCGACGACGCGCGCCTTGCCATCAATCTGGCGCAGACCATCGTCGATTTGGGAGGAACCGCCATCAACTACATGCAAGTCACCTCCCTGCTGAAATCCCATGGGCTAATTTCCGGCGTCGTCGCGCAGGATGTGGAAACCGGAGAAACGCATGAATTGAAGGCAAGTGTTGTCATCAATGCAACCGGCGCTTACACCGATTCGATTCGCCGCTTGGATGATCCCACTGCCGACGCCATCATTGCGCCGAGCCAGGGTGTGCATTTGGTTTTAGATAAATCTTTCTTGCCAGGCGACAGCGCTATTATGGTGCCGCACACGGACGATGGCCGTGTGCTGTTCGTCGTTCCGTGGCACGATCGCGCCATCGTTGGCACCACGGACACGCCCATCGATGACGTGCCGCTCGAGCCGCGCCCCTTGCAAGAAGAAATCGAATTTCTGCTCACGCACGCCGGCCGTTATCTTACCAAAGACCCAACTACCAACGATGTCAAAAGTATCTTTGCCGGCATTCGGCCTTTAGTGAAAGCCGGCGAGGAAAAAGACACCGCGGCGCTGGCGCGCGACCACACGATTTTAATTTCGAAATCCGGCCTGCTCACCATCACCGGCGGCAAATGGACGACCTACCGCAAGATGGCCGAAGATACGGTAAATCAAGCCGCGATCTTAGCCGGCCTGGATGAACGGCCTTGCGTCACCGAGACGCTGCGGCTGCACGGCTGGCTGGAAAATGCGGAGGCTGAAAACCCCTTTTCGGTTTATGGCGCGGATTGGATAGGCGTGCAAAAAATCTTGCAAGAAAATTCAGCTTTCGCGCAGCGGCTTCACGTTGATCTCCCCTATTTCGCCGCTGAAGTGATTTGGGCGGCGCGGAACGAAATGGCGCGCACGGTCGAAGACGTTCTCAGCCGCCGCACCCGCGCGCTGCTGCTTGATGCCAAAGCGAGCATCGAGATCGCGCCAAAGGTTGCGGCGTTAATGGCCCGCGACTTGGGTTACAATGAGCACTGGCAAAAGCAACAAGTGGCAAATTATCGTGACTTGGCAAACGGGTACATTATTGATGGCTCTGAAAATTAGCGTAAGACATTGGCGTTTAGTGTTTCTCGCCGTTTATGTGATTTTGTTGGCGCTTTCCCATTTGGTGCGCCGTAATATGCCTGCCGAAGCGCCGCTGACTAATGGCACAAAGTTGGTTCGTGTGAAAGCGGTTGATGGCGATGCGCCAAAAGACCAAGCCGTGAAATTAGCCTATCGCGAATTTGCCCCCGCCGCAAAAGATTCTCTCCCGATTCTGATTTTGCTCCACGGCAGCCCGATGGGGTCGGAAACCTTCGACGATCTTGGGCCTGCGCTCGGCAAAACCTGCCGCGTGCTCGTTCCCGATCTGCCTGGTTTTAGCGCCTCGTCGGCGCACATTCCGGATTACTCCATTCGCAGCCACGCCCGATACATTTTGCAGCTCATGGATAGCTTGAAAGTTGGCAAAGCGCATGTGGTGGCTTATAGCATGAGCGGTGGCGTCGCCATCAACATGGCGGCTATCGCGCCCAAAAGAATTGCTTCGCTCATTATGCTCTCCGCCATCGGCGTGCAGGAATTGGAGCTGCTCGGCGACTATCATTTGAATCATGCCGTTCATGGCTTGCAGCTTGGCTTGCTCTGGCTCTTGCAAGAAGCATTTCCACATTTTGGAAGCATGGATCGCTCAATGCTCAACACGCGTTACGCCCGCAATTTTTATGATTCGGATCAACGCCCGCTGCGAAATGATCTGTTGAAGTACGGCGGCCCGATGCTCATTCTGCATGGTCAAAGCGATGAGCTGGTGCCTTATGCCGTTGCTGCCGAACATTATCGGATCGTGCCGCAGAGCGAATTGAAAACATATCCGACCGGACACGGTCTCGCCTTCATGCGCTGGCAATGGGTCGTGCCGGACATCACACGCTTTGTAGGCGAAGTCGAAGCCGGAAAGGCAACGACGCGCGCGGCGGCTGATCCTGAACGAGTCGCCTCCTCGACAATGCCGTTTGATCCAAAGAACAGTCCGATGGCGGGCGGCATCGGTTTGATCGTGCTCATGCTCTTGATCGCTGCCGCAACGTTGGTGAGCGAAGATTTGGCTTGTATCGGCGCCGGCCTGATGATTGCGCACGGCACCATCGGTTTTTTATCCGGAACGCTCGCCTGTTTGTGGGGGATTTATTTTGGCGATTTGATGCTGTTTTGGGCGGGAAGAGGGCTCGGGCGAGCAGCGGTGACTCGCGCGCCTTTGAAATGGTTCATTTCGGAAGACGACATCCGGCGCAGTACCGAATGGTTTAACCGCCAGGGCAAAAAGATCATCCTGCTCAGCCGCTTTGTGCCCGGCAGCCGTTTGCCGACATATTTTACCGCCGGCGTTCTGCGCACGAATTTCTGGAGTTTTTCCTTGTACTTTTTGCTCGCCGCGGCCATTTGGACGCCGTTGCTCGTCGGCATCTCCATGTTTATCGGTGAAAAGGCTTTTGCATTGATGACGGCCTATAAAAATTTTGCGGTCATTGCCGGCATCGTCACGGTTGTGGCGATCTATGCGTTTTTCAAGCTCGTCATTCCCCTGTTCAATTACAAAGGGCGGCGGCTCCTGCTCTCTTCGTATCGTCGCTTGACGCGCTGGGAGTTTTGGCCGCTGTGGTTTTTCTACATTCCAATCGTGATCTATATCATTTATCTCGGCATCAAACATCGTTGTTTGACGCTATTCACCGCCGTCAATCCGGCGATTCCGGAGAGCGGATTCATCGGTGAATCCAAATCGGCGATTTTGCAAGGCCTGGCAAGCGCGGACGGATTTCTTGCGCGTCATATTATGATCAAAAGCAGCTTGCCGAAAGACGAGCGCTTGCAACGCGTCCGCGAATTTATGGCGGCGAATCATTTGATGCTGCCCATCGTCATCAAACCCGACCAAGGCGAACGTGGCGCCGGCGTAACCATCGCGCGCTCACAACAGCAGTTGGAAGAATGCCTGGCGAGTGCCGATTTTGATGTGATTGTGCAGGAATATGTTGATGGCCACGAATTCGGAGTTTTTTACGTGCGCTACCCTGACACTGACAAAGGCTTTATTTACTCGATTACTGACAAGCGATTGATTTCAGTCGTGGGCGATGGGAAACGCACGCTGGAAGAGTTGATTCTCGCCGACGATCGCGCGGTGTGCATGGCGCGCTTGCATTTGCAAAAGCACGAAAAAAATTTGTACCATGTTCCCCCCAAAGGCGAGAAAGTCAAATTAGTCGAGGTCGGCACACATTGCCGCGGCGCCATGTTTCTCAACGGCGAGCCCCTCAAAACCCCGGCGCTGGAAGCCAAAATCGACGAGATCAGCCAAGGCTTTTCCGGCTTTTACTTTGGCCGCTACGACATTCGCACGCCCTCGCTTGACGAGATTAAAAACGGCGCCGGCTTCAAAGTCGTCGAGCTGAACGGCGTGACTTCGGAGGCCACTCATATTTATGATCCCAAGAACAGCTTGATGGAGGGCTATAGCGTTTTGATGAAACAATGGCGTATGGCGTTTGAGATCGGCGCACAGAACCGACAAAGAGGTGTAAAGCCGGTTTCGGCTGCAAGATTGTTGAAGGTTTTGTTGTGAAAAAAGACGCTCAACGCCGTGCCTCCGGTTAAAAAAAAGGCGTCGTTCAAAGATGAGCCTCCCCATTGTCTCAATAGGCTTTCTTGGTATGGCGTTAAGATGTTCATTGTAGGTCGCTACGCCTCATTAATATACCATTCCCAAAAACGGCGTACCCGCTGAGGAATGCTGAGACGATTCAAATACTGCACAATGACTTCAACCGGAATTCGCTTGACTTCCGCTGCCGTGCCACGTTCGAGAAGTCGGCCAAGATACCAAACGAAGAAACTTTCTTCCTGAACCTCCTGCGGAGAAAAGTCATAATCCCAAAGCAGCCCGGGATTTACTTCAATTTCGTATAGGGTTTTCATCGCGATAATCTCTCCAAAATATCTGTTTTAAAATACTCAAAAATAAAAATTGTTTCAAGCACTTTCTTGCAATAAAAAAAGTGTAAGTATTGTGCGCCGCCAACGACCAATAGCAAAGAACGAAGAAAACATTTGTGTAAAACTTAGGAGAACTTTGCTATGGAACTCACCAAAACGCAATTGCTCATCAGTTGGGCGCTGCGTCTCATTGCTGCTGGGATCTTGTTGCAGACGCTGTTTTTCAAATTCACCGGCGCCGAAGAGTCGAAATACATTTTCAGCACGCTGGGCGTCGAGCCGTGGGGTCGCATCGGCTCCGGCGTGATCGAGCTGGTTGCCGCCATTCTTTTGCTCGTCCCACGGACCACGACACTTGGCGCGCTCATTGCGCTCGCGACCATGAGCGGCGCGATTTTAAGCCATCTGGCTTTTCTCGGCATTGAAGTCAAGAATGATCGTGGCCTCTTGTTCGGCTTGGCGATGGCAGTGTTTGTGGTCAGCCTCGGCGTGCTTTATCTCCACCGTTTTGAGATTCCGATCATCGGCAGCAAACTGCGCCCGCAAGCCGTGTGAATGAGAGAAATCTTGCCTGTACAACCCTCCGTCATCAGAGATTTTCGTCTGCATCTCGGACGGAAATCTCTGAGCCGCGATTTATTATTGCCGCTTCTCCCCCATTGAAGATCTCGTGATTAAAAAGCGCTGTAAAATTTGCTTGACAAAGACTTGGGTTTTTGCTAATATTGGTAATTTAATTTGTGGAAGGCTACCTAACAAAATTTAAACTGATGTTGTTTTTTATTATTATGGCGGGTCTTTTTTTAGGCAAATCATTGTCAGCACAGACCTAAACTTTGAGATATTCTTAATCAAAAAAATATGAAAAGACTTTAAGCGAATAGCGCCATAAAGATTTCCTGCCCGATCAACTTTCATCCCGTCGGGCGCGCCGGGCTTGGTTTTCGTCCATGCCGTCGCGCCAAAGAAAACCCGCCCGTTTGCAATCGTCTCATCAGCTTTCACCTCGAATTACAATTCTGTAATTTCGAATTTGTATTTACCAGCCATTACGAGACAGTTATGGCTCTTATGACCGTTTACTGCGACCGGTTTGATCAATTATCTATCGCCAGTCAATACAAGAGATTACGCTTGCTCTTTACATGCCTTTTCGGTTGTACTTGGTTATTACTGATTCATGGCATACGAGTTGCAAAAGAATTGGGCAAGCAAACATCAGGAATGTTTTGACAGGGAATGTCAAAGTAATAAGTTTGTGGCTCCCCCTCACAGCCAAGAGGCCCAGGGTCGAAAGACTCGGGCCTTTTTTATTTGGGGCCGAGGGCAAAGCGCATAGAGCTATAGTGTCTAAGCATAATAGCATCATCCTTAGACTTTTGCTCTATGCCCTTCTGCGCTACGCCCTATGCCCTTTCTCTTTTTCGTAATTGCAATTTGTAATTCGATTTTGTAGTTGTCGATGCAATTGGTGTCGCGGAGCGAGATTGTGAGAGACAAGAGCACATGTTCCGGTTGACTCTCAAAACAAGCTGATACAACGTTTTAGTTCGTTTTGCATGCTTCTTTTAAAACACGATTTAATCTCAGCGCATTGATGGCACGCGCGTTGCAAAAGAAATAAAGCAAGTGAATATAGGGAATGCGCTGACAGGGAAGTTGATTAACAACTGATTGTGGCTCCCCCTCACAGCCAAGAGGCCCAGGGTCGTAAGACTCGGGCCTTTTTTATTTGGGGCCGAGGGCGGGGGGCTGAGAGCAAAGCGCTGAGGGCAGAGGGCTTAGCGCATGGCGTTATTGCTTTGCGCTATGCTCCAAGCGCCATGCCCTCTGCGCTAAGCGCTGTGCGCATTCGTGTCGTGATCGTTGCTGCCGCAATGCACGCACGGCTTGTGCTGGCCGGTGGTGTGATCTTCGCCGCGACAATGGGCGCAGGGTTTGTGATCCCCAGTGCTGTGAGCATTGCCGCCGCAATAGTAGCATGGCTGGTGCTGGCCGCTGCCGTGATCGGCGCTGCCGCAATAAATGCAAAACATGGCTGAACCTCCTTGTTAATGGAATGACAAAACAGAGCACGTGCAATAGGAGTGATGGAGTGTTGGATTAATGGAGCATTGCGATACTCATCGCTCCAATACTCCATCACTCCATTACCCCTTATGGCTTTTTTGTTCTTTAGCCTTCAACTCCGGCCAATTCTTGTCTGCCGCGGCAATGTACTCGTCTCGTTTCTCCCGCCATTTTTTCTGCACCGATTTGCTGTAATTCAAATAGAGCTTGCCGTTCACAATGGCCCACGCTTCGGGATCGACCGGCGCGGTGTAGCCCTGGCTCACGGCGTAGGAGCAGTAACCGCCGTATTGCGGCGCGTATTTCTCCGGCGCTTTCTTGAATAGCTCCAAGTTTTCTTTGCTGGAAAACCGGAACGTGGCGCCCATCCATTGATGCGCAAAATCTTTGCGGCCTTTAACGGGCTTGCCGGCGATAAAGTACGCGACCGGATCGTAGCCTTTGATAATGAGCTTCTCATCAGTGAAACCGCCGGTCGCGCTGCCAAGCAGCAAAACCAAGATGCCGATAAAAGAAAAAGCTTTTGTCTTCACGCTATTCTCCTGTACGTTGTGTGTTTTTAATTTTTCTGTCTTTGCTTTCGTTCAAGTCAACTTAACGTTGCCAAGCTCAAATAAGACTTTTTAATAGTTTTGCCCCCAATCGTTTTGCCTTTTTGAAAAGTTAGCAGCATTGGACTGGCAGTCTGCGTTACGGCCTCACGCCATCGCTTGCACTTCTCGCACCATTTTCGGACTCGTCGCCGTCAACGTTTCGTAAATCGCCAGCAACAGCATCGCTGTCATTAACAAAATCGGAGCGACGATTTCCAAGCCGAAGTTGTCCGCGAGCACGCCGATGAAACTCGGCAGCAACGATTGCCCGAGCACTGCGGCGGCGATTTGGAAACCGACGACGTTGGCCGTGTGCGCTGCGCCGAGCCGCTCCGGTGTGGTGGCAATCATCGAGGGAAAGATGGGCGCCGACGACAAGCCCATCAATGCCAGTCCCACAAAGCTGACGAAACTGGTGACATTGAGCCAGATCATCCCCGCGCCGAGCGCGATGCCGAAAATGCAGTAACGCAAAAGCAGCCGTACCGGCACGAAATTGATGACGAAGCCGGAGAGCAGGCGTCCAGCGGTCAAACAGCCCCAATAAACACTCACCCACGTTCCCGCCGTCATCACCGGCACGCCGCGGCCCTCGGTAAACAAGCTATACGCCCATGTTCCGGCAGCAGCTTCGATGCCCGTATAAATGAAGAATACGGCGATGCTCAACCATGTGATCGGCAGCCGCAATGTGCTCGTTGGCGTTGGCGAAGCCAGACTTGCGCTGCCAGAGCTTGTTGATTTTAACAGATCGTCCTGCGCCAGTTCGGCGTCACGTTTATCATTTGCCCACAGTTTGCCCGTCATGGCGAAACACATCGCCAACGCGAGCTGTGCAATGCCGACAATCACATAGCCTCGTTGCCAAGGATGCGATGCCATGAGCACGCTTGTCATGATGAGCGGCCCGATCGTTGCGCCGATGCCGTAACAGGCGTGCAGCCAATTCACCGCGCGCGCGCTGAAATGCGTGGCGGCATACGTGTTCAAACCGGCGTCAATCGCGCCGGCGCCCAATCCCGAGAGCAAGCCCAGCGCGACCATGATCCACCAGCTCGGTGTCAGCGCATAGCCGAGCAGGCTCACGGCTGTTGCCATACAGCTTAACGCGAGCAGCGATCCCACATTGAGGCGCGCGAGTATGCGGCCGCTGCTGAAGCTCGACAGCAGATAGCCGGCGGTGAACATCACCAGCAGCGCGCCGAGCGCATCGAGCGGCAACTTGAAGAACGTGCGAATCGATGGCCACGCCACACCGAGCAACCCGTCCGGCAGGCCGAGACTAATGAAGCTGATATACGTGAGGCCGACGAGCAGAATCGTGGTTTGATATTTTTTCATTTTTAGAGGTTTGTCGTTGGATCGGCGCAATCCTTACTTAACTTATAAAGTCGTCTTTCAACCTTATCGGGCGAGTAAACTTTGACGCCAGTGGTGACGTAATTTTTCCAAAAATGTTTGTAGGGAAAAACAGTTCACCACAAAATGTCAAGGAGGCTCAACATGACGACACAACGATCAAATTCAAAGCTGCTGCGAGCGGCGCTATATGGCAACAGTGTTTTCTCCGCACTTTCCGGCATCATTCTCATCGTCGCGGCCAAACTGCTGGCAGTGATGATTGGCGTAAGCCCACCTTCGATCTTGATCGGCATCGGCGTAGCGGTTTTGGTTAATGCGATTGGCTTGTTTCTGAACGCTCGGCGGCAAACCATCAACTTGAAAGAGGCGTGGCTCGCCGTCATTCTTGACGGCGCGTGGGTTGTCGGCAGCGTCATTTTGATCTTTGCCGGTTATTTGAGCACGCTCGGGAATTGGGTTGTCGCCATCGTGGCTAAAATCGTGCTGCTCTTTGGCGTTTTGCAATTCGCCGGCATCTATAAATTGCGGCAGAGCAAAATGAGCAGCAAGGCATTCACTATCCTCGTATTGAGTTTTGTCACGCTCATGGGTTGGTCAATTGTGAGCCAGGGCTCTGAGATGCCGACCGCCGATATCAGAACCTCAAAACTAAAGCGGGAAGGAGACACTGCGGCGTTGGCCGAAAAAGGCAAAAAGCTCTTGCAACAGGTTGCCGAACGGCACGGCTTGCGGGCATGGCAAAACTATCAAACCGCGGAAATGATCGCCGTTGATGAATGGGCGCCCGAGGCGAATGGTTGGTGGTCGGTCAAGCAACAACGTATGAGGACACAAGCGTTGCTTCGCAGTTTCACGTCTCGGGTTGAACTGCTGAACGGTGTTGCCAGCGGGGAAATTTTGGGCATACAATCGTGGCAGGGTTATAAGCAAGCCAATGCCGGTGCGCCGCTTGCCTATTCCGATGATCGCGTGCTGACGTTCTATCTGCCGGCGCTGCAATACTTTGATGAGCTGCCGTTTCGCTTGCTCGCGGCGGAATTTATTGCCTATGCCGGCGACAAAACGCATAACGGCAAAAATTATCATTTGGTTTTTGCAACGTGGGGAAGCCTCGCCCCGAATTTGCAGCACGATCAATATCTGCTCTGGATCGATCAGGAAACGCTGTTGGTTGAAATGTGCTTGTATACGGTTCGGGATTTGTTGCATTGGGCGACCGGAACGATCCACTTTGAGGATTATCGCGAGGTGCAAGGCGTCGTCTTTCCTTTTCGTCAAAGCGTCGTCTTGCCGCGCCCCGAGAACACGGCTTATCCTTTGGAAAAAAATTTTTACCATCGGCTGCTTTTTGAAGACGTGAAATTCGACGCCTTCGACAAGCAGGTGCTGATTATTGATGCGAGCAAAGAAGTGAGAGATTTCAAGAAGCCGTGAAGCCGGGCCTTGGCCAAGGCGGTTTGTAGAAATTCAGAAATTGCTTCCAACGAAAGCCCGGCAGGGACTTTTACGCGTTATTTATTCGCTCACTTCCTGCCACGCCAATCCGAAACGGGCCAAGTATTTGCGTAAGCGGTCGGCGTCGTTGGTGTTTTGTTTGCGCTGGCGGGAAACGGCAAAAAGCTCGCGTCCGGCTGCGGAAATATTTTTGCATTGCCGGCAAATCTTGATCACCCCGGCAAGTTGAATTTGATCGAAGCGATCCATCTTCCGTGATTTTTCATTGCCGGGCAGCGCCGGTAAAATTTGCTCGTCGCCATCCTCCGTCGCAGGTTCGGCTTGCCAAACGGCTTGCAGCCGCTCGATTTCATCTTTGACGATTTCGACGGTAATTCGGCCTCCCGGCGCCAGCGTGGCCATGCGCGTGATCGCGGCATTAAAATCACGAAAATTGGCGTTCCACGTGGCTTTGGAAGAAACGGCAAAATGCAGAAACAGCTCGCGCGCTTCTTTGCTAAATGTCGCTTGCCGGCCGTGAGTTTTGCTGAATTGCGCCAATTCATAATTCAAATTGGGTTCGACATCTTCCCGGCGCTCCTGCAAACTCGGCAAGCGAAAGGTCCACAGATTGATGCGCGCAAACAAGTCTTCCCGAAAATTTCCCGTTTGGACCTCCTTTTTTAAATGGCGGTTCGTGCCGGCAATGAGTTGAAAATCGCTGCGCACTTCTTTGTCGGCGCCAACAGGCAGAAAGCGTTTTTCCTCCAGCGCGCGCAAGAGCATGGCTTGCTCATCACGGCCCAGCTCGCCGATTTCATCCAAAAACAAAACGCCCTGATCCGCCAAACGCAAATGTCCGGGGCGGTCGCGTGTCGCGCCGGTGAACGCGCCTTTCACATGACTGAACAAAGTTGACATCGCCAAGTCGCCGCGCAAAGTGGCGCAGTTGACATCGACGAGATCGCCGTTGACTTGCCGCCGCGCGCGCTTGAGCTCGTAGATTTTGCGCGCCAATTGCGATTTGCCGGAGCCGGTCGGACCCAGCAATAAAATCGGCTCGCGCGAATTGATCGCCACCCGCTCGATTTGCGCGATCAACGCGTTGAAAGCCGGATTTTTGGTGTCGATACCCGATTTCAAAAACGACAGGCCTTCGTGTTGTTCCCTGGCGAAACGCGAGGCGAGCTGATCGTATTTTGAAAGATCGAGATCGATGACGCGAAATGTTCCCGCCCCCTCACGTTTGCGCTTCGGCGGCGAAGTCTGAATGAGCCGCGCCGGAAAATAGCGCGCCTCCGTCAGCAAAAACAGGCTGATTTGCTGGACGTGCGAGCCGGTCGTGATGTGAACCAAATAATCCTCTCTATCCGGCTCGAAAGGATAGCGGCGGGCGAAATCATGCAACGTCGCATACACTTCTTCAAAATCCCACGCATCCTTGAAGCTAACGAGATGCAATTGCACGCGCGTTTCCGGCGAAACCGACTGCAGATCGGCAACGACTTGCTGCGCCAAACCCAAATACTTTTGTTCGTGGAGAATCTCGAAACGGTGAATCAAAAAATCCTCGTGTTGGCCGAGCACCACGGTCGGTCGCCAATGTTCCCAGCGCTGCGCTCCTTCACCTCGATCCAAATTTGAGCCCAAAAGTCCAATAATAACGGTTTTCTTTTTCATAGAATTTATTCTAATGCCACCAAAAGCAAGCGGATTTTTTGCAAAACATAGTAAAACATAGGTTTCGACTGTTTCGCGCCTGCCGTTATGAGTTTGGCGCGAGCTTTGTCTCAATTGAAAGTAGTTCAAAAAAAAGCTAACGACTCAGATGATGGCCCGGGCGCTTTATTGACGGAAGCAGAAGCTAAGCGCCCGGGCGGCGAGGGATAAATAAATTGCAGGTGATATCATGGCGAACCAATCTCTCTTTCAATCTCTGCGCGGCAAATTGCTACGCCATGCCGATGCCGTCAATGAAGAATTCGCGCCGGCCTATGCGTTCACACCGCGACAGGCGCTGGCACAATATGCGACGACAGGCTGTTTGAATCAGACGTTCTATGCGACCGCGGAAGAACAGTTGGAAAAAGTGTTGTCGCTCTGCCGCGACGTCGATGGTGCGTTCATCGCCAAAACCGCGGTGTTCAGCCGCGAAGCCGGTTACATGAAAGACATGCCGGCGTTGCTGTGCGCCGTGCTTTCGACAAAAGATCAAAGCCGGCTGCAGCACGTTTTTCCGCGCGTGATCGACAACGGCAAAATGCTGCGCAACTTCGTGCAGATCATGCGTTCCGGCGTCACCGGCCGCAAATCGCTGGGCAGCTTGCCGAAGCGTTTGATTGGCGATTGGTTCGAACGGCAGAGCGAGGCGTATCTGTTCGAGGCCACGGTGGGACAAAAACCGTCGTTGGCCGATGTGATCAAAATGGTGCATCCGAAGCCGCGTTCGGCGAGTCGCGAAGCGCTTTATGGCTACCTGATTGGCCGGCCGCATGACGCCGAAGCCTTGCCGAAAATCGTGCGTGATTTCGAATCATTCAAGTCGAACCCGACGGCCGAAGTTCCGGAGGTGCCGTTTCAACTGCTGACGGCGCTGAATCTCGGTCAACGCGAATGGGTCGAGATCGCGCGGCGCGCCTCGTGGCAAATGACGCGCATGAATTTGAACACGTTTGCGCGGCACGGCGTTTTTGCGGAAAAGGGCATGCCGGAGTTGATCGCAAATCGTTTGCGCGATCCGCAGGTGATTCGCCGGGCGAAAGTTTTTCCATGAAAAGGTGGTCAATCTCAGGCTCAATCCGCGCGACAGCGTGATGACGAATGCACAGAAGCTTGCTTCAATCGGCGGCGGCGGCGCCAACTGCAGCGCGCCGCTCAAGCGCCTCAACGCTACGCGAGCAACCGGCGAAATGGTCGTCTTCGTTTCGGATAATCAATCGTGGCTGGACACCGCTGCAAAAAGTCAAGGCACGAAGATGCTGCGCGAGTGGAATCAATTCAAGCAGCGCAATCCCGCGGCGCGGCTGGTGTGCCTTGACATTCAACCGTATGCAACCACCCAGGCGTATGACCGCACGGATGTTTTAAATATCGGCGGTTTCTCCGATCAGGTGTTTCAGGTGATCGCCGATTTTGCCGCAGATAAGCTGCATCCGGAGCATTGGGTTGGTTTGATCGAGCAAGTCAGCCTGTAACGAAAAATGCAGCGAATGCCGGTGGAACTACATCGGATCATGAGGTTCCGGGTTCGAATCCCGGTTCCGCATTGCGGGATAGCTCAATGGTAGAGCACATGGCATGTTTCATCAAACCTTGTCGCTGTCTGATTCGTAGCCTTTGCCCCTTGTGGGCAACTATTATTGCCAAGCAGTGCGGCTCATGACAGTGCTGAAGAGGGGAATGCAAGTGGGACTACATCCTGTTAAGATAATGTCTCACGGATTTCTTGTCCCCTCTTTTTTATACGAAAATCTTGTCTTATATTATAGCGGAGATTGCCAAATGGAAAATATGACGGCATCGAATTTAATTGCCACCGGCGAGGCCACGGCGATACTGCCGGCGCCCCACAGCAAAGGGAAACCGATTACGGTGATTGGCACCGAGGCCATCCGTAACGCGTTTGATCCAACGTGTTTGCAACAGGCGTTGAACTCGCGCTCCGCGCCCGGCGTGAGCGATCTTATTCTCAATCCGGATGCGCATGCGGGTTACGGCGCGCCGGTCGGTTGTGTGCTCATCTCGCCGACGCATGTTTATCCCGGCCCGGTCGGCGTCGACATCAAATGCTCGATGAGCTTGCTCCAGCTCAATTTGCCGGCCGCGGCGATTGCCGATCGTCCGCTGCGTCGCGCGGTTATCAACGCGATTGCGGAGCGCACCCCGACCGGCGCCGGCAAAGGCCAACGCTCGGTGAAAAAATCCCGCCAGGTTTCGGCGGAGTTGGGACGAGAAGTCGCGATCAACGGCGCGACGGCGGCGGTTTGTGAAGCTTTGGGCATTCCGGCCCATTGGGCGGCGCGCTGCGAAGATGCGTTTCATGCCGGCCACGATGAGACGGCCGAGGCGCTCGGCCAGCGTCTCGAGCTGTTGATCGCGCAAGGCAAATTTCCGAAGTTTGACGAGAAAGTTCGCCAGCTCGGCTCGTATGGCAGCGGCAATCATTTTGGTGAGTGCGAAATTGTGGAAGTGCTGGACAATCCCCGCGCGCATGCCGCCGCCGAGGTGTTCGGCTTGCGCGATGGCCACGTGGCCTTTCTCTCGCATTGCGGCTCGCGCGGTTTTGGCTACAATCTCGCACGCGGGCAATTTCAAGCGCTTGAAGAAAAATTCCGCACCTGGGACATTCCGTTTCCAGGCGGCGATCGCGAGCTGGTTTATGCGCCGCTCGGCACGGCCGAGGCCGACGCGTATCTCGACGACATGGCGCTCGGCGGAAATTTCGCCACGCTGAATCATTTGCTGATCAATGCGCTGGTGCTGGAAGCGTTTCAAGAAGTCATCCCCGGCGTAAAAGGCGAGTTGGTGTATTTCATCAGCCACAATATTGCGCGCAAAGAAGTTTATCACGATCAAGTAGTGTGGGTGCATCGCAAAGGCGCAACGCGGGCGTTTCCGGCGCAGCACTTTGCGCTCAAAGGCACGCCGTTTTATGAAACCGGCCATCCGATTTTGCTGCCGGGCAATCCGCAAGCCGGCTCGGCGGTGATGGTAGCCGAGCCAGGCGCGGAGAAAAGCGGCTACAGCGTCAATCACGGCGCCGGCCGCGCCATGGGCCGCAAAGAAGTCATTCGCCGCCTCGATCAACAAACGATTGATGGCTCTTTTGATTCGCAGGATATTTTGACCAACTGCTACAATTATCCGAAAGACGAAGCACCGGCGGCATACAAAGATTTCACCGAAGTGCTGCGCTCGGTGGAAACTGCGGGACTCGCGAGCACCGTGGCGAAACTGCGCGCGCGGTTTGTGATCAAAGACGCGGATGTGAGTTTGGGTGGCGCGGCGTGAAACGTAACGCAGACTGCCAGTCTGCTGGAGCAGCTTTGTAATCCCCCAGGATAAAAGCGGCCAACAGATGCCTTTTCTATTGTTTTTGATCCGTTGGTCCCGTAGTGGCGGGATTATCCGTTGGTTATAACTTTTGATGCCCTATGATCCTCATCGACGGCGGTCAAGGCGAAGGCGGCGGGCAGATTTTGCGAACGGCATTAGCGCTTTCGCTGTTGACAAGAAAATCTTTTCGCATTGAAAATATCCGCGCGGGACGGAAGAAACCCGGGCTGTTGCGGCAGCATTTGACCGCGGTGGAAGCGGCGACGCGTATCAGCAAAGCCGAAGTAAACGGCGCGGAGATCGGGTCGCGTATGCTTACGTTTGCGCCGGGTGAAATCGTTCCGGGCGAATATCATTTTGCCGTCGGCACCGCCGGCAGCGCGACGCTCGTTTTACAAACGATCTTGCTGCCGTTGGCCACGGCAAGCGCGTCGTCGCATTTGACGCTCGAAGGTGGCACACACAATCCTTATGCGCCGCCGTTTGATTTTTTACAAAAAGCTTTTTTGCCGATCATCAACCGCATGGGACCGGAGATAGTTGCCAAATTGGAGCGTCCAGGATTTTATCCTGCCGGCGGAGGGAAGTTTGTGGTCACGATCAAACCGGCCACGAAATTATCGCCGATGAGCTTGTTGGAAAAAGGCAAATCCCTCAGCAAAACGGCGCGTGTGCTGATTTGCAACCTACCGCTCCATATCGCCGAAAGAGAATTGCAAGTCATCGCAGCAAAAATGTCTTTACTGCCGGAGCAATTGCAGGCCGAAGAAATCACTAAAGGGCCGGGACCGGGGAATGTGGTGATGCTCGAATTCGTTTACGAGAATGTTGTCGTAGTTTTTACCGGCTTCGGCGAAGCTAATATTCGCGCTGAAGCGGTGGCCGCCACCGTCGTTAAGGAAGCGCAGGAATACTTGGCTGCCGAGGTGCCCGTTGGCACGCATCTCGCCGATCAACTTTTGCTTCCCTTCGCCTGCGCCGGCGAGGGCGCCTTTGTCACCCAGCCATTGACACGACACGCCGAAACCAATATCGCGATTATCCGAAAATTTTTGGACGTGGAAGTGAGCGTGGAAAAGTTGGCGGGCAAGCAACGGCTGGTTAAAATCAGCAGGATTTTATAAGATCTTCCCCACTCGATCAAATTCACGCCAGATAAGACCTGCGGCCGGCATAAATGACCATGCTTAGATACATTAAGCCGGCGCAAACCAGATTGGCGATCACGGCAACCGCCGGTGAGTGAAAGAGAAAATCGCGAATGAGGACATGGAATTCCGGATGCCGCTGGAAGCTAATTTTGAATGAAAAGAAAAGCAGCACCCCACTTAAAATAACGATCCACAACACGATATTGGCGATCCACCGGTGCGCTCTTTTGTTGTAATCGAGGCCGAAACGAATTCCGACGATGAATACGATACAAATGGTGATACCATTGAGTGTGAGTACGCCACTCAAAGTAATAAACTCGTTGGCCAATTCATCAGGCGCTCGAAGCAATTGCGTCGTCCACGCCGAAAGAACGCCGGCGTGAAAGAGAACGGCGAATGGCAGCCACAAGGCAAGGCCGCGATGCCGAACCGGCACCGGCAGCAACGCAAGAAATCGCTCGCGACGTTCTTTAATGCCAAAATGATAAAGCGCCGGCATCAGAAAAAAAGCTGGCACACCGAATATTTGAAACATGCCAGTGGGATCAAAAACATAAGCAAACCACATTCCGATGGTTGCAACGTAAGCCGACAGGAGATATATACGATTATAGCTCAACTCAGCCTTGATGATTCGCCACATTTTTCGTCTCATGCAAGTTAAAGTATTCCTACTGAGAAACTTGACAATTGCGGCGAGTCCATGCTTTTCGTCATACCCGATAACGTTGCCGCGATCACAAACTGCACACTCATCGTATAGGCAATTGTCAAGACAAGCTTGTGATACCGAATTTCTGCATTAAATATTTTCCACATGTTCAACGCCTTTGAGAATCTGCACGGCGATTTCATCAATGCTCATGCGATTTTCCTGCACATTTTCTGCGCCAAGCTCGCCGAGCTGCCGCAGCGTGAATTCAGAATTGAAGCTGATGACTTGATGGTCTTTGCCTTCGTATTTGTGGCTCACAATCGCCTTTAGCGTGAAGTCATTCCGATGCAGTCGAAACGAAATTTTGCGCCACTGGTCGGTCAGATCATCCTTCGCCTTTCTCAGCTTGACCTGGCCGTTATCCAAAAATGCCAACTCGTCGGCGAGCCGGCTGATGTCGGACAAGATATGGGTGGAATAAAAAATGGCGCGCTCGCCATCTTCCAACTCTTCGAAGAGCACGTCGAGCACTTCCGTTCGTACCACCGGATCCAAACCGGAAGTAGGCTCGTCGAGAAGCAACAGCTTGGGAGAATGCGCCAACGCCGCAACCAAAGACAGCTTGACGCGATTGCCGCCGGAAAGCTCTTTGGCTTTCTTGTTCAACGGTAAATTGAAGCGCTTTGCCAGATCGGCAACCAGCCGGTCCGACCAATTCGGATAAAACTGCGAAAGGAATTTGAGATTTTTCTCGCCCGACCAGTTTTCGTAAAAGACATGCACGTCACCGACATAACCGGTGTCCAGCTTCCATACCGGTTTGTTGGGATCATTCCGGTGCCCGAAAACTTGCATCTCCCCGCTGTCTGCCTTGACAAGGCCAACGAGGCAATGCATGGTGGTCGATTTGCCGGAACCGTTCGGCCCAACGTATCCGAGCACGGTGCCGGGCTCCAAATCGAGGTTGAGCGGGCCGAGTTGGAATTCGGGATAAGTTTTGACGACGTTTCTAAACTCGAATGCGTTTGGCATCGTTGTGCGCCTCGTTTATTGATATTCAGTTCCACAGCATATTTAGGATAGAAACGGATGAAAAGCATTAGACAAAATAATTTAGAGACAAAATGAGCCAATACTTTTTAAAACAATTATTTTGTCACCTTATCATTTTGTCATTAATGGTTTTTTAAATTTAATTTTCTCCACCAAATTGACTCACAAGGCTAAATTAACTTTTCTTTCCGTTCTGTTTCAGAATAAAATCAATGGCCTCTAAAATATCTCTTTTGGACAAGCCTTCATCCGACGCGGCCATAACGATCGGTTGAAGATTTTCGCGCAAGCGTTGCTTGGCCATGCTGCGCTTCTCATTGTCCGGCAGCTCCGAAACGAAGAATCCCTTGCCGCGGCGGGAATGAATCAACCCTTCGCGCATGAGCGCTTCGTAGGCGCGCTGCACGGTGATCACGCTCACCCGTTGGCCGCGCGCCAATTCTCTGATCGACGGCAAATCGGCGCCGGCCTCGAGCTCGCCGGTCAAAATTTTCGCGCGAATTTGCCGCACGATCTGGCTCTGCAGCGGCTCGGAGGAAAGGTCGGTTAAATTAAGCAGCATTCCGATTTCAAATTTTCATTTTTAAGACCATAATCGTGCGATCATCCTGCAACGCCTCAGACTTATGGAACGTATTCAGATCTTCGATAAGCGCCTGCAAAATTTCCTCGGCGCTGTGCGCGCGATTTTGGATGAGCACCTCCTGCAATCTTTCCTCGCCATATTGTTCTTCGACGCGATTCATTGTTTCGTTCACCCCATCAGTGTAGAGCAAGAGCGCGTCGCCGGCGCCAATTTTTATCTTCGCGGTGGCATAATTCCAATCCGGATGCAGGCCGAGCGCGGGGCCGGTGGTTTTCAGCAGCTCGACGGCGCCGTTCTGCCGCACGAGTATCGGATAATTGTGGCCGGCATTGGCGAACTCGATGAGGCCGGTGCGCTGGTCGAACACGCCATAAAACAGCGTGGCAAAATTTTTGGTTGAGGTGTAGCGCTTGACATGCTGATTCATATTGCGCATCGTCTGCTGAAGGGATTGGCCATTGCCGGCCTCGTTTTTCAAAATGGCTTGAAGCTGCGAGATTAACATCGCCGCCGGCATGCCTTTGCCGCTGGCATCGGCGATCACCAAACCGCAACGATGCTCTTCGATGGGGAGATAATCATAGAAGTCGCCGCCGACGGTGCGCGACGGCTCGGAATAAGCCGCCAACTGCAAGTGCTCGTTGTTGGGCAGCACTTTGGGCAACAGGCCGGCTTGAATTTGCTGCGCCATGAGCAACTCTTCTTCCATTTGGCGCATTTGCACGGCCTCGACATAAAAGCGCGCGGTGGTGAGCGCGGTGACGAATTGGTTGGCCAGCACCATGATCAATCTTTGGTCTTCCACCGAATAACCCGCGCCGGAAATTTTTCCGCACAGCGCGATCAGCCCCAGCAGCTTGTTGGCTTCCAGGAGTGGAAATGCCATCAGCGTTTCGCGTCGCAACAGCTCGCGATAAAGCTGGCTCCTTTTTGCCCAGGCGTTGTCCACGGTGATCACGATGGGATGTTTCGCTTGCTGCAGCTTATGCAGCAGCTCGTCGTGGCGGTCGATTTTGAGCTTATCGGGGAATTTCTCGGACGGCAGGAGCGCATAGTCGCCGCTGCGGTCATCGCGAAAAACGAAGCCTACCTGTTTGGTCTGTAAATGGCTTTGGAGTTTCTCAGCGAAAATGGTGCAGAGTTTCTGCGGATCGAACACCGCAATGAGCTGCTGGGAAAAAGCCTCGAGCACATTCAGCGACGACTTGGCGCCGAGCAGCCGATGCCGCGCGATGGCCTGTTTCTGCTCCGGCGTGAGCGGCGCCACAAAAAATCCCTGGCCATTTTTGGAGATGACCAGGCCATCCCGCACCAGCTCCTCGTAAGCGCGCTCGACGCAATTCACGCTCACGTGCTGTTCTCTCGCCACCGTGCGCGCCGGCATCAGCTCGGCGCCGTCCGAGAGATCGCCGTTCAAAATTTTCTCCAGCACCTGCCGCGAAATCTGGCTGTGCAACGGCTCGGCGGATAAATCGGTTAAATTGAGCAGCATTGTGCGCCTCGTTCGTTTTGTTTTTCTGTCACTACTGTACATACGCAATATATACAGTAAAGTTGCATTTTGCAGGGAAAATTTTTAAAAAACGCTTGTTTTTTCGTTTTGAATTGCGGTTACAGCATCACCTGGAAAGTTTTCATTCGCCAATAGACGCATTATTCACGCTGCTAATAGCTCAAATGGATATACCCGCTCGGCTCGCAGCATTTCGCTGGCATAACTCAAGCACGCTTGAATATCTTCGTGGGTTAGGCCGGGATAGTTCCGTAAGATTTCCATTTCACTCCATCCTTTGGAAAATTTGCGAAGCGAAAAGCCAAGCCACATTTAGATCCGCATGCGGATCGGTTTTGAGCCTTACGGGCGCGGCCTGCGATTTCAATCACAGGCGGGGCTTAAACAGCGCTTCCCGATTAGGAATTTTTTTCTGAGTTTTGCTGCGCCATGGCTTTCATTCGTAAATCATAATCCATCAATCTTGTGAGCATGCTTTCCGGCTCAAACGCCGCCTCCGGTGCCAACGCCCCAACCGCAAGATATTTCCTTTTCGCCATCAATTCCGCCGCCACAGCCGCCGGCACGCCCGTCCAATATGCCCCAGCTTTAATCCCCCATTCTTCTTTTGATGGCACGAGAATTTCGTAAGATAACGTTTTACGTTTTACGTCTTTAATCCCTCCCACTTCCACGCGAAACGCCTTGAACTCACTCAACTCTTCTGGCTTCGGCAGCCGCATGAGATGCGCATCGAGAAACTCTCGCGGGGCGATTTCGATATTCTTGTAAGAAAATTTGTCGAGGCTCGTGAGCTGCAAATCAATCAGTGTTTCCACCATGTTGACGAGCCGTGGCGAGAAGGCGACACCGAAGCTGACATTTTGGATGCCAGGATATTGATACGGGAGAGTCGCCAATTCCGAATGAATCGAATAAAACCCTTCGACCTCGCCAACCGGATCAGGCAACGTGTAGTGCTCGCGGCCGGAGAGTGGCGGCACTTCTTGCATTGCGCCATTCTCGAACACAAACGCATTCATCGTACACTCATCGAGCACGGTTTTGGCGGAATAGCCAAACCCCTTGCCGCCGCCTTTGGTGCCGGTGCGAATGTGGATGTCAGTGACTTGATCGAGTTGTTTCACGCCCATCGCCGCCGCGATGTTGGTCATGCCTGGTGAAGCGCCCATTCCCAAAAGCGCCAGCCGATGAGTTGCCTTGAATTCTTCATGCAAAGCCAATTGCTTTTTAGTGACATGATACAAGCCGCCGAGATCGAGATAGTGGCACCGATTCTCCAAGCAGGCTTGCATGATGGGCAAATTGAATTCATAAAGCGTGAGATTGGCGACAATATCGACGCCTCTCGTGGCAGCGCAGAGTGAAGCGGCATCCGTTACATCAACCCGCAAAGCGCGCACACGCTTGTCGCCCAATTTCTGCGCCCAAGCTTGTGCGGCCTCAAGATTGATGTCACCGATAATGATCTCGTCAAAAACCGGCATCTCGATGAGCGCGCGCGTCGTGGCTTTGCCCATCGCGCCGCAGCCGCCAATGGCAAGGATTTTCATACGACCTCGGTATCTTATAGTGAGGCAATGGAGTGTTGGATTGATGGAGTAATGGATCGTTGGATTATTGGGTTTCCAAATGCTCGCGAAAAATTAACTCAAGAAAAGTTTCTCAAACTCTGTGATACAGTTTTCGATATCCTTGAGTAGCTTGACGCCATGCGAGGTTTGAAGTGACTTTATCAGCGGAAAAGTATATAAATTTTACAAAGGCAGCATGACTGCGAGTAAGGCGTTCTAATTTCGAATGGCCGGCGAACAAAAGTGCTTTGCCCAGTTTCTCGGTAGCCTTTTGCAAGAAATGCAACTGGAGACAGTCCGGCCATTGTGTTTGACGTGCTCTTTGATAGGCCTCCCAATCAATACGAGCCTGTTTCAGGAATGCTCTTTGCCAGTCCCGCCTATCCGTCATACGGTCACCATCTCGCGAGAGTATTCTTTGTGGTTCTCCAAACTCCACGCCTCGGGCAAGGGGATTTCGTCCTGCAAAACCTTTTGCCATTCTTCCGGTGTAACTTGTGCAATGAGCATAGGGTAGGGAATTTCCTTCGATGGTGGAAAATAAAACGACAGAACATCTCCCGTGGGAAGCGTGTCGGCAGTGATTTGGATCAAACGGATTTCCGGCGCGATGTCGGGATTGATCCAGATCACTTTTTCCAGGCTTTCGTCCAGATCGAAGTGCTCTTGAATCAATTTTTCAACAACGCTTTCAAGCGCCTTATGATTCTGAGACATGATGGTTTCCTTGAGCGATTGTAGGTAGACTTTGATGATTTAACAATCAAAGATATGAAATTTGCATTCAAAATGCAAGCCATTGAATGTCACTTTTATTGCTTCATGAATTTCGCCATTTCTGCCGCCACCTCCTCAAACGCCGCCAAATGCGCCTCAATATCTTTTTCCGTGTGCGCCACTGAAATCGTCCATTGCTCCTCATGCCCTGGTGGGTGCGCGATGATGCCGCGATTGAGCATGCTGAACCAATACGCCTTCCATTGCTCGCGGTTGATTTGCAGCCAATCGCGATAGTTCCTCAGCGGACGAGGCAGCAGGTGGATCATGCCAAGCGCGCCGATGTGAACAGCATGTGCCGGTAACTTGGTGGCGGCGATAATCGCGTTGTAACCATCTGTCAATTTTTTGCTCATGGCGTACAGGCGCGGATAAACTTCCGGCGTGAGAATATCGCGCAGCGTAATGAGGCCCGCCGTGAGCGAAAGGGGATTTCCATTATACGTACCGGCATGATAAAATCCAGCATCGCCGACGTGCTGCATCACCTCGCGAGTTCCCGCAAAAGCGCCGAGCGGCAAACCGCCGCCGATGGCTTTGGCGAGGCAAATGAGATGGGGCTGCACGCCGTAATATTCACACGCGCCGCCAGGCGCAATTTTTAATCCCGTCTTCACCTCGTCGTAAATCAGCAGCGCGCCGTTCTCCTCGCAAACATCTTTTAACGCCTGCAAAAAGCCCGGTTCCGGCGTGATGATGCCGGCGTTACACATCACCGGCTCGATGATTACCGCCGCAATCTGTTGCGGATTTTCGCGAAAACGAACCTTCACCGATTCGATGTTGTTGAAGCTGGCGATGAGCGTATTTTGCCAAACCGCCGGCGGAATGCCGAACGATGACGGAATTTGGTTAGGGTGCATTTCCTCGCCGATCTGTGCCAGCTTGGGCTTGGTGCTCACCAGCAGTGCATCCTGCACGCCGTGAAACGCGCCTTCGAATTTGATAATTTTTTCGCGCTTCGTGTAATGCCGCGCCAGCCGCAAAACGTGCGAAGTGGATTCCGTTCCGGAATTGGTGAATCGCACCATTTCCACCCGAAAGCGTTTGCAGATTTCCGCGGCGACTTTCGTTTCGATTTCGTTTGGCGCGCAGTAAAGTGTGCCATCTTCCGCCTGCGCCCGAATCGCTTCAAGAATCTGCGGATTGGCGTGGCCCACGAGCTGGCAGCCGAAATTCATGGAAAAATCAATGTACTCGTTGCCATCCACGTCCCGCATGCGGCTGCCTCCCGCGCGCTGGATGAACACCGGATATGGCTCGTAGTAGCGAAAATTGCTGGTAACGCCAAGCGGCAGCAGATCGCTGGCGCGCTGGTGCAATTCATAAGATTTGGACGTGCGCTGTTTGTAGGTTGCAAGAATTTGTTCCGGCCAGATCATGATTTTGTTCCTTTACGATTAAAGAGCCAAAATAATAAAATTATGAAAATTTTTTTCACCAACGGATAAAAGCTGCCAACGGACGAAGCATCCGTTGGTCGTTTTTTTATCCGTTGGGTAAACTTTGTGTCCTTTGCGAAGTTTTCACCTCTCGTAACGTATCTTCGAGCCGATTTAAAATTTCATACAGCAATTCATTGGGAATATTCAACGCCGGCTCGAAGCGCACGGTTTCGGAGTTGCTCATGGTGCCGGCGACGAGCACACCTTTTTGGAACAGGCGCGAGACGACTTCCCAGCCAAGCTCGGCGCTTTTAAATTGCATGCCGATGAGCAGGCCTTTGCCGCGCACTTCGGCGATAATGTCTCCATAACGGCGTTGCATATTGCGCATGGCAGCCAACATGTATTCGCCTTTCCGCGCGGCTTGGCCTGGCAAATCTTCTTCAATCGTAACCTGAATGGCGGCGATACCGGCGGCGCAAGCAAGTGGATTGCCGCCGGTGGTTGAAGAATGCACCTGCGGATCTTTTTCAAACACCGACCAGATTTCCGGCGAGGAGACGAATGCAGCAAGCGGCATCACCCCGCCGCCGAGCGCTTTGCCGAGGCACATAATGTCCGGCACGACATTCCAATGCTCGACGCCGAACATTTTGCCGGTGCGGCCGAGTCCGGTTTGCACTTCGTCCGCAACGAGCAGCACGCCGTATTTAGTGCAGACTTCGCGCACTCGCGGCCAATAATCATCCGGCGGCACAATCGCGCCAGCCTCGCCTTGGATCGGTTCGAGCACGACGGCGGCGAGTTGCCAACCGATGCGCTCGGCTTTGTGCAATTCAAACTCCAATTCTTCGGCATCGCCAAATTCGACAAAGCTCACGTCGGGAAGCAACGGCTCGAAGGCTTTGCGATAGCGCAATTTTCCCATCAAGCTCAACGAACCGAGCGACTTGCCGTGAAACGCGCCGAGCGAGCTGACAAAGCCGTGCCGTTTCGTGTAGGCGCGCGCCAGTTTCATCGCGCCTTCCACTGCATCGGTGCCGTTGTTGATCAGAAAACTGTACTGCAAATTGCCCGGCGTGATTTCCGCCAGCACTTTCGAGAGCGCGCCGCGCAGCGGATCGAGCAGCTCCTGGCTCGATAGCGGATTGCGCTGCAATTGCGCCGCAACAGCGTTGACAATTTTCGGATGGCGAATGCCGGCGCTGTATAAACCATAACCGCCGAGGCAATCGATATACTCGCGGCCAAGTGTGTCGCAAAACTTCGAGGCTTGGCCGATCCATTCGAGACAAGCGTACTCACCAGCTTGATTCACCGATTTGCGGATGTCGGCCCAACCTTTGTTGACATACGTGAGATAATTATCCAACGTCTCTTCAATCATCTGGCGATGGCGCATTTCGTCGGTAATCGTTCCGGAAATAATGTCGAGCCACTTGCGGCATTCTTTGAGAACGTCTTGATAAGGAAGTCTCTTTTCCTGAGCCGGCTCTGGTACCGGCAACTGCGGCGTCGGGATTTTTAGATCGATTTTTTTAATTGGATCAAATAGCGGCGGAAATACATGCACGCCGTTCTTCGGACTTTGCGGCGTTTTTGGCTGAATCGTTGCGTTCAACATGGCTGTCTCTCCCTGGTTGAAGTGTCAATGAAAAAGTTTTTCAGAATAAAATCCCCTTGTGCTATCGATTCGCCTGGTTTAGAGAAAAGAAGGAAATTCCCAAACCTGGCGATGCCAAGGCCTGAGGCAATGACTTGAATTCCATTGGCAGATGAAATCAATGGCACGAACAGAGATGTGAAGAGGAAGCCGAATCATTTCTGCAAATCGATCTCACGAGCAGGAAAGGCGGAAGACACTACAGCCTTTAGCCTTTGCAGAAATGGCAAAAATGCCGCGTTTCCACATAGGCGCTGTGAGAAATTTTAGGAATGAATTTTCGGCGCCGGAGGGACTCAGCCAAAACGCAAGATGGTACGATAGAAGAGCTTCTCGTCGTAGAAAATGCGGAAGAGAATTGCAGTGACGGATTGCAACAACCACGTGCCTATGGGCTGGCCTTCCGAGTTCAGCAGGCTCTGCACGCTGGTTATCGCATAGGGGTTTTGGAGTCTGTGCTTCATAGTCGCGGTCCTTTCTGGTTTGGCTACGCCCATATAGGCTACGCTACGGCCCTTGGGGACGCCTTAATCTGCACATTTCCAATATAGCAAAAGAAAAGTTAATCCGCAAGGGACAAAATGGCATTTTCCAACACCTCGATGCCTTCTGCCAGTTGCTCTGACGAAATAACCAACGGCATAAGCGTGCGGATGATATTGGAGTAAGTTCCGGCGGTGAGCGTCAACAGCCCCTTTTGATAACAAAGCTGTTGAATCTTTTGCGCCGACTCTTTGTCAGGCATTTTTGAGATCTTATCTTTCACAATTTCTAATGCACGCATCGCGCCGACGCCACGCGCCTCGCCAACTTTCGGGCTTTTAGCCGCGATGGCAGAAAAACGCTGGTGGACATATTCCCCAATATTGAGCGCACGTTCACCGAGTTTGAGGCGTTGCATTTCTTCAATACTTGCCAAACCCGCAGCGCAGGCGACCGGATTTCCACCGTAAGTGCCGCCAAGTCCGCCTTCGTGTGGCGCGTCCATTAATTCAGCGCGTCCGGTGATGGCGCTCAATGGCAAACCCGAAGCAATGGATTTCGCCATGATAATCATGTCCGGCTCAACTTCAGACCATTCGATCGCAAAAGCTTTTCCAGTGCGATAGAAACCGGTTTGCACTTCATCAGCGATGAAGACGATGCCGTGCTCGCGACAAATTTTTGCCATCGTCCGCACCGCAGCAGGCGGCGCGACAATGAAGCCGCCTTCACCGAGCACCGGCTCCATGATGAGCGCGGCAACTTTATCCGGCGCAACGTGGCCGGCAAACAATTCATCAAAAATATGGCCATACCCGGTTTCCCAATCAATCGGACGCGATGCCGATTGCCAGCGATATTCGTATGGATAAGGAATGCGATAAATCTCCGGCAGAAATGGCCCGAAGCCATACTTGTACGGTTTGACTTTGCCGGTGAGGCTCATCGCCAACATGGTGCGGCCGTGAAACGCATGTTCGAAAGTAATGATGCCCGGGCGACCGCTGGCATAGCGCGCGATTTTGATCGCATTTTCCACCGCTTCGGCGCCGCTGTTGGCGAGCATGGTTTTTTTCGCAAATTTTCCCGGCGTGATTTCGTTGAGCTTTTCCGCGAGCGCGATGTACGGCTCATAAGCCATGACGTGATAACACGTGTGCGTAAACTTCTGCGCTTGCTCGCTGATGGCTTGCACCACTTGTGGATTGGCATGGCCGAGATTCATCGCGCCAATGCCGCCGGCGAAATCGACGAAGACGTTGCCATCGACATCGGTGACAAGCGCGCCTTCGGCTTTCGCTGCAAAAATCGGAGTGTTGTTGTACGGCCCACGCGGCACTGCGGCTTGCCTGCGCTGCATGAGCGACTGGCTTTTGGGGCCGGGGATGGAAGTTTTGAGGTGGATAAAAGGCATTTGATTATCGCGGATTTTTTAGATAAGGATACGTTCATCAATTCGGTACGGTTTCACCATACTCAAGCCGGTCTGCAATTACACGCAAAGCAAGAGCCTGAACTTTTGCGATGGCTTCCTCGCGAGTCTGTCCGTAAGCCAGCACACCGGAAAAAGCGATCACTTCCGCAATCCAGCGGCCATCATTTTCTTGTTCAAGTTCGATTATGAAATTCATAAAAGCTCCTGCAAATTACCAAATGTCACTTATTTCGAAAAATTGCTCGCCAGTCTCTAATCCAAATAGTCATGCCAACACCAGATAATGATCTAG
>JAKEEU010000332.1 GCA_022616415.1 Candidatus Zhuqueibacterota bacterium | reverse complement strand
GCGAGGCGCTTTTTGCCGAAGCAATCTCTTGATTTTCAAAGGATTGCTTCGCTGAAAAACGCTCGCAATGACGTTACAAAATAACCCGTAACGAGTATAATATACCACTGCTCAAAAAAAAAACAATCACATTTTGTGGTTCGGTTTCGGGTTGTGCATATTCTAACATTTTTTCTAACTCCAAAATGCAGCCGGCGCAAAAAAACACGCGGCTGTTTAGTCGTTATGTTTCACAAGGAGAGCGCGATGCGTCTTCTCAAGCAATTTGCCCGAATTTTGATCAAGGGATTGGCTGCGCTGGTCAGCACGCCGGAGGTTTTGCGGTTGCGCGCCGAGCTGGCTTATTTTCGCCGTCGCCTCGATGAGTTTGAGGCGAGCGTCGATAAGCGGTTCGCCGAGCTTAGAGATGAGTTGCACGCGGAGGTCAAGAAGCTGGAGATCAGAATGCAGGAGATGGAGCGGCAGAACAAAACCTTGCGCCTGCGCGTGGAGGCCACCGAGCGCGCTTTGCGCCAACTCCCCGGCATTCAGATCCAATCTTCCTCATCTGACGAAAAGATTGGATTGGCTTGAGAGTTGATAGTTTCTTTAAAAGTTGATTCTTTGCAAAAGAACAAACATTTTTCCAACGGATAGAAAAACCCAACTGATAATGCTTTTTCCGTTGGGTTTTTCTATCCGTTGGAATTTTTTAAACCTGTTTTACGGAACCTGAATCGCGGCGTAAAACGTGTTTTGCCCACGGCGGACGAGCAAGACGGCGCTGTCGCCGCTTTGCAGACGGCCAACGGCGCGCGTGAATTGTTGCACGCTGGTCACTTCGCTGCGATTCACTTCTTTGATCAAATCACCGCGGCGCAAGCCGGCGTCATCGGCCGGACTGCCTGCCGTCACCCCGCCAACAACAACACCATCTTCATTTTGATAACTCAATTGCCGCGCGATCTCCGGCGTTAGCGTTTGCAGAGAGAGGCCGAGCTTTTCGCCGGTTTGCGCTTCCGGCTCTTCCGGCTCGCTGGCGCCGCGATCGGCAAACTCTTTGGGCCGCTCGCCGAGAACGACCGGGAGCGCCATTTCACGGCCATTGCGGAGCAAAACTACCTTGGCGGTCGAGCCTGGCTCGGCATCGGCGACGATGGCGCGCAGTTGGTTGCTGTTTTCCACTTTTTTGCCGTTGAAGCCGGTGATAATGTCGCCGCGCTGAATGCCGGCTTTGTCCGCCGGTCCATCCGAGGTTACATCACCGACGAGTGCGCCAGCGGTGGTTTTTAGATTCAAACCCTTTGCCAGGTTCTCGTCCACATCCTGCGGCATGAGCGCCAAATAACCGCGGGTGACTTTGCCTTTGGTCACCAGCTCATCCATAATTTTTTTGGCCATGTTGATCGGAATCGCGAAGCCGATGCCGACGTTGCCGCCGGAAGGGCTGCTGATGGCGGTGTTGATGCCGATGACGTTGCCGTCCAGATCGGCCAGCGCGCCGCCGCTGTTGCCCGGATTGATCGAGGCGTCGGTTTGGATAAAATCTTCATAAGCGGCGAGACCAACCGAGGAGCGGCCTTTGGCGCTGATGATGCCGGCGGTCACGGTGTGCAACAGCTCAAAGGGATTGCCGACCGCAATAACCCATTGCCCGATGCGCACGTCGTCGGAATTGCCCAACGTCGCCGCCGGCAAATCGCTCGCGGCGATTTTGATGACGGCCAAATCCGTTTGCGGATCGGCGCCGATCACCTTCGCGGTGTATTTTTTATTTTCGCTGACCATGACCGTCACTTTATCCGCCTCTCTGATCACGTGGTTGTTCGTCAAAATATAGCCGTCTTTGCTCACAATCACACCCGATCCCAAGCCGCGTATTTTTTGCCGCTCGTCATTGCCGCCCTGGGGGTTGCCAAAAAAGCGGCGGAAGAAATCGTCGCCAAAAAATTCTCGGAACTGGTCGTTGCGCATGCTAAAGGGGTTGCGGTTTTCCACGACCTGCTCGCTGAAGATCGGCACGACCGAGGGATTGACTCTGGAAGCGGCCTCCTCGAATGCGGCGCTGAATTGCTGGAGCAAGGCGCGGCCTTGGGCAGCGGTGAGCGATGGCGGCTGGGCCTTGGTTTTGTCCTGGCTCATGCTCGCGGGCGTAAATTCCCAATGCGCCGCGAAAATGAGGCCACTAAAAAATCCGATGATGAGCATCGCCGCAATAAGCAGCGAGCGTTTATTGCTTTTGAACATCGTTTTACTCCTTGTGTATCTGGTTAAAATTAAAACAATACTCTAAAATTTTGAGCCATAAAACTTTTTGCAAACAGTGTAAGTTTTGATTACACACGGATCAAGAACGCACACGGAAAAAGTTTTATAAAAAACATGCTTTATCATATAGACTGCGGAACCAGCACAAAAGTTTGGATACGTCAAGCTCGAGAGCGTGGCTATATTCGTTTAAGGCGCTGCAGGAGGCGCTTTGGCCACGAGCCGTTCGATGGTTTCGGGCATGGCGGCGGTGTCTTCCTTACATGGTCAAGTCGAAGCTCACCCGCCTGACACCAGCCGGAAATCACCGTCATTATTATATTCTTGAAAAACGAACCGCCGTCCCAACTCGCTGTATGTCCAAATTTCGAATGTATTTTGGCCATACTGGTTTTGCTGGCGTTGAATGTTATCGGGTTCGCCATAGATGATAAAAATGCGGCCGCGGTCGGTTCGCCAACCTTCCTGGCCGCCCCAGTGAAAGCGCCAATTGGCTTCTTCCACGCGCAAAAAAAATTCGGCAAGCAAAGGATTTTCTTCTTCATCGTTCAACGGTTCACCCTTCAGCGGCTGGCGTGCATCCCAAAAGTCTTTGAAGATTTTCAACCGTTCCTCCGGCCCGGCCTCTTTCAAGGCCTGCCAATCTTTTCCATCCATGATATATCGCATCGGGTCGATCAAGGCCGTGAGGCTTTGTCCGTGCTTCGGACTAAAGCCGACGTTGGCATAAATCGGCAGCGAGGCTTCGGTTTTGGCGCCGTTCTGCTCGACGGCAACCTTCAGCATCGTGGTGCCAATGCTAAGCTTGGCAAAAGGTATTGGCACCGAGGCGTAGGCAATCGGTTCCGGCGCGAATAATCGGAGAGAACGATCGAACAGGCGCTTGCCCTCATTGTCTTGCAATTCATATTTTAGCGCCATCTCGCGGCCCGCTTGCAAGCCGCCGATCACCAACAAAGCGTAAAAATTCTTGGTGAAGCGGCGCTGCCGAAGCGGGATCATCGCCTCCGGCTGAAACGCCGTCAAAGAGTCCCACACCAAAATCGGCTGCACGAGGTGAAGACCTGAACGCAAATCATTCACCGGCAGCGGTTGCGAGACGACATTCCGGCTCTTCGCGTAACGATCGCTTCCGATTACGCTCGCCGCATATTCACCCGCCGGTACGACCATTTGCTCCACCACGCGCAGGACTTTATCCCGCTCGACGGTTTCCGCGAAATCTCTCAGATCGATTTTCCGTTGCCGATCTACCAAATGCACTTTTTCGGGATGCGCTTTTTCTTGCAATGAGAACGCGAGCTCCACTTCGGCGCTATAGCCCTCATTGGTTTTGATGAATTGCATATCGGCATAACGCACCTCGGCGACGAAAACAATCGTCCCGTGCCCCTTTTCTGCCGAAGGTAAATTGATGAATCGCGCGCTCACATTCGGCCCGAAGCCAAACCGGCTTTGCCGGTCGCCGTTGCGGATCGATCTGCCGCAGCCGGGAAGCACGACAAGCAAAAACAAAATCCCAAAGCATATAATGGGAAATCGTTTCAAAAGGTTTTTAATCATTTTTCCACCAATTACTTGTCAAATCAAAACTTTGTCAAGAAACCGAAAAACATAACCAACGGATAGAAGCTGCCAACGGATGAAATAATTTACTATTGACTTGTTTTGCAATAATATTAATAAAAATCAAAATCCGTTGGCCGCCTTCATCCGTTGGTCAATCGTTTCTTGTTGAGCATCAGAAGTCCGTCCCGAACGAAAAGAGATACTCCGGCGGCTGGCTGTGCGCCAGGTTGGTTCTCCAGACCGCGTCCATGCGCAGCAGAAAAATGCCGAGATTGGCGCGAAAGCCCCAGCCGTAGCCGGCGATAACATCGCGCAGCACGGTTTGTCCCTTCTCGTTCTTTTGGGTGGCGCGAAAGCGCTTGTCGGAGTTCCAGGCCGAGCCGACGTCCAAAAAGCCGGCGCCGCGAATGCCGGCGAAGCCGAGCGGCAAGGGAAAGCGGGTGATGAAATAATCCACCAGCGGAAAGCGCAGCTCGAGGTTCATGAGAAAATAGCGCGTGCCGATTTGCTCGTAATAATCCGCGCCGCGCAGCGGGGTGACAAAATTGCTGAAATAAAAATCCGTAATATCCTCCAACTCCAGGTTGCGGGCAAAGTCGCGGTCGAGCCAATTGTCCAAGCCGCCGAGCAGAAAGCGCATGGGATTTCTGCCGCCGCTTGCGCCGCCGCTGACGCGCCAGGCGAACCCGATGTCGCGCGTGATGCCGAAGTAATGCCGAAAATCCACCAGGCCGGCTTGAAATGCGCGCGATTTGCTCCCGATGCTCGGCGCCGCAATCACGCTGGCGCGATAGCGCGTGCCGGTAAACGGGCCGAAGAAACGAAAAAGCGTGTTGTCGGACACATAAGCCAGTGTGATCGGCAGCGCATTGGTCACGATCGTCGGGAGGTCGATAAAGAACAGGTTGTCGTCGCGAAGCTGCGTCAGGCTGACATTCAGCTCGACGCGCTTGAAACGCGAGAGCGGATAAGAAAATGCCATATTGACGCCGAGATTGCGAAACCGCTCCAAGCCGAATTGCGTCTGAAAAAAATTTACCACATGAAAAAGCGTCACACCATAATCCAGCCTGGAAGCGATATTGCTCCATCCGAGAAGCAGGTCGCTGTTCTCCAGGCTGTGAATGACATTGAGGCCGAGGCCGATTTGCTGGTTGCCCGCCAAATCGCTGAGATAAAGCTGGGTATAACCTTGCACGCCGAAGAACGGGTCATAGCCGCCGGCGCCGCCGGCGTAATCAATGCTGAACTTGTGGCGATAGGGGCGAATTTTAAAAGAGCCATCCGGCGATAACCGCTTCTCCGGCGGCAACGCGACTTGGGCGGCGCCATCGGCAGCCCAATTCGCTTTGCCGGAACGGAAATCCTCATCAAAAACAAAATTCTTATAAGGCCGGTTGTTGCGGTCGGTGAAGGAGGCCGTTGCTCCGCTCGGTATCGGGCCGGCGAGCGAAAACGCCTCTCCCGGCTTTTGCTCGCGCTCACGGAACGGCGTGAGTGGCAGCGTCAGCAAAGAATCGGCGTGCGCGAAAGGCGACTTCCATAAATAAACATCGTAGCCGCCGCGATAAAACGCCGTGAACGCCACACGGTCGCCGCCCGCCGAGGCGGCAAGCTGGTTGGCGCCGGTCAATAAATTCGTCAGCAGTTTTTCGGCGCGCCGCGGCAGATCATACAGGTAAACGTTGTCGATGCCGTTGCGATCCGAGATGAACAGCAGCGAATCCGCGTTATGAAAAAATGTTGGTGACTTTTCTGCATACGGACTCGTGGTCAACTGCTGCAATTCAGTGCCGTCCGGGCGGATGAGAAAAATATCGGTGTTGGCATAATCCGCGAGCGGCAGGACGTCATCCACCGGTTGCGAAAAAGCGCCGCGGTCGGAAACGAAGGCGATCCACTTGCCGTCGGGCGACCAAGCCGGATCGAGATCGCTGAACGCATCGTTGGTAACCGGCGTGATCGTGCCGTCTTGCAAATGTAAAAGAAAAATATCACTGCGGCCGGCTTGCATGCCCATAAAGGCGATGGTTGTGCCATCCGGCGACCACGCGGGCGACCACAGTCCATCCAATTTCGGTTTGTACGTGCGAATGATTTTGCTCTTCTCAACGTCGACGATATGTATGGCATCGCGCGCGCCGGCTTTGGCGGCAAAAGCGATCTGCCTGCCGTCGGGCGACCAACTGATGCCGGGACGCAGCCATTTCAATTCTTCCAAACCACTGTGCTTTTGCCCGCCGATGAGGCGCCGCGGCTTGCCGCTGGCGATCGTCGAGGCCAGGTAGATGTCGAACTTGCCGGCTTTGTCGCTGAGATAAACCAGGCGGTCGCCGCTCGGGCTCAGCGCCGGGCTGTTGTTGATAAAATCGCTGCTCTTCACGTGGTCGGTGATCGGCGTCGCGAGATCCGCCGGGGCGGTGCGCCGGGCGATCTCCGGCCAATACTCTTCGCGCATGCCGTGATGCCACGCCTCGCTGAAATTCTCCATCGACGTGCCGAAGACGTCTTTGATGGCGCGCTCGGGATTTTTCATCCGGCGCATCGCGTGGTTGAATTGGGTGACTTTTTCCACGCCGTAGCGATTCTCGATCCAATACAACAGCGCCTGTCCGCCCTTGTAGGCGAGAAACGCGTTGAGCTGTGGAATCGGCGGCAGATAGCCGGAAACCACGGCGTCGCGAATGAAGTTGTCGGACTCGCTGTCCCAGTGCAGCGAGAAATATTCGGCGTGCCCTTCGCCATACCACAGCGGCCAGGAAAAGCCAGCCAGGCCCCGCAGCGTCGAGCCGGCGCCGGTGCCGTAAAAAAATTGCAAGTGCATCGCGTGCACCAGCTCGTGATGAATGACGTGGCGAAATTGCTCGGCCGAGCCTTCGTAAGGCAGCACGACGCGATTTTTTAAAAATTCAGTGAACCCGCCGACCGATTCTTCCTGAATCCCCGGGGTGACGTTGGTTTCTTCAAAATCGTTGTGCGAGTTGTAAACCAGAATGGGCGTGCGCGCCTGCATTTTAAAATCGAGCAGCCGGCTGATTTGTTGGTAGGATGACTCCGCGACCGCCGCGGTAAATTTCGCCGCGGCCAAGCCGTCGCCGTAAAAATAAATGTCGTAGTGCTTGGATTGAATGTATTGCCAGCGGTGGTGCCGGTATTGGATTTTATTCTTGCCGAAGCCTTGCGAAAATCCGGAGGAGGGCAGCAAGGCAACGAGCAAGGCGGTGATAATAAAGGAGGCTTGCTTTGGATTCATGTGGAATTTCTCCATCGCGATAATTTGCCGGTCGTGAATCTAAAATGTTGCTATAAAGAAATTAGGCAAGGTGTTGGAAAAAAAGCAAGAACTTTTTGTGGAATAAAAAAGACAAAGATGATTTTCCGGCAACGCCATCCGTTGCAACCCCGCCAACTTTTGGCCGCGCCGATTGTATTTCATTAAGAAATATTTCTTGCTTTTGGCAAAATAATTTATTAGACTCTCACAGTTGTTACACGGCTTTAACAACGTCTTGCGATCACTCAATCTCCCTAAAACCATTGCGAGCTTTTGCCATGACGCCATGCTCCATGAAGTTTTGGCCCCGCGCCCGCGCGCATTGCGCCTTGTCGTTTTGTTTTCTGCTCATGCTGGCGACTTCTCAAGCGCCAGCCCAAACCAAAGCCCGCGCCAAGATAACCCAGGCGCCGCTAACGGTGCGGGTGAATAACATTGCCATCGGCGGCGAATATTCGTTGCGCGGCTTGACCGGCTTTTTTCCCCATCCGATTCTCACGACGATTTCGATCACCGACCAGAACGGATTCCCCGTGGCCGGACTTGCAGACACCGCCCGTTGGCTTGGCCCGCAAGACCTCGCCGAAAACGGCCAACCCATCTCCCAAATCTGGCAGCAAATTTCAGAGTATCACCGCGACAACCCTTCCTTTCCGCTCAACCCCGATCTTTATAATCAAACGCCGGCGCCGTTATTCACCGAAGTGCGCCGAGGCGCGCAGCTCCCGACGAGCACCATGCTCGTCATGGACATAAGCAGCAGCATTGCAAATGAGTTGAATGACGCCAAGATAGGCGTTCTCACTTTTCTCCAGCAGCTTCGGCCGGTTGATCGCGCCGGTCTCATTCAGTTTTGCCGCGGCATCACTGAATTGCATAAATTCACCAACGACAAAGCTCCGCTCATGGCAAGCGTGATGGCGGCGCAGATCTGCCCTGGCACTGCCATCTACATCTCGCTCATGCAGGCGATTCAAGAAACCAAGAGCGAAACCAACCGGCGCGCGATCATTCTCTACACCGACGGCATGGATAACCGCGGCGGCGCCACTCCGGAGGCCATCATCGACAGCGCCCGCGCCTACAACATTCCGATTCACACCATCGCCTTGGGCACGGGAGCAAGTGTCGACATCCTCGGGCAAATTGCCGCAGAAACCGGCGGCCTGTTTTTCCAAGCGCGCCGGGCTGCGGAGTTCACCGACATTTATCAACGGTTGTTGGGTTGGATTCAAAATTTCTACGTGATGGCGCATACTTCACCTGATCCGAATTACAACGGCACCTGGCGCATGATCGATGTCACCGTTGACCGTCACGGCGATGGAGGACGCGGCCAGGGACAATATTTCGTTCCCGGCACGCCACGGCTGCGCGCCACCGATCTGGCAGTGAGCATGGCTTCGATCACGGAAATTCAAATGCTCGCCAACAACAAAATTTTTAATGCCGTGGCCCCGGGCGACGCATTCAGCTATTCGATCCAAGTCCGCAATTTGGGCCCGGAGCGCGCGGAGAACGTTCGCCTCACGCAGAAGTTGCCGGACTCTGTGCGCTTTGTGAATGCGACAAGCCCAACCACACAGCCGGATGCAAGCTCGCTCGTTTGGGAAATCAGCCGCCTCGATGCCGGCGGTGTTGAAGCAATCGAGGTTTCCGTCAATCTTGCTCGAGAAGCGCCCCCCGCTTTGGAGCAGCTCGTGAGCCGGGTCGATCTTTTCGCCTTCAACGACACGCTGGAAGCCAACAACGCCGCGACGGACACGGTTCTCACGCTCTTCTCGCCGCTGCCGCCGATAGATGCAGCGGTGGCGCAAACGCCGCAAACCGATTCGTCTGCGACGGTCGGCAATCAAACGTTTCCGATTGTACGGCGTAACCGTGTTTACACCTACATGATCACGGTTAAAAATGAAAGCGTGATCACCGCGCGCAACGTGAAGTTGCGGGATTTTCTTCCCGATGAAGTGGTGCAGGCGCAAGACTTTGAAATCGCGCCGGAGAGCGCCAATGCCCGGCCGCTGCAATGGACTTTCCCCAGTTTGGGACCGAAGCAAAGTCTGAGCTTCAAATTCAAAGCAACGGTCGCGCCCAATTTGCCGACCGGCATCCATCCGCTGGTCAACAAAGTCGAAGTGGAAGCCGGCGATGAAGACCAAACGCTGCTCGGCAATAATGCCGCGACGGCGACGGTCTATTACATTACCCGGCCCACGGGAATTCCAACACCGTTGATTGCAGCGATGCCGCCGCTGGTGGATATCGGCGAGCCGGCAAGAGTGCAAGTACAATTTCCGGTGCAGGTGCGCTCCTGGGATTTGTGGGTTTATTTTGCCGACGGCGACATCGACCAAAGCTTTGCGGATGATTATATCAGCACGACGTTGACGGGCGACTATGCGCAGCCATTGGCGTTGCCGACTGAAGTTTGGCATGAGGTACCGACGCCTTTTACCAACACGCGCTTGTTCACCGCGGCCAAGCGGGAAAAGATCATTTTTGAAATTCGGACAATTGATGTCTTTGGCAACGCGGCCACCGACACCGCCTCGATTATCGTGCAGAGCGGCAACGACCTGTATCTCGACCGCAATGTTTACGAGCCGGAGGTGACGCTGGACAAGCTGCGCATCAATTTCAAGCTCAGCTCCAACCGCGTCGCGCGCCTCGATGTTTTCGACGTCAATGGCAAACGCGTGTGCAATATTACCGAGGCGTACTTCAATGCCGGCTGGAATCATTACGACTGGAACGGCGTGGCGGAGAACGGCCAAAAAGTGGGGAGCGGCGTCTACCTCGTGACGTTGCGCTCCGGTGAATACAACTCTTGGAAAAAATTTATCATCGCCCGATGAAGACAAAAAACATATTCTCGCCTCGGAAAAGCCGGGCCAAGCTCGCCTCAGCTTTTCTGATCTCTCTGCTGGTTGCGCTGCTCCTATGGCCGGCGTTGGTCGAAGGGCAAATCCGGTCGGGTGCGGCGTTTCTGCAAGTCATGCCCGGCGCGCGGCAACAGGGACTCGCCGGCAGCCTCACCGGCGCCATCGATGATCTTTACGCCGTCTACGCCAACCCCGGCGCCGCCGGTTTCTTGCGCGAATGGCAATGGTCGGCCACTTATACGAAATGGTTTGCCGACATTTACAGCGCCTCGCTCTTTTACGGCCATCGCGTGCGCGTGCCGTGGAGCCGCCAAACGCGCTTGGGCTTGGGCGTGGCTTATCAGGGCATGCCCGAGTTCGACAGCTCGCGCCGTGCTGCGGCAGCGGCTGCGGCGAGCGACTTGCTGGTTGCCGCGAGCATTGGCCAGCCGTTTCACCTGTGGGGCAAAAATCTGGCGCTCGGTGCGAATGTCAAATATTTTCGCAGCGAGTTGGCGCAATACGATGCCGCCGCGTGGGTGTTCGACACCGGCTTGCTCTATCGCTCGCCGCGGTTTCGATTTCTCAACAGCGGCAAAGGCTTGTTTGACTACGGCATCATTTCCGCCGGCGTGGCGGTGACGCAGCTCGGCCGGTCGCAGACATTCATTGCGCAAGGCACCCCGTTGCCGCGCACGTTTCGCGCCGGCGTTGCGTTCAATACCGGCACGCACACCGGCTTGCAGTTGCAGCTTTCCACCGACTACAAAAAAGTTCGCGACGAGAAAGGCGCGTTCAGCCTCGGCACCGAGCTGATGTGGAATCAACTGCTGGCGCTGCGCGGCGGCTATGATTTCAACGACCGGCTGCTGTCGCATTTGGCGTTCGGCCTCAGCCTGCGCTTGGACGATATGCGCTCGCCGATTACGAGCGTGATTCCCGGACGGAACAACGCCCTGCGCCTCGATCTCGCCGCCATGGAAAACTCGCAGCTTTTCGACCGCACCTATCGCGGCAGCGTCACGCATCATCCCATCGGCCCGGAGGATTTTCAATTCATGGATCCGCCGTTCGACGCCTCGTTGGAATCCGACAGCGTGCGCGTGGCGTGGGAAGCGACCAAGGATCCGGATTTGTACGACGACGTAACGTATTGGCTGGTGGTGGATCAGGACAGCGCCAAGGTTGCGAACACGATCGACCGCGCCAAAGAGAGCACCAGCGCGCTTTTCCAAGCTTTGGAGAGCACGCCGTTTTTCATCAGTCAACGGCTCAACGACACCGCTTTTCCGCTGCGCGATCTTCAAGGCGGGGAATATTTTGCCGCGGCGCTGGCGTACGATCAAGACCGGCATTGGCGCTTCGCCAAGAGCGACCAGCGCAACATGCAGCGTTTTCGCGTCGCGTTCCCGGATATCGAAATCACCGGCATCACCTTCGATTACAGTCCGTGGATCACCGAGGATGATTACCAAGGCCGCCTGTGGGTCGCAATCAAAAACAGCGGCCAGCGCCTCGCGCGCAATATTTCAGTGGCGCTGTATGACTCGGCGGCGGCGTTGACGAGCAACGGCACGGCGAAATCACTCGTGCAAACCGTCATCCCGCAATTGGCGGCGGACGCGGTGGATACCGTCAAAGTGGAATGGCGCACTTCGCAGTCCGGCTTGCACCATCTCATCGCCCGCGTCGATATGGAAAATCGCGTGCGCGAAATGAATGAGCAAAACAACCGGCACAGCGCCGCGTTTTACACCATCCCCAAAGGCCGCTTTGCCGCCGACGACACCGTGGCGATATTCACGTTGTCGCGGCTCGCTTACGAAGTGCCGTTCATCGCCGAAGTTTATTTCGACCGCAACAGCAGTGTGGTACAGCCGGAATATTTTCATCAGAGAATACCCGGGCCGCAGTTGAAAATTTTGGCGCAACGCTTGAAAGCGCACCGCGAGCTCAAAGTTTCTCTACAAGGTTTTGTCGATCCGAACTCCGGCGAACGCGAGGTGACATTGGCCGATGCGCGCGCTGTTGCCGTGCGCGATTCTCTCATTGATTTAGGCGTGAGCTCCGGGCAAATCACCCTCGTGCCCGCCCCGCACGGCGGGGTGCCGGTGCGCCGCACGCCGGCGAATCCGGATGATGCGCGCTGGGTGAGCGAGGAACGCCGTTTCGTCAAAATCACCACCGATCGCGGCGGCGAAGACAAGCTGTTCCAGCTTATCGCTTTCGATGTCACCGACTCGTTGCCCTCGCCGGTGGTGTTCGGCTCGACCATTAAAGGCGCGGTGCCGCTCAAAGCTGGCGTGGTCAGTGTAGAAGCCGGAAAATCACAAGATAAAATCAATCTCCTCACCGCGCTGCACGGCGTGAGTTTGCCGCCGAGCATTGAATGGCAGCCTAATTTGGCGAACGGCGCTCAATGGGCGGAAAAAGACGTGGCCTACACGCTGGCGTTGACCGATTCACTCAACCGGCAATTCCGCACGCAGCCGCGCCAGGCTCATCTCATCGCGCCGTCGGTTTTGCGCGAGCAGCGCGTGGCGTGGCCGATGCAATTTGTCAGCACCGACCCGCTGTATGATTTTTATTGGGACAAGCTGCTCGTCCACATCAATCGCCTGCTCGTCGATCCGGACATGCGCATGCGCTTCTCCGGCCACGCCTGCGCCATCGGCCCGGAGGCGGTCAACCAGCGCCTCTCCGAGCAGCGCGCCAAAGCTTTTCGCGAAAACTTCTTGCTGAATCTCAAAACGAAATATCCGCAAATGCACGAAAAAATCATGCTGCGCCTGGATCAAGCCGTCGGCTATGGCGAGACACGGCCGCTGCGCCTCGAGCGCCTCAACGGCGCCCTGCTGATGATGGGCGACAACCAGGAGCCGCTCGGCAGAAAACTCAACCGCCGGCTGGAGATCGAGTTCTATTACCCGCAGAAGCGGATGACGAGCCTGAAATAGTTAAATTCTCAGGCCAACTGCATACGGTAAGCGGCTAGAACCGATTTAGCGGATGCTTGCTCAAGTAAGCAACCTTTTAGCAATCCGCTTGATCTGCTAAATCCGCTTACCAAAATCAAGGCGAAATAAGTTACAAGCAGTTTTAAAAAAGTTGAAAAATTTTTTTTGACAAAGTCTTTTTTGGGGCTATATTAGCCTTGCAACTCTTGGGCGACTTCCTATGGTAACAGAAAGGTAAGGGCAAAGGGGTTGGTTATGCGATTAAATTTATTACTTTTTCTATAATTTGAAGCCCAAATCTCACGGGCCTGTTCTTTTCGGACGGGACGGCTCATTGGGTGTGGGCTTCATTTTTTCGGGGAAATTTATACAATCTCGACGCAGAGCCATCCTTCTTTCAATTCGATTTTTATTTGAGTATCTGCAGCCGCTTCCGCATTTTTATTATTATGAGTGAAACAAAAATCTTGCACAAAAAATCGACAAATTGTGCTGTTTTGTCCATAGTTGCCCGCGGCCGAAAATTTATTTTCTGTCGCCGAATAACAGTTACCCCCATTTTGAAAAGCGCATTCCCTGTAAGATGAGCGTTCTTGAGTTTTTGCTTGAATAATTCCGGAATCTTTGTCATATTAATACTGTGCAACCGATACGGATTTCAAATGCACGACTGCGCCTTGTCAACTTGGTTCAATCTGAATTTTAAGCGAGGGAGAAAGCCATGCGATTCGCAGATCCACGAACTGATTTCGCCTTCAAAAAAATCTTCGGCAATGAAAATGCCAAAGAAGTTTTAATCAGTTTTCTCAACGCAGTTTTGGCGCTTGATAAAGATCACGCTATTGTTGACGTCACGCTGTTGAACCCGTACGAAGCGCCGAAAACCAAATACATGCGTGACAGCTTTCTCGACGTCAAGTGTCGCGACGTTCGCGGTGTGACTTTTATTGTAGAAATGCAAGTAACCTACGTGGCGGGCTTTGAGAAACGGATTATTTATAATGCAAGCAAAGCCTACTCCAACCAACTGCAAAAGGGCGATGCCTATCCGAAGCTCAATCAAGTCATCTCAATCAACATTCTTGATTTTGTCTTGTTTGATGATTTCGAGCATTATCTTTCCTGTCATCAGGTCAGAGAGAAGATCACTGGCAACAATTATCTCGACGAGATCCGCTACTATTTCATCGAACTGCCGAAGTTCAAAAAGACCGGGGAAGAACTGGAGACTTACATCGAGAAGTGGGTTTATTTCATCAAGCATGCCGCTGATCTCGAGACCATTCCGGAGAAGCTGGATGAGCCGGTGTTTCACAAAGCCTTTGATCAGGCCAACCGCGCCAACATGACGGCGAAAGAGTTGGAAGCTTATGATAACAGCGTCACCGTGATGCTGGATGAGCGCGGCAGAATAGATGGCGCATACGAAAAAGGCGGGCAAAATATGGCATATGAAATTGCTCGCTCAATGAAACAAGATGGAGCAGAGCCAGCCGTTATTGCCAAATGGACCAGACTGGCGCTTGAGGAAATTGAAAAACTGTAAAGGTTCTTCCAACGCAACATTTTTCTTGACAAAGATATTGCTTTTTGCTAAAATATCAATCAATTCATTAATGTCTACTATTGGAAACTTTTGTCTCAAAACTTTCCACCATTGGAAACAAATGGCTACTATCGGAAAGTTCTGACGAAGCCTGCTTGAAAAATGTCCAATAGTAGCCATTTTGATACCGCGGAAAAATGACTGATATTGGAAACATTTTACCCAAAACTTTCCACTATTGGAAACAAATGGCTGATAGTGGAAACCTGAAAAGCGGAAGCGCGTGGCAAGTGAATAAGGTGTTAGCCCGCGTATGGCACGAAAGACTTCTCGGCAAAGACTAAACTATCGGCATTGATGGAATTGAAGCAAAGTATCGACAATATTTTATGGTGAATAAAAAAGATATCGCAACATCGAGAGATCGATCTCCTCCGTCGAGCCGGTGTCTCAGCGCTTGACGTCTTGACGATAGCAACGCTGGGGCCAAACCGCAAAAAGCGCGGTCGGCGCAGTTCGAACGTTAGACCCCCGTAAAAGGTGTGTGCATGTTTCAAAAAAACTATTGCCAATGGAGGCAATTATGAACAAACCAATCCAAACTTATATTTGGCCATGCTTGATGGCCTCATTTCTTGCTTTGACATTTTTACTTTATGCTCAAGATGCTCAAAAGAGTCCGTCAATTGTTGGCACCTACAAATATGTTCTGGAAGACCAAGAGGGCATGTCGATCATCACAAAGACCCACGTCATTTGGGTTCTGTCCGACAAGAATCGAAAATCATTTCAGGGAACAGAACCAACAGAGGCTGAGAAAGCGAGTGCCTTCACGAGCGCATTTGCTGATGGCGGCACCTATAAGTTCGTGGGGCCTTCGAGGATCACGGTCCATAGACTCTTCTCTACGAATCCGAATCTTGTGGGACAGGAATTCACATTTGAATATGAGTTTGAGGGAGAGCTGTGCAAGTATTGGATACTCCAACCCGACGGTTCAAGGGGAACTATGGGCAAGGCACAAAGAGTGGAGAAGTGACGGGTTCATCAAATTAAACTCCCCTTCCATTTCGGAAGCGCATTGTATCTATCATTTTTTAAACTTAGGATGAAACTACTCAAGGAACTCGGCAGAGAAAAAGCGGAAAAAAGTTCGTGGCAAGAGACAAACGGCGGCGCTAACACAGTTTCCGGACGGGGCGACGGCGGCATGATTTTTAATTCCAACGATCTCGAAGTCGCCCCGCCGCTGAAACAGGCGTTGGCGTTTGCGGATCATCTGAAAGAGCGCTGGTTAACCGGCAAGTAATCGCAAATGTTTTTAATAAAAGGATGTATATAATGAAAACTATTTCCAAGTTGAGTCTGATATTTGCTCTGATTACCTCAACTGCACCGGTCGCCTATGCTGCTGGTCGTGTCTTGAAATTGGAAGAACTCAGTTTCACCGACATTGATAAACTTGATCGGACGAGGAGTATCTTTTTCTTGACTTTTGGAAATCTGGAAGAGCACGGGCCGCATCTACCGGTAGGTTCCGATTATTTTCAGGCTATTGGGGTGCGCGACGGACTGATCGCCCGATTGCGCGCTGTCCATCCAGATTACGATTTCGTGCTTGTGCCAGTAGTACCACTTGGCGAAGGTGGCGCTAACAATATGGCGCTGCAACTGGATCATATCGGGACGTTTGATATCCGTTATGAAACACTGCTGAACGTGGCCATTGACTTGGGAGCGACGATCGCACGCAAAGGCTTTCAAAACATCTTTCTCATCCACAGTCACGGATCACCGTTACACAATGTAGCCTTCACCGAAGCTGCCGCTTTCGTCAGCGAGCGATACAAAATCCGAATGGTAAACATTACTAGCCTGATCTTTGGAGAAGGTTTTTACAGTCCGAAAGTGATGGAAAAGTACTTGGGAGAGGGTTGGGAAAAAAAGATTGGCTTTGAGGGCCATGCCGGAGCTGGAGAGACCTCAGCCACTCTCTTTCTGCGGGGCGAGTTGGTGAAACCGGAATATAGGCAGTTACAACCCTTTATTGCCAAAGACTTGGCGGAGTTCTTTCGTACCTACGAGCGAACGACTGGCTGGCAAGGATATTGGGGTGACCCAGCCAAAGCATCAAAAGCGATGGGGAAAGATCTGATCAATGATTTCGTGGAGCGTAGTTTTCGGATTGCAGAGAAAGCGTTGGCTGGCGAAGATCTGTCCAAGCTGCCGGTTTATCCTAACAGCCTGCCTCCCCTATCCGAAGTAGAGATTTTTGGAAAAAGGATTGGGGAAAATTATGCCAAGCAGACGGCTGAGATCGAGGCTTGGTTGAAAAATCGGCAATCAGTACAATCAGTAAAACAATAAGAACTAAAATAAGGTGTAAATACAAAACGTAAAAATGTACTGGCTTCGCGGAACTGAGTGCCAGTACGAACGCTCTGCAAAACCCCCCCATTTTAAAAACCTTGCCAAACATAGTTTTATATGGATAGAAAAAATCCACAAATCGCCGCTATCGAGTTTTACCCCAAGCGAATCGCAGATGGGCTTATACTCATTCGGGATTTGATCGTAGATAAATTTCAACCGGAAATGATCATCCTGTTCGGATCACTCGTGACAGGGAAATGGACATGGAAGAGCGACATCGACTTGTTAATTGTTGCGGACACAAGTGAACGACCACACTTGGAACTGGATATAAAAACGGCCATTTTGGAATCAGACGCTATTAAGAAAAAGATGTCAAAAATCGTTTCTCCTGTGGTCGTCTCTCCCGAACAATTAAATGATCAGTTGGCGGTTGGACAATACTTTTTCAAAGACATCGTTGATAGAGGCCAGTTAATCTATAATACTGGCAGATTCTCCCTTGCGGAAATGAGAGAACTGGAACCGGAAGAATACGTTGAGCTTGTTAAAAAAGACTTCAACTATTGGCGAGAAGAAGCAGAAGGGTACTGGAAAACCTATAAATTCCAAATGCAAGAAAAACTTCTTCGCTTCGCTGCCTTTAGCCTTCATCAGGTCACCGAATCATCTTGCGTCATGGTGGAATTGGTTTACTCGCGGTACAGGACCCAAACTCACGATCTCGACATACTCCTGAAAAAGCTGATTCACTTTGTGAGCGAAGGAGTGACAATTTTTCCTAAAGAGAACGAATTTCAAAAACAAGCATATAAGCGGTTGTACAAAGCTTATATTTCGGCGCGGTATGATCAAGAATACCAAATCGAAGAAGACGAATTGAAATATTTGGGTGAGCGTGTAAAGATGTTACTTGATCTGGCGATAAAAAGTTGTGAAGAGCGAATTCAGCAGATTTTGAGAGAGCCAAATAAATACATGAAGAAATAAAATTGTATTGTAATGCAAACATAAGTTGCTAACAGCGACTGGTGCGGACTGGAAAACGTGAGTGCTGGCTGCGCGAACGATCTCGGCCAGCCGCACAGCCCGGCGTTAACAAGTAGAACTTTTTCGGGCTTGCAGGCGTGATCCTGGACAAGCTGTTCACACAATAATACTTCCTCAATATACGAGGAGGACCCAAAACCACGGAGGACATCGCTATGTCAGACCAAGAACTCATCAACGCCGCCAAGGCGCCAACGGTCGCCTACAATAAGAAGGATTGGGACGGAGTCAAAGCCGCCATCACGGCCGGATTCGTCTACGACGAAGTCGCAACCCAAAGCAAAGCGGCAGGCGCCGACCAGATGATTGAAGCATGGCGCGGGTGGGCCACGGCCTTACCTGACTCCAATGCGACTTTCGAGAGTGCCTTCGTCAGCGGCGGCAAGGTCGTACTGGAAATGACCTGGCGCGGGAAACACACCGGGCCGATGCAGTCGCCCAAGGGGGAGATGCCGGCAACCGGCAAAAGCATCGAGATTCGTGCCTGCCAGATCGTCGAAGTCGAAGGCGGCAAGGCCAAATCGATGCGGCACTACTTCGACATGATGACGATGATGCAGCAACTGGGCCTGGCGGGGTAAAAATGGGTAATGGCTCCATAGAAGCCATCCTAAGGGCGCAGCCGAGTGTCGCCGAAAAATCAAAAAATGCACCATGAGGAACGTCAAAGTATTGAAACCCACGTCATCTGCCCACCTTTCTCCCAGCCGTCCCGGCTCGACGATGTAGAGCAAGTCCGAACTTTCGTTTCAAATTGGTTGCATCATTCGGAATTTTTGTTATATTCGAAGTAGAGAAAAAGTTTTTTCATCAATCACGCTATATGAACAAGCCCTCCGAGACAGACTGGGCGCGCATTGACGCCATGACCGATGAGATGATCGACACTTCCGACATCCCGCCTTTGTCGGACGAGTTTTTTGCTAAAGCCACTTGGCGTATGCCGCGACCACCTGTATCTATTACCCTGCGCGTGGAACCGGAAGTACTGGAGTGGTTCGAGGCACAAGGCGAAGACTACGCCCGCCTTATGACCGCAGCCCTCCGCATCTATGCTGAAGCACATAAAGACCTCATCGGACAAGCTCGTCAATGAACAGCGTTCGATGGCAAGGGAATTTCGAGGGCGAACACAAAGTTGTAATTTTATACAGACAGATAATCTTGATGAAAGACAAAAATGTGGCTAACCGCGGCGTTAACAAAAAGAACTTTTTCAGTTGCGCAAATTTGCTTCCGGAATGGAAGGAGTAATCATGTTAAGCACTGAGCTTGAACAGCGTGAGCTTAACACACATCAGATTCGCTCATTGAGCAAGCGCTTCAATGTTTCTCCGGAAGTATTTTTATGAACAAGCGTCAAGAAGAAGAATGGCAAATACTTATGCCATGATTTCAATATATTAAAACACTTCCTCAATATCCGAGGAGAACCCCAAAACCACGGAGGATATCACTATGTCAGACCAAGAACTCATCAACGCCGCCAAGGCGCCAACGGTCGCCTACAATAAGAAGGATTGGGACGGAGTCAAAGCCGCCATCACCGCCGGATGCGTCTACGACGAAGTCGCAACCCAAAGCAAAGCGGCAGGCGCCGACCAGGTTATTGAAGCATGGCGCGGGTGGGCCACGGCCTTACCTGACTCCAATGCGACTTTCGAGAGTGCCTTTGTCAGCGGCGGCAAGGTCGTACTGGAAATGACCTGGCGCGGAAAACACACGGGGCCGATGCAGTCGCCCAAAGGGGAGATACCGGCCACCGGCAAGAGCATCGAGATTCGCGCGTGCCAGATCGTCGAAATCGAAGGCGGCAAGGCCAAATCGATGCGGCATTACTTCGACATGATGACGATGATGCAGCAATTGGGCCTGGCGGGGTGAGGTCTCTACATAAGGAAGAGTAGCTCCCATGATAGGCGCGAGCTGAGAAAGGAAATAGAAAGGCGGCACGATCCGAATCAACGACAGTGCCGCCTTTTATTTTGAGATAAAGTTGTTTTCAGTTCTTCAATACGCTATCCGTTCCGACTCTGCAAACACGGCCTTGCCTTTGCGCCTCTTCACGGTTGTCGTACTATCCGATTCAACGGCTAAATCCTTGAGCGCGTAACCCATCGCGCCCAATATCTTTTGTAGCGTTTTAAAAACCACGTCGTGTTTTCCATTCTCTATGCGGGAAAGGCTTTGTGGCGTAATACCGGCGCGTTCGGCAAGCTCTTTACCCTTCATACCACGCCTTGTCCTTAGCTCCTTGAGGCGCTGGCCTATTTTTCTAGCCTGCTCCTCGGCTGCTTTCGCCATATAAGCGCTGTATTCAGCATCGGAAAGCACACGTATCGTCGACCAGGGGATTTCAAGATTTCCATTCTCTGCCGGCAGAATCAACTCATAAGAATTAAAACTCAATCGCTCCCATTGCGGATGACGTATATCAGGCGGTAAGACCTTGTCGGATTCGACCTTGGCGACCGTGCCATCCTCAAAATTCACAAAAATATTGGGATGACCGACTTTGACCGCTGAGATGCGTTGAAAGCGGGGATTATCCCATCTTTTCAGTCCATTTTTCTTGCTCATCGAATATGCCCGTAAAATTTAACACCGATAAACATAAACCGCGTACTTTCCCACTTGCAGCACTTTCATGAAATAAGATATAGCCGCTCACGTTCAAAGTCAAGAAAAATTAACGTAAACGTTAATAAAAGCGCCGCAAAAAAATTCTTGCATTTGGCAAAATATTTTGCTATCGTGTCATAATGATTGCAGAACCACAACTACCAGTGCAGGCAATCATGGGGTTTTGAACAAACGGTGCGAATGGGACTTTCCTTCTCACTCTTCTATTGACTCATCTCAATTCCCCATCTTGAGGTGGCCATTCTTTGACCATGCGAAGTTTTTGGCCTCGCGCGCTTGGTGGCAGGATAAAAATTTAAACGAGGAGAAGCATGACGACATTTATTGAGACAATTTCAGCGGTTGAATCGACCGGAGAAACTCAAAACGGCCAAACGGGCAAGATGAGTTTGAATTTATCCCGTCGCGCCGATGGCCGGTTGGTGCTGCGGCGGGAAAATGGCGAGAGCGAAACGCCCGTGCAAGTGGCGTGCTGTTTTCCGTGGACGCATCCGCACCAATTCATCAGCCTGCGCGATGACAAAGGCAAGGAGCAGGTGCTCATCGACGATCTGCAGCAGGTCGAGGCGCCGGCGCGTGAGCTGATCGAAGACGAACTGGCCGAGCGCAACTTTTTGCCGCGCCTCACCGGCATCGAGGCGATCACGGACGAGATCGAGCTGTTCCATTGGAAGGTTACGACTGCGGCCGGGCCGCGCAGTTTTTTAACGCGCCGCAGCGACCATCCCCGCAAGCTCGCCAACGGTGACGTGCTCATCAAAGACGTGAGCAACGACCTCTATCTCATCCCCAATCCGAAAGGGTTGGATCCGAAAAGCTTGAAGTTGTTGTGGGCGTATTTGGATTAGCGATGTAACGCAGTCTGCCAGACTGCAACGGAACCAGGCAGGCTGCCTGGGCTACGAAATCTTCGGGGTTGTGTTAGTTTTTCGAAATGATACTATAACAAAAAGGCTCCGTGCTTTTGCCGGAGCCTTTTTTATCCTCTAACACCAAACTCTTCATTCCATAACGTCGCGCCAATAACCGTGCGCTATTCGCTCTTACGGGCGCAGCCTTACAGGCATGGGCCTTGCGCAGGTGCTTATTATTGTTGTTACATACCCTCCAATCTCAGATTTTGCGTACGCAAAGACGCTGTCCGCCGTCATGAAAAGATTCTTGCTTTTAATAAATAATAGTTCTATTTTTGACGACTGCTCTGATTGTCAAACCGTAAAGTCGAACCTCACAGAAATCGGAGGTAGTGTCAAGTGAGGCGCTGAAACTCAACCAACTTTTTGTCTGATGATTTGTATTTAAGCTCGGAAGCAAGCGTGCCAATATAACACGGCCAAGCCGGAACCCTAAAGAATATGCCAACCCATCCACCCATCGAAAAACTTTTTCCAGGAGACTTCATGAAAAAAACATCTTCTCGCATGCTCATTGTCGCAACGGTAGGCGCCCTGCTCGCCGGCTGCTACGGAACAAAAAATCCGGTTGAAAATTTCTCTCTCGCAGATAAAGAAGCGCCCGGCAATTTTAGCAACGCCACTGTACAAAGTTCGGTGCCCACAGAGATCACGCTCGCCGGTTTCGAAGTCCATTACACTGGTCGAACCGTTGGAAGTGGTTTCACGACTTTCTCTTACACGGTGACCGGCCCGGCGGATGATATGCATTTCAGGCTCGAGCTGCCCTCCTGCGCGCCGGCGTTCTCCTCGTTGTCTCCATCGAATGGAACGACGACGAATAACGATGCTTATATTAATCCCGGGGTCGAATGGCATCCGAGCACTGGATCGGGGCCTTTCGCTTTTTCCATTACGTACCCAGGCTCGGTTCGTGAGGGAATCGTTTTGGTGTCCATAAAATCCACCAGCAAGACGGAAGTCGGTGAAATTCCCGGCGCTTGTGCCCGTGCCTTTGATATTTCGGGCGCGGTCTTCACGGATGCCAACACCAATGGGTCGTTTGATGGGAGCGAAACCGGCATAACGAATGTTACGTTAAATCTTTTTGATTCTCACCACACCATGGCTGGCACCGCGGTGACCAATAGTCTGGGCTTCTACATCTTCGAGGCCTTTCCGGCTGGAACCTACACCATCAAAGTTGATGAAACCTCGGCGGTATTCACCGCAACCACTTATTTGGGAACCACAACCCCGACCACCATCAACGTTACCGTCGGGCCGGACGCAACCGGAAATAATTTCGGATTCGAGCCGAAAACAAGCCAGCTTGTTAATGATTTGAAGGCTGGATCGCTTTTGACCAATGGCAAATCTGCCGGTTACTGGAAAAAGCAACTGCAGTTTGCCATCGACGGCAAAGGCACGGCGGATTATTCGAGGGCGGACCTGCAAGACTTCGTGATTCAAATTCGCGGTCTGCTGCTGCCTGATCCGTTTCTCTTGCCAAATGGCGACGGCCTTCGGGATGCCTTGAATATTCTGAGCAAACCCACGAAGACCGATCTCGATAAGCTCAATCGGGAGCTTCTCGCGGCTGAGTTCAATCACATGGCCGGGCTGGGGATAATCGGAACGGATGCACCACTGCAGCTCGTTTTGCTCGGATGGGGTGAGTCCCTGGTACAGAGCAATTCGGCCACGGGCACGGCGGTTGCGGGCAAAACTACAGTGAACATGGCTGCGATTGCAGCAAGCACGCTCTCGGAGGCGGTTGACCTCTTTACGCAGCTCAACAGCTCGGGTGGGGGCAGCGGCGGTGGGGGCCCGCGCTAGAAAAGATTGATCGTGAGGAGGTGAAGATTTGAACATGAAGAGCGAGCGGCGCAGGCAATTTGCCCTCGCTCTTTTAATTTCCAGTATAACTTTTCCTGATGATAAGCACCTGGCTAATTCTTGCGTTTTGGCAACGTCACGATGAATTCCGCGTATTTCCCTTCTTCCGTTTCAACTTTTATCTCACCCTGGTGGCCTTTCACAACAATCTCGTAGCTGAGCGATAGGCCAAGCCCGACTCCTTTGCCGGGCGGCTTGGTCGTAAAGAAGGGGTTGAAGATTTTGCCGAGCACGTCTTTTGTAATTCCATTGCCATTGTCGCGAACACGAATCTCGACCTTGCCATCCAGATTTTTTGTGCGCACGGAAACCACCGGAGTGAACGACGGCGCTGTTTTTTTCTTTTCATACGCGGCATAGCAGGCGTTGTTGACGATGTTGAAAAACGCCCGGCTGATTTCTTGCGGCACAACCTCGATCTGGCCGATGGACTGATCGTAATCTGTTTTTATAGCGACGTTGAAACTCGCATCCTGCGCGCGCAGGCTGTGAAAAGCATGTTGAACGTGTGCATCCAAGATAACGTTGATATCGGTCGGGAGGCGCGCACCGCTTGTTCCCTGCGAGTGCAGAAGCATGCCCCGCACGATGCCGTCGATGCGCTCTCCATGCTCGTTAATCTTCGTCATATTTTGCTGCAAATCATCGAGCAGCTCTGTCATCTCCGCAAGCACCTGGGGATGCAACCGCTCTTCCTGCTCGGCGAAGTTCTCCCGCAGCATCCGGGTCAATTCTTGCGACAGCCCGGCAAAGTTATTCACAAAGTTCAGGGGATTTCTAATTTCGTGCGCGATTCCTGCCGTTAAGGCGCCGAGTGAGGCCAGTTTTTCTTGCATGACGAGCTGATTTTGCGTTTTGATGATTTCGGCGTTTTTCTCCTGCAGCTCCTGCAGCATTTTGGCTTTGGCAATGGCGGAAATCGCGTGCTCGCGGAAGCGGTTGAGCTTGTGGGCGTCGGAATGATCAAAGGCTTCGGCATTCGTCAGGTTGTCAAAAACCAAATACGCTTCCAGCTTGTTCTCCCAAACCGCCGCCATTGACAGAACGGATTGCGGCATGGAGGCGACGTTCAGATTCGCCTCGAGATAGCGATTTTGCAAATCCCGGACGATATAAACGCCGGTTCCCACTTCTTCAGCCCCCTGTGAATAACGGTTGGTCAATTCCTCGGGCGTAAAGGAGATTTTTTTCAGCTTCTCAGCATCATATCCGGAGGCGACGGCAAATTTAAAACGCCGGGTTTGATGATCAAAAAGAAGAACCGAGCCTTTTTCCGCCTGGGGAAAAAGCTTCAGTCCCTGTTCTAATAACGAGCGCAAAACGCTTTCCAGCACCACTTCCCGGTTGATTACTTTGACGATTCCATCCAAAGTTTCCAATTCTTCCGTCTGCTGCCGGATTTCTTCCGTCCTTTCCCGAACCGTTATTTCCAGTTCTCTGCTCCTTTTCTCAAGCTGTCGCAGCCGATAGCGGCTGAAGCCATAAACAATCACCACCAACAGAGCCAAATTCAGCGACAGCCACCACCATCGAAACCACCAGGGTGGTTGGACCGTGAATGCGTGCCTGAGCGGCGTTTCCGTCCACAGACCGGCGTTGTTGGAAGCCAGCACTTCGAAAATGTAAGTTTTGGGAAACAGAAATGCCGGCAAGTTGGTATAGCGAATTTTTACCTCGGTTTTTTGAGCTGACCAGTTTTTGTCGTATCCGGCCAAACGGGTTTTGTAGCGCACCTGTTTCTCGTTGGCAAAGCTGAGCGCGGCGTACTCAAATGCGATCTCGTTATCGCCGCTGTTATTTTGGGTGAAATCGGCTTGTTCTAATCGCAGGGTGGGAAGAATCGAATTTGGCTTGTCGAGCTGGGGCTGGTAAACAGAGAGTCCTTTAGCCGTGCCGAAGTAAACTGTCCCTTCTGCATCGAGTACGACCGACCCATAAAACCATACCTCATTGTCGACCAAACCGTCTTGTTTGGTAACGGTTCGCACGATCATTCTCGTGCGCGGATCAATTTCGGCCAACCCTCCATTCGTGCCAACCCAAAGTTTGCCGGTAATCGGCGAGAATGCCATGCTGGTCACATTATTGGCTCTTAGTCCATCCTTTGTCGTCAGATAAGCGGTCATGCGTGGCGGTTCCCCCTCAATGACCGCCAAGCCCTCCGGTGTTCCAACCCATAAAGCGCCGTCGCGCCATAATATGGTCTCAATTTGGTTGGAGGGGGCGCCGATGCGCCGATTCCACTCTGGCGCAAAAACCGGTGTGACAATCTCGCGGCCGAACCTTCCTCCACCTTCTTCGGGCAGATAGTCAATGTCTTGCGCCGGCAGCTCTTTCATTTTCAAAAGTGTCAGCGGAATGTTGCTGCGAAAGAGGCCGCCATCTCTGGTTCCCACCCAAAGCCTTCCTTCGTCGTCAAAGGTGACGGCATGAAACACACTAGTCGGGAGACCAGAGGCCGCTCTGAACAGAACCCATTCATCATCCACAAAACAATAGAGGACGCGATAGGCGGGGAACCAAAGGCTCTCAACCTTTTTTCCCGTACTTATCCGCTCCGGTAACGATAAAACCTTGCAGGCAAATACCGTATTGTATTCATAGTCTGCCAACGCCGCATTTTGGTTGAAAAATGAAATCCTGCGGTTTCGGCGCGATGGCGGCGGAGGCGCCGTGGGGTTGAGTGAAAGACAGTTAATCCCGGTTTCGGTGCCGATCCACAGCCGCCCGTTTTCATCCAAGGCGAGGCCGTTTACCCAATTATTTTTCAGGCCGCGGGCGGTTTGAATGCTCTCGACTTCACCATTTTTCTTGATCAGTGAAATGCCGCCGCCGGAGGTTCCTACCCAAATGCCCGAAGAGGTGGAAACGTCTACTGGCGGAACGACGGCGTTAATTGCGGGATTGGGCAGGATCGGTTTTTCACCCCGGTGAGAGGCTGTCGTGTAATTACAAAAAGCGGCGTAATTGGCGCGCAGCTTGGATACGCCGCCCAATTGCGCAAACCAAAGGTTCCCTTCTTTATCTTCGCTGATATGGCTCACGTTGTCACTCAGGAAGCCATTCTTCGCGTTATAAATGACTGAGCGGATTTGTTGAAAATCGTGGGGTGGTCCCGGAGGTTGAGCGCGGCGCTGCAAAACCCCCGCACCTTCGCTCCCAACCCAAAGCGTCCCTTCCGGCGCTTCGATGATACAAGAAATCCGGCTTTTTAATTCCTGGCTAATCACTTCAATCCGCAGTTGGCCGTCATCTTCAGCCAATCGCCACAAAAGGCCATTCCGGCAGCCTCCCCAAAGTTTGCCCGCAGGACTTTCATAGAGAACATCAGAATCAGTTTGAGGAACGCCGTCTTTTTCCGTGAGCAAACCGTATTGGGATGAATGGGTATTAAACACCAACAAATTCCCTCCACCAAGGCCAACCCAGACCGCGCCGTCGCGACGGACGAGGATGGAACGGACATCCTGGTTTTTCCCTGCACCATTAATATCCGTTTTGATCGTATCGGCGACAACCGAGTCCAAGCCGTTAAAGTGATAGCGGATAATGCCATCTTCTCGCGTTCCGACCCAAAGCCTTCCTTGTGTATCGACGGCCAGACGATTCTGGACAATGGTGGTTTTAACCAATTCGGTTGCTCCAATCCGCGTGCTAAAGATAAGGCGATGGTTTCCGGTGTATTCATGCAATGGTTTTCGCGAAACCGCCAGTCCCACATTGGTCGCCACCCAGAGTCTTCCCGGTTGATCCTCCAGAACCTGAAAGACCGTCAGATCCGGCAAGCCATCTTCCTGGGTGTATAAATCAGTTTTATGGCCATTGTAACGCAAAAGGCCGGAAGAGTAGACGACAAACCAAATATAACCGAGGCGGTCCTGATATACCGTTCGGATGTCTGCCGAGGGCAATGAGACAACCTCGTTGTCCTGAGTGTAATGGGTAAACGGAAGCTCTTGACCAAAGGCGAAGCTTGAAGAAAGGAAGAGTATTGTTACCCAACCGCTTAAAAGCCGCCTCATCATAAAGTTAAGCGCTGTGGTTTGAAAATCCAGTCTGTACACTGGTGCGCCTGTTCTGATTTTCCATAATTGGTTGTCGGAAGGCCACGCTCGGAGGGGCAAGGCGAGACACTCCAAAGGACTATGACGATGCGGGGCAAACTTCTTCGACTTTTACTTCAAAGCCTGGCAATACTTCCGAGCGCACGGTTTCGCCGATACCGTACTTGCCGATCAACGCATAGCGGTCGTCGCGCAGCGTAAAGAGCTCGATCATGCGCGCGCTTGGGTTGACGATCCAATATTCGCGCACGCCGGCTTTGGCATAAATTTCGAATTTTTCTCGCCGATCCGTCAGCCAGTTGCTGGGAGACAAAACTTCTACAACAATATCCGGCGCTCCCTCAATACGGCTCCGTTTTACAATGTGCAAGCGTTCTTTGGTGATGAACACGATGTCTGGTTGAACGGGATTGGCCCAATTGGCAAGAATAACTTCGATGGGCGCATCGTACACTTTGCCAGCGTCGTGCTTTTTGGCGTAATTATGGAACGCAACATAGAGATTCCCGCTGTTCTCTTGATGAATGGGTATAGGCGGAGGCGACATATACAATTCTCCCTCAATCACTTCGTAAATCCAGCCATCATCCGGCAAGCGGCGATAATCTTCATAAGTCCACTTGCCTTGCGGCGGCCAACTGCCCTTTCGCAGCCACTCTTGCTCGGCCGGGATGCTTCGTTCTTCAATTTCAGGAGCGAAAACGGTTGCAGTGCTCATGAGATACACTCCAAGTGATGTCATCGAAAGGAATCAGTGCGGCACGTTGCTATTTGAAAAAAGTGCAAAAAATTTCGGCGAGGACAAATCAATCTTCCAATTTTTGCTCTGGGCAGATCTCGTCAACATTCACTTCAAAGCCTGGTAATACCTCCGAGCGTACGGCTTCGCCGACGCCGTACTTGCCGATCAGCTCGTAACGTCCTTCGCGCAAGACAAAGAGCTCAATCGTGCGCACCATCGGGTTGACGATCCAATATTCACGCACGCCAGCTTTGGCATAAATATTAAACTTCTCGCGCCGATCGATTATCCAATTGCTGGGTGACAAAATCTCAACGATTATATCCGGTGCACCTTCAATCCGACCCTTCTTGACAATGTGCAAGCGGTTTTTAACGATGAACAAAACATCGGGTTGAACTGGCGAAGCCAAGCCGGGAAGAATGACATCAATAGGCGCCATATAAACTTTGCCGGCATTGCGCTTTTTGCCAAAATCACGCAAAGCAGCGAACATCTCGCCGCCATATTCCTGGTGAATCGGTTCGGCTGCTGGGCTCATATACAATTCCCCTTCTATGATTTCATATCGCCAACCATCGTCTGGCAAACGACGGTAATCGTCGTATGTCCACTTGTCTTGCGGCGGCCATTCGCGCTGGGCTGGAATCGGCATCTCGCCAGTTGTGGGTTGAAAGAAAGTTGTGGTGGCAGTCATAAACTTTACTCCAAGCAACATTGCGTAAAGGGTTACCCCGTAAGATACAGTATTGTTCCTTCAAAATCAAGCTTCTTATTTTCATTCCAGTCCGGCGGACTGGGTTACGGCTACCATCTTATTGCCGCGCTGGCCCAGGTGAAGCCGCTGCCGAACGAAGCGAGGACGACGAGATCGCCTTCCTGGATTTTTCCCATTTCCAGCGCCTCGTCGAGCGCGATGGGAATCGAGGCTGCGGTGGTGTTGCCGTAGCGCTGAATGTTGTTGAACACCTTCTCCGGCGGCAAACCGAGGCGCTGCGTCACCGCCTCGCTAATCCGCAAATTCGCCTGGTGCGGAATCACAAGCTTGACGTCGTCAAGCGAAAGATCGTTCGCCTTGAGCGCTTCCATGATGACTTCGGGAAATTTGGTGACGGCGTGCTTGAACACTTCGCGGCCGTTCATTTGCGGATAACAAGAGCCGTCTTCGAGAATGCCGGGATACATGCGCGGGATGCGCCGGCTGCCGGGATTTTCCGCCCAGAGGTCTTTCACATGGCGACCATCGGCGTGCAAGTGCGTCGAGAGAACGCCGCGGCCATTTTCACTCGCTTCGATAACGGCCGCACCGGCGCCGTCGCCGAACAACACCGCAATGTGGCGGCCGCGCTCGGTGAACTCCAAGCCGGTGGAATGCACTTCGGCGCCGACGAGAAGAATGCGTTTGTACTGGCCGGCGGCAATAAAAGCATTCGCCACCGCCAGGCCGTAAACGAAGCCGGTACATTGCGTGCGCACGTCCAACGCGCCGATGCCGGGAACTCCGAGCAGCGCTTGCAACGGGCAGCCGGAGCCGGGGAACATGTAGTCCGGACTGAGCGTGGCGAAGATGATGAAATCAATATCGGACGGCTTGAGTGCGGCTCGCTGCAGAGCGATTTTGGCGGCTTCGTAGCCAAGATCCGAAACGCCGATCTCGCGATCAACGAAATGCCGCTGCAAGATGCCGGTGCGCTCGCGAATCCACTCGTTGCTGGTCGGTACGAGCCTCGTCATTTCATCATTCGTCACAATTTTTTCGGGAACGTAACGTCCCGTGCTGATAATGCGGGCGCGTTTCATATTCCACCCTCCTCTTCTTTTGGTATTCTGTAAATTAGACTCTTCAAAACATTTTATCTCCAACGGATGGATTAAGACCAACCGATAAAAGTATCCGCTGGAGAAATTTTCAGACGGGTCCTGCTTATCTTTCACCTGTTTGTTGGCAACACGATCGATCTGGAATGAAAAAATTCCGGCTTCTCACTCACCACCTCCGCCGGTGACGAGGCAACCTTTGCGGGCATTGTCGATGCTTCGATAAAGCGCGCAAATAATGCCGGATAAACCAGCTTGGTTGCAATGAGATAAGCTGCGATCACATAAAAACCGCCGATGACCAGATCGATCACGTAATGATGGTTCAAATAAACCGCGGAGAACCACACCGCGGCCGGATACAGGCTCAACAGCCACGGATTCCAGCGAAATTTTTTGAAGGCAAAAAACGACAGCACGATGGGATAAGCGCCGTGCAGCGACGGCACCGCGGCAAAATGATTCGCGTTGAACGAATCCCACAAGGTGGTAAAAAACTTGAAGCCGAGCAAATGATCGACATCAACGAGATTGCCGGCGCTGATCGCCCAGAAGCCGGCCTCGCTTTCCGGCGGCGCAAAGCCGTAATTGTACACGTACCATGGCGGCGCGGCCGGATATGCCATAAACGTGAGCAGGGCGAGGACGTTCAGCACCGTCAGCGTGTAAACGAAATTGTAAAATATCGGCCGGTCGTTTGTCGTGTGCCAAAACACCCAGCCGAGCAGCAGAGGCACGGCAAAGTGTGCGGTGTAAAAATTGGCCGCCAGCATGTCGATGAATTTACGCAGCCACGGCCACGTCATGGCATCGCGCCAATGTTGCAGGGCAAACGGCGGAATCTCGCCGAGCTGGCCGAAGAGCGCCAGTTCCCAACGATAGGGCTCCACCACATGAATCGTGCCGCGCACGGAGTCGGCAATGCCGCGCATCATGTCGTAGCCGATCCAAAACAACACGAACGGCAGCCAGTCGACGAGAAAACGCCGCGCGCGCTGTTTGCCAAGCACGAAAGAAAACAGCACCAACGCCAGAAAAATATGGTCCGGCCGAATTTTGAGAATCTGATTGATCGTGATAAAATAAGCCAGTACACCGAGCAAGACGTAAATTTTCCACTTGTGGTCGGGATGCTGCAGGTGATGGCGAAACTCGGTCCAGGTCATAGTCAGTAGTCAGTAATCAGTGATCAGTGCATGGTGTCTTTTGCAAAATACTCTGCTGTTTCCTCACGAATGACATACGGTGAACCGGAGCAAAATTTTTCTGATTTTGCCATCATCCCACCAATGAGGCGGCCGATTTCTTCGCATTCGCGAGCGCCTTCGCCTTTTGGTAGGCCACGAGATCACGAAAACTTTTGGCATGTGGTAAATAACTCATATTATCCTCCACTGTTTCGAGGCTATTGTCTACTGGTCACTGATCACGAGACATAGGGTACTGAACACGAGACACTGATCACTGAATACTGATCACTGAATACTGTTTACCGGCTTTTTATTTCACCACCACCAAATTAATGACGAATTCCTCGTGCGTGAAGCGGCACCAGCCTTCGGCGTCGGAGCAGTAGTAGTAGGTTAATTTGGCTTTCAACGGATACCGGCCGGGCTTGGCGCCTTTTTCAACTTTGACCGCAAACGAAACCGGTTGGGCGTGGTGCGGATCGAAAATCTCGTAGCCGTCTTTGGTGGTCAGCGTCTTGCTGGTGGAATCCGGCGTGAATTTTTTCGCAACCAGGGTAAAATTTTTGGCGTCGATCAATTCCAAAGTAATCGCCGGCACGACATTGAGGTGAAGCCCGGCGTTGGGTTTCATTTCAAAGAGCAGCCGCGCTTCTTTGCCCACACGCACGGTGTCTTCGACGGCTTTGGCGGTGATTTTGACGTCCTCGCCGGCGACGGCTTCCTGATTAAAAGAAGACAGAAAAAAACAGGCGAGTAAGAAATGAGCTATCCGGTTCAATGTTATCATCTCAAGTATCTCCTCAAACAAATCGTCCGGCAAAAATTTGCCTAAACGATTTGCGGTTTGCTTTTTTCATTTTGCTTTTTGCGTTTCAAATTGATGCTCCGCGTCTTCGATTTTTGCGGCGCGCAGCAGCTTGACGGCATGCGGCAACACCGGCAAAATCACCTCGAGGTTTTCGCGCACGCCTTTCGGGCTGCCGGGCAGGTTGACGATCAACGTTTGCCCGCGCACGCCGGCAACGGCGCGCGAGAGCATGGCGTATGGCGTTTTTTCCAAGCCGGCGGCGCGCATGGCTTCTTCCATGCCGGGCACGCGGCGCTGAATGACGGCGAGTGTTGCTTCCGGCGTCACGTCACGCGGCGAAAGGCCGGTGCCGCCGGTGGTCAAAATCACCTCGGCGTTTTCGTGATCAGCCAATATTACAAGCTCGGCGGCAAGCTGTTCCGCCTCGTCGGGCAAAACTTTTTGGGCAATGATTTGTGAATCGAGAGAGGCAACGATCTGGCGAATCACCAGGCCGCTTTCATCTTGGCGCGTCCCTGCCGCAACGCGATCACTGAGCGTAATAATGGCGATGCGGATGGGTGATTCAATCATGGCGAGAGATCGAGAGTGCTTCAATGGCCGGTGCGAGAAGAGGTCGCCGGATTCCATTCAGTTGACCACCGTCGCCGCCGCGTACTTGCCGGCTGGCGTCTCATATTCGTTGAACAAATCGAGAATTTCTTCTGCGGTGGCCGCGGACAGCAGACGCTCGCGAAAACTTTGTTGGCGCAACAGCCGGCATAGTCGCGCCAAAATCTGCAGATAGGTATTGGCATCGTCCTTAGGCGTGCCCATCACAAAGATCAACCGGACATCGTCGGACTCTTTGGAGGTGAAAGGGATGCTGTGCGCCGCGCGGCCGAGAGCGATCACCGGACGGGTGACACAAAGCGTGCGCGTGTGAGGAAACGCCACGCCCCGGCCGATGCACGTCGGCTCGATATCCTCGCGGGCGATGACCTCGTTAAGAAAGGTCTCCGGACTGGTAATCGCGTTATGGCTCGCCATCCTGGCCACCATCGTGCGGACCGCTTCGCGCTTGTCGTTCGCTTCCAGCCCGAGCACAATGAGCTTTTCCGAGAGAAAATCGGATAACTGCATGGAAAATCTCCCGCCTGTCGCGATGTTGTTCGAATCCGTTCTTGTTGAAATATCAGTGCTTCATCCTCGCGCTCCCCGCCACCACCACCGGCAGCTCCTATGCGTGATCTTTATCAACCGATTGTTACAACATAATAATATAAGCAGTCTACAAATCATTGTCAATGCCTGCGCAAATTTTTTGTTGATCATTTTTTATTTACATGCTTTTTGCCGCGATTGCGGAGGTTGGAGAGGTAAAGCGCAAAAAGTAAGCGTAAAACGTAATCCGTATCGCAACCAGTTTGATCATCCGAATAGGCGGCGCCAGATGGAACGCTTTTGCTCGAACAAGTTTTGGATTTTGGGCAGCATCTGTTCTGTGGCCTGTTCGCCGGCAGCAACCACGTGGCGAACCTTGCGAAATTCCGACCAATGCACGTCGCCGACGTTCGGGCGGATGACGACGTCCGCATAATCCAGCAACATTTCCTTGTAGTGATGCGAGGTAATCGTGCTGGCCCGAAAAATAACGTCGATGACATTCTCGAAGTAGCCGGCACTGTCGAGCGGCTGGCTGACATCGACGGCGATGACCACTTCGGCGCCGAGCAGTTTACAGGCATTGATCGGCACCGGCGCCACCACGGCCCCATCCACCAGCAAATGGCCGTCGTGTTGCAGCGGCGGCAGAAAACCAGGGATGGACATGCTGGCCGCAACCGCCTTGCGCAGACTGCCTTCGCGAAAGATGACTTCTTCGCCGCTGACGAGATCGGTGGCGACGCAGGCAAAAGGAAGCCGGCACTGCTCGAAAGTTTGATCTTCGAGCATGAACTCGACGGCGCGCGACACCCGCCAGCCGCCCACGAGCGAGGGCCGGCTGTGCGCCAGGTTGATCACCACGCGCTCCTTGACATATTTCGCGACTTGCCCAAAAAAGTTCTCGGCGGCTTTCTTTTTTTTGAACAGATCAAGCCCGCTCTCTTGAAATTCCGGCGCTTGCACGAAGGCCTTCGTTCGCTCTTCCAGCTTGCCGGCTTCCGCCGGGTGCAATGCATAAAACGCGCCGATAATCGCGCCGATGCTCGTGCCGGCGATGACATCGATGGGAATCTGATGTGCCTCTAAAACTTTGAGCACACCGACGTGCGCCAAGCCGCGCGCGCCGCCGCCGCCGAGCGCCAAACCAACTTTCAATTTTTTAGGCACCGCAAAACTCCGAAAGGAGTATTGGAGTGCTGGGGTAATGCAAAGTTCAGCGCTCCATCACTCCAATAGTCCATTCTCACCAGCAACAAGCGACGAGCAACCAGCAACTATCTGAGCAGCAGCATCTTTTTCCGGCCAACGCCGAACGGCGTCGAAATTTCGTAGAAGTAAACGCCGGCAGCAACCGGTTGGCGCCGGTCATCCGTTCCGTCCCAAAACATTTCGTGACGGCCAGCCGGCAAATCTCCGTCAAAAATCGTGCGCACCCGTTGGCCCAGGATATTGAAGATGCGCATTCGCGCGGCTGCGGGTTCCGGCAGCTCGAAAGCAATCATTGTTATTTCTGCGAAGCGGCCGCCGAACGGGTTTGGCATGTTGGGCGCCAACGCAAATTTTTCCGGTGGAATGACTATCCCTTGATCGGAGTTCAGCAATCGGCCGTCACCGCGGAGCAGAAAAGCTTGCTCCGGCGCGCGTTTGGGGTGCGTCACGCTCTCCTCGCCGAGTTCGTTGGCGGAAAAATAAATTTCCAACGTGTCGGTGGTTTGTGCCGGCCGCGGGATCTGCGCGAGATAAGAAATCGAATCCACCGGGGCCATAGTCGCTGCAGTGAACACGCCGCTGCCGCGATTCGCATAATGAATGCGCGTGCTGACCGAGGCAATCCCGCCGCTGGACAAAATCCGCATCGTGATACCGAACACGCCGCTTTGTGCAGTGCTCACTTCCGGCTCATTGCTGAACGCCAGTCCCCAATACGTCACCGCCGCGCGCGCATTGACGATGCCGTAACCAAAATCATTGTCCGGTTGATTGGCGCGGCTGGCGGTTTGGCGCAACGCTTCCATGACTTGCGCCGGCGTTAAATCCGGATGGGCTGAAAGAATTTGCGCGACAACACCTCCCACGAGCGGACATGAGAATGAGGTGCCATTGTTCGAGGTGTATCCGTTCGTTGTGGACGGACTGACGAGCGTTGTGCCCAAGCCTCTTGCCATAACATCCGGCTTAATGCGGTTATCTGCCGTCGGGCCGCGGCTGGAGAAGCCAACAAGATTGCCGGCGGCGTCGACGGCGCCGACGGCAATTACGTTTTCGCCGTCCGCTGGCGCACTGATGATACGCCAGTTGAAATCATTACCCTCGTTGCCGGCGCTGTTGACGACGACAACGCCTTTGCTGGCCGCCATCTCGGCCGCTATGGTGATGATGGCAGTTTTGCCGTCCATTTGGGCCGGCGTATAGCTGGTTTGACCGGCATCAAAAGTCGTATAACCCAGAGAGGTCGAAGTGACATCCACGCCGAGGCCTTCCATCCATTCAATTGCTTCCACCCAATTGTCTTCTTCGGCGTGGGTCTCGGTGGGAACATACTCGGTTTTTGCGAGGATGAATCGGGCACCGAATCCCGGGCCGATTAATTGGCCGGACGCAAAAGCGCCGAGCGCTGAAAGCGTTTGCGTGCCGTGGCTGTCATGTCCAGCCGGATCACCGGCTTCGTTGCGCGTAACATTGTCGTTGTTAACGAAATCCCTTTCGCCAATCACCTTGCCTCTAAGGTGGCGAAATGCCTCGTGATTCTGCCAGCGAAAACCGGAATCCATCATGCCGACGATCACGCCGATACCGTAGATGCCGGCATCGTGCAAATCCGTCGCGCGAATTTGCTCCATTTGGGCGAGTGAATTGCCATACTGGAAACGATGCGTTGCCGTCGTCTTAAAAAGTGGCGGCGGTTCCGGCGTTGCTTCCGGAGCGGGCGGGATATTCAAGCTCGCCACACGTTCCGTGCTTTTGACGAACGGCAGGCTTTGCAGCGTTGTTACCTCTTCCGGCGTGGCGAAGACACTCACCGCATTCAACCACCGCGAGGTGGCGACCGGCGTAAAACCACGGCGCGCCAGCTCATCCAGGTAGGGCTGGTACAGGTCGAAATCCGACTCATCAACTAAAGCCGCAGCCGGGAGAACTTTGGCGCGGCGCTGCAAGGCGCGCGGCGAGAGGCGCTTTTGCGCCTCGTCGAGAAGCGCGCTGCGCTTGCTCAGACGCAACGGGCCTTTATCACGAAAAAAAATCCAATATTTTTGTCTCTCTACAGCAGCGGCGTTTTCTGCCAACATCGGCAGAAAGAAGAAAAAGATGGCGAGCAGCAGAAGGATTCGTTTAAAGCTCATTACGTTTCACCACGTGCACTTTGTTCAAGACGACCGGGTTATCCGGAGCTTGTTTGACTGCGTCGGTTCCAGAAGTAGAAACAATCTTGTCGACGACTTCCATTCCCTCCAACACGCGGCCAAAGACGGTGTATTGGCCGTTCAACTGTTGGGCAGGAGCAACGCAGATAAAAAATTGGCTGCCGGCGGTGTTGACATTATAACCTTTGCGCGCCATCGATAACGTGCCGCGCTCGTGCGGCAAATTGCTAAATTCCGCCGGCAGCGTGTAGCCGGGATCGCCGGTGCCGTCGTTGCTGCGGTCGGCGTCGCGCGAGAGAATATCGCCGCCCTGAATCACGAAGCCGGGAACGACGCGATGAAACGTCACACCGTCATAAAAGCCGATGCCCGCCAGCTTTTTGAAATTACGGCAATGTTCCGGCGCAACACTTGGAAAGAACTCGAGCACGATGCGACCCAAATCGGTTTCAATGACGCCGACTTCGTCGCTCGCCACCTCGACCGCCGGTGTCGTTTTGGCCTTCTCGATCAGCGCCTGAATTTCGGCGGCGCTTGGGGTTTTGTTCACCTCCGCTCCTTTGCTGTTTTGAGCCGGCTGGCCTTCGGCGTTTTGCCCTTGCGAGGCTGTTTTGCTGCAACCAATGATTGCACCGGCAATCATGATGAATAGAAAGGAAAGTAATAAACGCATGCACACTCCATAGTTGAGTTCTAATCAAACCGAAACGTCTATAGAAAAAATGTTCAGAAAGTCATGTATCAAACCAAGGGTTGCATTTCGAGCAGATGACGGATTTCTATGCCGTCGTCCAATTCATCCCAATAAATAGCAAAGCCATTTGGCTCGAGAGACCAGTTAGCACGTTGTTCCTGAGTAGCTTTTGCCAGCCAACTCAACCATTCAATTCGCTCTATGGGAATGCTAACCTCACGACCGTCACTTAAAGAAACGCAAAGCACATTGCCAACAAAACGAACGTCCGTTGCACCAACCTGTTCGGCGACTTTACTGGCTAAAGTGATCATTCCATGCCTCTAACAATTGATTCTGGTTTTGACGTGTCAATTTCAAAATAGAAAAATGGCGGGGAAAAAGCAAGGGCAAAAACAAAAAGCCGGTTTTCACAAACACTTGAAAACCGGCTTGTATATTTGTCATCCAAATATTTTGCGGCCCGAAAGCCACGGCATGGCGCAAGCCGCGCGCAATGGATACAACCCAAGCGGTGCAGCTTGCTCGTCAACTCTACGCCATGATTTCTTCGGGTCGTATGTAGGTGCTTTCCATAAATGATGGAATCGTTTGCAGCAGATCATCCACGCGCTGGAGCAAGGTATCGATTTGAATGCGGCGGTTAATCCAGCCGGCCGCGCCCCGCTGCGCCAACGTTTCCCCGATCCGTTCATCCTCGCCGTTGATGATCGCCAGCACGGGAAGATGAATGTATTTGCGCTTGATTTTTTCGACCAGCTTGCTCACCGACCTGCCGTTGTGGTTAAATCTGCTGTAATGCGCATCCAACAAAAGCAGATGCGGTTTCTTGCGGCGCAGGAGCCGCATCAACGCGAGCTCGTTCTCCGCAATCTCGATCCGGTAATGAGGACACAGCGCCAGATACATGCGCATCTGGGACTCCAGGTCCTCGTTGAGCATGACGATTCGGTTCATAGTTGCAGCCCAAGTTCTCCCTTTGACGAACCAATCGATCATGAAAATCCCTTTTCGGCGACGGATTGGACGAAATGTTGATCATTGTAAAATACGAGCGTGCTGAAAGCTGAAGTCGTTCCGGCAAACGGAACAACGATTGATTTGTGCCCTTCGAGCGTAGCCCTGCCGGCCTGGCCTCATCTCCCTGGCGCATTTTCTTATCGGCGCGCTCAGCGGCTAAAATGTAAGTCCGAAAAGCTCAAGGTCATTTCCGGAAAGGTAATCGCGACTATAGGAAAATAGCAGTCACCGAGCGAAGAACTGCTAAGGTGGTTGACAACGAGGATTTAGGAGGCGAGATAGTATAAGTAGGCCATTCTATCCCGATAAATCGTTATTTCTCAGCATCGACCAAGCAAAGGCCAAGCTTGTCTTTTCTCGCCTCCAAAACTACGCTAAATGTAGGCTCAAAGGCCGGGCAATGCGGAAAAATTGGGCGGCACAGTTTTACAGAAAAGCAAAAACATTTTTACCCATTGGAGCAATTTGCTTTTTGAATCTGTCTGGTTCCGGCTCATTCAGGTTGCAGCGTCTCGGCGCCGATTTCCACTTTGATCGCCCTCCACTTTCCTTGCCGGAATCGCAGCGTCGATAATGCGCAACGCGTCGCATGTCCGATGACGATAGCCAGCCAAATATCGGCCGGCTGCAATCCGCGCGTCGATTGCAACGCACCACACATCCCGAGCGGAATCACGATTTGCGAAATCAGCGTGATATAAAGCGGGCTGCGCGTATCGCCGGCGCCTTGCAAGCCGCCGGTATACGCCAGCGCGATGGTAATGAACAATCCCGAAAGGCTCAAATATCGCAGCAGTTCCGTGCCGATGCCAACCACGACCGGTTCAGACATCCCGAAGAGCGCCAGCAGATGTTGCGGTATCAGCATGAACAGCGCGCCGATAACTGCTGCGAGCGTCAAGCCGATTTTTGAAGCCGTATGCACGGCGAGCACGGAACGCTCCGGTTTGCCGGCGCCAAGATTTTGGCCGACCAACGCCGAGGTCGCGCCCATTAATCCAACTGAACTCCATGTGATGAGAGAAAACAGCTCGGTATAGCCGACGGCATACGCCGCCTGCGCGGCGGCGCTCTCCTGCAACGAGCCGATGAAACGCAACAACATCACGCCGGCGAGATTCATCGCGATGCCTTGAAAGCCGGTGGGCAAGCCGAAACGAAACAGCGAGCGAATGATCTCCCAATCCGGCCGCCAATTCATGGTTTTGGAGAATTGCACGACCAGCCGTTTGGAGAAAAGGAGATAAAGTCCGGCCAGCGCCGCGATGCCCGCCGCGATCACCGTGCCCATCGCTGCGCCTGCCGTGCCGAAAGCCGGAATCGGGCCCAACCCGCGAATGAGAATGATATTGAAAACCAAATTGAGAACCGTCATCGCCATGCCGAGACGCAGCGGCGTCTGTGCATCACCGGCAGCACGCAAGGCGCCGCCGAGCATGAAAAAAATGAGCATGCCGAAGCTAAAAACAAACATGATGCGCAAATAGGGCAAGGCCTCGGCTTTGACCTCCGCCGCGGCGTTGACCACGTCCAACAACTGCGGCGCGAAGAAATAACCAATGGGCGCTAAAATAAGACACGAAAGAACGACCGCCGTCAAAAACGCTTGGTAGACCACGCGATTGACTTTTTCCGGCTCACCCGCGCCGGCAAAGCGCGCGACCATCACGCCCATGCCGGCGAACAACGAGCTGACAAACACGACGACCACTAAAAAGATTTGCCAACTCACGCCAATGGCGGCGTTCGCCGTGTAGCCGATGAGATTGCCGACCATGGTGTGATCGATGATGCCTTGCAGCCCCGCAATGATGTTTTGCAGCATCGTCGGCCACGCCAACTTCCATACGGCTTTGAGGATGGGGCCTTCGGTGAGGGTGCGGTCGAATTTTTGAGATTTTTCTCCGGCGTTCGCCATGATGCTCCTAAAATTGAATATTGACTTTTACCTTGAATTCAGTTAAATTTATAACAGTGACTTTGCAAAACTTCTTCAACATCGGATGGTAAGATATGAATGCGACAACAATAAGCAAGCAATTTATAACGGATGTGCATGGACGGCAAATTGGCGTTATTCTGCCAATTGAAGATTATATCTTCGTCGAGCCTTTACTGCGCCAACGTGAACAGCAAAGCAACGCCGTTCAACAATCGGTTGAAGAAAAAATCCTCAAAATTAAACAGGCTGCGAGCGACCCACGTTTCCTTGCCGATTTGCAAGAAGTCATGAACGACTTTAAGCACGTTGACGCTGAATGGTGGGAGCGCGAGATATGACTTATCAATGGAACATTTTTGTTGCGTTGCTTGACCCAGTTCGTGGTTCGGAACAAGCAGGACGACGTCCAGTGTTAGTTGTGAGCCGAGAAGATAACAATCAAGTCCTACCAGTTGTTAACGTGATCCCTCTTACCTCGGTCAAATCTCTCAATGTATTTGTTTATCCGAACGAAGTTTTAGTTCCCGCTCATACAGGTGGTTTAACAGTAGACTCAATCGCTTTGTGCTATCAAATACGAACGTTAGACAAAACAAGACTTGAAAAACATCTCGGTGAATTAACCGATACGAACCTAAAAACAAAAATTCAGGAAGCTTTGCGATTTCAATTAGAGTTGTGAGCTTCGGTCCCTGCTGCATTTTCTCCCACCACAATCACCGCCAGCCTTTTCGGCCCGTGCGCACCGAGCACGAGAATTTTTTCGATATCCGACGTCCGGCTCGGGCCGGTAATGATCGTGGCGTAGCTGGAACGATCAAACTCTCTCCGTTGTTGATACCCTGCCATCGCCTCGTCGAGAGAGGTCACCAATTGATCCGTCGTTGCCATCGCGATATGCAATGGCGGCAAAACCGAAAGCCGCCGGCCGCCAGCCGTGGCCGAGCTGAGCACGAGACTGCCCGTGCGCGCCACCAGAAAATCCACCGCGGTAATGCCCACGGCAAAATCCGCAAAATCAGGCGAAGAAATTTTTTGGCGGTCGATCACTTCCACGTGTTCCTCGAGCCACGAATCCGCGGCAACAATTCCGTCGATGAGCGGGTGACGATGGCGTGCCGCCATTTTTTTGACGCGAGAAAGAATGGGAGAGCCGTCTTGGCGCTGTTGCAACGCGGGATCGCTCGCAAGCTCGCGCAAAATTTTTGCTGCCGCCTTTGTATCGTTGGCGTGATGAAATTCGCCTTTCAGACCGGCAAGCTTTTCGGCATACACTTGCAGCGGCTGCCGGTGCGCCGGTTCATAATTTCGATAAATGATGGCGTCTTCGTGCGCCGGCGGCAGAGTCTTTTGCGTCTTTGTGACGCTTCGTCGCAGATTTTGGAGAATTCGATCTCTTGCGTCATTCATCAATTTATTCCTTAAAGTGCAATCTTTGCAGAAAACGTCTGCGGCCGCAGGCAAAATTTTTTTGGCACCTGCCGGCGTTCTCTTTGGCCGTTGCCTCCGACGCCTGAAGGCGTAACTACAAACATTATTTTATGGGGACTCTCTCCACAGCTCGGCAAAAGTTTTGGCCGCCAATTTCGGAACACGCTGCCGGCGATTTTTGCCTAACATAAATAAAAACGGCTGGCCGAGCTTGGCCAAACGCCGCATCATCTGCAAGCGCCAACGCCTGCCCATCGTCCAGGCAAAAGCTCGCATGCCGGCGCGCCACAAGAAATTTTGCCGCGTCTGCCGCACCGCCTCGGCGCGATTCTCCAACAGCAGGTGGTGCAAATCAATGTGTACCGGGCAAACGTCGCTACACGCGCCGCACAACGACGAGGCGAAAGATAGATGTTGATATGGCGACAAGCCGTTGTAATGCGGCGTGATCACGGAGCCGATCGGGCCTTGATAGGTGACGTTGTAAGTGTGCCCGCCGATCACGCGATAAACCGGACAAACGTTCAAGCACGCGCCGCAACGAATGCAGCGCAGCGCTTGGCGCAGTTCGGCGCGGCTGTAAAGCTGGGAGCGCCCGTTATCGAGAAGAATGACGTGCATTTCCTCCGGGCCGTCGTCTTCTAAATTCCGGCGCGGCCCAAAGATGATGGAATTATAACAGGTGATTTCCTGGCCGGTACCGCTGGTGGCGAGCAAAGGCAAAAACAAGCTGAGATCGGCTAGGCGCGGAATCACTTTCTCGAGGCCCGCGATCGCGACGTGAACCGGTGGGCAAGCCATCGTCAGCCGGCCATTGCCCTCGTTCTCCGTCATCACCACGGCGCCGCAATCGGCAATTAAAAAATTGGCGCCGGTGATGCCGATATCGGCGGTAACGTAATCGCGGCGCAAATGGCGTCGAGCCACCATCGTCAGCTCTTCCGCGTTTTCAGTAGGTGGCGCATTGAGTTTCTCTTGAAAGAGCCGGCTGATTTCAGCTTTGGATTTGTGCATGGCCGGCGTGACGATGTGATAAGGCTTTTCTCCAGCCAATTGGACGATCAACTCGCCGAGATCGCTTTCCCGCACCTCGATGCCGGCCGCCTCCAATTTCTCGTTGAGCTGAATCTCCTCGGTGGTCATGGATTTCGATTTGACGACTTTTTTCGCCCGGCGCCTTTGCGCCAATCTGAGAACGTAATCCGCAGCCTCACTCGCCGTCGCAGCCCAAAAGACTTTGCCGCCGCGCGCGGCAAACGCCTGCTCGAACTGCTCGAGCAAATCCGCCAAATTTTCCAGTGTATGATTTTTCACCTCGGCGGCGAAATGCCGGGCCGCTTGCCAATCTGCAAACTGATGCGTTTTTGTAGCGGCCACGGCGTTGTCGTAGGTGGCAATCGCCTTGGCGATCTTCAAACGGTGCTCATCATCCTGCGCTTTATTCGCAGCGCAGGAGAGAAATTCGGACATTTCAGACATGCAGATTGCCGTTAGCTTTACAATCTCATTCGCGTGGTATTCGGATTTGCCGAATCGCCCGGATTTGATTATTTGTAATTTCAACTTTTGGCCAACTATGGCTTAAAGAATAAATTATCATTATAACGGCAGATTGTCAAATGATTTTATCCCCTAAAAAGAAAAACCCTGCACCGAGAAAATCTCCGTGCAGGGTTAAAAATATCATTAATTTTAAAAATCCGTTGGCCGCCTTTCCATCCGTTGGCCTTCGGCTTTCGCGGTAACAGAGGTTCAGGCCATAGCGATTTTTATTTGCGCTTATGGCCTGCGTTGCCAGCCTCCAGCTCAGTATCCAAACACATACGTTTGCCGATACGTCACCTCGCCCGTAGATTCATCCACCTGGCCAAAGTCGCGCCAATTTCGGATTTTGTTCAAAATGCATGCTTCCAATTCCGGCAAAGTCACCGGCTCGGTGCCGGACGTCATTGCCGACTTGACCACTTGGGCGTCAACAACGTGCCCCAAGGGATTGACCGTGAAGCGCACGGTCACTTTTCCTTTTAACGCGGTGTCGCCTTTGAGCTGTTTGCGATAACAATCTTGGATCGCCGGATTGTGCGCGGCGACGAGATCGCGAATTTTATCGCGCTCGCGCGTGGCGTGTCCGTTGGTCGGGCGCATGCGCAAACCCGAAATGCCCGGCGTGGGAGGAACGAGCGCCGGCGCCGAAGCCACGCGCTCAAACGCGCTGTTGCGTTCGACCTTCTTTTGTGGCGCCGCCGCGAGGCCGGTCACAATATCTTCCGGCATGATACCTGAAGAAGTGGCGCGTTTGCCGCGCAACTCTTTCGCGGCAATGTGAACTTGATTGCCGAAAAAGCTGCCGTCACTTCGCGAATCTGCATCGGTGCCGACATTTGTGCCGAAATAATCCACCCCGGCGCGCGGGATGCGCAGCGCTTTGACTTGCGCCAGGGCGTATTCGATGTCTCCGGCCGTGCTATCAGCAAACTCGAGAATGTCGGTGACCGGCGCGCGCGAAATAATACCGCTGCCGGAAGTGATCACACCGAGCAAGCCGATGCGCTCCACGTGCTCGGACAAGGCTTGCATGCCGCGTTGCCGGGCCGCGGTGTTGATCCGGCGCCAGGCTTGGCGTTGTTCGCCGGGCAAAGCGCGGGCCTCCGGGCTCGCGTTGGGGCGAACTCTCGGCAAATTGATACTGGGTTCCATGCCCGTCGCCTCGCCGACGATTTGCGGAATGGCCTCGGCGGCGCGGAGCAAAAGCTCGTTGTGCGCCTTCTCTTCTTCCTGTGGATCTTCTACTTTAAATTCCGAAAGAAAAAGTTCGGCATATTTGTTTTGCAGCTTGGCGATCTCCTTCTCGGTGATGCCCAGCGGGTGTGTCCGTATCAAATACCAAATGAGCAACGGCTCGAGCAGCAGCGTCACCAGCAAAATCATCCAATAACGCCGGTCGAGTGTTTCGAAATAATTCTTATTGAACTCCTTGGGAAAAGCTTGTAGCGGCGGATGGTAAGGGGGCAAAACGCCGTCCGGGCCAAATTCGTCCGGCATCGTTTCATGGGAGTCGGCGTTTTCCCGGGATGAAACTTTCTGATGTTCGGCCAACCCGGTTGACTCTGAGTCCTTCGCAGCAGGCGCTGCCTTTTGCAATGGCGTTGTATCACTCCAATGCTCCACAATGCAAGCTCCGATGATGTTGATCCAAAGATGTAAATTATGCTTCAGCGCGCCAAAGGTCAAAATGTAATTTAGCCATCCTGAGGAAAAAAGCAAGAGAAAATCCGGCGATTTTGGCAAGTCCAGGCGAGTTGTTAAACGTGCGCAATTTTCTCGAATGTTCCTCGATCTGGCACTTACAGAAATGAAACCCCGATTTCATCTTTGTGCGCAGCCATACACAGCGCGTGTGAAATTCATTCAAGAGAATCGGGGACTTAAAAATTTACCGCCCGTGGATCGCGATTGCGGAAACCAACCTCAATTATTGACGCTGACTGCGCTCCAACTTAACGACGAGCGTGAGAGTTTGGCCGCCGCGTTTAGCCGTGACCGGCACTTCTTGACCGGGCGAAAACTCGCCTAAAGCGTAGGTGTAATCATAAACATTTTTGATGTCGAACTTGCCAAATTTTATGATGATATCGCCGCCTTGCAAACCGGCTTTTTCGGCCGGGCTGCCTTGGCGGACGCCGCTGATTCTCATGCCTTCCACCTCCGCCGCGTAATCCGGAATCGTTCCCACGGAAACTCGAAAGCCGCGCACCGCGGGCTGCTCGCTTTCAGCCTTGGTGAAGTGCAAAATCGAATCTTGATTGGCCACTTCCTCGACCACTTGGGCAACTAATTGCAAGATGCGTGCCTGATCTTGTGCATTGATCTTTTCCGCATCGTCGGTGACGCGATGATAATCGTCATGCAGGTTGGTAAAAAAGAATAGCACGGGAAGATTTTTCTCGTAAAAACTGGTGTGATCACTCGGGCCCCTGCCATCCTTTTTTAGGGAGAGTTTGAATTTATACGGCGGACTTAAACGCTCGATCAATGGTTGCCATTGCGGCGCGGTGCCGATTCCTTCTATAACCAACGTGCTGTCTTTCATGCGGCCGATCATGTCCATATTAATCATGGTCACGGTATTCGCTAACGGGAAGGTAGGATGATTGGTGTAATACGAAGAGCCGAGCACGCCCAGTTCTTCGCCGCCGAACGCCATGAAAATCAGCGAGCGCCGCGGCCGCTTTTTTTGCGCCGCAAAATATTGCGCCAGTTCGAGCACGCCGGCGGTCCCAGAAGCATTGTCATCCGCGCCATTGCGAATTTCACCTTCTTTTTCCGGATCCAAAGCGCCTTCACTGCTGCGGCCCAGGTGATCATAGTGCGCGCCGATAATGACGGCCTGTTCTTTAAGCTGCGGATCGCTGCCGGTGAGCTTGCCGATGAGATTGGCGCTGACGCGCCTTTCCTGTTTGATTTCCGTCGCCACCGCGGCCTGTGCGCCGGCTATCAAAAATGACGCCGGCTTTTTGTTTTTATTAATTTGAGTTTGCAAATTTTTAATCGAGGTTCCAGACGGCGCCAGCAGCCAATCAGCCCTCGGCGCGGTGACATAGATCACTGGCAGGCCAGCGTCCGCCGCCGAGCGATCGAAGCGCAACTTTGGCAATGTCGCCGCGGTTTGCCCGTTTACCGCCGGCTTCTCTTCCAAACCCACCACGACAAGCAGGGCTTTGGCGCCGTTTTGGCGGGCTTGCAAGGCTTTGTAGCGAACCGGCTCGAATTTGGCGAAGCTTGTGTGCGGATCGTTGGAAGCGGGAGAGTACTGCATGGCCATCACAATTTTGCCGCTCGCCTCGATGCCGGCGTAATCGTCATAATTTTGCCCGCCGGCGGCAATACCGTAACCGGCGAAGACCACCTCGCCGCTGACGCTAGCGGAAGCCGAAAAACCCGCCGGGATGAAATCCGTATTGACGGCTAATGTTGTATCGTCACCGTTGCGCAGAAAAGTAAGCTGATTGTTCGAACCCAGTTTGACATCGCCGACAAAATCAAATTTTTGCTTGTAGCTATTATCGTCGCCAAGCGGCTGCAAGCCTAAGCGCGTGAACTCGGCGGCGATGTAGCCGGCAGCCTTCTCGGAACCCGGAGTTCCGGCGAGCCGGCCTTCGAGCGAATCCGAAGCCAAATAATTGACGTGATATTGAATATCGCTCGCGCTCAATTCCGGCGTGCTGGCACGGTTGACTGGAAAACGCGGCGCTTCTGCGCATGCACAAAATAGCGCCAGGCCGCTGCAAAGTATGATTCGCTTGACCATCCTCTCTCCTTAATTTTTTCGTTGCAGTTCCCTTTTCGTTGCGAAATTCGCTTTTAATTGGATGTCCGATTTTGCGGCGCCATAGCCAGCATCTGCTTGATACCGTTGCGGCAATCGAGCAACGGCGTTTGCAAAACTTGCCGCACTCGAGTTATGTTCAGAGAAACATCTTTGGGCCTCGGCACCAGCCATTCGACCGCTTGCATGGAAACTTCTTCGAGCAATTGCGAATCTGCATCCATTTGCCGCGCCAGTTCGCGGGCAAATTCCGCGCGGCTGAGGCGCTCGCTGCCGGCGAGATGGAGCACGCCCCGGATTGATTTCGTCGCCAGCTCGACTACCGCGGCGGCGGCGTTGCCCGCCCAGATCGGACAGCGAAACTGATCGACAAAAACTTTGATCCTGTTGCCGGCGCGCAATTGCTTGAAAAGTTCCGTGGAAAAACTGTTGCCGCCGCTGACGGGAAAACCGTACAGCAGAGCGACGCGCACGACCAGCGCGTCCGGATAAGCGTGCAAAACATCCTCTTCCGCCATGCGCTTGCTGTAGCCGTAATAGCTGATCGGCTCCGGCGTGTCGTCTTCGCTATAGTTGCCCCTTTTGCCGTCAAAAACCATATCGGTGGAAATATGAACGAGCCGGCAGCCAAGCTGGTGCGCCACCGCCGCCATCATGCGCGTCGCATCCACATTCGAGCGCCATGCCAGATCTTTTTGCGCCTCACACGCATCGAGATTGGCCAGCGCCGCCGTGTGAATGATGATCTGCGGCTGCACCTTGCGCACGAATTGCGCGAGCGCAACCAGGTCGGTCAAATCCATCCGATGCAGTTCGACGCCCGGCATCGGCATCGGATGCTCCCAAAAAGTTCCAATCAGTTCGCCCCGGCCTTGCGCAGCCTGCACCAAATAGCCGCCCAAAAAACCGCTAGCGCCCGTAATGAGGATTTTCATAGCGTCGTCCTTACACGGTTATCATGGTAGTATCAAAAGTTTTTAATCTCGATTTTGGTTAAGTTCATTGCAATTAATTCTACTTAGTCAGATTATCTCGCGTGGCCCGCTAAACACACAAAATACACTAAAAGCTTTTCGCGTTTTTTCGCGTGTTTTGTGGGCAAAATTCAAATGTGCTAATTAGAATTAAGAATTTTCTTGCACGATAATTTTTCTCCTCACTTTCGTTAAGAAGTCAAGTTCGGGTTACATTTTCTATTTGAGTAAAATGAGCTTGCGTATTTGAGTCAAGGCACCGGCTTGCAAACGATGGAAATATAAACCGCCGGCCAATTTTTCAGCATACCAAGTTACTTCGTGTTTTCCGGCAGAACGATTCTCGGCCAATAATGTCGCGGCTTCTTGGCCCAGCGTGTTGTAGACTTTCAGCGTCACATGGCCGGAACGAGGCATAGAAAATTGAATCGTCGTGCTGGAGTTGAAGGGATTTGGGAAATTCTGCTCTTGCGAAAAAAATGTTGGTATCTCGCTAGTGAATTCTCTCACACCAGTTGTTGGCTGTATGCTTCGAAAGACACCGGCTCCATAGGTACTAGCAAAGATATAGCCGTCTGCATTGATGCCAAAGGAGCGGACATTATTGTTCGTTAGGAGTTTCAGGCAAACCATCATTAATTGACGTCCAGTGATCACCGTTATCAGTCGAACGAAAGACCCCACCGTTAGTGATGGCAAAGAGTTGGCCAATGGGATCAAGTATAATGGCATTCACGTATGGATTGCCGAGACCGTTATTAATTGCTGTCCATGTTTCACCATTGTTTGTCGATCGAAAGATACCACCGAAGTTGAAGTTGCCGTTATACATTCCAGCAAATAGATGGCCCCGTGAGTTGATAGCCAGAGTTCGAATATCGTAATCAGTCAATCCTATTGGTGTCCATTTGTCACCATTATCCGTGGAATGAAAAACATCTTTACCTTTACCGGAAGTAGCAGCAAATATGTGTTCGTTTGGCGTAAAAACAATGGAACTGACATGGACATCAGTTAAGCTTAAAGGGATCCAGTTATCACCGCGGTCGGTAGAACGAAATAAATTTCGACCTGTAGAAGCAAACACGTGTCCTTTTGAATTAATTGCGAGAACGGGCACAAAACCATTGGTTAAACTTGTAGGCTTCCAGCGATTACCATTGTCTGTCGAATGAAAAACGCCGTCGCCATTGATTCCTGCAAATAAGTTCCCGCTTGAATCAATAGCGAGAGAAGTAATATGACCTGTCACTAATTCGTTAGTGATTGGCGACCAGCTATCACCATTATTTGTGGAAACAGAGATACCATTGCGTGTCCCGACAAAGATGTGGCCGTTTGAATTCGTGACAAAAGTCGTAATAAAGCGATCTACAGATCCATTGGCTGGTTGCCAAAAATCAGTTTGTGAAAAAACAACTTTTTTTCCACCTAATAACAAAAGGCCAAATACAAACTGAAGCAGCAATTTGTGGGTTTTCATTTCTTATCTTCGTTATCATTTAATCCTAAATGCGCTCGTAGTTACGCCTTTAGGCGTCGAGCCTGGGAACATGGGAAAATGCTTCAAAAAAACATAAGTTTTTACAATTCCAACCTCTCCATGCCTGAAGGCAATACTACGAACCTGGTTCTTTAACATTAAAATACTTCGCCTCCGGATGATGCACCACTATTGCCGAAGTCGACTGCTCCGGCACGATTTGAAATTCTTCGGTCAGCGAAATGTTGAGGCGCGCCGGATCGAGCAAGCGAAACAGCTTCGCTTGATCTTCCAAATTCGGGCAAGCCGGATAGCCGAAAGAATAGCGCGAGCCGCGATAACCTTGCTGGAACAATTCGCGGATTTCTTTGCTATCATCGCCGGCAATACCCAGCTCTTCACGCATCTTCTTGTGCCAATACTCCGCCAGCGCCTCGGCAGTCTCAACGCTCAAGCCGTGAAAATAGAGATAGTCCGCATATTTATCGCTCTCAAAGAGCTTGCGAGAAATTTCTGAAGCTTTGTGCCCGACCGTCACCACCATCATGCCGATGACGTCTTTCTTGCCGCTCGCAATCGGAGCAAAAGAATCCGCGATACACTGCAAATTCCCTTCCGGCTGGCGCGGGAAATGGAAGCGCTCGATTTCGCGCGTGCCACTTTCGTCGTAGATAATTACATCATCGTCGTCACTGTTGCAGAGAAAATAGCCATAAACCACTTCAGGAACAAGCAATTTCTCGTTGATACAACGCTGCTTGAGCGTCTCGAAGATCGGCATAAACTTCTCCTCAACCATCTGGTTGTAATCGGCAATTTTCATCTTGCCGCGGCGCACCTGCCATTGCCCGCGAAACAGCGCAATCGGATTGACATAATCGAATACCGTCGCCAAAGGAATATCGCGTACAATCTTCGTTCCCAGAAACGGCGCCGCCGGGATCTCTACTGGTTTCCACGTCTGCCTCTTTGCGGCTATTACTATTTCTTCTCCTCTTGATCTTTCACCAGCTTTCGATTTTTTCCGTTCACTGGTTACTGATAACTGTTTACTGGCAACTGGACGTCCGCAAATCTCTTCCATAAAATGCAAGCCGTCAAACGCATCGTTGGCATAAGCCAACGTGCCGCGATAAATCGCGCGCAAATCTTCCTCGACGTAGCGGCGGGTGAGCGCGGCGCCGCCGAGCACAACGGGCAATTTGAGGCTGCGCTCATTCATCACCTCGAGGTTTTCTTTCATGATCATTGTGGATTTGACGAGCAAGCCGCTCATGCCGATGGAATCGGCTTTGTGCTCCTCCGCTGCTTGCAGCATTTGCTCAATCGGCACTTTGATGCCGAGATTGACGACTCTATAACCGTTGTTAGTGAGAATGATATCAACGAGATTTTTGCCGATGTCATGCACGTCACCTTTGACCGTGGCCAGCACCATCGTGCCTTTGCTCGTGCCTTCCACGCGCTCCATGTGCGGTTCGAGGAATTTCACCGCAGACTTCATGGTTTCCGCGGACTGCAAAACGAAGGGCAACTGCATTTGACCGGAGCCAAATAGCTCGCCGACGGTTTTCATGCCGTCAAGCAGAATATTATTGATGATGTCGAGCGCGATGTATTTCTGCAAGGCCTCGTTGAGATCGGCTTCAAGGCCTTGCTTTTCGCCATCGACGATGCGGCGCTTCAACCGCTCTTCCACTGCTGCTGGCATCGCGGCGACTTCCTTCTTTTGCACCGACTTTTCGGCATAGAATGCTAAAATTTCTTGCAATGGATCGGAAATACACTTGCCGCTGTCGTCAAACTTGCGCTCATCGAAAACCAGCCGGCGGTGCAACTCGCGCTCATCTTCCGCAATCTTGTGCAGCGGCATGATCTTCGAGGCGTGAACGATGGCCATATCCAAACCCGCCTCGACGGCGTAATAGAGAAAAACCGAATTTAAAGCGTGGCGCGCGTGCGGATTAAGCCCGAACGATACATTGCTCACGCCAAGAATCGTGTAGCAGCCTGGCAGTTCTTTTTTAATGCGGCGAATCGCTGCAATCGTCTCAATGCCGCTGCGCCGAAACTCTTCATCGCCGCTGCCGAGCGTAAACGTCAGGCAATCGTAAATCAAATCCTGCGAGCGCAGGCCGTATTTATTGACGGCGAGATCGTGAATGCGTTTGGCAATCTCGAATTTCTTCTCAGCAGTTTTGGCCATTCCCTGTTCATCGATCGTCAATGCGATGGTCGCCGCGCCATACTTTTTGCACAGCGGCAGGACCTTTATCATGCGCTCTTCGCCGTCTTCCAAATTGATCGAATTGACGATAGCGCGGCCGGCGACGTGCCGCAAGGCGGCATCGATGACTTGCCACTCGGTGGAGTCGATGAGCAGCGGCACCGAGATTTGCGTGTTCAAACGCTCGATGAGCGGAATCATATCCGCCACTTCATCACGGCCGACATACGCCGCGCAAACGTCGAGCAAATGCGCGCCTTCTCGCACTTGCTCTTTCGCCATCGATACCATCGCGTCCCAATCTTGCTTCAACAAAAGCTCGCGAAATTGCTTGGAGCCGTTGGCATTCAACCGCTCGCCGACGAGCAACGGCGGCGGATCGAGATGCAGCGCCGTGCTGTTGTAAAGGCTCGCAGCGGATGGCACAAAATCAATCTGACGCGATTTTGGCGCGAGCTGGCCGACGGATTCAGCGAGTTGTTTGATATGCTCCGGCCGCGTGCCGCAACAACCACCGACAATTTGCACGCCGAGGTCTTTGACGAAATGCGAGAGGAATTGATTCAGCTCTTTCGGCGTCAATTTGTAATGCGCGCGGCCGCCGACGTTCTCCGGAAGTCCTGCGTTAGGCATGCAAAAAACCGGAAACGGGCTGTTGGCTGTGAGATAGCGAATGTTCTCCGACATTTCTTTCGGGCCGGTGGCGCAGTTCATGCCAATCGCCGTCAACGGAAATGGCTCCAACGCCGTTAATGCCGCAGCAATGTCGCTGCCGAGCAACATCGTGCCCATCATCTCGACCGTGACACTCGCAATCACCGGCACGCGCACTTTTTTCTGGGCGAAATATTCGAAGATGGCCGCGAGCGCGGCTTTGGTTTGCAGCAAATCCTGGCAGGTTTCAACGACCAACAAATCTGCGCCGCCTTCAACGAGACCGGCGGCTTGCACCGCATAAGCGGCTTTCATGTTTTCATACGAAATATGACCGAGACTCGGCAGCTTGGTGGTTGGCCCCATCGAACCCGCGACGAAACGCGGATGGTTTGACGTGGAAAATTGCTGCGCCACTTTTTGGGCAATCTCTGCTGCGCGGCGATTGTGCTCATACGCTTGATCGGCGAGATCATATTCGCCCAACACAATTGGTGTCGAGCCAAACGTGTTGGTCTCCACCACATCACAGCCGACTGCAAAGAAGCTGGCATGCAGCCTTTCCACCGCATCGGGCCGGGTGAAGACGAGATGCTCGTTGCAGCCATTGAGCGCTTCACCGCCGAAGTCGTCCGCGGTCAAATTCATCAATTGGAGATTCGTGCCCGTCGCGCCGTCGAAGACGATGATCTTTTCGCGCAGGCGTTGCTCGAAAGGGGTCATATTGCGGAAGCCATGGTTGTTACTGATGTCGCTTTAGACTAAACAAAAATATACGAAACAAAGGAAAAAGAAGAAAGAAATTTGTTTGGTAATCGAATTTTTGATCTGGTAAGTTTCATATTGGTGTTGCGGGAAGCCCAACGGGGAAATTACAAGCAGGTGCAATATAAGAAGTGGACACTGCTCAAGAAATGAATCTTGGCATCAGTTCGGTTTAAAATGCCTCGGAAAATCCATTGCGTCGTAAAGGACTCTCACAACCTCAATCCCATCCGTTGCAGGATGGTAGAAAATTACGTGTCTACCTGTATGGGAGCTCCAGGGAGAACCTGGCAAATCATGCCGCTGCCGCCCAGTAATTCTACCTTCGCTGAGATCCCGCATTCTTACGCGTAGCTGCCTCAGATAGTCAATCCGTTTTGCCCTGCCCCATTTTTGGCCGGTGTAACGACCAATCTCTTTAATGTCTTCACGCGCCTTAATTGTAAGCTTGACTTGTGCCATCAGGAATCGAAGTGTCCTTCTTCTGCGTCAAGTTCTGCATTGATTTGGTCCATATCGAGATCGACCAACTCACCCCGCTTTGCCTGTTCAATGCCGATCGCAATAGCTTCGTTGAGCCGTTTCCGTTTAAGATAATCCCATTCAACGGTTCTCAAAATAGCCTCACGGACAAATTCATTGGCGTCGGGGTACATACCCGATGCAACCTTGTCCTTGACGATTTGTTCTACTTCGGGTGAAAGCTGGATTTCCATGTCGAGTACCTTTCTTTAGTTTTAGTCTAATATACGAAAAGAAGACAAAAGAGAAAAGAAGTTTGTTGAAAGCTAGAGTGCTCCTCCATCATTTCTTCTGCAAAAGCGCCATCAACTGCTCGCGAGTGGCATTTTGCAGATCGAGCCTCTCGTCTCTGGCATTGACGATAGTAACCTCTTCCGCCTTCAATTTCTTGTCTTTAAATCGATCAATCCACCCGATGATAATATCGACGGCTTGAATCACGCTGGCGACGGTGGCGAGAATTTCCAAAATCAGGCTTAAATTCAACTTGAGCGCCTCGGCTTCAGCTTGACGAACCTCTACGTGAGCCTGTAAGGCATTTTTCAGTTCATTTGCTTCAGCAACCGGAACCGAAACCGGCACTTCAATGCGAAAACGGATTGTCGGACCAAGCATTTCAATCTCCTTAATGTTTTTTCGTATTGCTTCAGGCAGTTCCACTTTGTGTTTATCACGATAGTTGTACGCGACCACAACGCCCTTGCCCTCTGCCGCAATTTTCTGCAGGCCCTGACTGACCAAACGGTACTCCATCGCAAAACGGTCACTGCCGATTTCAACGACGCGCGCGCCAATCGAAACGGTGTCGGGATACGCTAACGCTTTGCGAAAATCACATTGAGTGGAAGCGAGAATCGCCGCGATGCCGTCGTTTGCTTCCGGGTCGATAAAATTGATCTTCGTCAGGTAGGCCACCCGCGCGCTTTCAAAATAGCGGAAATAAACGATATTGTTGACATGGCCCAACGCATCCATCTCGCCCCAAGCCACGGGGAATTGCACGACGACGGGGAAGTCGCGGAGCAATTCTTCTATCGACTTTTCGTTCATTCTAAGACTTCGACTTTTATTTCAGTGCAATGATCGCGGCGGTGGTCGTTGGTGAAAAAGACATCGCAAGCACTTGTAATGGCAGCGGCGAGGTGGATGGAATCGGGAGTTTTGAAATTATATTTGGCGCGAATTTCTGTAGCTTTGCATATCAATCTCCCCAGCTATCTCGTTCCTCTTGAATCCACGCATCAACTTCTTCCTTGGTCAACGATTTGATGCCGAGTTGTTTTCTGCGTTCGTGCAGCTTTTCAAGCCAGGCGAAAAAGGCCTCGCCGTTGTAGGCTTTTTGAGAAGTAGGTTTTACAATAACAGAAACTCTTTTAGTAGGGGTCGGTAGTGGCTCGTCTAAGTGAATGCGCTGGCCGTTCTCCACCGTGCCATTGACAACAAAAGTCTGTTTCAGAAGAATACTCCTAAATTCAAGATGAAGCCGTTTGGTATTGCTGCAATCGCTCTTGCACCCACAAATTGACGAGGGTTTGCATAGAAACCCCTTCGCGGTGAGTGGCTTTCCACAGCGCTTTGGTTAATTCGTCAGAAAGCGTGACAACGAATTGGCGCGTAGGTTTTCGGGCAACTTTATAATCGACCTCCTGCAACTGATCTTCATAGTCGGTTAGGTCGTGGGTTTCCCAAAAATTGGCGAGTTCATCGAAACCGCTAAATTGTTCGGGAATTGGATCTCGTTCTCTTTTACTTTTTGCCATAACGTCTTCTCTCCGTTGTTGTCATATCTCTTGCGGTATTTATCAAAGCACGATGATCTTTTTTGTAAATGAAGATCACGATCAAATAACGGCCCGCTTTGGTTTGGCCCCGAGCTGCATAGACATCCTCGCCTTGATAATGGCCTTTGGCAATGCGTTGAATACGTGGTTTATTTTGGAAAACTTCTTCAACTTCGTCCGTTGTCAAATGATGCTTCCATGCCAGCTTATCGACCACGTCGTCATACCAAATGAACCCAATGATATTAATCATAAATGCAAATTCAAAATACTAAATTTTCCCTTTAAAATCAAGCCTGAATCACGCCGCCCACTTTTCCTCGATACGGCCATCGCGGCGGCCGACGAGCACCAAATCAACACGGCTAATGAACAGCCCGACTTCGACGACACCGGCAATGCTCTTGATCTGCTGCGCCAATACCGGTGGATTCGTCATCTTTCCAAACACACAATCCACGATGTAATTGCCGTTGTCCGTGCGATACGGTGTTCTGGCGTCTTTTTGACGCAACTTGACCCGAGCGCCAAGGTCGCGTAGAATTTCCAGTGTCGAACGCCAACCGAAAGGCAAAACCTCCACGGGCAAGGGGAATTTGCCGAGCTGCGTGACCAATTTTTTTTCGTCAACGACGATGACGAAGCGGTCGCTGCGGCTGGCGACGATTTTTTCGCGCGCCAGCGCACCGCCGCCGCCTTTGATGAGATTGAGCTGCGGATCGACTTCGTCGGCGCCGTCAATCGTCAGGTCGATTTTTTTGAACGTGCCCAAATCATCGGCGAGTGGAATTTTTAATCGCCGCGCCAGCTTTGCAGTGGCGACCGAGGTGGGAACGCCGGTGATTTTCAAGCCGGCTTTCACTTCCTCGGACAACAGCCGAATGGCAAATTCCGCGGTGCTGCCGGTGCCGAGGCCGACGATCATTTTGTTTTCGACAAACGTGAGCGCTGCTGCCGCGGCAAGAAATTTTTGTTGCTCGACGGACAATTTCGTCATGCCGGTTCTCCGTTATTTTTATTTATAGCATCACCCTGAAAAAACTAGCAAAACCGCGAAAATATTAAATTGTCAATTGACGTTTCATTTTGGTTTCCGCAATAGTCGCGCTACGATTATGTAAGAGATTCCAGGCCCAGAGTCAAGAAAAATTTTCTCTTCAAGTGGAACTGACCGGTCGCTTACAGTAGAGTTCCAACAACACACCCATAGTTTCATAGCGACCGGCCAGTAGTTCTCCACCGAAGGTTTAGTCTCACCATAACCACACGGCCCGATCCATGCGGAAGCGCGCGCAAATATTCCATGGCGCATTCGTCAATTCGCAACTTTTTCGCCACTTTTCCGTTGATTAAATTGCTGTTATCGTCATTTCGATTATCAACGCGTCCAACCTAATCCCGTGAGGAGCATTATGAAACGAATTGCAATGATCATCACGTTGAGTTTGCTCATTGCTGCGAGTCCAAGTCCGGCGCAGAACGACATTCTGGCCGAAATCAGCGACGTCCCTCTTGAAACGGTCAGAAGCGCCGGTTTCGCGCTCGCAGGGGATCAGCAGGTTCGCATCGAAGCGGTCGGCGCCGGCGAGGCCAGGCGCGAGCTGGCGGCCAACGCGTGGATTTTGAACGCGCAGACGCGCGAAGTGGTTTGGGAAATGTTTGATGCCGAATCGAGCTACCGCAACCGCCGTTTGCAGGGAATTAATGAAACGGTTTCACTGCCGGCTGGAAATTACGAAGTTTACTTCGCCTTTTTTCCTTATTACAATTTCTGGCACTCCTCGCGGCGAAACAGCTTCGGCGATGTCGTGCAGAATGTTTGGAACGAAATCTTTGACAACAACAACGATTATCGCTACTATCGCAATCTGCAAAAAGATTTAAAAATCGTCGTTCGCGGCAAAGGCAGAAATCTCGGCAAAGAGGGCGTGGAGCACTTTCAAAACGATTATAAGGAAAATGCGATTGTGACAATGACCGCGTTGTGGGATGATCGTTACGAGCGTCAGGGCTTCACGCTGGAAAGACCGGCGGAATTGCAGATTTACGCGGTCGGCGAAACCGGCTGGGATGATAATTGGGATTGGGGCAGCCGTCGCCGCTATCGTGACGAAGACAAGGAAGTTTATGATTTCGGCTGGATCATCAACACGCAAACGCGCGAGAAGGTTTGGAAAATGACGTATGCCGAATCCGTACATGCCGGCGGCGCGCCGAAAAACCGCATGGTCGATCAAATCATTTCACTGCCGGCGGGGAGCTACGCGGCGTTTTTCGTGACCGATGATTCGCACTCCGAGCGCCGTTGGAACGCGCCGCCGCCGTATGATCCGATGTTTTGGGGACTGACGATCCGTGTGAAAGACCCGGCGATGAAGTCTTATGTGAAAAAATTCGATTATGAACCCGCGCCCGATAAAAACGTCATCGTCAGTTTCACCAAGCTCGGCGACGACGAGTTCCGTTCCGAGGGATTCACGTTGAACCGCCCGATGGATTTGCGCATCTATGCTCTCGGCGAAGGCCGCGATCACGACATGTTCGACTACGGCTGGATCGTTGACGCCAAAACGCATCGCAAAGTTTGGGAGATGGACTACGACAAAACCGAGCACGCCGGCGGCGCGAGCAAGAATCGTCTCTTTGACAGCACCGTGAGTTTGGACAAGGGCAGTTACATCGTTTATTTTCGCACAGACGATTCGCATTCATACTTCAATTGGAACAGCTCGCGTCCTTACGACGCCGAGCATTGGGGTTTGACGATAATGGCAGCAGATGAGAATTTCAATCCAGCCGATGTCGGCGCATATAAAGATGAAAGTGACAAATCGATCCTGGCACAATTGACGAGAGTGCGCGATCATGACCGCGAGCGCAAGGATTTTACATTGAAGCGCGATACGGAAATTCGTATTTATGCCATCGGCGAAGGCCGCCACGGCGACATGTTCGATTACGGCTGGATCGAAGACGCCAATACCGGCAAAGTGGTTTGGGAAATGACCTATCGCATGACCGAGCACGCCGGCGGCGCGCGCAAGAATCGTTTGTATGAAGACGTCATTTCACTAAAGGCCGGTGAATACGTGCTGCACTATGAAACCGACGGCTCGCATTCTTTCAACGATTGGAACGACGACCCGCCGCACGATCCGATGAATTACGGCATCACGTTGTATTTGGTGAAGCCAGAGTGAAACTTACTCACAATTGACACCCTGTACCTTTCGGTGGGCGGTTTCCTATGGAGGGAAACCGCCCACTGCTATTTTAAAAAGTGCTTGACTTTTTCCCGCACCCTCCCCATATTGAGTTGCGCGCTTATAGCTGATTTTCGAGCAATCGGACTCTGCATCTCGCATCCTCACCCCTCCTTAAATTTTTAAAAATATTTTGTGAGAAACGGCTCCATTTTTTTGTCTATATAATTAGACGGATTGAAGTCTCAAATCTTTTTGCTAATGGAGGTCATTATGACGGTCGATCAGCTTAAAAGGGTGATGAAGTTTCACCTAAAAAACTTCAATGACGAAAATGTTGCCATCAACGACGACACCATTCATAATCAAGTGTTGAGCGAAGATGATGGCTTTGGCAGCGCCAACTCCAAGCAGCTTTACAAGGGCGTTATCCGGTGGACGCTGAGCAGCAACGGCCACCAAGATAAAACATGGCCTTCCAATTGGATGGAGCTTTCGGTGAAGGAACTCGCTCCGAAATTGCTCTAAGGTTGAGTTCTCGACAAGCCGTGGAATTATGATGAAACGAAATACTCTACTTGCAGCCGCGCTGGTGTTGGGCAACTTTGCCCTGCTCTCAACGCCAATGGTTTGGGCGCAAAATCGCTCCCTGTCTTTAGCTTTGGGCACGGTTCGAACGGAGGCCGAAGCCGCCGCTATTCGCTACCTGGTTGAATATACCCAGAACTTGCAAGACCTTTTTATCGCCAATGCCGGAAATGCCAAAGGCGCTTGGTTGCTGGCGCTCACTCCCAACGTCAAGTTTGAGACGGGCGAAAAAGACGCGTTCAATGGAGTGATTGTGAAAGTCACCGGCAATTTCATGTTCTTTAAGGTCACCGAGATTGACAGCATTCGAACGCCCGACACCGGCAAGCTTTTTCACGTGTTGCCGATTTCTTTTGGGGGTGAAACCAATCGCGGCCTCGATCGTGTCAATGTTTTGTTGGAAGTGGGGTATGTGCCTTGGTATCAGAATGATCAGCGATTGCCCGGCTTTCTGAGATCAACGAAGGTCGGGCTTTTTCTGCAAGCCGGCTATAAATTCAAGGTCAGCGACAGCACGGCAAGCGCTGCGACAACTGGCGGAGCGATCGACGAAAGCAAGGAAAAAGCCAAGCGCGGCCTTTCGCGCCTGAAGGGAAGTGCGGTTTTCAACCCGCGCTTTATGCTGAAGTCGGATTGGGGACTCGGCGTACAAGGCGCGGCGGATGGATGGTATGATATCGCCAACGCGGAAGTTTACTACCGGATCGAGGCCAAGGCCGTTATTTACCTCGGCGAGGGCAAATCTTTCGACGTTTCCTATCAAAAAGGCTCCGGTGCGCCGAACTTTAACAAAGGCAATCAGTTTAGCGCTAATATTACCATCCAATTTTAAGCTATGGTTGAATGCTTCTCAAGGAGATGCTTATGAAAAAATCAATCTATGTTTTAGTTGTAATAGTCGTTATGGCGGTGTTAATTGTCGCCACAGCCTTGGTTTTCCGGGGCTCGAGAAAACTCGACAGACATGTGGAAGACTTCGATTGGGCCAAAAGTGCTGGTGGCGGGTTTGATGATCGCGGCAAAGGCATAGCCGTTGACAGTTCAGGCAACAGTTATTTAATCGGCACATTTTCCGATACCGCGTACTTTGCCGAGACCGTTCACGGTGACACGTTGATTGTGCCTGCCACAGGTTTCAAATACCCTGATATCTTCATCGCCAGTTATAATAAAGAAGGCAAGGTACGTTGGGCTCAAAAAGTCGGCGGATTTGACGCTGATAACGGTTGCGCGGTTGCCGCGGACCGGGCGGGAACCATCAATCTCACGGGAAGCATTAAGGGCGAGGCGTATTTTGAGTTTGGCAAGGCGAAGCTGAAAAGCGCGGGTTCTCAAGATATTTTCATAGCACAGTATGATTCTTTGGGACGGCTTCGCTGGGCTACTGCGGCAGGTGGAGTGGAGAATGACGAAGGCACAAGCATTGCTGTTGATGGCGTCGGCAACAATGTCATCACCGGATTTTTCCATGGCACTGCGAAGTTTGGGGCCGGTACCCCGCGTCCAGTCACCCTAAAAAGCGCGGGAAAAAGCGACATCTTCGTTGCCAAATACGATGCCTCTGGCAAGTTACTGTGGGCCAAGCGGGCGGGGGGAGTCGAGGCCGATACGGGGAAGGGCATTGCCATAGACAGAATTGGCAATTGCTATGTTACCGGTGTGTTTTCAGGCCAGGCAAGATTTGATACGACAAAGCTCACAAGCTCCGGTACCGATGATATTTTCGTTGTCAAATATGATGCCTACGGAAAATTACTCTGGGCTAAACAAGCGGGTGGCCGCTCCCATGATTGTGGCGCCAGTATTGCTGTTGACGAGACTGACAACTGCTATGTTACCGGAACGATTTCGGACACTGTACGCTTTGTTAACGAGGTTTTGCTTCCCAATGATGTCTTTATTGCCAAATATGATCCATCCGGCAATCAGAGTTGGGCGAAACGAGCTGGTGGCCCATCCAATGATCATGCTGAGAGTATTGTCTTTGACGTGTCGTCGGGCACCTGCTATGTTACCGGAGTGTTTTCTGACTCAGCCTGGTTTGGCGGTGTGAAGTTAAGTGCTGAGGGATCGGATATTTTTCTGGCTAGGTATGATAATAAAACAGGTTATTTGCTGTGGGCAAGCCAGGGAGGAAAGAAGGGCATGAAGCAAGGCGTCAGAATCGCTCTACAAAAATCAGGCCGGGGCTTTCTTACCGGACAGTTTAGTGGTGATGAAGCCACGTTCGGCAGAAAGATGCTGACAAGCACTGGCAGTTCCGACGTTTTTGTTGCCACGATTGCTGCGATCGGCGCGCGACCTACGAAGTTAAAGGTTTCGCGACGGCCTAATTTAAAGATGCTTTTAACTTGGAAAAATAATGCCACGGCTGACCCGGAGGTGGAAATTGAGGTCACGCGAATCAAAACCGACTCCCCCGGGGTTGATTTTGGCGTTGTGGCGACACGCAAAGCACGATTACAATTCCATTTAGACGACAGAGGATTGGAGTTAAACAAGAACTATTCTTACGAGGTAAACATTAAAGGCCACCCAGAGCTTGTCTCTGAGACAGTCATAGAAAAAATGGATACTCTGATGTCGATGGCTCAACACACAAAAGATGGGCATGACCCAAAGGATTGGCTTGAGGTTGATGATAAAGCCGGGGGAGACAATGGGTGGAGTTATTTAGATTTTAACGGAGTCAATCAAATTTACCGGGGGCATTTGCAGATATGGATTAAAGGAGAAGATACAACTAAGGTATTTGATGGTGATTATGATGAAAATCATAAGGATTTTGATGATTCTCCTGGAATTGCGCTCTGGCGCAACTCTCTCACCGGCCGTGCAAAGGGATCTGCACATGAGCACACCGCCGCGCCTTCCGCCCCGGAGCTTCCAGTCATCATGAAATGCAAGGGTGAAGATATCGAAATTAAGCAATTCACTTACAAAAACAATAATCAGTCGTGGGTCTTAGCTGAGTGGAATGTGCGTAATACTAATAGCACAAGCGCAAAAGACATCAAACTGGCTTTGTTTTTGGACGCCGATGTGGCAGGCCGGCAATGGCGGGAAAACCGCGGTGGGTTTATTGACAGCCTCAAGCTGGTTTATCTGTTTCAAGATGCGATTGATAGCACTAAAAGCGTTCACGTCGGCTTGGCGCTCATCTCGGAGGTTCGTTACGATTATCAAATCAGCAAATTTGATAGTGTGGTGACCCCCACGAACTCTGGCGACCCAAGAAGAGGAGAGCAAGCCAGATTGGATCTTTTCGCTGGGCGAAATACTGGAATTTTGAGTCGTGGTCCTTCTGATTTGGCGATGACATTGGTGAGCAATTTAGGGACTATTGCGCCGGGCGACAGTGCGAAAGTGATTTATGCCGTCGCCGTGGCCGAAAACCGTGGGAAGCTTATAGAATCAATTCGTGACGCGAGAAAATTTGCTCCTTGCGCCTCGCCTTCTTATTGGGCAGATTTGAATTGGAATGGCAAGGTTGATGACGACGAAATAAAAGAAATTGCCAAACGCGTTAGAAATAACGGAGGGCTGGTGGGGGGTGGCACGATTGAGTCAGACTGTGCAAGACGCGAGGGCCACGTCACTCTTGCGGATCTTCAAGCGGCCTCTGATAGGGTGATAACACGAAAGTGATGGAATGGCCGGCTCAACTTGCACGCAATCGCAGAAAAGTTGAGGCAAGCGATTTTGGGCTAATCAGTAAATCCAATTCTTAAAGCCGCCATCTTTTTCAATAGGTGAACAAATGAAACGGAAATCATTCGTTGTCGTTGCCTTCGGGCTCGGCCTCGGTATTTTGTCAAGTTTGTCGTGTGAAACGAAGCCGTCCATGCGTCTCGAGCCTGCAAGATCATCTTCAAATGAGCCGATTGAAAACAAGTACATATTGTGGGTGGAAAATATTGACAACTTGGGAGCATTCCAGTTTGCCATAACGTATGACACCGCCGCCGTGGCGCAACCACGTGTAAACTTGAAAAATTTCCTGACCAGCACGGGCCGGGAAGTCGCTGCTGAAATTGGCCCCTACCTTGACTTTGATAAGGATAAAGCCCTTGGACGATTAACCTATGGTGTGGTGACAAAAGGTCGAGATAACAAGGGCTCCATCCCAGGTCCCCGAACCAAAGCCGACACCCTGGTGACGATATACTTTCAGCGACGGGCTTCGGGCGAGCCCAGACTACAATTGCAAAATAAGTTACTTACAGACATTCATGGAAATGTAAAATTGAATCAAGATTGAGCAATGTGACACATGAAAAGTGACACCAGTAAAATTAGTTTTGGGGTCGCTTTCTCCCTTTTCGTCTTTTGCGGCCTTGCCTATTCGCAAAACTGGGTGAATTATTCGGAACCGCACGGCCTCTCGAGCTATTTTATCTCGGCGATCGTTGAGGATAATCATACGAATATCTGGGTCGGCACTGATAAAGGCGTGAACCGCTTTGACGGCCGTGAATGGACGATTTACTCAAGAGTGAAAGGCGAGGCGATTATCGATGATGATATTAAAACAATAGCGAAAGATCGGGAAGGCAATTTATGGATCGGCACCGCAAACGGGTTAAGCAAGATTGATCCGGAAAGCGACTTAAGAGACCCCCAAAGCTGGAAAAACTATGACAGCGACAACACCAAAGGGGGCTTGGTTACCAACCTTATTACCGCAGTTCTCGAAGATAGCAGCGGAAATATTTGGGTGGCCTGTTTTCGCGGCGGATTGAGCATTGCAAATCCCAAACCCCGGCTCGGGCAAGATCCATTGCTCGATCCCAAGAATTGGACGATTGTGAAATCAACAACCGACCAATTGCCCTCATTGCGAATTTTTGCTCTTGAAAAAGATAACAATAGCAACATTTGGATTGGCACTTCTGCGGGAGCGAGCCGATATAATCCCCACGAGCACACGCTGGATGGCAAATGGGATTTAAAACCTGCACTGGGTAATGTGCGGTCCATCTTCGCCGATAGTTACGGTTATGTCTGGTTTGGCCGGGCCGGCAAAGGTGTAGCGCGGGTATTGGCAACCCCGCCTTTCCTCATCGAGGAATTTCCTTTTGCTATTAATGCCGAAAAAATCGGCGAGGATAGTGACCGGAAAATATGGCTCGGCACGACTGACGATGGGATATTTGTGGTGGATCCGCAAGCTTTGGCTGATTCCACTCTTCACTTTACCCAACAAACTTCGAGGTTGTCAGATGACGCCATCCGCGCCATTTTTCGGGACAGTGAAAGTGATATGTGGATTGGAACGGGCAACGAAGGCATCTCAAGATATGATATTTCTTGGATAAATTTCTCCCGCGATCCTGCCCGGCCTTTTGATTTAACATTCAATTCGGCAGTGATTCCAACCATCATCGAAGACGATTCGCGCCATCTTTGGCTCGGCACCGATGGGGAAGGGCTGCGGCGAATCAATTTAACTTCCAATCTGCTTCTCGATAATAACTGGACCGCTCATCGGAAAGAAGATCAGGATAAAACTTTGTCTTCAAATCACATCAATACAATTTTTCAAGATGATACCGGCAAAATCTGGGTTGGAACGACGCCAGAAGATGACCAATATAAAGGATTGAACGTCATCAAACCACCATTCAGTGATTTGAAGAATTCAAACAATTGGGATACCTTTACGGCAGAAGAAGGTGGTTTGGCAGATAACACGGTCAATACCATTGCTCAAGATCGATCGCGGTATCTTTGGTTCGGCACAGAAAACGGCTTGAGTCGAGTCCACGTCGACTCGGCCAAGTTTATACCAAGCTGGAAGACTTTCACAACTGCAGACAGTTTGGCTGACACCAGCATCCAAGCGCTGTTGGTTGATGACGGAAGCCGTTTGTGGATCGGCACTAACGCGGGCCTGAACTGGACCAACCCAACTGCCAGCGCTACTATCAAGTTTGAGAGAATTGCAGCAGTCAAAGGTTTTGTTCAAGCGATTTTTCAGGATCGCGACGGCAATCTCTGGTTTGGCACCAATCGTAACGGAGTTTATAAAATCAACGCCGCCAGTGATACTACCACGCTCATCAATTTTACCACTGCCAATGGTCTCGCTTCCAATTCTGTTCGCGCGATCGTGCAGCAAAGGCCCAATGAGTATTGGTTCGCTACTGGCTCGGGACTGACGCGCTTGCGCGTCTCCGGTGTGGACAGTCTATGGACAACTTTCAAAGCAGAAGATGGACTGCAAGACCTCAGTGTGTTCGAGGCCTTTAAAGACAGCAAAGGTGATCTCTGGTTCGGCACGGCAAGCAACGGCGTGACTCGGCATCGCGTCAAGCCACAGCCGCCAGAGACCTTCATGACCTCGAAGCTCGATGTTACAACAGCAAATAACGTTATCATGAGTTTTCGTGGCGTTGATCGCAACACTTCACCCCCAATGTTTCGATATTCTTTCCGATTTGACAATGGTGCCTGGTCCCCTTTTCTAACGAGCGAACAGGTTCCGATATTCGGGTTAACGCTTGGTCGCCATGTCTTCGATGTGCGCGCGGCGGATATGGATGGCAATATCGACTCCACGTTTGCCACGGATGTTTTCTATAAAATTGCTGCCCGCCTCGGCGGCAAGGTGGAGTTCCAGGACTCGCGCGGCCGGATTGCATTGTATTTGTCTCCCGAAAAAGTTGAAACAGTCAAAGAAATCAAAATAAATCGCGTTGAGAATTACGTTTTAAAAGATTCGTTGTCCATCCTTGCCTATGACATTCAGCCCGAAGCGCTGACGCTTGACAAGCCGGCCACTTTAACGGTCGCCTTCAAAGACACGTTGGGTTATCGCCAAAACAAGCTGGCGATTTTTCGGCAAGGCAAAAATTCAGAATGGATTGGCATTGGTGGCGTCGTCAAAGTCGAAAATGATACGCTCACCTCGCTGACCACAGCCATTACTGAATTTGGCCGTTACGCGGTGCGCAGGGAAAATATCGCCGGAATTGGCAGGACGGCGATCAGTGATGTCAATATCCAACCGCGTATTTTTTCTCCCGCCGGTGGCGGGCAGGGGCATGGTGACCGTGCCGGCATTTCATTTCATTTAAGCAACAACGCAGGCGTGACGGTCAAAATTTACAACGTGGCCGGACGTTTGAAAAGAACCTTGCGGGAAAATGTCAGTTTGCAAGTCGGCACAAATGCCATCGAGTGGGACGGCAGAGACGACGACGGCAAGGTTTGCGTCAGCGGGCTTTATATCGTCACGATAGAAGCGCAGGGGAATGTCAAAACCAAAACCGTGGCGGTGTTGAATAAATAAGGCAAAGCTATTTGGGGGAAAACAATTCAAGAAATTTTTCTCGGCGATACTCGGTGACTTCGGTGAATTCCGGCGGAAGAGCTTTTCCGCCGATTGACGCCGAAAGCACCGAGTTTCGCCGAAGGGTTTTTGCCGCCCTGCCGCAGCAGGGCTTTGATTCGCAGCTTGCCTGCAAATCGGCGTAGACGCTAAAAATAAACATGCGCGAACTTTCTCTCAAAACAGTTTGGTTCTTCTTGCCGGTTTTGTTTTTCTCAGCAAATGCTCTTGCTCAACGCGAGCAGGTGTTTGTCGGCGCCAGGCCGTTAGGCTTGGGCGAGACCTTTGTGGCGATTGCGAACGACGGCAACGCCATCTATTGGAATCCGGCCGGTCTGCCGTTTTTGCAGCGGGAGGAATTTAGCAGCATGTATGCAAACTTATATGGCCTCGGCATCAAGAACGGCTATATTTCTTACACGCGGCCGCTCTTTAACCGTTTGGCGCTCGGACTCGATTGGCTGCGCTTCGGCTTCGACGACGACGAATTGACCTTCGTCAGAAATCAATTCGCCTTGTCCGGCGGTTTTGCGGTGAACAACAATTTTTCCATCGGCGCTAATGTGAAATATTTGAACACCGACGCCAAGCTTTACGGCAATTCCGAAGGCGAGGCCTGGGGCTTTGGGATCGACCTCGGCGCGCTGTATCGCCATCCATTTGACGATTTGAAATTTCTCCAAGAGCTGCGCGCCGGTGTGATGCTGCACGACGCCACCGGCACGCGCATTGAATATGACACCGGCACGCGCGAAGAGATTCTTCCCCCCAATCTGCGGCTGGGGCTCGCGTATATGCCCTTTGAAACGTTGCGCTGGAAATGGCTCAGTCTGCACGAGCCGCTGTTGGCGATTGATTTGGACGATCGCCTCCACCTCGGCAGCGAAGTTTGGCTGTTCGACGATTTTTCCCTGGCTTTGCGCGGCGGCGTGCAAAAAGATCTGCACACCGAAGAAGGCTTGAGCTGGTCGGCCGGCTTCAGCATTAAGAAAGACGTCTTGCGAATTGACTATGCCTACACCATGCCGCCGACGTTGCCGGCCAGCCATCGCTTCTCGCTTTCGTTTAGTTATAATTTCAATCCGCATTTGGTGGAGATCAACAAGATCGACATGGCGCCGGTGTTCTCTGCGTTATCGCGCCATTATAACAAACCTCACGCTACGGTTGGAAGGGTTTTGCTGAGAAATCGCCACAACGCCCCGATTGCGGCCAAAATCAGTTTTGCAATAAATGGATACACCAAAGGCACGCGGACATTTCCGGTGCGAGTCGATACCGGCAGCGTCACGCCGGTGGAACTGGCGGCGGACTTTTCCGATAACCTGCTCAAAGAGGGGGATACGGAAAAAAGCTTGCGTGGTGAAGTGACAGTCTCCTACAAATATCGAGGCAAGCTATACGACGAAAAAGCGCCGGCGCGATTCTTTCTGCACGGCGGCGGGGCGATCCGATGGGATCAACCCGGCAGGGCGGCGGCCTTTGTCACGCAGAACGATTCACTTGTCCGTGCTTTTGCCGTGGCAACAAGCGTAAGATATGAAGGCCAATACGCCAATTGGATTTTAAAAAGTGAAATTGCAGACGCGATTGCGCTCTACGAGGCGCTGTGTGCACATGGTGTGCGGCCGACGCCGGATCCGGACGCGACGTTCTCTGCTGCCACCGATTCGGGATTTTACATCGACACGATCACCTGGCCCGATGCCTTGCTCTCCAACCCGCGCGACCGGCGGGCCGGCGACTGCGAAGATTTGGCGATCTTGTACGCCTCGGTATTGGCAAGCCAGGGGATTGAAACCGCGCTGCTGAAAATACCCGGCCATATTTTCATGATGCTTAATACCGGCATTCCGGTCGCGCATCGTTACATGCTGCCTTTGCCGGAGACGCTGCTCGTGCAAGCGAAAGAAATGCTGTGGCTGCCGGTGGAGACGACCAAGATCGAATCGCCATTCCTCGCCGCCTGGCAACAGGGCGCGAGCGAGTATCGGCGCGCCTCGGCCGCGGGCAATCTGCAGGAAATTTTCGTGCGCGACGAGCAGAAAATCTATCCGCCAGTCGATCACACGCCGGTGAAACGGGCTTGGTGGCCGATGCCGGATTCCACCGCCACGCATCGCGCCATAGAAGCCGGCCTGTTGGGAATCGACGCCATGAAAGACCGCTTCATGGAAACCAACCTGCTGGCGGTTTTGCGCAACTACCCCGATAGCTTGAGCGTGCGCAATCAGCTCGGATGCGTTTACGCCGGGCTGTCCGATTTCGAGCGCGCACAGAAGGAATTTGAAACGGCGTTGCAGCTCGATTCCGCTTATGCCGCGGCGCTGAACAATCTCGGCAACGTTTATTTTATCCGAGGAAAGTTGCCCGAGGCACAACGGTATTACGAAGGCAGCCTGAGCAGCAGGGAATTCAAGCTGGGCACTTATTTGAATCTGGCGATTTTATATCAAATGATGGCCGAGGAGAAAAAAGACACGCTGGAAGCGCAGAGCTTGCTGAATCGATCGCTCGAAGTGCTGCAAAACGCCGTTCGCCTGCTCCAGGGCGACAGCACGCGAGTGTTGGCGTTTCTCGGCCCGGCTGGCGTTGAGACGGGAACCATGGCCGATCCGATGACGAATAAGAAGAGCAAAACCTGGCGGCAACGCTTCGCCGAAGTGAAGCGCTTCGTCAACAAAGCCTTTGAGTCGCTGGTGAAAAAGCAGCCGCGCCTGCCGAAAAAGCCCAACCTCAAATCTGCCGGGCCAACCGGCAGCGAAGCCGACGAAGATCGCCGTTTCATTCTTTACTGGGATTTTGAATGACATATATCTCGACGCTACCGTGGCAAAGAAAAATCGGCGCATTCGCGCTCGGTCTGCTCACCAGCTTGGTGGTGGCCTGGATGGGATTTGCCTTATTGTTCGAGATCGCTGCGGTCAAAAGATTCGCTGATCTGGTGGATGGCTATGTCTACGACACGTTATTCTCCTCTCGACAAACACCTCCCAAAGAGCTTGTGCTCATCGACGTCCAAACGCCTGCCGATACCGTCAATCGCCAGCAATGTGCCGAGCTGATCGACGGCCTGCGGCAAGCCGGGGCGCGAGCCATTGGCTTCGATATCTGCTTTACGACTCGACGCTTGCAAGCGCAGGCCGACGAGCATTTGGTGGCCTCTACCGCCGCCGCTGACAACGTCATTCATGCATTTCGTCTCACCTCGGAAGATGAACAGGGCGGAGCGGAAAATGCGGAGCTGATGCGGTACGCGTTGCATCTGCCGATCATGCCGCAAGACGGCGATTGCCAAAAAGCGCGCGGCGCCGGCCTGCCGTTCACCGAGCTGTTGGCGGCTTCGAAGGATATGGCCCACGTCAGCTTTGCGCCGGATGACGAGCTGAGCGGACTCCATTTTCCGCTGATTCTCGGTCTCGGCAAAGGGCTTTATCCGGGTTTGCCCTTGCAAATGGTTCGCCGTTTTTATGGCGTTAAGGACGACCATTTTGCAATTCATTTTGGGTCTCATCCCTGCGATGACGTTCACGCCGACGATTTTATCCTGCTGCAAGGCGACGGGACCCGCTCGCTAAAAATACCGGTTGATCGATATGGCCGGGTTCTTATCAATTTCATTGCACCCGCGCGCCTCGAGAGCTACAAGCTCTTGGACGTCCTGCAATGGTTGCGTGACCGCAGAGACGCCACGTTGTTCAACGACAAAATGGTTTTAGTCGTCAACTCGAAAAACGCGGAAGATAAAAGCACAAGGAATCCATGGGGTGAGTTTCTTCCCAATTGGATGATGCACGCCTCCGTGATCAGCCAGATCATCAACCAACAATTTATCACTGAGTATGACGGCATATCCACTACCATGCTTGTTTTCATGGCCGCACTCATGCTGCTCGGGTGGTTAGTTTTAATGGAAATTCGATTTGCCTGGATAAAACAACTAACGTGGTTGGTCTTGTTGACGGTTTGCGTGTTGCTTCTCGCGGTTGTTGCTATCAAACTGTATTGGGGCCACTGGACCGGCTGGGTTTTGCCAAGCCTGTCGCTTTGTGCCGGCTATCTGTCCGCCAAATTTTACTTGGCGCATACGCCGCCACCTGTCCTGGAGTTGCCGCAGTACGAAGATTTTGATCTTCACGTTCAGAAGAAAGATGAAACCACGTATTTGGTCGACGTCACCGGCTCGCCGGCCGGCGAAGAAGCTGAGGGCGAATTTTCTCTCGATCTTGAAGCGCTTGCCAAAACGTTGTACGAGCTTCGCACTTTTGGCGTTGGCGGCGAAGAGCTGAAAGCCTTTGGCGCCACGTTGTTCAATGCGCTTTTTCAGCCCCAAATTCACAGCCGCTATGACGAGAGCTTGGGAATCATCAGCGGCTCCGGCTTGAAACGCTTGCGCCTCAAGCTGTGGATCGAGCCCGCCGTGCTTTCCACCTTACCGTGGGAATTTCTGTACGACCCCAAGCGAAGGGAATATTTGGCGCTTTCGGACAAGCTTTCCATTGTCCGCTTTCTGATGATTCCCAGGCCCATCACGCCATTGGCCGTGAAGCCGCCGCTCAAAGTGCTCGTGGCGATTTCGAGCCCGGCAAATTATCCGCCCCTCGAAGTGGAAAAAGAGAAGGAAAGAATCACGACGGCCTTGCGGCCGCTGATGAAGCAACGCCGGATGCAGGTAGACGTTTCGGAGAGAACGACAATGGCGACGCTGAGAGCAAAGCTCGACGCCGGCTATCACGTTTTGCACTTCATCGGCCATGGCAGCTTTACAGGCTCAAATTACGAGAACGAGGGTTGCCTGGTTTTTGAAAACGAAACGGGCATGGGCGAGCTGGTCAACGCCGGACGCTTAAAGCTGCTGCTCAATAATACCGCGGTGCGTTTGGTCATCTTGAATGCTTGTGAAACCGCCGAAACTTCCAACCTGGACTATTTTGTAGGCGTTGCCCCTATGCTTGTCTCCGGCGGCATTCCAGCAGTAATTGCCATGCAATTCAAGATTCCCGACCACAGCGCTGTTTTGTTTGCAGAAAAGCTGTATCAATCGTTGGCCCAAAACTATCAGGTAGATGCCGCGGTCGAAGCCGCGCGCAAAGCGCTCGCGCTCGAATACGGATTGGAAAGACTCGATTGGGGCATGCCGGTGCTGTTCATGCGCGCCCCGGATGGGATTCTTTTCAAGGCGAGCATGGAGTAACCGTCAACTTGAAGAAGAATGAATAGTGTGCCATTCATAGAATCATAGGAGCTTTTTATGGAAGAGATAAAACGTATTGCCGACCAGCTCAAACGCGCTCATGAGGGCGAAGCCTGGCACGGCCCATCACTTCGCGAGCTTCTCGCCGGCGTAACGTCAGAGATGGCGGCCTCAAAAACTCTCGCTCGGGCGCACAACATTTGGGAAATTGTGCTGCACGGCGTCATCCAACACGATCTGTATCATGCCGGCCAAATCGCGCTGTTGAAGAAGGTGTGAAATAAAATTGATTTGACAACGTCAAAATTTCTTTGTTAATTTATCCCCCAAGCCTTTTTCGAGTATTAACCCCGATAATTCACGCCGTGCGTAAATCGGCTACACTCTGCATTTGGGTTCAAGCCCAAAATGTAATGGCTGAATTATCGGGGTTAACGATTTTCGTGTTGCGCACTATTAACCGTGAATAATCAAAGTTGTCCGGCCTGCCGGTCCGTGAAATTCATTTTCCATCACTCGGGAGTAACCATATGTGAAAAGTGTGAAAATCCTCGCTCCACTTTTACTAGCCGCCGGGTCCGGCCTGCTTTGCAGTTGCATTTCCAATCCGTTCGGTGGCAACAAAATTTCCGAAGAGAAAAGAAAAATCAGCGGCAGCGCCTGGCTCGCCGATCAATCCAACGCAAAAGGCATCTTGGTCTGGATGGCCGGCTTCAATATTTCCACCTTCACCGACGAGAATGGCGGGTTCGAGATTAATCTACCCCCGAAAGAGAGCCAGGGCTCAGCCGGCGCCATTAGCGGCGTCTTTAATCTTTATTTTTTTGTGGCCAATTATCTTCTCGATTCCGCGCAGGTGGTGGTGCAAAACGGGGCGTTTCTCTATTCGAGAGGGGACGTCAACAAGAACGGCAAGTTGAACGCTCCGAGAACGTTGCAAAGATTTTTGCGCCTTAGCACCGTGTTGTTGCCGCCGTCGGTGTCACCAAGCTTCACAAGTCGTATCGGCGTCAACGCGATACTCGAGGCGACTATTGACTCGGCCACGGTGATTTTCCCGCGATCGGTCGGTGATCTTCTCGGCGCGGCTTTTTTTAAACGCACCGGCTCGGATGAGGTATTTATTTTTGAGGCGGTTCCCGGCGCGAACACACGCGACGTCGCTCTCATCGCCAGGACGCCGAACAGCCGGTTATTGGCTTTCACTCTTTCGCTGCTGCCGCTGCCGGCAGGGCGGTACGAAGTAATTCCCTATATATTGCTTCGACATCAACCGCTGCCGTCAGGTCTGCTGGCAAGCCTCGGCGCCAACGTCGAGGCGTTACATTCCGATTATTTGAAACTGCCGTTTCGGCGCGAAGGCGGGCAATTTGAAGTGCAGCCATGAGCACCTTCTCGTACTCATACTCTTACTTACTTGCTTTGAAAATTTATAAAAACGAGTAACGTGTATGAGTAAGAGTATCCAGCATCTAGCCTACTTCACCTCCAACAGCTCAACGTCAAAAATCAGCTCTGCATTGGGCGGTATCACCGGCGGCGCGCCACGCTCGCCATAGCCGAGCTGCGGCGGAATGATCAGCTTGCGTTTGCCGCCGGCTTTCATCGACATCACGCCTTCATCCCAGCCTCGGATGACCTGGCCGACGCCAATTGCAAACGCCAGAGCCTCATCGCTATCCACCGAGCTGTCAAACTTCGTTCCATTGGTCAAATAGCCGGAATAGTGCACGACGACCTGCTGTCCCGATTGCGGCGAAGCGCCGTTGCCAATTTCGATATCAATATATTTCAAGCCGGTGGAAGTCGTCTCGGGTTGTTTGGCCGTCGCCCAACCGGGATAATTGCCGGCAGTTTCTTTGGCCGCTTCCGGCGTGCTCTTGGGTTCTTTTTGGGATGATTGACAGCCCAGGATTGTCGCGCAGATTGGCAAAAATACGAAATGCAGTTTTTTCATGATCTCCTCGAAGTTTTGGTCAATTTTGAGTTGATCTGAAAAATATGAAAATTTTTCAGAAAAAGCAAGCCTCCTTATGTCGCACTTTTTTTCATTACAGTTCTCTTTTTGTTGCAAAACTTAATTGCTAAACTCTCCCAATTCGTTTAAACTCTTTTGCTGCGGCCGGCATCTTATTGACAAAGCGACTGAGAGAGCATGCTGACCAAGTCTGCCCAAGCGGAGGTTATTTTGGAGCGCGAGCCTGAAACCGCGACAGCAATAACGAGTTTGGTGCGCCGCGCACAAGGCGGCGATCGCGCCGCGTTCGAGCAAATTTATCACGAGAATGTGGGCCGGGTGTACGCCATCTGCTTGCGCATCGTGGTTAATTCGGCGCGCGCGCAAGAGCTGACGCAGGACGTCTTCGTCCGGGCATGGCAGATGATCGGCACGTTCCGCGGGGAGAGCGCGTTTTCCTCGTGGCTCTATCGCTTGGCGGTCAACGTCGTGCTCGTTGATCTGCGCTCGAAACGGAGAAGAACCGCCAGAGTGATGGTGACCGACGATTTGTCGATTTATGACAAAGGCCACCATATGGCCGCGCCGGGAACCACGATCGACCTCGAGCGCGCGATCGCCGCGCTGCCTGAACAAGCGCGTGCGGTGTTCGTGTTGCATGATGTCGAAGGTTATCAGCACGGTGAGATCGCGACGCTGATCGGCATGGCCGAAGGAACCTCGAAAGCCCAATTGCACCGGGCGCGCAAGCTGTTGCGGGAGGCGCTGGAAAAATGAATTGCGATAAAATGGAAAATCGATTGCACGATTACGTCGACGGCGTTTTAACGCCGGAAGAGCGCCAGGAAGTCGAACGGCATCTTGAGGCGTGCGCGAATTGCCGCCAAGAAATGCAGTTCCTGCAAGCGTTGCGCCAACAAGTTGGTCGTTTGCCGCAACGTCTCGAACCCCCGCGCGATCTTTGGCCGGAGATCGCGGCGCGAATCGAGCCGCAAAAACAACTGTGGGAAGTTTGGCTCACTGATTTGATGACTCACAAGAATGGTGCAACTTCGTATTTGAAACAAATATTTTCGGGCGATGGTGGCAGCAGCGGCGGATGGCTGGCTCGGGGAATTCGTAGCGCCATTGCAGTTGCCGTTTTGATTCTGGCAGTTGGCGGGATTGCGCTCTTGATGCAAACGCGCCAAAACTCTTGGCAGGTCGCGAGTCTCGCCGGCGCGCCGCAAATCGGCGCTGAACCCATTGACGCTATTGGAAAATTGGCAGTCGGCGAGTGGCTGGAAACCGACGACTCCTCACGCGCCAAGATCGACGTCGGCATGATCGGGCACGTCGAGATTGCGCCCAACACCCGCATCCGTTTGGTCAAAGCGAAATTGACCGACCATCGTCTCGCGCTGGCGCGGGGCGAGATGCGCGCCGAAATTTGGGCGCCGCCCAAAATTTTCTTTGTGGAAACTTCATCGGCGGTTGCCGTCGATCTCGGCTGTGAATACACCCTGCAAATGGATGAAGCCGGTTTTGGCCGCTTGCACGTCATCAAAGGTTACGTCGCGCTCGAAAACGAGCACGGCCCGGAGTCCACGGTTCCAGCCGGCGCTTTTTGCGAGATACGTTCCAATATGGCGCCGGGCACACCTTATTCGGAAGACGCCACCACAGCTTTTCGCGCGGCGTTGAACCGGTTCGATTTGGCTCGCGACGACACCGCGGCCATCAGCATCGTGCTGGCGGAAGCGCGAGAGGCTGACACCTTCACGCTGTGGCACTTGCTCTTTCGCGTCGGCGTTTCGGAACGGGGGCGGGTTTATGATCGCATGACGGCACTGCTCCCTCCGCCCAAAGGCGTGACGCGCGAAGGCGTGTTGCGCGGCGATAAGCGCATGCTTGATTTGTGGGCGGAGATGTTTGGGATTGGCAAATCGTGGTGGCGATATTGGCTGCCGTTGTAACGCAATCGCAGCGCAGACAGCTTGTCTGCCGGTGCTAAGATTGATTCGAGGAAATGAAAATAATTTTCCCAACGGATAAATGCAGACCAACTGAGGTTTTATCCGTTGGTCTGCATTTATCCGTTGGGAATTTTAAAAAAGTTTTTCAAACGTGAATTCATTTAGTGAGGTTTTTGTTATGAGTGCAAAATTTTCAAAAGCCATCCGCCGCTTCCGGATCGTTCAACGTCTTCTTACGCTGTTCCTCGGACTGGTTTATGTTTTGGTTTTGTCCGCTAATCGGGCTTTCTCACAAGCTCGTTCAACTAACGGCGCCTCAAAATCACTCTCCTGGAAAACCGTCATCGCGTCCAGCGACGAGCCGGGCGAGCCGCTCGTCGTCTCCGGAACGGTTTATAAGCCGGGCGGCAAGACGCCAGTGGAGGGCATCACGGTTTACGTTTATCACACCGATGCCGAGGGCTATTATCGCAAAGGCAGCAACAGCTCATCCAACCCGCGCCTCAACGGCGCGATGCGAACCAATGCCGAGGGTAAATACGAGTATCGCACGATCAAGCCGGCTGCTTATCCCGGCGGCGGCAACCCGGCGCACGTGCATTACGTGATTTCGGGCAAAGGTTACTCCAAGCAGTATGACGAGCTGCAATTCGAAGGCGACCGCTGGCTCGGAAATCCGAACCTTTCGGCCTCACAACGGGCCGATACTTTTCTATCTGTCCGGCCACTGACCAAGGATAAAGACGGCGTGTGGCGAGTGGTCAAAGATATCAGATTGAAGTAGGCATGTGTGACACTACGAATTAAAATAAAACTTTGCTCTTCTCCTCCAGTTAAACCTTTATCTCTACGCGGCATCTTATTGTTGCCGGCATCATCATTTAGAATTTTTTAAATTTGTTGATATTACAGCATTTTTCGATTGAGTGAGTATGTCATTCCGAGGAGCGTAGCGACGAGGCTACGCCCGCAGGGAATCTGTTTAGCAGCAGATTCCTCGCTACGCTCGGAATGACAACCTCTTTATTCAAATGAAAAATGCTTTAATCCACAGAGCGGAGAGTCTAGCATGCTTTGGTAGAAGGGCAAACTCCAAACCAATCTGGAAACGAAATGATGAAAAAAATTTTAAAATGGCCAACCCTGGCTTTAGCAGCATTGTTTGCAGCCATCCAGTTCGCCGGCCCTGAAAAGACCAACCCGCCTGTTGAAGCTGCGCGTACGATTCAAGTGAACACCCAAATAACACCGGAAGTTTCGGCGATCATCGCGCGCGCTTGCCAGGACTGCCATTCTCATCAAACGCGATGGCCGTTGTACAGCTACGTCGAGCCGGTTTCGTGGTTTCTCGTTGATCACGTCAACGACGGTCGCAAGCATTTGAATTTTTCCGAATGGGCTGCTTATGAGCCAAAGCGCATGAGAAAAAAGCTCCAAGAGATGTTCGAGGAAGTGGAAAAAGGCGCCATGCCGCTCAAGTCGTATCTGCTGCTCCATCCCGAGGCCAGGCTTTCTCAAGATGACATTCAGCAGCTTGGCGCGTGGACGGCGGCGGAACGCCAGCGCCTCGCCGAGCAATATAAGTGAAGTCGGGCTTGGGCATCAGGATTTCTTAAAAGTGAAGAAACGGTGCGCCCAAGTCCGGCTTCGCAAAGATCGCAAGAATCGGGTTGTTTTTGAGCTGCAAAATGATTAAAATAGCACCAGTGAATGTGAAGTCGGACTTGGGCGCGATGCTGTTTCAAATTTCGTAAAACCTGCTGCCCAAGTTCGACTTCGCCCAACCAGAGGTGCTTATGTCATCGCCAAACAACACGCAGCTTTCTGCTGATTATCAGCGCATCGAGCAAGCCATTATTGCGCTCGAAAAGAATTTTCGCCGGCAGCCGAGCTTGGACCAGATTGCCAAGAGTATGGCGCTGAGTGAATACCATTTCCAGCGCCTGTTCAGCCGCTGGGTCGGCATCAGCCCCAAGCGCTTTATCCAATTTCTGACCAAAGAATACGCCAAGGAATTAATCGAAAGCTCGCCCAACTTGCTGGACGTGGCTTATGAGAGCGGGCTCTCCGGTACCGGACGTTTGCACGAACTATTTGTCACGTGTGAAGCCGTTACGCCGGGCGAGTTTAAAAACAAAGGCGAGGGGTTGCAGATATTTTACGGATTCCATCCCACGCCGTTCGGCCACTGTTTGCTCGCTGTAACGGATCGCGGCATTTGCCATTTGTCATTCGTGCAAGAAGGTGAGCGCACCCAAGCCATCAAATCACTTCAAAAAAGATGGGAGAACGCTAGAATAACCGTCGCCCCAAACAAAACGCGCGCGTTGGTCGAACAAATTTTTAATCCCATCAAAAACGGCAAACCGCGGCCATTGCACCTGTTTCTCGCCGGCACCAATTTTCAAATCAAAGTGTGGGAGGCGTTGCTCAAAATTCCTGCGGGCGCCGTCGCGTCTTATGAAGATATTGCGGCCCGCATCGGCATGCCGAACGCCTCACGCGCCGTCGGCAACGCGGTCGCGCAAAATCCGGTGGCGTACATCATTCCCTGTCACCGCGTCGTCCGCAAGCTCGGCGAGTTTGGAAATTATCGTTGGGGCGCAGCGCGAAAGAAAGCGATGCTGGGATGGGAAGCTGCGAAGAAAAATCACGCGGGCGAGGTTTTAGGATGACAGGGTTTTTAACCGATAAGTGGAATGAATGGCGAGCAGGCCGCGAGCCAATTTTCCCACGTCACGTTTTGAACGGCTAACAAATCATCTTTTCCCAAGGCCATTTTGTGCCGTGCATCTTATCAATAGCACGGATGTTCTGGCGGTGAATCAAGACGTAGACTTCGGACTTTACGGCTTCGGACCTCGGACCCTACAACATCAAAACCCATACTTCGCCCGCCGCATCTCAAACGCCTGCTTGCCGCCCTCCAAAATTTGCTCCACCTGGAATTTAACCGAAGCCAGGTCAATCGAGCCAATATGCTCGTCGTTAATTTTTGCAGAACCGGTCTCGCCTTCGCCGGAAGCCTCGAGTGTCACGATCAGCTCGGCGTCACCCAACACCGGCAGATTGGCGTTGTGCGTCGCAAAAAGAAATTGCCGCCGGCGTTTCTCCTGGCGCAGTGTGGGGATGATGGTCTCCGCAATGAAGCTGTTGTCGAGATCGTCTTCCGGCTGGTCGATCACTAACGGCGTTTCGCTTTCCAAAAACAGCAGCAGCAAAATCACCGTCGCTTTTTGGCCGGTGGAAAGCTCCTGCATCTCCTTCCAATTCGGCGCCCGGCCTTGGAGTGCTGTGTTCAACTCGAGACGAATCGTGGTCGGCAGCTCCAGCTCTTCCATTTCGCGCAAAGCTTTTTCGGAGAGGCCTGCCAGCGCCGCCGCGGTTTTATCCTGCAAGCCATAAATATCGCGTAGCGTCTCTTTGCCCTCACGGACGTGCTGAATGAAGTCAGCCAACGAAATCAAATTTTTTTCGTGCAGACGATTATAAAGTGGGGGCGTTTTTAAATTTTTAATGTGTCTTTTCAACAGCTCGATCAGCGGAGTCAAGTCAAACTCCCTCACCACCCTTGCCCGCACGCGTCCGGCCAACTCCTCTGAAATTTTGTCGGCGGCTTCCTGGTCGAATTCAAATAGTTGCGATTTGGCCGCTTCCCATTCCTCCAAAAGCTGGTGACGTTGCGCCAGTAAATCGTCGCATTGTTGCTTTAATTTGTGCGCCTCTTTTTGCAATGGTACGAGCATTTCGTACTCTTTTCGCAGCTTCATGAAATCAGCGCCGTCAATCGCCTCTTTGTGCAGTTCGCGGAGTGTCTTTTCGTACTCGCTGCGCTTGGCCTGCCGCCGTTTTTCCCATTCCCCGGAAATACCCAAGAGCTCGTCTTCGGCTTGCTTCAGCGCATTCGTCATCTCATCCACGCTGTTCTGCGCCTGCTCCTCGAGGTTGGCAAGCGCGTCGTCAAGACGTTCCATGAGATCGGCGTTGGGCAAATCGGCCATGGCGGCAGCGTCACGACGAGTGAGGCTTTGCGCCAAAATTTGATGCAGCGACTCGAGCGCTTTTTTGAACGCCGGCAAGCGCTGGCGGCTGGCCTTGACGAGGGATTCTTCACGCGCGAGCAGGGATTGTTCTTGCAATTTCGTTTCAATGCCGAGATCCTTGTAACGCCGCAGTTTCTCTTCGACCGCGGGCAAGCGACTGAGTTTCTCTTCGACGGCCTCCATCTCTTTTTCCACCTTTGCCAGCTCGAGGCGATTGGCTTCGAGAGCGCGACATAGCTCTTGTTTCGTCGCTTCCAGCTCGACCGCTTCGACGTTGCGGAAGCGGCGCAAAAGCTGATATTGCTTCGCCGGATTTTTTGCAATCTCCGCAATCTCGTGCTGGCCAAAAATTTCCACGCCGGGCAAAATCTCACCGGGGTGAATGGGCAGCTCGTTGCCCTCTTCGTCATGCACCACCGGCGCTTCGGGATACGTGCGCTCGATGAGATAATGACAAGGCGAAGGAAAATATGACCGCACCAGCAAAGAGACATGCGTGCCCGTGCGCAGCACCTGTTGCAAAATTCCGGCGTGCGACCGGCGAACCTCCTCGCCAATCGGCTTGAGATCCAAAACGTAGCGCAAGCTTTCGATGACGGTGGATTTGCCAGCGCCGCGGCCGCCGATCAGACAATTGAGATTTTCGTTGAGATGAATCATGCCGCCATCCAGAAAGCCGCCCTGCCAAGTGATGGCGACCAATTCGGCGTGAGGTTTGGGAGGTTCCTCCGAGAGCAGGCGCAGCCGCGAATCCGGATCGAGAAACGCCTGCCACAAGCCTTCGATGGACGGCGAGGACATTTTGATCCAGGTGCTGCATACGGGCTGGTTCAAGTCTTTCAAATTGTAAACATCTAGGCAGTTGATCAGCGCGATGGATTGTTGCCGGCGATAATGATCGAGTTCACCGTTGACGATTTTGCGGTAGAAATCCGTCAAATCTTCCCGCCGGCCGGCAATTTGGGCCGCAAGCAGACTGGGATCGGTAAAATATTGTACGCGTGTGGTTTTGGAGCATTCATCGAGCAAGCCGTTTTCGCGATCAACATGGGCCGCGATACAAATGCCTTCGCGATTGCGTTGCACACGTTCCAAAATTTGTGGGAACGAGCGTTTCGATTGTCGCGGTGCCTGCCCCTCGCCGTTCGTCCAGCGTTCTTTCGGGGGCAAGTCCAATTCGGTGAGCAAATGATCGAGATCTTTAACATTAGCGTGCGGGCTGAACAAGCATAAGATATGAATGCCTTCGGTGCTCGCCACCTCGAAGCCGGGAAAAACAATGATGCCTTCCTGCCCGAGTTCGTGGCGAACGGTTTCGATGTAATCCACACTGTTATGGTCACATAGTCCGATCACATCGATGCCGATTTTTTTGCAAGCTTTCGCCAGCGCCAGCGCATAGTCACGCTGATGAGTCGCCGTGCGGCGACGATGGCGGGAGTCAAAGCCTTTGAAATTGTCTTGAAACGGCGTATTCACTTGCAGCGCGCAGCGATAAAAACTCGCGCCGTTGGAGCGGGAAGCCGCCTGCGTGATGATTTCAGGCCAATTGGCCGCGAAGAGCGGAGAGAGCTTCTCCGTTTTCTCGACGCGGCGTTCAATAAGCGGCTCGATCATTCTATCGTCCATGAAACGTTGGATATTTTGCGCGATTGAGAAAATAGTTTCGATTTGTTCAAAAATACGGCTTTTCTATGGAGGAAGCAAGATGAAAATTTAAAAAATTTTTCAAGTTGACAATTTTAGTTTTCTCTGCTATATTGGCATTAAGGAACTTTGAGGAGGGAATGATGGCGCATTTGACGCCAAAAGAAATTTTAGGCCGTGCGAAAGAATTTTCACGAACTGCCGACTTGGCTGTAAAAAATAACGATTTTAATGCTTCCGCCATTTGTTCGTATGCAGCGCTCTTCTGGGCAGCGCGAGCAGCTTTGGCATACGAGGGTTTGGACAGGCCAACGTGGAAACATAGTGAATTGCGGTCGAAATTCACGGAAGAACTCATCAAAAACCGAAGCCGCTAACCAGGCAACTTTGGTACTTGGCTCGCAGATGCGTTTGTATTACGCAATACGGCCCAGTATCAGTTTGACTCCCCAAAAGCGAAAACGGTCCGACGGATGGTCAATCATGCTAAAGAATTCATTCAAAAGGTCGAGGAGGGTTTGAACAAATGAAAGCGAAATCCGTTATCTCAAAAAGGCAATTGCGAAAGCATCTCGATGAACTGATTGCTCTCGCCAAGTCTGTGACGCCAGATGTACAGACAGAAATTCTCATTCCTGGAGACGAAGGTCAGCATGCCTGGCTAAAGGTTTTCGTTCCAGACGAGCTTGAAGAGCGCGTTCACGACCTTATTGTTGAACGCGCCAACGACATTTTCATCGAAACCGGCTACGACATTGCTGCCATTGCGTACGAGAAGTCGCGATTGCAGTCTGAGACAGCAGAAACAGAAGGTGAATTTAATGATAGATCATGAAGCCAATTTTTGGTAGGAAGTCATAAGATTTTGTAGGCTTGTGCCTGCGTCTGCCGTCGCTGCCGCATCACTTCCGCCATCACCACCGCTGCGGCGTGGCTCAACGACAATGAACCGGCGCCTGCCGTCATCGGAATCCGCACGAAGCTGTCGCACATTTCCCGCAGCGCGCCGGACAAGCCGCGTCGCTCACCGCCGATCGCCAGAAGCACCGGAACGGTTAAATCGACGTCGTAAATAGTTCGCTTCGCCCCGCCAATGCAGCCGTAGAATTTGATTCCCATCCGCTGCAAGGGCAACAATTCTTTCTCGGCATTTTCCACTTGCACCAGCGGCATTCTCTCGAACGCGCCCGAAGATGCACGCGCCACCGCCACCGCCTCGAAATTCCACACGTGCTTTTTGAGCAAAACCGCGTGCGCGCCGAGCGCTTCAGCGGAGCGCAGCGTGTAGCCGAGATTCTGCGCATCCTCTGTGCCCTCGACGAGCAAAAGAAACGCCGGCTCGGATAATTTTTTGCAGAACTCGATCAGCTTGTCGATTTCAAACTTCGGCTTGGCCGTACAAATCGCCGCCAGCCCGCCGTGCGATTTCCCCTTCGTCATCGCGTCGATCTCTGCCGCCGGCACATATTTGACCGGAATCGCCTGCTCTTCTGCCGCCGCTATGATCTCACGAGTTTTTGCCGGATTGAGGCTTTGCTTGATCAAGATGAGCCGGAAATTTCTCTGCCGCGCTTGCAGGGCCGGGAGGATGGATTGTTTGCCTTCGAGGAGTTCCATTACAAATTAGGCGTGAACGATTTGCCGAGTTCCGGCTCAGCAAATCTCAAGGATGAGCGTTGGGATTTTCGGTCTGCAACCCTTCTTGTATAGCTGCTTGATTCAGGAGGTTATCGGCGCTGACAAAAATTGGTTTAGCTAAACCAAATGCATTTAGTCGATCTGCCCACTCCAAGGCCGTGGCCAATTGAACAGCATCATAACCACGCAAGGGATGGCGTCGAAGGAGTCTCATCGCTTGCCTAATAATCGCCAACGAAACAGGAATTCTGACAAAGAAGCGAGAAAAATCACTCTCAAATGCGTCGAGGGCAGTCTCTAACGTTGCGGCATCTATATCACCAGTACGATGCCGCCGGTTTATCGCAGCAACCACTTCGGCTCCGGCAATTTGCGAAATGCCTATTTCGCCCTCGGAATTTTGTAAACAGACAGTTTCAACCCAATCGCTGCCAATTTCTTGAAGATAAATTTTAACGACTGCACTACTGTCAAAATAATGGATCATCTTGGCCCTCGATCTTCAATAATAGTCTCCGACACCGGTTTACCCTGAATACGCCCACGCCGGCGCTTGGAAAATGGCTGAGCGATGGTCTGGGAATCAAAATCAAGAAACCCCTCTCTTCTGAGTTCCTCAAGAACTGTGCGATATGCCGTAGATTTAGTGGTCTTAGGCACAACCACATAAACTTCAGTGCCTTCGGCGATCTTTAATGGTTCAGCAGGCTCAATGATGCCATTTTTATAAATCGCTTTAATTGTCTCACTCATAAAAAATCTCCGGAAAAATTTAAATCGTTTTTAGGCTTGAAGCATAGATGCCCATTTAACAGCTTGCACAAAAGCCGCCGCGGAATTGAGCATACCTTCTTTCTCGAATTCTTTGCCATGCTTTTTTTCAACGGTTAAATACTCAACATCAACTCGATGGCTGCGAGGACGGAAGACGACGATAAGCTCCACCTGGTCTGATTCCCATTCAATTACAATAGAACCATCTCCTCCCGGAGCAATGAAAGGCTTGTGGCGTTCATAATATGATTCACGAAAATTCGCTGCAGCCGATTTAAATTCGGCAGCCAGCTCTCGGTGTGCGGCGTACAAATATTTGGCTGTCTTTTCACATACCTCGGGTGGGACGGCTTTGGCGCCCTCGGAATCCCAATTGTCCGGAAGATTGGAAAATTGCACGATTTTAATAATATAATCGACAATTTCGTCGGCGGCTTGCTCCGGCAAAGAAGGATGGACTTTGATAATATCCGTCGTTTCCATTTGATCACCCATACTGCTAATTTTTTCATAATGCACGAGTGAAAATCGAAGAGGCTTATTGGGACTGCTGCCTGATTTTAAAGATAGCAGAATCTGGCGAGATTGTCAAGCTATAACTCACTCCCGTAAATTATTTTAAAATCCGGATCTCGCTGTTGACATTTGTCCGATTTTTTGCGATATTTCTTTTGTTTCATGAAACCAAAAAAATCCATCACTCGGGAAAGGAACTCGACCATGCCCTATATCGACAAAGCTTACCAACCCCAACCCACCGACCTTTTGTGCAGCTATCACCTCGAGCCAACCAACGGCAAGACGTTGGAATCCGTGACCGAAGAATTGTGCAGCAAAGCCGCGATTGACGCCAGCGCTGGCGCGAACCGCGCCGCTCTCGCCGCCCATGCGTATGCGATTGACGGCAACAACGTCAAAGTGGCCTATCCCGCCGAGCACTTCGAGGCCGGCAATATTCCCCAAGTGCTTTCTGTCGTCGCCGGCAGAATTTTCGGCCTTGCGAATATTGCCAATTTGCGTTTGCTCGACGTATGTTTTCCCGAATGGTGGGTAAAGAGTTTTCGCGGCCCGGCCCAGGGCAGCGAAGCATTGCACGAGCTATTGGGCAGTCCGGAGCGGCCGCTGGTCTCGGCGTTGATTGCGCCGGAAGTCGGCGTGGATTTGGAAACCTATAAGAAAAAAGCCTCTGCCGCTTTGATGGGCGGGTGCGACATCATTCGCGATAGCCATCAGTTGACCGACTTGCCCAACAATCGGTTTGAAGAGCGCGTCAAAGCGGTGCTCGCGCTCACGCAAGAGGCCGTGAAAAAATCGGAGCTGCCCAAGCTTTATTTTCCCAATGTCACCGGCCCCGGCGACGTCGTGCTCAAACGCACGCGCTTCGTTATCAACTCCGGCGGCAACGGCGTGGCGATCGATTTCCAAACCAGCGGCTTCGGCGTGCTGCAAATGTTGCGCAATGAATTCCCCGGATTGATTATTTACGCCGACCGCACCTCGCACGGCGCCGTCGCCCGCAACAAAAAGCACGGCATCGCCATGACCACCATCGGCAAGCTGGCGCGCTTGGCTGGCGCCGACTTGGTGGAGATCGGTTCCATCACCGGCGACATGATTGAAACCCAAGCCCAAGTTGTGGCGCTGCACACCAACCTGCTGGCCGAAAATTTCACCACGCAAAACCCGCAGCGCTTCAACCAAAATTGGTTCGGCCTGAAAAAGTGCATGCCCGTGCTCTCCGGCGGCCTCACTTCCGAAGACATTCGCGAGCTGCGTTACACCTTCGGGCACCAAATGGTTTTGCAATTTGGCCGCAGCCTGACCGGCCGCGACAATATCACGCCGGAATACATCCAGCGCTTCTTGTTCGACATGGGCCCGCTGGTGCCGCTGGTGTGAGAAGCGTTTCTCAGTTTGCCTGTTTGCCGGTTGGCTTGTTAGCCGGTTAATAAATAACTGATCAACTGGCGAACAGGCTAACTGGCCAACCAGCTAACCGTCTAACGTGAATTCCTATGCCGCCTGATACCACCCTCACCAATCTGCTTTTTGATCCCAAAACCTGGCTCGATCATCTCGATACCATTTTGAGCATCATTGGGGGCGGCGGCCTGCTGGGCTTGCTGGCGAAGCTCAAACAATGGCACGACCGCCGCTCGTTGCGGAAGCGACTCGGTGCGACGCTCTATACGCCGGAAGATATCGAGCGCGCGATGCGCTATTATCTCCGGCCGTATTGCCAGAGCGTCGATCCCGCCCAAAGCCCGGAAATTCGTGGCGTGTATGCCTCGCGCGAAGATTTGTTTTCCGCCATCGACCGTTTGCTCGACGAAGACACCGAATTCAAGTATCTGCTCCTGCTCGCCGACTCCGGCATGGGCAAAACCGCCTTCCAGTTGAATTACTACGCCCGCTACCTGCGCCGGTTCCGTAAACCGTTTCAGTTGCAAGTGATCCCGCTGGGCATTAAAGATGCCGATGCCCGCATCAAAGCCGTTGCCGCAAAATCCGACACCGTGCTCTTTCTCGATGCGTTGGACGAAGACACGCTCGCCATCGTCGACCACCGCCAGCGGGTGTTGGATTTGTGCGACCTGACCCGCGAGTTTCGCCGCGTGCTCATCACCTGCCGCACCCAGTTTTTCCCGCGCGCCGAAGAAGAGCCGGGCCGCACCGGCGTGGTCAAATTGGGCACCATCGGGCCGAAAGAAACGGGTGAGTACTTTTTTCACAAGCTTTATCTCTCGCCCTTTGATGACGCGCAAGTGAAAAAGTATTTACAACTGCGCTATCGGTTCTGGCGCTGGCGCAAACGTCGGCAGGCGCGCCAAGTGGCAGGCAAAATTCCTCAGTTGACCGTGCGACCAATGCTGCTGGCGCTGATTGATAATTTTCTCGCCAGCGGTCGTGATTTTAGCTATTCGTTTCAGTTGTACGAAGAAGCGGTGGAAGGGTGGTTAGATCGCGAAGTGGGCCGCGTGGAAGGATTGCAAAAAGAACCGCTGCGCGAATTTTGCGAGCGCCTCGCCATCGAATTGTTTGTGCAGCGCCAAGAGAAGAAGGAAGAGCGTCTGCCGTATGAGGCCATTGAGCCGCTGGCACAAAAGTTTGGGATTAAACTGGAAGGCTGGAAGCTCACCAGCCGCTCCTTGCTCAACCGCGATGCCGAAGACAATTTCAAGTTCGCCCATCGCTCGATTATGGAATATTTATCGGTCAAGCGGTTTCTCGCGCTGCCGGCGGCGGAACGGCCGGAATTGAGCTGGACGGATCAGATGAAGCGATTTTTGTGGGAGATGGTACAAGCCAATATGCCAAAGCCGCTCGATCTGTCAAAAGCTGATTTGCTTGGGCTGGTGCAGCTTGCCGGTGTGCCAACTCGGTCGTTCCGCCGTGAGCCGTATACGTTATCTTCATCGCAAGTTCAGGAAATGATCAAACGCTATGGCTTCTTTGATTCATCCTGGAACAAAAGTGGACGAGGAGTTCCGCATGTTTATGTGCCTTATGTCCGAGACAAGGAAACTTTAGTCTTTGATATAACCACCGGTTTGAGTTGGCAACAATCCGGCTCACCTGACCAGTTGATTTTCGAGCAAGCGCAGGATTACGTTAAAGAATTGAACGCGAAAAAGTACGCCGGTTTCAACGACTGGCGCTTGCCGACTCTCGAAGAAGCGATGTCGTTGATGGAACGCGAAACGAAGCAGGGTAATTTGTACATCGATCCGTTGTTTGATCGCCAACAGACGTGGATTTGGACGGCGGACAAAGAAAGCGCTGGGCGTGCGTGGTCTGTCAATTTCGTCCTCGGCTATTGCAGTCGCCACGGCTTTGGCGACGTCATCTACGTGCGTGCGGTGCGCTCGTGACAATCATTGAGCCTTTGATTATTTGAGTCATTTGATTATTTTATAATTCGATCATTTGCTTGGGCGCGAGCGAAGCGAGCGCCTCGAAAATTTTTTGGAAAAAGTGAAGTCGGACTTGGTCACAACGATCGTTCAAATTTAGAAAATTCCTCTGACCAAGTCCGACTTCGCATTCTCGCGGAGAATAGCCATGGCTCAATACAAGCATCTTCCCATTTACAAAAAGGCTTTCGATCTTACCGTTTACTTCGAGAAGGTCGTGCGCCATTTCAGCCGTTACCACAAATACAGCCTCGGCACGGAGCTGCGCCAGCTTTCGCACGAGGTGCTCCGCCAGATCGTGCGCGCCAACAACGCGACCGAGAAAGCGCCGCAACTTGAAAAGCTGCGCGAGCTGTTGGAAGATTTGAAAATCACTTTGCGCATCGCCAAAGAAGAAAAAGCCTTTGCAAATTTTGATTCGTATCACTATAGTGTGAATCAGGTGGTGGACTTATGCCGGCAGAACGAAGGCTGGCTGAAGTCAACGCTGCAAAAAAGTGGACGGCCAGAATCTTCCTCGCACACCGGTGCGGGGCAAGCGCGCGCCAATTAGATGATTGTGCACCCCTCTCGCCCCGACTCTCGGGGCATTAGTTCGCCGGCGGCCATACCTGCACCAGCGGGATTGGCCGGACGTGGGCCCGAAAAGACGGGCCACAAGTAGAGGGGCAAAAGCGCTGGGCGTGCGTGGTATGTCAATTTCAACAACGGCAATTGCAATCACAACGACATTGGCAACAACAACTACGTGCGTGCGGTGCGCTCGTGAAAATCATCATCCGCTGTTCGAGCGTGTTTGGAAAGCTACTGACCGGTCACTTTTAGGCGCAAATCTTTCCTCGTGCAATGGCCTTAAGTGACCGGTCAGTCTTGTTCGATTTCCCGCAGGTGTACAAAGCGTATCTGGCGTGTCGCCGCAACAAACGCAACAAGCCGAGCGCGCTGGATTTCGAGCAGAACCACGAAGAGAACCTCGTGGCGCTCGTCGACGAGCTGCGGGAGCGGCGTTACCAGCCTTCGACTTCGGTGTGCTTTTATACCAGCAAGCCGAAGGCGCGGGAGGTGTTTGCCGCCGCGTTTCGTGACCGCGTCGTCCACCACCTGCTTTGCAGCCATCTCGAACCGGTGTGGGAGAAAATTTTCATCCACCATTCTTATGCCTGTCGCTCCGACAAGGGTCCATTGGCTGCGGCGCAAACCCTGCAAACGCTGCTGCGCCGCCTCACCGCCAATGGCAAGCGCCCCGCCTTTTTTCTCAAAATGGACGTGAAGAATTTTTTCATGACCATCAACCGGCAGTTGCTGTTTGAGATGCTGGCCAAACACTGCCCGCACCCGCACGAGCTGCTGTGGCTGGTGCGCGTGCTGGTATTTCACGATCCCACCCAAGATTACGAGCTGCAAGACGCTGAGGGCTTGCGCCATCGCATTCCGCCGCACAAAACGCTCTTTGGCGCGCCGCCAGGCTGCGGATTGCCCATCGGCAATTACACCAGCCAGTTTTTTGCCAACGTCTATTTGAATGCGCTCGATCAATTCGTCAAGCACGTGCTCAAATGCCGCTTCTATTTGCGCTACGTCGATGATTTCATTTTGCTGGCGCGCCACCGCTGGCAGTTGGCGCAATGGCAGCAGGCGATTCGAGATTTTCTCAAAACCACGCTGCAGTTGGAAGTCCATGAAAAGATGATGCAAATCGGACCGGTGCACGGCGGCATCGACTTTGCGGGTTGTATCGTGCGGCCGGGTTATCAATTGGTGCGCCGGCGCAACGTGGGCAATTTGAAGGAAAAACTGCGGCAGCTTCGGCCAAAGTTGGCCATCCACACCGAAAGCTGCACGGCTTATCGCTTCGATCTCGAGACGTTGGAAAAGACGCTCGCCACGATCAATTCCTATCTCGGCCTTTTCCGCCACGCGCAGACCGGCCGGCTGGTGGAAAAATTATTCCAACAACACGTGTTTCTGCAAAAATTCTTTTTGCGAAAAAAACATAAAATCGTTAGATTGGATCAGGCCCTGCGGCGCACGCGGTATTTGCGGCAGCAGATTCGCTGGCTGCTGCGAACATTTCCCCATCATCTGTGTCTTGTTCAGGTGGGAAGCTATTTTGAAGCCTACGGCTGGCAGGCGGAGGTTCTGCACCAAGCCGCCGGTCTGAACCTAAATGCAAAGTGGCGCGGCTTTTCGCCGGCGTGCGGCTTTCCGAAAAAGCAAATCAGCGCCGTGTTGAGCAAACTCAAGTCGCAGCGCCTGCCGGTCGTGGTGGTGGAAGAAACCGGCCATGAATTGCGCCACACGAAACAACGCTTGATCGCGATGATGATTGAATACCCGGAGAACGAAGTTGGCCAAACCGCCAAAAACTGAGCCCCCGCGCATTTTCATCAGCCATGCGTGGGAAGACAAAGCGCTGGTACGCCGCCTTGAAAAGACGCTGGCGGACGCCGGTGCCGAAGTGTGGGTGGATCACGCCGGCATCCGCGGCGGCGATAACTTGCCCGAGCGCATTAACGATGCGTTGGAGTGGTGTAATACCCTGCTGCTGGTGTGGTCAAAAGCGGCGAAGGGTTCCCATTGGGTCAAGCTCGAGTGGACCAACGCCATCTCGTTGCGCAAATTGATCGTTCCATGTCCGATTGACGGCACGCCGGTGCCGCCGATTATGGCGAACACGGCTTATATCGACTTTTCCGACCGCGAGCAGGGCGTACGGGAATTGTTGCGCGCCTTGCAATTGGCCCAAACCAGCGCCAAAGATTTGGATACTGAGTCGGAACTCGCCGGCGTCATTCATGCCCGCCTGTCACAAGCCGCGTCGCCCTCCGTACCCAAGCCGCCGCAGAATGGACCAAAAGCAGCGCCGCCCAAAAGCAAACCGCCGGTTTCCAAGCCAACCCCGCCGGCTCGTCCAACCATTATCCAACTACGCCACACGCCGATCAATCCTTTGTCTGCCGAAGCAGTTCAACAGATGCTGCGCGAGAAAAATTTTTACGACCAATACAAGAATTCGTCGGGAAAAGGCATTCAGCATGAATATGAAAGCGTCGAGAGGGCCGGTGCGGCGTTGGTGATTGATCACGCGACGGGGTTGACTTGGCAGAAAGGCGGCTCGGAAAAGTATGTGCCGTTCAAAGAGGCTGAAACTTATATTCGCCAGTTGAACGCCAACAAACATGGCGGCGTCACGGATTGGCGTTTGCCAACTTTGGAAGAGGCGATGTCACTGATGGAGCCGAAAGAGCACGGCAATTTGTATATCGATCCGGTGTTTGATCGCCAACAGACGTGGATTTGGACGGCGGATAAGGAAAGCGCTGGGCGTGCGTGGTATGTCGATTTCGGCTACGGCAGTTGCGATCGCCACGGCATTGGCAGCAGCCTCTACGTGCGTGCGGTGCGCTCGTGACAATCATCGAGCCTTTGGTTATTTGAGTCATTTGATTATTTTATTATTCGATCATTTGTTTGGCGCGAGCGAAGCGAGCGCCTCGAAAATTTTTTTAGAACGGAATCCAATCCAGCCGATCGATCCACTCCTCGGCTTCGCTCGTCTCCCAAATGAGGTGCAGCTCTTCTGCCAGCCGGCCAATCGCGGTTTCCGGGCGAACCCAAAACAATCCCCCAATATGGCCGCCGGCAGCCCAATGTGCTTCAATATGCGCCGGCATGCTGATGCGATTGTCGGTGATTAAAAGCCGCTGCGACACCTCAAGGAAGCGCAGGATTTCCGGATCAAGTGTGCCCAATGATGGCGTGCCTGGATCACCAACACGCAACACGTCAATTGTCGGATTCAGACGAAGCAATGCCGCTTTGACTCGCGGCGAGATGTTTTCGTCCAAAAGGAAACACATCTTCATTGCAGCCCCATTCGCGCTTTCTGCCGTTCTGCTTTTATGGCGCGCAGCCGTTGCACGACAGGCGAAGGATTGGCCTGCGCTTCCTGATATCGTTGTTCCCGCCAGGCCGCCAGCCGCGCGAGATAGGCATCCACTTCGGCGCGCTTATGGTGGTAATAAGTGATCGTGGCGTAAATCTTCTCCAAACTCAAAGGGGGAAGATGCACGGCAATTTCCTCCGGCGTGTATCCTTGCAGGTAATAAGCGAGCACATTATCAATGCCGATCCGGTGCCCTTTGAGGCGAATGTCATCGGGCGAGAGAAAGTCAAAATAGTCTTCCAGTTTCATGGTTCATCCTGTGAAAGCGTATTGTTAGAATGGTGAACATTAGAATTTACAACTAAAGTTAATCATGTTTTAGCAAAAAGTCAAGTCAGCATTGAAATGCTTTTTCCCATTCTTGCAAAATTTTTTTGCAAAAGAAACATAAAATCGTTCATTACTTTTTCCGCCGCCTCAACACTTCAGCCGTCCAATAAGACGCCATCTCCGTGGCGGTCTTGGGTTTGTTCTTCCGCTTGATTTCATCATAAGCTTGCCGGGCGCTGGTGGCGTCTGGGAAAACGCCCAGGGACATTCCCCAGACAATTGCCGCCTCGATATTAGCGAATTGTTTGGGAATGCTGTTTTCAGCTTTTTCCTGGTCCGGCAACCCGCCATAAACTGCGGCTTCTATGCGCTCCGGCATTCCCAGCCATCTGCCGGTTTCATCCCATAAGGTTATTTGATTCCGCCCTTGTCTGGCCCAAATCACTTTAATGCCGCGTCTTTCTCCGTCCTGCACGATTTCCAATTGCAGGTTGATCGAACGTTTCAATCTTTCCAGCTCGGTTTCCGGCACGGTCGTGCGGATAACTTTACTCCCTTGCCCATCACGGCCTTCTTTGAGATGATAAATCCACAGCACGTCTTTGCCCCAACACGTGACCGCGTCCTGGAGTTGTCGCATCGCCAGGGCTTTGTTCTTGAACGCCGCCGCGCGATTGCGATTGCGCCCGGCGTCGTTGTCTATAATCGCCTGCGTCACCAAAGGGCTGATGACCGCGCTCAGACTATCAACGATAATCGTGTTGACCTCACTGCCCGGCATATTGGCCTTTAACAATGACACGATTTTGTCGGTGTTGGCATTATCAGCGGCAGCTTCGCTGAGCGAATAAACCTCGCCTTGCGCCAGGTTGAGAACTTCAGAGAACCGGCGATCCGCGTCGATAGCAAGCAGGGGAGGGCGCATTTGCGCGGCGAAGGTGCTCTTTCCCGATCCGGGAAATCCCGCCAAAGTCCATAATCGCGGCGGATATTGGGGCTTGACCATTTTTGTGAATCCCATTGTGGTTGCTCCACTTATTGTCTTGGAAAACTATCAATACTGCGAAGATTCTTCAGTGCCTAGGAAGCCCGTGATGTTAAAGAAAAGGTAGGTTAAATTTTTTTAAAAGTCAATCCCCAACTTCCAAGTACCACGTCATTTTGCAAGAATCCTTTTTAGCGCCAGCACTGTGCTCAATCCAAAAAACATCCTTTCAGGATGACAGTTGTGTTGCCTGGCGAACGAACTCGCAAGTAACACATCATTCTAGAAAAATCTTGTTCAGCACAAGCAGTGTACTCAATTTGAACAAGATCCTTCCAGGATGACATGTTACTTGCCGTACCAACCCCGATAATCCAGGTCAATTGCTGAATAGCATCGTGTTTGTTATTGCCACCAGAACGATCCCACTCACTCCGCACGCGATATTCACCACGTCATTATCCAACCAACGCCATCCCGACGCGTAGTTTGTGGGTTGCCCGCAATGCTCGCTGCGCTCGGTGATTTTTCCACAAACGACACAGCGATTCCGGCGTTGCAGCGTCGCGCCGAGCAGGCTGTCGATGAACTGCGCGATGATGCCGGCTATGGTCACGCCAATAAATGGCTGCCAACGAGTTTCAACATTTTCAAAAAACCGATAGCTCAAATATCCCGCCAGCGCTACAAGCGCAGCGCCGAGGCACGCGCCGAGAACACCCGCTACTGTGATTCCACCCGAAGTACCGGGCGCAACCAATTTTCCGGTTAAAATGAAACGCGGTTGGCCGCCAAAACGCAAACCGATTTCTGTTGCCCAGGTATCTGCCGTTGCTGCCGCCAGTCCGCCGAGATAAAGCAGAAAAGCTGTTTCATTTTTAATGATCAAACTGGCGATCACCATGAGCGTTGGGAGCAGGCCATTCGCCAAAACTTGCACGGCGTCGCGGCGGCCGCCTTTGGCGATCATTTCTTGGGCCGGCTTTGCGTCCTTCTGCGGCAGTTTGGAGAGCAGACTGGAGCCGATGAAGAACAACAACATTGTAATGGCGAAAGTCCATCCGCCAATGCCGAAGACGATGGTTCCAATCAAGAATCCCATCAACGCGCCGCTCAAATTCAATGACTTGACGAGGAAAGCTGTCAAGGTGACGCCGAGCGCCAGCGTTTCGCCGAGAAAAAATTGTTGCTGCATTTCTGGCTGCAGAACGACATATAATCCCAACGCCGCCAGCAACGGTACGGTCAAATTATCCGAACCGCGATAGGAAAGCGCTTCGGCGGCGGTGGCGAGCAGGCCGATAGCCACTGAAATTAAAACGCAATTACTAATTGACAAATTGTGCTCGTGACGAAAGAGCGCCAAGCCAATCGCAACCAAAAGTGTTGAGGTGACAAACATCGCGGCGCCGCCTTGCAAAGATTTTTTGTCCCACGGCAGCGGCAGAATTTTGCGCTGTTTCACTTTGCCGGCGATGATTCCGGCGATGGCATCACCAAACGCCATAAGTGCGAATGCAATGGAGAGAATCATCACATGACGTTTCCAAAACAACAGCAGCAAGAGCGCATAAGCAAGCGGATAATAAAACGTGCCGAGCGACGCGCGGGAAACTTGATGAATGGATTTGAGCTTACCACGCCGGATTGCCCACCAATTAGCCAAAGCAAAAAACGCGGTGATGATAAAAATCGGCAGCCACGAAGTGAAAAGCCACGGCGCCGGCAAAACCGCCACACCGGTCACGATGTGGATGAACTTGCGCAAAGCTTCGGCGCGTTCGGGATAACGGCGATAGATGCGTTCCGCCAAAGTTAGGAGAACGATCATGCCGGAAAAAAGTACAGCGCCGAGTAGCCAATCCGACAAGGGAGTTTGTATCACGGTGGGCATGCCCAAGAAAAGATTTTCTGATAAAAGTTTATTTTAAAAAAATTCCCACGGATAGATAACCCAACGGAAAAAATTTTTACAGTTGGGTTCATCTATCCGTTGGGCGCCAAAAAGTATAGCAGCGTACAAGAAAATCAAGGTTGCATTCTCAAAATCTCCCGCACCTTTCTCGCAATCCCATTCCAAAACGCGGCCAGCGGCGGCTCCTGGCCGAATTTCTTGGCGTAGTCGCGTGCGGCGTGAATGATGCCCACGTCCTTGCCTTTCTCCTTGCTCAACAAATATTTGTTGTTCATAATCTCCACGTACAGCTCCGAGGCGGTTTTGCCGGGAAAGAAATCCAGCACGCCTTCCTTTTTGATCAGCTCGCAGACCGGGATGAAAACTTTTTGCAGCCAATCCTGCGCCGCTGCGGTGAAAGGGACTTCGCGCTTCCGGCGCTCGCTCAGATACCACTTGTGCTCATCAATGTGTTTTTGCAGCGTGTCGAAATATGCCGGATCGCGCACGGGGCCGAGGTATTGGTCGATATTCAAGGCGCTCATTTTCTCGAACGCGCGGCCTTTTACCGCGACTTCGTACCTGCGCTCGTATTGCGTCTGCACGTAGGCCTTGTCCTGCTCGGTCGCCAGCTCATCGCGAATGATGCCGCTGGCGCGCAGGTCTTCGTCGATCCATTCCATCGATTCGATAAAAAAGCCGACGTCCGCCTCGCGCAAGGAATCGGAAATCGAGTCGTGAATTTCCACCGTCTCGGCGTCGGCGAGAAAAGCTTTGAGCTGAGTCTTTTTGCCGATATGCGGAATATCGACTTTATAAAACTTGATAAGCGTGTTGGCGAGCGAGGCGTCGCCCCAATAAACGCCGTTGAGGTGCAGCTCGACAAAGAGATCGACGATGGCATCCCAAATGCGTTGGCGATTCTCGAACTTGAAAGCGCGCCGGTAGAGTTGCGAATCCGGCAGCACGCGATCGATGAGCAGCGTGACGGTGTGGCCGATGAGATTGCGCTCATAAATTTTGCCCACCGGGGTTTTGACCGCAATCGGCTCTTCTTCGCGCATCACACAACCGAGGGGAATGAGCGTGTGAATGCCGCGCAGCAGCATTTCTTTGTAATTGTCCACTTCGCGTTGCGACACCTCGAAGCCGAGTTGCTTGACGACGAGGTTGCGGCCATCCACTTGCACAAAAACCACCGGATGCCGCCCGATGCCGGCTTTGATGTTCAGATGCTTGACGCCAAGCTGCCGCCACTCTTCGATGGGATATTGCCACGGAAGTTTTTGGAGATCGTCGAGAAAGAGATGATCTTCGACCAAAAAGAAGATGGGGTAGGATGGAGGGGAAGCTTTCATGTTACATGCGGGCAAGCCGCAATTCAAAACGTGGATAACGCCTGGCTATGGTTTTCTGTGCATATACCGCTCTTTCTAATTTTTAAAATAGGGACAAAAGTTTTCAAAGTCAACTCTTGTTTCACTTGTTGTTCCCCAAAGCAAAGCAGTCGGACTTGCGATTTCCGCAAGCCCGACTTCAGACTGCTCAACTTTGGACTTCGGACTCTCCGACTTTTTATTGTAACGTAAAGCGCTGCCCGGTTTGCGGCTTCGGCATCGGCTTGCGCGGCAGCTTTTCCTCGCGCATGGCGGCGTGATAAACAAACGAAGCCATGATCACCGAGGCTTGCATCAAATCGCCTTTGATGGCGTGATCGTAGAGATCCATATTGGTATGGTGCGTGCGCGTGTCGTAGTCGATCTCATCTTGAATGAATTGGAAGCCGGGCAAGCCGACGCCGTCGAAGGCGAGATGGTCGGTGCCGCCGGTGTTGCGAATCGTCAGCGTGTTGGCGCCGAGATCGTTGAACGGCTTGAGCCAGGCTTCGAAGACCGGCCGCACCATGTCGTTGCCCTGCAAATAAACGCCGCGAATCTTGCCGGTGCCGTTGTCGAGGTTGAAATACGCGGCGAATTTGGCGTGCTCCGGCTTGGGCTGCATAATCGTGGGATCGGCGAAATGTTGCTTCACGTAACCGCGCGAGCCGAGCAAGCCCTGCTCTTCGCCGCTCCACAACGCAATGCGAATCGTGCGGCGCGGCTGAATGCCGAGCGTCTTCAGAATGCGCACGGCTTCCATCGCGACCGAGCAGCCGGCGGCGTTATCCGTCGTGCCGGTGCCGGGATGCCAGGAATCGAGATGGCCGCCGAGCATGACCACCTCGTCTTTGAGTTTTTTGTCGGTGCCGGGAATTTCTGCGATCACATTGTAGCCGAGCGAGTCATCTTCATAAAAACGGTTTTGCATATTGACTTCCAGTTTCACCGGCAGGCCTTTTTCCAGCAAGCGCCATACGCGCGAGTAATGCTCGATGGCGACAACCATGGTTGGCAATGCTTGCTCGGCGCCGATATTGCGCGAACCAGCGCCGCCTGAGAAAACGGTGCCGTGCTCGCCGCGGCTGGGTTGGAGCAACACTGCGACGCCTTCTTCACGGAAGAATTTGGCCATTTTATCCCGCAAAGCGCGTTGCGCGCGAAACTCCTGACGGCGGGCTTCGAATGGCGAGGCCGCGCCCAATTCCGGCGCTTGCGCCAGCTCGGCCAGATCCTTCTCGTCGTGGCGCTTGGCATCCGCCTCAAAATGCGTCTCCGCTTCGCGCGGCTTTTGCATCAACACGATGGCGCCGCGCAGCTTGCCTCTATATTTTGCCAGATCTTCTTCGGTGGTGGCCTCCACCATAACGGGTGTGCCAGACACCGCGCCATTGGTGCCGGCCGTCCAGGCTTGCGGCCACGCAATGATCGGTTGATATTGCGGCTCGATCATCTCAATGGAAAATCTTTCCGTCGTCCAGCCGCGGCCGAATGTGCCCCATGACTCCAACTTCGCATTCTCCAGACCCCATTTCGCCAGTTGATCGCGCGCCCATTCGCTGGACGCTTTCATGTTCGGTGAGCCGGTCAAGCGCGGGCCGTGTACATCGGTCAGCCAAAACAGCGTTTCCATCACCTGCGAATTTTGGAAGCCTTCCGACTTAATGCGCGAAACGACTTCGAGATTCACCGGTTCTTGTGACCAGGCGACTTGTGCCAGCGCCGCCACGAACAACACGAGAACGAGACGATGACGTTGCATCACTCTTCCTCCTTGCGTTAAAGTGACCATCCCTGCGTGATTTATGCGACACCACATTAAAATTGAGACTTCTAAAGCTTCGATTCGTTCAATTCTCTTAACAGTCAAACCTGTGCAAAAAGCAAAGATTTTATAGTGGTATCCGGATTTGCCGAATCGTCCGGATACAAGTCATTTAATTTTAATCCGGACGATTCGCAAAATCCGGATACAAAAAGCTTTTACTGTTTGGTTGCGGCCCTGGCTTGTTTAGAGCATTGGCAGGGCAGGCTAGTCCGGGTTGGTAGAACCTCGGCGGCCGAATAATTTTTTCACCAGCCGATTGATCACATTCACGATCTCACCAATACGAAAAACGTATCCGATGGCGACGAATGCCAATACGAATACGGCGCCGATAATCAGACAGCTCAACAGACTTCCGATGAATGTCGAGTGATCGATCGTTTGCAGCGTCTGGGTTTTGAGCCAATGCAGAGCGAGGCCGGTGATGGCGCTCAGGAAAATCATCTTGGCAAAAAATTGATAAATGGCGCTGCTGCCGGCGTTGTTAGTCCGGCGATTCCACAACGCGTAGAGCAGGGTGGTTTGGATGATGGCCGAGACGGACATCGCCAGCGCCACGCCATTGATGCCGAGGTGCTGCAAGCCGTACCAGTATAACGGCAAACTCGCCAGCACCGCGAGCGTGCCGAAGACGGTTGGAAAAAGCGTGTTTTGCATGGCATAATATCCGCGCACCACCACGGTTTGTCCGGCAAAAGCGAAAGCGCCAATGAGCATGAACAAAAGCGCTTCAGAGGTTATGGCAGTGGCAGCGGCGTCGAACTTGCCGCGTTGAAAGAGCAGGCGGATCACTTCGTTGCGCAGCACCATCAGCAAAACGGAAAACGGAATCACCAATGCGATGTAACGCCGCAGGGTGTCATCGAGCAGGCGGTTCATTTCTGTCAGTTTGCCTTCTGCGACAAGGCGCGCGAGAAATGGAAACGAGGCGACGCCGGCGGCTTGGCCGAAGATGCCAACCAAAACGAGCATCACACGCAGCGCGTAGTCCAGCGTGGCAACGCCCCCTTGAGGTAAATACGAGCCGAAGAATCTGTAGAAGAATTCGTTGGAGAACGTTGCAGTCAAGCCCACCATCAACGGCAAGGTGAGCAAAACGTACTTTCTCAGATCGGGGTGGCGCAGATCGAAAGTTGGCGAAAATTGCATGCCGGCGCGTTTCGCGCCAATGTACTGAATCCAGAAATTGCCAACAAAAGCGCCGGCGAGCACGCCCCAGGAAAATCCCTCCATGCCGAGCCAGCGGCTGAGCAGAATGCCGCCGAGAATGATGCCCAGATTGTAAATCAGCGGCGCCAGCGCCGGCAGCTTGAATTGCTCTTTGGCAAATTGCACCGCCATCAACATGCCGCCGGCAAAAAAGAAAAGCTGCGCCGGCAGGATGATGCGGGTCATGCGTATCGCACTGGCGATCTGTGCGGCGTCTTTCAAGCCTGGCGCGGTGATGGCGACCAGTTGCGGCGCAAGGATAAACGCGACCCCGATTAAAACGATCAGCATGACCCCGAAGGTGGTCACGATGAGCGAGAAAACCTTCCACCCTTCGGCTTCCTTATTTTGCACGAGGTAATTGGAGAAAATCGGAATGAACGTGACGGAGAGAAAACCGCTGGCGACGACGTGATTGAGAATTTCCGGAATGATGAACGCGACTTGATAAGCATCCACCGCGCCGCTGGCGCCGCCGATGTAGCCGATCACCATGTTGCGCAGCAAACCGATGACGCGGCTGAGCAGCACAGAGGCCATCATAATCAGCGCCGCGAAGCCGACTTTTTTGGTGAGGGAGGAAGGCATCAACAAATCTTCTTGATTTTCATGTGATGATCTGTTACATTGATTTAACGCAGTTGAGAGTGGACTTTGCCCATATTAAAAACTATTGAGATGCAAATCCCAGGGAGGAACGGCGATGGCTCTCAAGCTTATTAAGCAAGACGTTCAAACATTGCGTGACGCCTTTGCGGAACGTAGTAGAGAATACGATTCGCTTCGCGCTGCGGGAAATTGGGCTGGAGCCATTCTTCATGCCGGCGTTTTGCTCGAGGTTGCCTTGAAGATCGTTATTTGCAAACATTTCAAAGTACAGCGATTGCCAACGGCTTTTCAGGTACATGATCTCGAATTCTTGTTTTATTGCTCCGGCCAGCAAAGCGCTCTAGACACAAACAAAAACCTGCAGAATAACTTTATAGCTATCTTGGACAATTGGTCAATGACCTTGCGGTATGAAGGCGCTAAAAGCCAGACAGAATCAGATGACGTGGACCACGCTCTTTTTGATATTCCCGATGGCGTGTTAACTTTTTTGACACCTTATTTTTGAGATATTGCCATGAAATTATCTAAACTTGCTCAGCTTCGCGCCGCGGTCGAAGATTGGACGCGACTCCACAACGTCGATGCTACGCTCATCGAAGTCAAGCCAAGCGGTATTGGGTCAAATATTCACGTGCTGGTCGTTGCGCGGCGTGGTTTTGAAAATTGGCCTCGTCATGAACGCCGCAATGATCTGTTCAACTATCTGCATCAGCACGCGAATCCAGATAACGATCTTGTTCTTACCCTCGTGCTCACCATGACTGAAGAGGAATACGAAAAATATGAAAGAGTTGAAATCGGACCCGATATGGCTGCTGTGTAGGTTCTCATGAAATCTTTAGTTTCAAAAGAACTTCGCGCTGCAATCGATGCCGAGCTCCAGATATGGTCCTCAATTGTGCACTTTTATTTTGGAGAACAGGCTTTATGCGTAAACCAAAAAGCAACGAACGCAAGACGCCGTCACGCTATTGGGATGATAGCGATTGGGCCATAGCGAATGCTCAGACGCTATCCGAACGATGCCCCAACCAATGGGTGGCAATTTACAACAAAAAGGTTATTGCCCATCATAAGGAACTTGGTCACGTGGCCAGGCAAGTCCGGAAACTGGGCATCAATGATCCTGTTTTTACATTTAGTGAGAGGGGAATTCATGTCTACGGTTATTCCACTTCGATTTAAATCGCATTATGATCCTGAGTTGTTGTCCGAAGGTGTTAAATTCAATTTGATTCGCCTTCTCGCCGACGTTGATTTCAAAACACTCGATGGGTGGTCTCCGAAATATCAAGCGATCATTGACACCGGCAGTCCGGCTAATATTATTCCTCAATACATTTGGTCTCAGTCGATCAATCGCCTCATTCTCGCTAAGAAATTTTCTCTCGGTGGCATAGGCGAAGGTAAAGTTTTTGGTTATCTTGGAGAAGTCACTGCCCGCGTTTCATATCGTGCGAAAGCTACGAAGCCATTAAAATTCAGGGCTTTCCTTCTTGAAACAGATTCCGTACCGCTTATTTTGGGATTTGAAGACTTTCTTACAATGAGCACATTGCTCTCAAGTTATCCCAAAGGCTTGGCAAGCGTGAAATTCTGACTGATTTTATGATTGAGGCAAGTTCTTTCCTTTCAAAATTTCCGAGTAGGCCGATTCATCGGCCTTTCATGTCTTAGCCTGCTCCATTTATGGGCAGGCGAAGGAAAATCACCCCAGCCGCTCCAACGCCGCCAGCGCCTCTTGCGCATGCTCGCCCCAAGGGAAGCGGTCGAGATATTCTTAATAACGCTGCCGGGCTTCGGCGGTGCGACCGGTGGCTTCGAGGGCGCGGGCAAGTGCGAATATAGGTTCAGGTAATAAAAAGGGCCGCTTTTCAAATTGAAGAGAAATTTTATATTCTTCGATTGCCTTTTCGGGCTCATTAAGAAATTCTTGATAAATTTCTGCCAAACCAATATGTGGCCAGCTGTATTCCCAATTTAAGCTAATAGCTTTCTGATATTGTTGTACGGCACCGTCATAATCCTTTTTCTGCAACAAGGTGAAGCCGAGATGAGTGTACGGCCAGGGTATTTTTGCATTTAATTCAATGGCTTTACGAAAGCAAAATTCTGCTTGTTCATAGTTTTCTACGTCTTGATAAACGAAACCCAAATTGAACCAAATCCACGCATCTTCAGGAGCCAATTCTAAACACTTTTTGAAATATGCGAAAGATTTTTCAAAATTGTTAACCATACGCAGCGCCACTCCTAGCCATCCAATTAGTCGGAAATCATCAGATTTTTCATTTATTATGGGTTCGAATATAGGAATAACTTTTTCAGGAATATACATGCCGATAAGCAGACGGGCGAATTCATGCAGTGCATGAGGTTCCTGATTATAAGCACGATGAAAAAGGTCTGACAATTTTTGAGTATAGGTTTTTGATTCGATGGATAAAACGGCAAGCATTTCCTGGTATAGTTTTCCAAGCCAAATACCGGAATCAAATTTCATCTTGAGATTTTGGATCAATACTAAAGCTAGTTCATCAACAACTTTCCCATTTATTTCCTTTGCATTCGTGGTACACCTCGCCGCCAAATACGGGTCCACCTTCATCACCTCCCGCACAACCTCCGTCGCATCCTCAGCCAAACCGCACACAAACACCAAAACCTCCGCCCACTCCGGATCGTTAACGTGCTTCAAAACATATTCCATTGACTGATGCAACGCCACCTCACGTGCAAAGAAATATTCCTGCACGGCTTGATGGAAGAAGCCGGTTTGGCCGGCGCTTTCACGCAACAGGCCGTGGTGGAGAAATTCACGATTGAGCTCGTCAACATTGAGATCGAGTCGAGCTTCCTTTTTGTTTTGTAATTCGGTAAGCCGGGCAGACATTGCGGCAGCGGCTTCATCGGCGGAAAGCAATGTACGGTTGGTGCCGAGTCGCCACGCCAACGCGGAGAGAATTTCTTTTTCCACGCGCACCGCGCCGGCGCCTTTGACGCGGGCCCATTCGCTCAAATAGCGATCCACAAAGCGGTCGAAGAGTTGGGCGCGGTTTTGCGGCGGCGTGTCGCTGGCACGAAGCTCGTCGGCGAGCAGAGTGAGCATGAGCGGATTGCGGCAGAGATCGCGGGTGTATTCGTCCAAACCTTTCCACGCGGCTTGCGCTTTCTCCGCGCCGATTTCAATTTCCAAAACTTTCGAAGCGTTGAAACTGCTCAGGCGCTCCAATTGAAACGCGACAAACTCGTTGCGCAGCTCGTCGCGATACACACCGGGCCTGCAGGTGACGACGAAACGATTCTGCGGCGCTTCGGTATTCACGAGATGACGAATTTGATAAACGACTTCGTCATACGCTTCGCCAACTTCGTTGAGGCCATCAAACAACAGCAAGCACCCACCGGCAGCAATGCGTTTGCGCACGTCAACATCATGAACACCACGCACGCTCGCGGTGATGAGCCGCCACAAGCCATGTTTGGAATCGCCGGCAGATACAGTTGGATAAGCGGAGAGATCGACAAAAATCGGCAGGTTAAAATCTTCCGGCTCGTTGAGACCGGGTTCCTTGCCTTCACCGCGCCACACGGCATATTCGGCGGCGAGCTTTTTGAGCGAAGTGGTTTTGCCCGCGCCAGGCTCGCCGAGAATGAGCAAGCGGGGAAACATTTTGACGGCGTTGCTCACTTTCATGTTGCGAGGCCGTTCGGCATCGACTTCTTCGAGAAAGAGCGGTGGCAGTGTCAACGTCCGAAGCCTGAGTGGGCGAGCGGTTTTTTGCAATTCGGCACGGCAGTATTCGAGGTGTTCGGCAAAGGCGGAGAGAGGGGGAGCTTCAGTGGCAGTAGCAGTTGCAGTGGCAGTAGCACTGATCGGGCGGTCATCGGGAGTAGGAACCAATTTCAACAACCAGTCGGTGACGTGCTGGCGCAGCAATGCGGCAAAATGCTCCGGGTCGCGGTACTGCCAATAGAGCGCGAGACGGCTTTCTTCAATTTGCTTTTTGAAATCCAAAACTTTTTGCAATTGCGGGCCGGCATCCTCCAGAAAATCGGGATGCACTTCGCGGAAATAGAGCATGACTTCGGGCGCACGTTCTTTCACGAAACGTTCGCGGGCGAGATTGAATTCTTCCAGCGTGCCGGCCTCAGCTTCGCCTGTGGGCGCCCCGAATTTCCGCCACAGGATGCCAATGAATAAATCGCATTCGCGCACGAGCGGGTTGATCCGCTCTTGGGGGCGGCCAACACCGGGCGTGGCGTTCGCCTCCCAGCCGACAGGCTGCAAATCAAAACCATGCTTTTGCGCCAGTAGCCGCAGGCTGATGATTTCTTCACGAGCTTTTTCGCGTTCGGGCCTCACGTCGCTCGGCGAGGCGATGAAAATTTTAAGTAAGCGAACTTTTTGACCGGGCATTTTTTCAATATGGAGTGTTGGAGCAATGGATTGTTGGATTATTGGGTTCCTCGCCACAATCTTTTTCTTTCCGAGAATCGTCTTTATCTGCGAAATGCGGCTTAACCCGCTCCCTGCAATTCTTCGCGAATGACACGGCGCAGAATATTCTCGATATTCTGGTCGCGAATTTTTGTCTTCAAGGCTTCATTGATGAGCTTCTGAAAATTGCGCCCGCCGGCTTGTGTTTTGAAATAGGCCACAACGCCGGCGTCAAGTGAGAGATTGACTTGAACCTTGCCTTTGGGCGCTGGTTTTCCTCCAACACGCAACACCGTTCGCGCCATTTGTTTGGCCGTGATTTCGGGGATTTCAGATAAATCGATATCCTCATCTCGCATCCTATAGATACGGTCCCAATCAGTTTGAGAGGCTTTCGAAGAATATTTCTTGTTCATGTTTGGTGGCCTTTCGCATTGAAATAATACGAACCGTTTCGTCTCCCTCAGTATGGGCAATCACGACAACGATACCTCGTAATAATCCTATCGTGATGAATCGTTGTTCTCCATAATCAAAACGGTCATCTTCAAAAGTAAACGTCGCACCAGCGAAAACCATTTCCGCGTCGGCGAAGTCCAAACCACGCTTCCTAACGTTGGTTTTCCTTTTCTTTTCGTCCCAGGTGAATTCCATAAATAATTATAGGCATATTCTCCCACTTTTTCAAGGATGATTTAGACCTTTCCAGACGAGCCATCTGGGTTACTTCGGCACGCCAAGCTGCTCGCGATACGGCAAATCATCATTGCCGTGCAATTGCCAATACGGCAGGCGCAGCGTTTTTATGATCTCGCCTTTGCCGCCGTCGCTGGAATTCCATTTGATGATGCGGCGCGGATAGGCCTTCTCCACCCAATAAGTTTCCTTGCGATTGCCGACCTGCCATGTCCAGCGCCAAGTTGGCGCGCTGCCGTTCGTCCCTTTTAGCGCTTCGCCTTCTTCTTTCATAATCCAGCCGGATTGAAAATCCGCCGGTTTGTGCGCTGCCCGCAAAAACCAGGCGCTGGGAAGAAATTGCAGCTCACGGCGTCGTCCAGCGGCCAGCACTTCGCCGTTTAATTCGCGAATCCAGATTGGCAGATTATCTTCAAAGGCCGCATTCGGCGGCAATTTGATCGTGCGCTTCTGGTCGCCCTCACCTTGAAAATAGCTGTGCAGTGTGAACTCAACTTGATCGCGCTGCGGAATCAACATTTGAAAAACGTGGCCGCACCATTCCTGCGCCGAGAAGGAAATTTTAAGCGGCTCAAACGGCTTGCGGTCAAGCTCAGAATTCACGCTGCTGAAAGTTGACGTGAGAATGGAGTAATCGTAAATACCGGTGGTGAATTTGACGGCGCGGTTGAGCTTCAGCACCGGTGCGCGATCCGCCGGCGGCAGTGTGCCGGAATCGTCTTTGATGCGGGTGGTGCGAGAGATGTCCTCGGTTACGAAAACCAGCACGGAGTAACCTTCGCGTAATTCGCCGTAACGGGACACTACGACTTTGTACGAGGACAGTTCACCTTTGCCATCGCCCCACCATGACCAGAAGTCTTGCGCCGCAACGGGAGAGAGGCTGACGGATAAAATCCCGATACACGTCAGAACGTGCTTCATCATTCGCATTTTCGTGCTCCGCTTAAGTCCAACAGATAAAAAGCGACCAACGGATCTGGAGAAGAAGCTTTTCATTTTTGATTCCCTCCTACGGATTGAAAAAACCACGGATGATGCGTGCAAGAAAACCGTGGGTTTCATCAATCTGGGTGAAGAAAAGAGACTCCATGCGCCTTACTGGCCTTTGGAGCTTCTTAAAGTTGGAAAGTTGCTCTTCCGTTGGCCGCAGTTTATCCCTTGGGCAATTCTTTTTAAGAACGAGACGCCTGTTAGGGCTTCAGTACAACCTACCCGAAAAACTAACACCCACCCGCCATCCAACTTGAACGATGATGCACGGCGTCCTATTCCCGCCGCCCTAATATTACATCGCGTCGGCGCTTGCCGTAAAATCCGCCGACAAGATTGCCGTGCCCCACATCGCCTTAAGTGTGCCGGTCGTTTCATCCGAAGCCGCCAGCTCGACGGTGAAAGCCTCGACCGATTCGGGATTGGTTGACATCGTCAACGGCACTTCGGCGAAATCATCCGCCTCGGAATGTTCCGTACCCCAGATGCCGGTTTTCTTGTTGAAAATGAGGTGCCATTGGTCGGCACTGATTTTCTTCATCCATAGCGAGTAGGAGCCTGCCGGAATAACCGTGTCGCCGAATTTGAGCTCGGCGTCGGTTTTGATTTCCGTGGCTTCGTTCATGCCCATGCGCCATACCATGCCGTCGGTGGCTTGCGCCAGCATGTCACGGCCTTCCAGTTGTGGGCGCCCATAATCGATGCTGACCGTTGCACTCCCAAATGTCGCGTTGGCAGTGCCGCGATCACCAGCCGCCGGTGCTTCGGCAGTTGCGGCCTTGTTGTCTTCCGAGGCCGCGGTTTGAGGTTCTTCTTGCTTGCTGCAGCTTACGAGCGCAAGAGAAACCACGATCGATAACACGATTTGCGCTGTGCGAAAAAACGATTTCATAAAAAGCCTCCTTGAAATTTGGATATGAAACTGTGAGAATAGATTAATGAATCATTTGGATTACAGGATTGATGGATGGCTGGATATATGGATTATTGGAGTAATGGAGTGTTGGAGTAATGCGGTGCTAAACTCCATCAATCCATCGATCCAATAATCCATCTCCACAGTAATCCATCACTCCACGTTGTTGGGTACCAGCGCCACGATCCGCAGCGGGCCGCCGCTGCCGCCTTTTATTTTCATCGGCAACGCGAACACAAGCGCCCCCGTGGGCGGCAATTGATCGAGATTGGCGACGTTTTCAAAGGCCGGAATATTTTTGGCAAAAAGAGTTTGATGGCTCTCAAAAAGCTGCGATTGGCCGTAATCGATGCTCGGCGTATCCAAGCCGATGGCGTTGATTTGGCGATTCTCCACCAGCCAACGCGCGGCGTCAGGATGCAGGCCGGGGAAATGCAGCGCGGCAACGCCTTCCTGGCCGCGCTTGTCGGTGCCCATGTATCGAACGCGATCCGGCCAGAAACGGTGATAGCCGGTGCGCAGGAGCACGATGGATCTGTCGGGAATTTTTTCGTGTTGCGATTCCCAGGCGGTGAAATCTTCGGTGGTGATTTGATAGTCGCGATTGCCTTGGGCTTTTTCCGAAACGTCGATCAACACGGCCGAGCTGATGAGCTGTTCGAGAGGAATTTGATCGACGGTCATGCGGTCAGCGGCGAAATGAATCGGGGAGTCGATGTGAGTGCCCCCATGCTCGGCCGAGCGAAAATTGTTGGCGGCGTAATAATAGCCTTTTTCCGTGAAGCCTCCGGCGACGGAATCCAATCTGAAAGGCTCGGCGGTGGGCCAGTAAATCGTTGCCGAGGAGAAATCGTAACTCAGATCGACCCAACGGCCGGTGGGCAAAGGACTCTTTTCGCCACAACCCAGCGCCAGCGCGAGTCCGAACAGCAGATATAGCACTGTCTTTCGAGAAATCATAGTTACTCTCCGTAAAATGAATTTCTTTTTGCCTTTTGCTGTTTGCTTTTTATGTTTTCCTCGGCCCGCTCCAATTGTAGGGGAACCAATATTTCTTGCGCTCGATTTTGTAGTCGATGAGCACGTGTTTCGGCTCGCGAAATTCGTCGAGGCCTTCGATGCCCAGCTCGCGGCCGTGGCCGCTGGCGCGCATGCCGCCGAACGGCGCGGCGTCGTTGTCGGTGAGCGGATCGTTGATCCAGAACGTGCCGGCTTTGATGTTCTCCGCCGCGGTCAGTGCTTTTTCCAAATCGTTTGTGAAAATGGAAGCGCCGAGACCATATTCGGAATTGTTGGCGAGTTCGATCGCTTCATTTATATCTTTCACCACTTGAATCGGCGCAACCGGGCCGAAAGTTTCGCTGCGCATGAGTTCCATTTCCGGTGTCACTTCGGTGATCACTGTCGGCTCGTAGAAATAGCCTTTCGAGAATTGCGGCGGGCGTTTGCCACCACTCAAAATTTTTGCGCCCTGTTGTTTCGCGCGCGCGACTTTGGCCTCGACTTTTTGACGTTGGACTTCACGAACCAACGGCCCCATGTCGACATCCGGTCCCATCGGATTGCCGAGACGAAGTTTCTTGCTCGTTTCAACCATGCCCTCGATGAATTTTTTGGCGATGGGTTCGAGCACGTAGAAGCGCTCGGCAGAAGTGCAAACTTGTCCGGCGTTGAGAAATGCGGCCCATGCACCGGCAGCCACGGTGATGTCAACATCGACGTCGTCGCAGACGATGAACGGATCGTTGCCGCCAAGCTCAAGATGCGTTTTTTTGAGTTGCTGCGCCGCGAGCACCGCGATGTGCCGGCCGGTGTCGACGCTGCCGGTGAAGGCGATGAGATCCGTGCCTTTGGAAGTGACGAGCGGCTCGCCGCATTCTTTGCCGAAACCGGTAACGATGCTCACGACACCTTTGGGGAGATGATCAAAAATTTGCGCGAGCGCGAGGGTTGAAAGCGGCGTATATTCGGAAGGCTTGATGACGACGGTATTGCCGGCGGCGAGAGCGGGCGCCACTTTCCATCCTAATAAAAGGAGAGGATAGTTCCACGGCACAATCGCGGCGACGGTGCCATACGGCTCTTTGCTGATGTAGCTGAGTTGATGCTCGAATACCGGCGCGACGACGCGGCCTTTTTGGTCGCGGCCGATTTCAGAGTAATATTCAAAACACGAAGCCACCCACTCCACCTCATCGCGGTTTTCGATGAGCGGCTTGCCGCCTTCCATCGTCATGAGTGTCGCGAAGTCTTCGCTTTTCGCGCGCAGCTTGTGCGCGACTTCGCGGAGCATGTCTTTCACATCGAGACTGCCGAGCTTGCGCCAGCATTTGAATGCCGCATTCGCTGCAGCCACGGCTTTCTCCGCATCCGCCGCATTGCCGCGCGGCACGGTGGCGATGACTTCTTCTGTCGCTGGGTTAATGACGTCAAAACGTTGTTGGCTGGAACTGTTGACGAACTCGCCGTTAATCCACATTTGGGTGAGCATATTTTGCTCCAAAAATTTTTGTGGTTATGAGTTTGATTTTGGATGGATGGCTAAACCGCTGCGGCCAAGAGAATCCCATGATTTAAAAAAGGTGAAGAGGTCTAAAGATATTTCCTGCCCCAAGGCTGGGTCAATATATTGCACCTCATTGTTTTCAAAGCCACAAATGGCAACTGCGTGCATACCGGATTCACCGTATGGCAGCAGCCCAACATCCAACGCAACGATCACGGGCCGGCCTTTAACTATATGCTCGACAAGCGTGAACAAATCCGCCTCGTTCAACTCTAACGCTTCAAAATTTTGCGAACGCATGGCTTGCGCCGCCATTTCAATGCTCGTGCCTTCTCGGTTGGTTTGGCATGTTTCGGCCAGCAATTCTTCAGACATGTCAACACCAAAATAATGAAGCACGATTCTGAGGCAAGCCGGCAAGCAAGTTGCATTGTTCTCTTGCAGAAAAGGCTGTAGATCAATCTTCATTCGCTTTCGCCTTCAACTGCTCAGCCGTATTCGATTCTTCAGGAACTAACGTGCCATCAAGTGTATAAGTAAGTTGCCCCAGTTCTTTTTTCAAATAAGGCAGCACCACTGTCACGCGCCATTTATTGCCTTCTTTGATTGGCAATTTCACGTCGGTAGCATCGCCAACTTTCCACAAAAGAAAAATACGTGCGCGCTTGGCAATGTCACGCGCGTTTAATGCTTCCGGCTTAATAACGATGGTTTTATTGTAAGATTCAATAACGACTTTGGTGCCTTCTTCAATGCCCCCTTGTTCAAGAACGGTATTGGGCACAACTAAACCGTTAGCAGTGGTTTCTTCAATTATTTTGCTCATAGGTTATAGTTCTCCATTTTAGAAAAGCGCAATTTTGTCTCTCTCGCAATATAGCCGAAAAACCGTAAATAATCAAGCACGGAAATAATCTCTCACTCAATTTTATCCGGAATCTTCGACTGGCTCAGTTCATAATGTTTCTCGCAGAGCCTCAGATAATCGCCGGTGTACGTCGGAATACGCTTCAATCCGAGTTTTTCGTGATGCGGATCGACTTCGCGCAGGAACGCGTGCAGCGCCAGCACGCCGGAGCGCTCGGCCTCGCTCAGCACATGTTGCCGCAGCCGCGAGGGATCGGAAATCTTGATGTCTTTGAGCAGATTGCCGGTACCCTCTTTCATGAGATCCAATTTATCTTGCAGGCCTAATTTTTCAATCGTCTTCTCGCCCCAAAAGGTGTTCACCGCGGGCGCGACCATCGGCAAAAGAGTTTTCAGCACGCCGGCAACAAAATTGGCATACGGCGCGATCTTCTTAATCCACTCCCGCGTGGCTTCGAATTCATAAACACCTTTGCCTTCTTCAAGAACGGGATGCGAGCAACCTTCAGCTTCGCACCACAGATGGAGCCGAAAACGCTCGGCATGCCAGTTGCCTTCAGTCGCGATGATGTTGAACAGCCGTGGGCCGTCTTTGGATTCGCTGGCGATGGCGTGCATGATGCCCATGACAGAGTTCGCAAGCCTGCTTTCCAAGCCGAATACTTGCTGTTGTAGCGCGTCGAAGCCGATCCCGATTTTGCTCTCAATGCGGGCCAGTTGTTCACGTGGATTCTCTTCTTCGAATCCGTAAAGCAATTCGAGAATATTCTGTGGCTCGTAGCATGTCTGGCAAGGAATTTCTGACATGCCTCTTTGTTTAAACCGCCCGAGGGCGTCAATACGGAAACGGCCTTTGCAATTATTGCCATCCTTTCGGGTTTTGCAGGGAACGGCAAAATGATAGCGCCCCTCCAAGCCTGGCCAGTTATCAGTGATTAATTTCTGCAGAGTTTGGCGAAGGATATTCCCAAAAAATTCTGGATAGCCTTCGGCCTGAGTATAGACGTGAAATTCGCGGTCGCGTAGTTCCAACATCGCTTCCCCCTAATCTTTATATTTCAGGAACGCGCCTTTCTGCCAGTGCAGGCGATGGCCGTTGGAATCATAGGCGTATTCATGCGTGCGCACGATCATCCACGGCACCAAGCCGGGCGGCGATTCTTCCATCACGCACACCATCGCAATGCGGCGGCGGTCGGGATGATGCGCTTCTTCCGGCTGCCACGGCAATGCGGGGCGAACCTGCGGCACGTGTTGGGCGACCAGCGAAGCCTCGCCGCTTTCGAGGCGGTAGGAGACGTCGTACTTTTCCATCAGGCGCAGGAAGAAGGGGTACAACTCCATCGGGTACTTTGGCTCGTTCTGAAAAGGATGGTCGAACAAAACCTCGCGTAGGCGGTTGTCGGGTAGGATGCCGTCCATTTCCTGCGTCTTGCGATCTTCGAGCACGAAGCCAATGGCTTTGGTGAGCCACTCGGGTTGGAGCACGACATCGCTGCGCAGGCGTTCGTCGTCGCCGTAGTAAACGATATAGCCGAGATCGTGCATGATTCCCGCAAGCGTGCGCGTGCCGATGCTCTCCAAACCATGCTTTTCGCACACGGCGGCAAATTGTGCATAAGCGACGTGCGGCTGGGTTTGCCCCAGCTCAATCAGCTCGTCGCGAGCTTCTTTCCAAGCTTTGCCGAAGTCCGTGCCCATGTGCTCGAGTTTTTGGGCAGCATCGGCAATGAGTTGCTTAAGCGTCGCGATACCGAATTTTTCATTTTTATTTTGGGGATCCGGCTCGAGGCTATCCACTTCTATAAAATCGACGATCATCGAGCCGTAGTCGCGAAGGAACACGGGCTGGTCGATGCGGGCGATGCGCTCGCCGGTTTTGGCATGGGTGGAGATAATAATGACTTTGGCATCATCGCCGACGCGCAGGCGAATGAGCTTGAGCCAGTCTTCCACTTGACATTGCTGCACGCCCATGCGCGGCTCCCAGACCAGCAGATAGACCGAGCGTTTGCTGAAGAAGAATTGATGCGTGACGCGGTAAACCTCCTGCCCGCCGAAATCCCACGCGTTGAACTGGATGTTGACGCCCTGTTTTTCGAGATGAGGCAGTTGCATGGAGTGGATGTCAATGCTCACGCCGTGGGTGGTTGGCTCGTTCTGCTTTGGCTCTTTGCCGGTGAGCGCTTTGAGCAAAGTCGTCTTGCCCACGCCACCTTCGCCGACCAGCACCAGCTTGGACTCATAAAGTGGCTCGGCCTGCTCAAGACTTCGCAGGTAGGCCATAAGGGCTGGCAGGCCTTGATCGTAGGCGCTCTGTAGGGCGGGGTTGAGGGGGTTGCCATCAAGTTGGAGATCTTTGAGTTTCTCCAGCCGTGCGATGGAAGATGGAATGGATAAGACTTTATTTCCAGATAAATCTATAACTTCTATTTGCGTAAGTGTTCCGAGCCAATCAGGCACTGATTGAATCTCGGTGTCGTGGATTGTGATGGACTTAAGATTTTTTAGATGACGGATAAACGTAGGAAATTTTTCAATTTTTTCTTTTTCGTCTTCCATCGAACCTATAAATATTTCTTCTAATTCATGTAAATTGCCGAGTGATTCTGGCATTTCGGTAAAATCATTACCAGTTAAGCTGAGGGCTTTCAAATGAGAAAGATAGCAAATAAAATTTGGTAGTTCCTTTATTGTGTTATAACTGATATCAAGGCTTTCTAAGTTGGTCAATCGGCCGATGGACTCCGGCAGAGCGGTTAGTTCAGTGGCCGCCAAGCGGAGTGTCTGTAAGCTGGTGAACTGGCCGATGAACTCCGGCAGAACGGTCAGTTGGTTGTTGTCCAGGTAAAGCTGTTGCAAGCTGGTAAGCTGCCCGATGAACTCCGGCAGAACAGTCAGTTGATTAATTCCCAAGTCAAGCCGTTGCAGGCAGGTGAGTTGGCCGATGGACACTGGCAGAGTGGTCAGTTTGTTGTCGCGCAGGCAAAGCTCATGCAGGCAGGTGAGTTGGCCAATGGACTCCGGCAAAGCGGTCAATTGGTTTTCGAGCAGATCAAGTGTCTGCAGGTCGGTGAGCAGACCGATGGATTCCGGCAGAGCGGTCAGTTCGTTGCTGGTCAGATCAAGCGTCTTCAGGCTTTTGAGTTGGCCGACGGACTCCGGTAAAGCAGTCAGTCTGACATAGGTCAGGTCAAGCGTCTGCAGGCTATTGAGTTGGCCGATTTCTTCAGGGAGTTGTGTTAACTTATTGTCGAGTTCATCTGGCGTATTCCACTCATTCCCCAAATCCAGCCTTTTTAGTTTTTTCAATTGCCCAATTTCCGGCGGCAGTTCGGTGATACCCTTGCTACGCAGGTCAAGCCCTTCCCAGTTTTCGCGCCGGGCCTGCTCGATGATGGCAAGCAGTTCTTCGCGGGTCATCGGTTTTTGTTCATCTTTGGCCATAGGGCTTCGTCGTCAACAATTTCACTGTGGTATAAAAAACTTAAGTCCCCTTTTCTTAAAAAAGAGAAGGGGACTTTCAGAACTTGGAAGTAATTTCTGCTCGGTAGACTTGGCTATACCGCACTGGTTTCTGCTGTCTCGTCTTGCAATTGTGATTTCTCATAAACGATGGCGCCGATGTCGCAACCGGTTTCCATGAAAATGTCGAGAACACGCTCACTGACAAGGTCACTAATTTGTTCCTCAAGCTCGTCCGGAACATAAATCTCCAGCCAGGCATGTTGGCCCTCCACTCCAGGGATTTGAACGGCGGTTTCAACATCAGGTGTTAAGTTTTTGGCGATTGCAATTAGTTCATCGAGGTGTTTTTGCAATTGCCTTCTTGAGACGTTTTTTTTCGCTTTCATTTGTTCAATACCTCCTCAATTTTCTTTATAAACTCTTTTGCATGATAAACCATCCGGCGAACTTCTTTTGTTTTGGGACGGCGTAATTGATATTGCGCTGCATTTCGCAGCGCGAAAGCATCGACAAGCCACGTGCCAAAATTTTTTGGGTAGCGCGTCCGAATTTTGATGAGTTCTTCTGTAAATTTTGACCGCAATTCGTGGTGTTCCCAAGTCGGGCGATCAAAACCTTCGTACGCCAACGCAGCTCGTGCAGCCCAAAATAACGTGGCATACGAACAGATGGCGCAGACGTTGAAATACTGATTTTGCACAGCGTATTCAGTGCCTTGCAGAAACTCCTTTGCTCGTGCCAAAATCTCCTTTGGATTTAAATGAGCCATTGTTTTCCTCCCTCCGAGTGAAGTGTTTTTTTCAAAATACAGTCTGGCAGACTGTGCTACATCCCTTGCAATATAGCCGAAAAACCCAAAATAGTCAAGCACGTAATGCGCCTTTATCCCTGTCCATAACCTCCGCGCCATCCCGTCCGCGCCCGTCAATTTCGTCCGTGTTTAAAAATTTTCCTTGCTTTTTCCAAAAATAATCGACATAATAAGTTCACTTATGACCGCATACACTGCCAGCGAGTTGATGGTTGTCCGCGCCAGCCGCGAGCTTGAAGACGGTGACGTCGTCTTTGTGGGCATTGGTTTACCCAACTTGGCTTGCAATCTGGCGCGGTTGACGCATGCGCCAAATCTCGTGCTCATTTATGAGTCTGGCGCGGTCGGCGCGATGCCGGAGCGCTTGCCGGTTTCCATTGGCGATCCGGCGCTCGTTGCCGGTGCACTTTCGGTTTGTTCGCTGCCCGAAGTCTTTCTTAATTATCTGCAAGGCGGCCGTATCACAGTCGGCTTTCTTGGCGGCGCGCAGATCGACCGTTACGGCAACATCAACACCACGGTGATCGGCAGCGATTACCATCAACCGAAAGTTCGTCTTCCTGGCAGCGGTGGCGCTTGCGAAATCGCTATTCTTGCCGAAAAAGTCCTCATTATTACTCCTCTCAAGAAACGCAATTTCCCCGAACGTGTTGACTTTGTTACCAGCCCCGGTTTTCTCACCGGCGGCACGGCCCGCGAAGACATGGGCATCACCGGGCAAGGGCCGACCGTCGTCATCACGGATCTCGGGGTTTTTCATTTTGACTCAGCCACGCGAGAGATGGTTTTAACCGATCTTCATCCCGGCGCCGAAAAGAGCGCCGTGCAGGAGAATATCGGTTGGAACGTTCGTTTTGCTGACGACCTGCGAATCACTGATCCTCCCACCTTTGACGAGCTGCGCCTGATTCGCGAAGAGCTTGATCCTAAGCATATTTATATTTAACCGTAAAACGTGAAGCGTAAAGCGTTAAAACGTATGCGTAAGGCGTAAGAGCATCTTGCAACTTTCACCTCTGTTTTCGCGACGTTATCTCGTAGCGCAGACTTTCAGTCTGCTCACACAGGTAGAAAATGAAGAATAAATCGTCTGCGACGACTTCTCATGCTGCATCTTTACGCAACCGCAAGGAGCCGGTCGATCTCGGCCGCGCGCTGGTCGAGGCGTTCATGACGAACGAGCGCATCAATCAAGTGTTGCTCGATCTCCTCGATCCGAAGATTTGGCGCGAGTATCCGCCGTGCTCGAAGCGGCGTAATATCGCGACGACGTTCGCGCACATCCACAACGTGCGCCGCATGCGGCTGGTGATGTCTGACAAGGACAAGACACCGCCGCCCAAGCTCGATCGCGCGGAGGTGACAATTGAGGAGGTAAGAGAAGCGCTTGCTCACAGCGCAAAGGCGATGGTGCGACTCATTGAGCGCTCGCTCGCAACCGGCGGCCATGTTTATAACCACCGCCCCGACGTCGTCGCTCTTGTCTGTGCCGCGATCACCCACGAGGCTCATCATCGTGGCCAAATTTGCCATTGGGCTCGCGAGCTGGGCGCGCCGATCACGCCTGAGCATCAGCTCAAGCTGTGGGAGTGGGACAAGCGGTGGAAGGAGGTTGGGGGTAATTCGTAAAACGTAATACGTGATGGCGTAATGCAGTCAAAACCCTTTCAGGGAGAAAACACCATGTTCGCCGGAAAAAGCTGGGAAGAGTGGATTCGCCAGTATGCACAGAGTCATCAGAATCCGGTCAATCGAATTTGCCATACCATCGGTATTCCACTCATTGCCGTTTCGATTCTGCTTTTCATCGCGTCGCCTTTTGTGCGCAACCTGTGGCAGGTGGCGCTGCTGCTGTTTGTCGTGGGGTGGATTTTTCAGTTTGTTGGCCACTGGTTCGAAGGCAAGCCGCCGGAGTTCTTGCGGGACTGGCGCTTTCTGTTCGTCGGACTGCGCTGGTGGGCAGCGAAAATCCGTGGACGCGCCTAAACGAAACAGGCATATGAACTTTTGCAACGAAAAGGGAACCGCAACGAAAAAAAACTTTAGAATTGTGGTTTCTATTTTTCACCTTTCAAAGCGGAGGGTTTTATGAAACGATTCGTTATGCGAGTGATTCCGATGTTGGCTCTCGCGGCATTGGCTGTGACATGGCATGGCGTCGTGAGCGCCGGCACCACCGGCAAGCTGGCCGGTGAAGTGAAAGACAAGGAGACGGGCGAGCCGCTGCCCGGGGTGAATGTCGTCTTGGAAGGAACGACAATCGGCGGCGTGACCGATTTGAACGGAAGATATTATATTCTGCTCATCGCGCCGGGAACTTACAATGTCACCGCTTCGCTCATCGGCTACCAATCCGTGCAAATCTCCAACGTGAAAGTCAACATTGATCTGACCACCACGGTTAATTTCGCGCTTTCTTCCAGAACTTTGGAGCTTGGAGATAAGATTGAAATCGTCGCGGAGCGGCCGCTGATTCAAAAGGACGGCGTCACCACCATGCAAGTCACCGAGGCTGAAGTGGTGGAAAACATGGTGGCGGATGATTTCAAAGACGTGCTGACGCTGAACTCCGGCGTGACCACGGCGCAAATTCGCGACGCCAGCTTTGGCGGCGACAATGAAAGCGGCGAGGGCGAGTTCTTCGTGCGCGGCGGCCGCGGCAACGAGCTGGCCGTGTTTGTCGACGGCATGTACGTGCGCGACGCCATCACCGGCGGCATCGGCACGGAGATCACCAATTCGGCGATCGAAGAGCTGCAGCTCATCAGCGGCAATTTCAATGCGGAATATGGCAATGCTTTGAGCGGCGTGCTCAATTTGATCACGCAAGAAGGCGGCAGCAAGACTTCGTTCCGCGTGCGCGGTCTCACCGATGCGGTCTTCGGCGCGTCGACGAAAGATTACACATTCATGGAACGCGACAATCTTATTGAGACCAAGGGCCGGCTGGATCGATCCAATTGGGGAACTTATCAAGGCCAATTCAGCCTCGGCGGGCCTTTGCCGATTTCAAACAAACTGAAATACTTCGTTTCCGGCGAGTATTTTCAAACCAACAATTATATCGGCGTGCTGCAGGACGAATTTGCCCGCCGCGGCACGGCGAAGCTGACGATTTCACCGAGCGCGCGGCAAAAGCTCGCGCTCAGCACGAATCTCAACAGCGAAGACCTCGAAATTTACGAACACCCGTTTGCGCATCAGGGAATTTATTCGCAGCGCGTCTTCGGGGATTCGTTGGACAATAATTTTGCCGGCAATGATCGCTTGAGCACGCGCAACGTGCAGGGCCTCGTGGCGTGGACACACACGTTGAGCAGCAAAGCTTTTTACGAGCTCAAAGCGCAATATTTCTCGCGCCGCTTTTTCGACCGCGTTCGCAACGATCCCTCCGAGTATCTTTTTCTGACGTTCAATGCCGGCGAAGATTTCGTGCTCTCGGGCGATGATCCGCGTTATTTGAAGCAGGAAGATCGCGTCTATCAGGCCAAGCTTGATTTCACCTGGCAGGCGGATATTCACCACAATATAAAAGGCGGCCTTGATTTTGCCAAACATCGTATCTGGCGCCGACAACTGCTGACCGGCGGCGACATTATCAATTCGCGCATCGACGAATACACCATCTACCCCGTCGAGGCCGCGGGCTATATTCAGGACAAGATGGAGTTCAAGGATTTGGTCATCAACCTCGGCGTGCGGCTCGATTACTTCGATCCGCGCGACAGTGTGGCGGTCGATCCGAACCAGCCCCTCGGCAGGCGCGAGCTGGCGGATGCGGTTTTGCGTTTAAGCCCGCGCATCGGTTTGGCGCATCCGATTTCGGAGAGGGCCAATTTGCACTTCTCTTACGGCCATTTCTTCCAGGTGCCGGAATATAACAAAATTGCGTTCAACCGCCGGCGCTGGATCGATATTTTCCGTCCGACGCTTGGCTTTGCCGGACTGAAGCCGCAGCGCACCATTGCCTTCGAGGTCGGCTGGGATCAACAGATCACGGATTTTCTGGCGATGACGGTGACGGGCTATTATAAGGACTACGAAAACCTGGTTTCGACCGATCCGTTTCCCAACGCCAGGCCGGCGGCGGTGACGTATTACATCAATCAGGATTTCGCCAATTCTCGCGGCGTGGAGATCAACTTGCGCACGCGCCGCACCAATCACATTGCTTCTTACTTCAGCTACACGCTTTCCCGCGCCGAAGGCAACAGCTCCAACCCGTTGGACACGCGCAACGATTTGCTGGCGCGGCCGCCGCGCGTGCCGGTCAAAGAGCTGATCATTTTGGATTGGGATCGACCGCACGTGTTCAATTTCAATATTGATTTCCGCTACGCCGGCAACGAAGGCCCGCTCATTTCGGGCAAACGTTTGTTGTCGAATTTTGGCGTCAATTTGACCGGACGGTTTGAGAGCGGCCTGCCTTACACGCCGACCGATAGCCGCGGCCAGCGCATTGCCGACGAAAATACGGCGCGCGCGCCTTCGACGTGGCAGCTTGATTTGCGCGTGGATAAGTTGTTCAATATTGGCGGCATGAAGCTCGGGGTTTTCACGGAGATCACCAATCTTACCAATCGCCGCAATATTCTCGATGTCTACACCGATACCGGTTTGCCCAATGACTCGAGCGATCCCGGTTTTACGCCGCAAGGTGAACGGGATCCTTACAACATCGGGCCGCAGCGCAATATCCGGTTGGGTTTTGAGTTGAATTATTGATACGACGTTTGCTGGTCAGCCCCGACTTCTTTTGAATTTTTTATAAGGAAAGTCGGGGCGAACGGGCTGACCGGCAAACAAGCCAACGCTTATAAACAGGAGGAGAGCGATGAGCATCAAAAAATTCAGTGCCTTTCTGGCGGTTCCGGCGTTCATCGTCGCGGTTCTTTTAAGCGCCGCCAGCGGCCAGGCTGACGGCAAACGCGAAGGCAAGGCTGAAAAGATTCGGCGCTTACGCCAAAATGATGTGCTCACCAAGCCGAGCGCGTTTGAAGACCGCAAGATCGGCGTGATGGATAATGGCCGCATGGCGGTTAATTACGACAATAACGGCTTCATCGGCGACCGTAATTACACGCGCAGCATCGAATGGCCGGCGGGATCGATTAATTATCTCGTCTGGCAAGTCGGCATCATCTTCGGCGGCGTGACCGCCGATGGCGATACCATCTGCAGCGAATCTTACAATGACATTTCGGACAACCAATTCAATCCTGAGCCTGGCTTTGACAACCCCGCTTTCGTCTGGGATATTTTGGAGTCGCCGATTGTCGCGCGCAGCGATCTGCTTGAAAGCTACGCGCCGCAATGGAACGGCCTGTGGCCGAGTCTCGATGGAACGTTCATCAATCCCGATGAGCTGAGGCTATTCGGGCGCCAGGAAACCTATTGGGTGATGCGCGACAACAATGATCCCGAAGTGAGTCCGCAGCAGCCTTTGAACGTCGAGGTCGTCGGGCGTTTGATGGAGATCAACTCGAGTTTGACCAAAGATTTTGTCTTTGCCTTTTATACCGTCAAAAATATCGGCAACCAGGATTTGCGCCGATGCCGGTTCGGCGTGCTGGTCGATCCGGACATGCCGGCTTTGGTCGGCGCCGAGTTTGAGGATGACGACGACGGTTTTATCCGCGAGCTGAATCTCGCTTATGCTCGCGACAGCGACAATTTTTACGCGTCGCGGCCGGGCCTCACCATCGGCCATTTCGGCACCAAATTTTTGCGCAGTCCCGAAGTTAACGGCCAGGAGCTCGGACTTACGGCGTGGACGACGTTTGAATACGGCGACATGCCGGCGCAAGGCGAGTTTGAATTAACGGAAGACGGTCCGGATGAAAATGGCGTACAATTCGCCAGCCGCGATCATGCGCAATATGCCTACATGCAGCCCGGCTTGTACATGAAGCCGCGCTTCAACACGGACGTGGCGTACTTGATGAGCGCCGGGGAATTTGATTTGCCGGCCGGCCAATCTGTCGAAATGGGAGTCGCCTTTATTGCGGCGCCGGATTTTGAGGCGCTCATCCGCAATGCCAACGCCGTGCAGCAGGTCTTCGACAATAATTTCATCGGCCCCACCGCGCCGCTGCCACCGGCGGTGACGGCGGTGCCGGGCAACAAGTCGGTCACCCTCTATTGGGACGCTGAGCCGAGCGAATCGTCTCAAGACGCCCTTACCCAACGTGCTGACTTCGAGGGCTATCGCATTTATCGCAGTGAAGCCAAAGGCAGGGAAGGCTCGTGGGGCACGCCAACCGATAATTTAGTGCAATATCCCAATGGCTTTTTGCCGATTGCGGAATACGATGTCATCAACGCCTCCGGGCAATTGGCGGCCATCGTCTTGGCCCACTCCAATCAAGTCTCAGAAGCGAGTATTGTCAGCGAAGGGTTGGCCGACGGCTCGCAACCCGGCGACGCCGAAGGCGTTGACAATTCCACTTTCTTTTCCAATGATAATTTTCAAATCATCTTCGATACCGATAGCACGTTCCAGGTTCTGAACTCGACTCAGGGCGTTCTGTTGAATTATTTGGATGACTTGTCCGTCGCGGTCGGGTTTGCCGTCCTGGATGGGGACTGGGTGCTGGCAGCGGATAATCCGGATGCGACGCACGGTGTTTATCGCGCCGGGTCTCATATTTATGTGACCGGCATGTTCACGCGCATTGAAGGCGCAACGCTGGCTGGCGACGTGTTCACGGTCGATCAACGCCGAAATGAACCCGGCAAGAACGCCGGCTTGGCACACTGGTGGAAAGACCCCAGCACGTTGGTGAACGGTTATGAGTATTGGTATACCGTGACGGCTTACGACCGCGAGGATCTCGCACTCGGGGTGCCGGTGAACGAGAATCGGCCGGTGACGGTTGCCGATGCGTTTGCCAACGATCAGACTCTCGCGGTTATTCCGCAAGCGCCGCCGGCTGGTTTCCGCGCCGCGGCCATTGATTCCGGCGCCAATCGCCAAATTTTTTCGCACACCGCGGGCCAGGCCGATCTCGACGGCTTTGGCTTGGAAGTGGTCGATCCGCGCAAAATCAAATCCACCACCTACGAAATCAGTTTTACCGTCACGGACAACGATAAAACCTATACCGTCACCGATATTGGCGCTTCGGCAAGGCCGAAGGTTTTGAGTGAGCAACCTTTTTACGATGCACAATTGGATAATGCGCCAATGTTTGACGGCCTTCGGCTGCTGGTGACGGACGCCGAGCTTGATGTTAATTTGGATAGCTCGGGCCAAACCGTTTTTGCCGGCGGGGACACGTTGCTACTGGTTTCCACCGAAATATTTGACGGGGCGAACGATCACGATTATCTCTTCAAGTTCGTGCAGAATCCGGAAGATTCGGCTAATTTTCGTTACACGTATACCGATTGGGACACCGGCGTGCCGGTGACAGCGCCGTTCTTCGTTCTCGATCTCACTACGGGCGATACACTCACGGTCGAGATTCTCGATACGCGCGCTGACGAAGGCGATTATGACGGCACGTACGACGTGGCTGAGCGCATCGTGATCGGCGACACGCCGTACACCGGCAGCGGCGGGTACGAAGCCAATACCTATTCTTATCGCCTCGGCTTCGAGGGAACTTACGCCGCCGGCACCGAATTTAGGATCATCACCAATAAGCCGTTGACGGTTAATGATCGTTACCAGTTCAGCACGATTGCCTCGAACATCGACGACGCGAAAGCGAAGAGCGAGCTCGATCTCATTCGTGTGGTTCCCAATCCGTTCGTGGTGACCTCCGGCTTTGACACCGTACGAGATCGTCACGAGATTCATTTCACGCGATTGCCGCTGCAATGCACCATCAAAATCTTCTCACTGGCCGGTGAGCTGGTGAAAACAATTGCGCACAACGCTGATGTGAACGGCGCCAGTTTTGAGAGGTGGGATTTGAAAACCGAATTCGGCAGCGAAGTGGCTTACGGCGTGTATTTGTATCACGTCGACTCGCCGGCCGGAACGAAAATGGGCAAGCTTGCCATCATGCGATAGTAGTCCCCGTCTCTTGCCCCGATCTTCCTGATCTTGACGTTAAGGATGGTCGGGGCTTGTGGGCGGCTTTCGATGACAATTAATTCAGTCTTTCAACAGTGCCCCACGAGGGGCAGGGCTACAACATTTGCAAGGGAGAAACTCGATATGAAGAAAACTTTCTTTTTCGCCGTGGTGGCATCGCTGATTCCCGGCGCTTTGCTGGCGCAATTTGCCACCACGACCGAGGGTTTCAACAATAATGGCACCCGCGCCGCGCAATTTTTGAAATTTGCCGTAGGCGCGCGCGCCAACGCCATGGGCGAATCGTTTGCCGCCGTCGCCAACGACGCCTCAGCGTTGTTTTGGAATCCCGGCGGCGTCGGCAATTTGAAAAATCTCGAAGTCCATCTTACCCACGTCGATTATCTTCTCGATATTCGATTTGAATTCGCCGGTTTGGTGGTGCCGATCGGCAGCGGCAATCTCGGTTTTAGCGCCGCTGTGCTGGGCATGGATAACGAGCGCGTCACTACGCTGGCTGATCCCGACGGCGCTTCTGGCGTCACCTGGAGCGCCAGCGGTTTTGCGCTTGGGTTGACGTACAGCCGCGCGCTGACCGACCGCTTCGCGGTCGGTGTCACCGGCAAGTACATTCAGGAAAATATTTACAATTCGTCCGCTAATACGCTGGCGATGGACATCGGCAGTTTGTACGACACCGGCATTCGCGGCATCAAGATCGGCATGGCCATGTCCAACTTTGGCGGCAAGATGAAGCTCGGCGGCCGCGATCTCACCCAAAGGGAGGTTGACGCCGATGCGGTCCTGGGCGGCAACATCGGACAATCGGCGGATTTGGTGGTCAACTCGTGGCCGCTGCCGCTGAATTTTCGCGTCGGTCTGTCGGTGGAGGTTTTCAGGAATGAGTCGAGCACCTTGCTGCTGGCTTCGGATTTCAACCACCCGACCGACGCCGATGAAAGACTGAACTTCGGCGCCGAGTATTCGTTTTCAGACCGGGTTTTTCTGCGCGGCGGCTACAAGCTGAATTATGACGAAGAATCCTTCACCTTCGGCAGCGGCTTGAACCTGCCTATTACCAACTACAACTTCATGCTCGATTATTCTTTCAACGACTTCGGCATTCTCGGTAGAACGCATCGCTTTTCCTTAGGCTTCCGCCTCTGAGGTCACGCGGAGTGAGGAGGAGGAAGGCCAGGGGCGCCATCGCAGGTTGATGGCGCCCCGCTTTTATCCGTTCGTAGTCGTTCGTAGTCGCGCCTTCAGGCGCAAAACGCTGGAATTAAGAAATAATTGTGATGAATACGAATTATTGAAATTCATTTTGTATTCATGCGCCTCAAAGCCTCACTACAAACCACCATGTCTGATGCACCGATTTACCTCAAAACGTCTAAGCTTTTTTTTATTCATCACGCTTACCGGTTTTGCCGTTCCCGTGTCCGCTGGCGACAAAACCCCATTTCCCCGCGGCCTGTCGATGCAACCCGCCATCGGTTGGTACCGGCCCGCGTTTGATTTTTACAACAAGCAATACGCGCGCATCGACAACAATCCGTTTACCAACGACTTGGCGAACTCGTACTTTCTGCCCGACCTTCCTGGCGGCCGCGAGCTTGGCTTTGAAATGCGCTGGCGTTTGACGCAACGCTTTGGCCTTGGTGTGACGGTCAGCACGCTGCGCAGCGAGATTCGTGCGCCCCTGCTAGAGCCGGGAAAACCGGCGCCGGCTTCGCCGCCGTTCTATTCGCATCGCCTCGATCTCGTGCCGGTGGCGTTCACGGCGTTTCTTTTTCAGCCGCTTTCGCGTTTCGCTGAAGCTTATCTCAGCCAGGGCATTGCGGTTGCCAAAGTGGAAGAGGCCGCCACCATCGCTCTGGCCGGCGATCTGCCGATTTTCGATGACGGCAGCAACGCCACCGCGCTTCTGTTTGGCGTCACGCTCGGCGTGCAGCATCTTTTTGCCGGCGGCGCTTATTTGTTTGCCGAGGGCCAATATGTCTTCGGCGGCTACGTGGCAAACGGCTGGCGCCAACCACGCGATCCATTCAAGTCGTATTTTTTGCGTCGCGGCAGCGTGTCGCTGGCCGGGCCAAGAGTGCGGTTGGGATTGGGATTTTCGATTACGGGAAGATAAAACTTGAAAATAACAAGAAGTTTCCCGTTACGTCACGATTTCTATATAACCCGACTATTCATGGATGCAGTTCGAATTTGGCGGTGGGCGGTTCTTCTCACTCCTGCTATGTGGAAAAACATAGACGGAGAAACGCAAGCGGTGACTTTGGATGAAGCTGCAAGCCTCTTTCCGAAAGTTTTAAATGTCCAAATGCGTGAGACCAAACTGATAGCAGTGGATTACTCACTTTGGAAGGAAAAAATCTTAAACCGGCAACAGACAAAGGAGACTCACAATGAAAACATTAGCTGATCTGAGCGAAGAAGAATTTGATCTAATGTTAGACAATATGTCCAAACCAGAATATGATGCTCTCACCTCCGAAGAGTTTTTTAAAATTCTGGCAGCTATAGACGCTGCTGACAGCCTCGAATTAACCGCGCGCGTTGAGAATGGACAACTTGTCTTCGAGCAGCCGGCGCCACTCCCGGTAAACCTGAATTCCATTTTAATCGGCACGAAACGTATCGTTATCAAACTGCGGCCGAGATGTTGATCCTTGTTTCAGAAAGATGAGGCCACTTATGATAAACAAATTATTCACGCGATCACTTGTGGTCGTTGTGTTGTGCCTCGGATCGATGGCGCAAGCCAACGCCGCCGATCCTAAGCCCGTCGACAACCCGAAACAAACTGCCAAAGCGCTCTCCTTGAGCGGCGGTTATTCCCGCCATCTCGCCAACGGCAATAATCATTTCTTTGGCGCACAACTCAATTTCGACCTCAGCGCGAGGCTGCGGCTTTTCTCGGCGTTGCAGCAGAGCCTCTCAGGCAGCGAAACCGCCCGAATGCGGCATCCGCACGAGACCTTCGTGCAGCACGCGGAGCGCATTCTGCGGATCGAAACCGGCGTTATTTCTCCCTTGCTTTCGAGCCGAGGTGTGCGCCTCAATGCACGCGGCGGCGTGGCGCTTTGGCATACTGAAATGCACACCACCATCGAAGATACGCCGATGGGCAACTTTTACAATTTTTCACCAATGACGTTGAATCGCTTCGCCGGACATGCCGGTTTGGAGCTGCAGGCAAATGTTATGCGGCATCTCGGCTTAGGCATAACGGCGATTTATCATCTCGTGCCCGATCAAAAGTATACGGGCGATTACAACATGATGGGAATGAATATGAGGCAGGACTACGTCTTGCGCTTGCGCGGTTTGAGCGTGGGAGTCGGTTTGCAGTTGGTGTTGGAGTAATTCAGCGGTAAAGTTTCATTTTCGATATTTCAGCTTCGGCGGCGCGCGACCTCCCGCGTTGCGCCCGCCTGTTTCATTTCAGCGCATTCCTTTCATCGCTTTTCCCCCAACTATCTCGATATATTTTTCTCAATTCCCAAAAAGTCAAGAGGCCGGGTTTTGTCTGAATCCTTCCGCGAGCCTTTCACACTTTCGGATTCGAAATTGCCAGCTCTCTTGCAAAAATACCGCGCCGTGACGTTTTACGACGGCTGAAAACACGGCGTTTGCCCGGCGCGCCCTCCCCCTCTTCTCTACGCATTGCCCGCCCATGAACGTATATATCTAATGTTAAAAAGATTTTCATTCTAACGAAACTTTATTCACAACCACTAACACCAAAGAGGCATATCTTGGCTATCCAGAGGCGCCTGGTAGAAACGGTCGAAGTGACCGAAAATCGCGTCCACGTCATTCGCCTGAAAGATATTTTTGACGCTTCCACGGTGAATGAATTTGAAAAAGTGGTCGGTTATCTTTTAGCCAGGAACTTTTACAAAATCGTCGTCGATCTCGGCCACGTCGAGTTTATTTCGTCAGCCGGCTGGGGCGCGTTCAAGGCGGAGCTCCGTCGCGTGCGCGGGAAAAAGGGTGACGTCAAGTTGGCGAACATGAGCCCGGATATGTACGACGTTTTTCTGCTGCTCGAGCTGGATGGTTTCATTCAATCATTCGATACGGTGGATGAGGCCCTCGCCGCTTTCTCGCAGCCCGTCGTTGCGCCGGACCCGCGGTTGGTGCGGCCTTCGATTTTGCAAGAAATCAAAGCCGCTTCGCATGCGCGAGAAATGGCCGAATATGGTGAATCCTCTCATTCGACTTACGACCAATACGCCACGGCGGAACAGACGGAATATCCCGGCGATGAATATGCGGGTGAAGGTGAATACGAAAGTTCTTCGGCTGAGTCTTACGGCGACGACGGCATGGCCGAGCAAGCTGAGTATGCCGGCGATGTTTATGCAGACGAAACTGAATACGAAGATTCTTATGCCGAATACGAAGATTCTTCAGCCGAGTCTGATAACGAGCATGGCGCAGCCGAACCGGCGGACCGCAGCGTCAAAGCACAGAACAATTATGCCATTGCAGGGGGTGGCGACGAGAACGGCTCAGATTATTTAACGCTACCGGCGCCGGCGGCAAGCGGTCCGGAAATGTGGGAGCTAATATTGGCAGGCGGCAAGGCTCCCGTCGATCCGTACATGTTCAAAGAATCTGTGCGCATGTTCCCTGAAGAGGAAAAGCCGCAACAGTTTTTTGCTTCCGGTGCAACGAAGCGGTTTTCGAGCCAGCCTGACGAAGAAGATTCATTGCCCGGCTCGGAAAGCGAAACTCCTGCGCCAAGCTTGAGCTCAGATGCCGATAACGCTTTCGAGGAATTTGCCGAGCTGGGTGCCGCGCCGGATTTTAGTTTTGCCGGGCACGAGCCATTTGTCGATGATAATAGCCGGGCCGAGACGGATTCCGCATCGGCTTCTGCAGAAGCAGGCTTCGAGCATGCTCCTATCAAATCATCACCCGATGGCGATGATGGGTTCGATGAGTTTGAAACGCAGGATATTCGCGATCCCTGGATTCTTGACGAAATCGACACGTTTCCGGAAGAATATGAAATGGAAGAAGGAACCACGGATGAAGAATCGTCTTCTTTTGCGGCAACCGAAATTTTGTCGTATGATTTGGAAATAGATGAGTCGTTTTCCTCGTTCCCGGATCAGGCGCGCGATTATGATAAGGGCGGGAAAGAAAGCGAATTGTCAACCCATTTTGAAGCCTTGTCACAAACCGGTGCTGATGATTCGTTTGATAATCTGCGTGATTTGCCAACGCACGATGCGGAGGAAGAAGCGCAGGCCGAACCCGACTTCGCACGGCAAGCAGAGGCGCATGCAATGCTCCCGGATGATGATCTGCAAGGTGATTTTTCTGCGCCATCTTTGCCCGGCGAAAATTTAGATACGCCGGGAAATGATTCGTTCGATCCGCCGGCAAAATCTAAAAGAAAGAGGACGGCTCGAACAAAAAAGAACAAGTCCAAAATGAAGCGTGTCAAAACAGGGCGATCAACTAAAGCTAAAGCGTCGATCACGCCGCAGGCTGAATCTGCCGCTCCATCGCACGCCGGTGCGGCGGGTGATGATGACGGCTGGCGTGCCCACGAAGATGATGTAGAGGTGCAGAGCGAAACAACTTTCGCTCCCTCGGCGGAGACGCCGGCATTTCTACAGGAGAATGATTCTGCGGAAAACTTTTTCACGCCGCCTGCGCTCGACGAACATGCCGCGTTGATCACCCGCGCCTCGGATTTGCCGTCGCTGTCTTCGCAAAATGGCAATGACGAAGTGAATCACGCCTATTCGCCGGACGGGGCATTGCCAAAGATTCCGGCCAGTGACAATCTTGAAGAGATCGTTCGAGCCGTCGTCGCGACACATCCCCACTTTGGTCCGGCCATGATTTGCAAATTCATCAAAGATCGTTTTGAGCCGCCGGTACTCATCAGCCAGTCGACGGTTTATCGATTTCTGCGCGAGGCCGACTTGAACACGCGCGAAAAGAGGCAGGAGTATGCCGATCAATTGTTCGATCCCCCGGCGCTTACTGAGGAAATTTAGCTCGATGGCTTTGGGCGTATGGGGCAACGCGCGGTGGTCTGCCCGCGCCAAGCAAGGGATTTACTTATATCGGACAGGATTACCTATGGGCGATTTTGTTTTCAACGAGAGGGTTCGTTCTAAAAAAGCGGAGATCCAAACCCTGCTCAAGCTCGCCGAGAAGCTGAAAGATTCGGAGAATGCGGAAACGAAGAATCTGCTGGGACAGGCCTTTTTGAAAAAAGGCATGTATGATGAAGCTATCAGCGAGTTTGAAGAAGCGATTATTCTCGATTCGCGCGTTTCGGGGCTTTACAACAGCCTCGGCAGCGCGTATATGGCCGTCGGCAGACATGACGAGGCGGTGGCGGTATTGGAGCAGGCCATCAACCTCAAGCCGGAGCGCGCCGACTATTACAACAATTTGGGCGTGGCTTATTTGAAAAAGGAGCGGTGCAAAAAAGCCGTGGAGCGCTTTCAACGGGCCATCGATATCAATCCGTATTATGCTGACGCTTGCTTCAATCTCGCCTTGGCATTGGTACTCAACGGCGCCACCAAAGAGGATTTCGCGCTATCGGTCAATTGCCAGCAACGGGTGATGGAGAATTTGGAAAAGGCGGCGAAAATCAATCCGCAATATAAAAATGAGCACACTTCCCGCGGCGAAGAACTTCTCAAACGTAACGATTACGAAAAAGCCTACGCCGCGTTCACGCAGGGCCAGCGCAGCGTGTCCAAGCCGGCGGATTTGGGTTTTGTCATTGATTTTTATCTGCAAGTTATTTATAATAGCAAAAAGCTCAACAGCGCCGCGATCTGGCGCCACATTCGCCAATTGCAAGACGTGATCGAGAAACATCCGAATTACGCCGACCTGTACAATCATCTCGGCGTCGCCTACGTCATCATGAGCAAATTCGTGAACAACAAGGCGGTGCAACAATTCGAGAAAGCGCAGCAAATCAATCCGGCGTTCGATCGCGCCAAGCGCAACCAAAAGCTGGCGGAATACGACCGTAAGGGCGCTCAGCTTCTTTTCGACGCCATTCTCAAATGAAACGGAGGGATTTAATGGCACATTATCTCGTTACCGGCGGCGGCGGTTTTATCGGCTCCAACATCGTGCGGGCGCTCGTAGAGCGCGGCCAGCCAGTGCGCGTTTTGGAAAATTTCTCAACCGGACGGCGCCAAAACCTCGCCGAGCTGGAAAATAAAATCGAGCTTATCGAAGGCGATATTCGCGATCAGGTTATAGTCGAGCGCGCCGTGGATGGCATCGACTACGTTTTGCACCAGGCCGCTCTCGGCTCGGTGCCGCGGTCGGTGCAAGACCCGCTCACCTCGAACGACGTGAATGTCAACGGCACACTGAATCTGCTCTGGGCCGCGAACCAAGCGCGTGTCAAGCGCTTCGTTATGGCCTCCTCTTCGTCGATTTACGGTAACACGCCGAGCTTGCCGAAAGATGAGAGCATGTTGCCCAATCCGGTTTCGCCGTATGCCGTCTCCAAGCTGGCCGGAGAGCGCTACACACTGTCTTTCCACGCCGTGTACGGCTTGCCGGCAGTGGTTTTGCGCTATTTTAACGTTTTCGGACCCAAGCAGGATCCCACCTCTCAATATGCCGCGGTGATTCCACGTTTTATCACCGCTTTGATGAACGATCAATCGCCCATTGTTTATGGCGATGGCGAACAATCGCGCGACTTCACTTACGTCGATAATGTGGTGCTGGCCAACTTGCTGGCATGCACCGCGGCGGCAACGCCCGGCCATGCGATGAATATTGCTTGCGGTGATCGGTACTCGCTCAATACGCTATTGCAGCTCCTCGCTGAAATTATGGGGAAGAAAGCGCAGCCGGTTTATGAAACCGATCGCCCCGGCGATGTGAAGCACTCGATGGCTTCCATCGAACGGGCGCAACGCCTCCTGGGGTTTTCCCCTGCCATCAATTTCAAGGAAGGCCTGAAACGCACCGTCGCGTGGTTTTTGCAGAGCTCTCGATAATGCACCTTATTCTTTATGCCTTTTTTTCCTCTGTCTTTTGCTTGTTGCAGTCCCTTAACAATTGTTATTCCTCTTTAAAAATTCTTTGACTGTCATCAATTTAAAATTCCGCTAAACGCGGCTTTGTTGGTAAATTTTAATGATTTTCGAAAAAACGTTTGGAATCCGTTTGTCATTGCAGCGAGGACACCCATGAAGGTCAGTATTTTGGGTCTAGGTTACGTCGGCACGGTGACCTCGGCCTGTTTTGCCAGGAATGGGCACGAGGTTGTTGGAGTAGATATTAATCCGCAAAAAGTGGCGCTGCTCAATGACGGCAAAAGCCCGATCGTCGAGGAGGAAATCGGCGATATGGTGATGGAGAATGTCCGCGCCGGCCGTCTGCGCGCCACCGAAGATGTAAAAGACGCTGTTCTCAACACCGAGCTTAGCGTGATTTGCTTGGGCACGCCGGGCAACGGCAACGGCAACGGCTCGCTGAGTTTGCACAACCTCATCAGCGTTTGCCGCAGCATCGCACAAGTTTTGCGGCACAAAAGAGATTATCACCTCATCGTGCTGCGCAGCACGGTTTTGCCGGGCACGGTGAATCGCATCATCCTGCCGCTGCTCGAACAGGAGTCCGGAAAAAAATTATGTCACGGCTTTGGGCTGTGCTTCAATCCGGAATTTCTGCGTGAAGGCAGCTCGGTGAAAGATTTTTATGCGCCGCCGTATACGCTCATCGGCAGCCGCGACCGCGCCACCGCAGAAAAGGCGCAGGCGCTTTACGAAGGCATCGAGGCGCCGATTTATCTCACGAGCATTGAAGTCGCCGAATCCATTAAATATGCCAGCAACGCTTTCCACGCGCTGAAGATCGCTTTCGCCAACGAGATCGGCACGCTTTGCAAAGCCTTGGGCATTGACAGCCATCAAGTGATGGACATTTTTGTGAAAGATGCCAAGCTCAATATTTCGAAAGCTTATTTGCGGCCCGGCTTCGCTTTTGGCGGCTCGTGCCTGCCTAAAGATCTGCGGGCGATTTTGTACGAAGCGAAGATGCAAGACGTGCAACTGCCGGTGTTGGAAGCGATTCTGCCAAGCAATGATCTGCAAATACAGCGCGCCGTGGAAATGATCGTCGCGCCGCAAAAGAAAAAAGTCGGCATCCTCGGCTTGAGCTTCAAAGCCGGCACCGACGATCTGCGCGAAAGCCCGCTCGTTCAGCTCACCGAAACGCTGCTCGGCAAGGGGTACGAGATCAAGATTTATGACCGCGACGTCTCGCTCGCGCGCTTGACCGGCGCCAACAAAGAGTACATCGAAAAGGAAATTCCGCACTTGTCGTGCCTGTTGCGCAAATCGTTTGACGAAGTCGTTGATTTTGCGGAAATCCTCGTCATCGGCAATAACAACCCGGAGTTTGCGAATATTTTGGAGAAACGGCGTCCGGATCAAATCGTCATCGATCTCGTGCGCATATTGCCGGACGACGGCCGTACGCAAGCGAATTATGCCGGAATTTGTTGGTAGCGTTCGTAGTATCGCCTTCTCCGCCCCGCATCATTATGAAATTTAAGGAAAGGCGGAGCGAGGCAGGCGTAAAATGTCTGGAGTAGAGAGCAAAAGTTCGCGATATACCGATGCAGATTTTTGTTTGCCAGGATTAGTGACACAGCTTTTGCAAGATCGCAGATTTGGAATCGTCGTCGATCCCGACGATGCCGAGAGCATTCAACGGGCGCTGCTGCAATTAGTGGAAGAGTTTCGCTGCGGCGGCATCGCGCCGCCTGCCGTCGATGGCGCTTTCCACAATTATGACGGCGCCCGGTTGACACGCCAGTTGCACGACGAGTTGCTGCGCTGTGTGACTAAAAATGCGACCGCGGTTTGATCTTAGCCATGATCAGCATGGATAACGGTATCGAGGAGATCATAACGAAGCTACGGGCGCATGCCGAAGAGCTTTGGCCTGCCGGGGACAAATTGGAACAACTCGCCACGTACGAGTTCGCGCTTAAAACAGGCTTTTGCTGTCCATGAGGATTTCATGGTGCAATATAACTTCAGCGCCTAAAGGCGCAACTACGAACGTATGAAACTGAAAAAGCTCACGACTATGTCGGTTGGTGAAATGAGCCATCGCTTGAAGTCGATCGGCACAAAAAAAATGATGAAGCTCACGGAGCCGGTGAAAAAAAATCCTCTGGCCCCGGAAATTTTTCTGCCGCATTACGAGCTCCCCTCGGATTTCGACGGCCCTTTTTCCGAAGCGGTTGCCGGCGAGCGTTGGCCGGAAGCCGAGGAATATTTGTTGGAGCACGCGCGCAAACGTCTGGATGGGAAAAGCCATAACAGCCGCGCGTTCCAATTTTTTTTCAGCCCGGCGCAGCGTCCGGCCATGCTGCAAATCGTCGATCGTTATCTTGCCGGCTTGGTGTCGCAGAGCCTGGCGCAGGCGGATCGCATTCTCGAGCATGAATTCTCGCTCTTCGGCAGCAAGATCGCTTACGACGGTGTGATCGACTGGCAGGATGATCCGCTCACGCGCCGGCGCTGGCCCAACCGCTTTTATACCGAGATGAAATACTACGGCCAGCGTTCCACCAACGGTGAGGCCAAAGGCGGCGCCATTCCGGGAGACGTCAAATACGTTTGGGAGCTGAATCGGCATCAGCATTTCATCGTGCTCGGCAAGGCGTACTGGCTCACGCGTGATGAAAAATACGCCGCAGAATTTGTCCGCCAATGCACCGGTTGGATCGAGCAAAATCTATATCTCTACGGTGTCAATTGGACGAGCGCGTTGGAAGCGGCTTTGCGCGCCATGTCTTGGATATGGGCGTATTTTTTCTGTTTGGAAGCGCCGGCGCTCGACGCGCGCTCGCACGCCAAAATTCTGCGCGTCTTGCAGTTGCACGGGCGCTTCATTAGCCGCAATTTGTCGTTCTACGTCAGCCCATACAATCATCTCATCGGCGAAGCTGCGGCGCTGTTCATGCTCGGCACGCTTTTTCCCGAATTTCACGAAGCCGAGCGCTGGCGCAATAAGGGCTGGACGATTCTCACGAACGAAATCACCAAACAGTTTCATGCTGACGGCATGTCGGTGGAGCAGGCGATCTCGTACCATCATTTTACGCTTGGCTTTTATCTCTTGGCGATCATTCTCGCCGAGCGCAACAACCAATTGTTGGCGCCGGTGATGCGGGAGCGCCCCGAACGCGCGCTGGAGTTTTCAATGTTCAGCATGCAGCCCGAGGGAACGCATCCGATGATCGGCGACAATGACAACGGTCGATCGATTTATTTTGGCGATTACCAAACGTGGGATTTCCGCGATATTTTAGCGCTCGGCGCGGTGCTGTTTCAGCGCAGCGACATGAAGAAGATCGCGGGCGAGTTTTCCGAGAGCGGCTTGTGGCTTTTGGGGCCGGAGAGCCATCAAAAATTCACCCGGCTCAACAGCAGCGCGCCGGTGGAGCCCAGCAAATTTTTTCGCGAGAGCGGCTACGCCATTTTCCGCACCGGCTGGAATCGCGACGATCATTACTTTATTTTCGACTGCGGCCAGCAGAGCGACGGTTTGCACAACGACGAGAACGTCTCGGTGGCGCACGGCCACGCCGATTTTCTTGGGTTCACTTTGAATGCTTACGGCGCACCGCTGCTGGTCGATGGCGGCATGCTGACTTACAACGGCGATTTGAATTGGCAAAACCATTTTCGCGGCGGCGCCGCTCACAATGCCGTCACGGTCGATGGCCGCAGCGCGTGCAATCTCGTCGGACGTTTGGGTTATAATTACGTTCCGGAAGTCGAGCCGTCTTTTTATAATTGCCAGGCCGATTTTGCTTTCATCGAGGGTTGTTACACCGGGTTCGGCTCCAACCTCCGCCATCGCCGCGGCGTCTTTTGGCGCAAAGGCGGTTATTGGCTGATTCTCGATGCGTTGTTCGGCCTGGGCGAGCATCTCGTCGAGCGCTGGTTTCATTTTGCGCCGGGCGCCGAGCCGAAAATTTCCGGACGCCAAGCCGCGACGCAACGGCGCGACCACAAAAATATTTTGCTGCAAGATCTCGGGCTGCGCGAGTCGTCTTTGGAGCTGATGAGCGGCGGCGAGCAGCCGAGCCAGGGTTGGTTGGCGCACAGCTACGGCGAGAAGACGCCGGCGCCGGTTTTGTGCATGCGGCTTTCCGGCTTGATGCCGATGCATTTCTGCACGTTGGTTCTCCCCTTCGAGGCGCAAGCTCCCGAAATCGAAATCCAGCAAAACGGCTGTCACAGCACCGAGAGCGATGCGCCGTTTTTTCTGAGCCTGCGCACCGCGCGCTGGGAAGACCGGCTGGTGTTCAATTTCACCGGCCGCTTGCAACAGATCAACGGTTTGCGCACCGACGCGCGCATTGCTTATCTCCGGCGCGAGCTGGATTCGCGCCTGACCTTTGCGACGATCGTGCAAGGCTCGCAATTGGAGCTGAACGGCCGCCGGCTGCTGGCCTCGGAGTGCGCGATCGACGCCAAAATTTCTTCGCTTGATTTGAATAACTCCGATATTGCGCCATATCACACAAAATTGTGTTAATTCACGTATCCGGCGCCTGAAGACGTTACTACAAACCTTCCGCAAAACGTTGGAAAGTCGGTAATTGACTGAAAATACTTCTATCGAAACTTTAGGTATGCTGAATCAATTGTTTGACAAAGCCGCCTTGGCCCACTCGGATGCGACGGCCGTCGTTTACGAAGATCGCCGCATCACTTTTTTCGAGCTCCAGCTTTACGTGGAGTGGATGGCGGGGTATTTTCAGTCGATTGCGTTGCGGCCTGGTCAGCGCGTGGGAATATTGATCCCGAGCTCGCTGGAACTGGTGATCACTTTTTTTGGATTGGTGCGCGCCGGCGGGGTCGCGGTACCGCTCGAGGTGACGAGCGGTGAACACGATTTGCGGGCGTCGCTTGCGCTCGCGGGAGTCAGCGCCGTCATCACCACGCCGGCATACAAAACCTTGCTCGACAAAGTGTTGGCCGAGCCTGGCCCAAATGGCGCCCCTTTATTGCCGTTGACAATCGCCATCTTTGAAGAAGATAATATCGTTACGCTGAACAACCCCGGCCGCGAGCGCAGAAACGCCGCGCTCGATTCCGCGCGCAATGGCAAGGCGGCGGCGCCGAGCCAGCTCGCTGACGCGGTGGTGTCGTTGCCGGCGTCGAACGGCAAAGCGCCCGCGAGTGAGGCGGAGAAAATTTTTACCGAGCATCCGGCGGTGATTCATTTGGCCGCGGCCAGGGGAAGCGCTCCCAAAATCGAGACGCGCGCGCACGCCGATTTGCTGCGCCAAGCCGAGAAGATGATCGCAGAGCTCGAATTGACTTCAAACGATTGTCTGCTCTGCGCCGCGCCTTTGTGCCAGCACGATAATTTGGTTCCTTGCTTGATCGCGGCCATTGCGGCCGGTGCGACTCTGGTGATACCGGCGTCGAGCGATTGGCGCGCGATTCAGCAGGCGCTGGCCGAAGAACGCATCACCGTTTTGGCAGGCTCTGCCGCCGTGCTGGCGCGTTTGGCGGAGATGGAATCGGGAATTTCCGCGCTGCGATGGTGTTTTTGCCTGGGCGCGCCATTATCGCCGGAGATCGGCAAAAATTTAAATAAAAAAATCGGCTTCCAAATTTGGACCGTTGCCGATAGAACGAACCCTGCCGTCATTTCGCCGCGGCTCTGAGCGCAGCGAATGCCGGAAAATTCCCGTTTCTTCGATGCTTCTGATAGCGGGTGATTCAGATTTTTTCGAAAAGGGAAAAGAGACCTTGTTGACCATCGAAAAAAATTCTCCGCGCACGCCGGCCGACAAAAATAAGGAGCTCGAGGCGGTGTTGCGCTCTCACCAAACGCGCATCCGCGTCGTGGGCTGTGGCGGCGGCGGCAATAACACCATATCGCGCTTGATGGAGATCGGCGTCAAAGGCGTTGAAACCTTGGCGATCAACACCGACGCGCAAGACCTGCTCGCGACGAATGCCGATGACAAAATTTTAATCGGCAAAAATATCACCAAAGGGCTTGGCGCCGGCAGCAATCCGCAAATCGGCGAAGACTCGGCGCGGGAGAACCAGCAGGAAATCGAAGAGGTGCTGCAGAATACGGATATGGTGTTCGTCACTTGCGGCCTTGGCGGCGGCACCGGCACCGGCTCGGCGCCGATCGTGGCTGAGATCTCGAAAAAGCTCGGCGCTTTGACGATCGCCGTGGTCACCCTGCCTTTTGCCGAAGAAGGTGTCGTGCGTTGGGAGAATGCCAAGCTCGGCCTCGAAAAATTGCGCCAGAGCACGGACACGATGATTGTCATTCAAAACGACCGGCTGCTCGAGGTGGTTCCGGATCTGCCGCTCGACATGGCGTTCAATACTGCAGATGAAACTTTGGTCAACGCCGTGAAGGGCATCACTGAGCTGATCACAGAAAAAGGCCTGGTCAATCTCGATTTTGCCGATGTGCGCGCCATCATGCAAAACGGCGGCACGGCGATGATCGGCATCGGCGAGAGCGAGGGCATGGACGGGGCGCAAGCGGCGGTGGCTCTGGCGATGCAGAACAAGCTGCTCGACATCGATATCACCGGCGCCAAAAGCGCGTTAATCAACGTCACCGGCGGCGCGCAGATGCCGCTGAAAGACGCCAAGCGGGTGATGCAAGTCGTCGCCGAAAAATTGGATGCTTCGGCCAAGTTGATTTGGGGTGCGCGCATTGATCCGAGCCTCGACAAATCCATCCGTGTCATGTTGATTGTGACCGGTTTGCCGGAAAAGCCTCGGGCGGCGACGCGAGAAGAGCGGAAGGCCCTGGCTGAGCCGCCAACCGCGGCGCCATCTCCGGCCAAAGAACAATCGCCGGGCGGAAACGGCGTTGAGCCAAATCTTGGCGCGATTATTCAGCTCGCTGAATCGCTGAAGCCGGACGTAAAATCTCCAAATGAAGGAGCGGTTCAGCTTGACGCCGGTCAAGTAGCCGAAAAGCTTTTTGAACCGGCTGAAGCCAAAGCCAAAACACCATCTGTGTGCGTCGACACGCCGGCGCAAACCTCTGGCGTGGATGAGACGCCGGCCCCAAAGCGAAAACGCAAAGCAAAATCGCCCAAGTCCATGGCAAGCGCACCGGCTGTCGAGGCTGCTCCTCGAGCTGCTGAAACCGCTCATCCGATGGAAGCTTCAGCCGCCGCCGACGAGGTTGCTCACGCTGTTGATGAAAATAGCGCCGCGCTGCTTGAGAGCGAATTTCAAGCGCCATCTGCAAGCGAGAGCGAAGTTGCCGGCAAGATTAACGCGGGCGCTCCGCCACAGGCCAAGCCCCAAGCGCCTTTGCCCAATGTCGACCAAGCTGCGCGTCCTCTCATCGCCAATCGTGGTGTGCCGCAAGGTGCCAGGCCTCAAGTGCCGCCGGTAAATCGCAGCCGGTTTGGCCGTGAAGTGAATGCGCTGCGTGGCGTCGCGCCGAATAAACCAAAACCGCGGATGCCAGGGCGTGAGGAAATTCGCCGCGTGGCCAGTGCCAATCCCGGCGCACCGCAACCGGTTCGGCCCAAAGCGCCGATTGTGAATCGGCAAGAGGTGAGGCGGGCGTCCAATAGCCAACCACTTCCGCCCCCTCGGCCACCGGTGCAAAACGCGCCGCCGTCTAATCATGCGAGGCCATCTGAAGGCAGGCCTTTGCAAGGCAGACCATTGGAAAGCAGGCCGCAAGCGGTTGCCAATAAAATGGCTCCGGCTGCGAGCAGCACGTCTTATTCTCATAAACTTTTTGAAGAGAAGAGCCTGGCCAATTTGCAAACGATTCGCGAATCCATCGGCCATCTTTTTATCGATCCGGCGCGGCAGGAAACCTTGCGTTGCATGAAGAGCGCGGCCGCGGCCATCAGCAACCTGGCGCAGCGTTTCGTCTTCAACGAGATCGCCGATTATGCGGCAACGCTCGAGGAGATTTGCACGCGGGTTTTGGACGGCGAGATCAATATGAACAAAAAGATTTTGAACGCCTTTACGGAAATGCCGGGAATTTTTGAAGGCATGATCCAAGGCGATGCCGACGCGAAGGCAGAAGCGAAACGCCATCAAGAGCGGCTGAAACGTTTGGCGGATTCTTTTGGTGAGGGGGAAATTTTTCAAGCGACGGCTAATACGAGAGAGGCGCCGAAAAATTCGCGTCCCCCGATGGGAGAAAACTCTTTCTCCAGGCCAACCGGCGCAACACCCGGCCAGAAGCCGGCGGCGACGCCCATCAATAAAGCGGCGCAACAAAATGTTTACCCCAAGCCGGCTACCGAGGTGATGGAGTATTTGGACGGTCTTTTTTCAGAGAGCAAATCCTCTTCGAGCCGTTGACGCCGCCACAACAGCAGTGAAAGGAAATCTGGATGGCGCGCAATCAGCTTTGGAGAGTGCTATGAAGATAAATCCCGATTTGGTCCCAGCCCGCTATTATTACGGCCTGACTTTGAAGGTGCAGGGGAAATACGAAGAGGCGCATAAATATCTCAAGAAAAGCGTTAAGAAATATCCGCGCGACCGGGTGGCGAAAATCGAGCGCGGACATCTGTATATGCTGATGCGGGATTACGATCGCGCCATCCGGGATTTTGAAAAAGTGTTGAGCCTCGATCCCGAAAATGTGGAAGCATATTATCATCTGATCCGGGCCTATCACGCCGTTGGCGAAGAGGAGAAAGCCAAGAAAACGGAGGCGCTCTATCATCGCTTCCAAGCGGAGGAGCGCCCAACTTCTAGCGGCCGGAACATGACAAGTAACCCTGACGCCTGGCGTGAACGCCAACTGATTCACGAGCATGCTTCGGCGGCGCTGCCTTTTGGCGCTGACGCGGTTTCTTCGCCGGTGGGAGATGGGAAAGCGCCGGCGGGGCAATGAGGATACGGCAAAGTTGGAAAATATTTGGCGCAACACGCAACCGGCTTCGGTTTGCAGAAAACTTTAACAAATGAATCCTTTCATAAACCCACACTCGCTTGGGGAGAACTCAACTTAAAAACCCGCGTTGTTGCATGGCGTTTCAAAGCGTAGTTTTCGAAAAGAGAAAGGCATGCGCCTCAAATATTCGGGCGCATGCCCTTCTTCAACCCCAAGCCTAACCATGCGCTAGGGCGTTAGACTCTAGACATGGTCTAGCTCGACCAGGGAAAGTTTTTTCCCCGGCCGAATCAGTAGGCAAATAACCTAACCCATTACTGGCAAGGTCATTTGACCTTATCTCATCAACATCATCTTCCTCGTTTTTGTGAACTCTCCGGCTTGCAGGCGATAGAAGTAGACGCCCGAGGCCAGACCGGAAGCGTTAAACGGCATTGCATATTGCCCGGCCTCGTATGCCTCGTTGTCCACCAACGTTGCCACTTCCTGGCCGAAGATATTGTAGACCTTCAAGGAAACGATCACGGTCTTGGGAAGATCGAACTGAATCACCGTGCTCGGGTTGAAGGGGTTCGGATAGTTGACGTCCAGTGCGTAGTCCGTTGGAGCTTCAGTTATAGACTCTCCTTCATACTCTGTGATCTCAACTCCTGCTTTTGTCAACGGGCAGGTAACCATGGAACGGCACCCGTCAAAGCCGTTGTTAATCGCGTCCACGGCGTTGTTGATATTCGAGAGGCTGGCACCACCGGTTGGTTGCCCAGCAAGCGCGAGGTTCGCCAGTTCCAGCAGGCCACTGACGGTTTGCGGCAAGCCGAGATTGGTTAGCGCCGTCAACACCGACGACGAAATCGTGAACTTCACAATGCCGCCGGACGCCCCTTGCGTACAGAACGACGAAGCAAGCTCGAAGAAGGCAAGGGTGGGATCATAGCGCACGTTGAGCGACAGCGTCACCGTTTGGCCAAGCAGTACGTTCTGCCACCTTTTATTTTTAACCGGTTGCCCGCTTGCACAACTGCTGGTCATGGTAAAATTTCCAGAAGCCAGCTTGCTCGGTGTCGATCCTGCCGGCAGTAGAGTATTAATGCACTGCTCGGTGCCATCCTTAATGGTCAACGACCGATTTGCCGAAGTTTTACCAACCACCAGCGGCAAGCCCACAGTGATCAAGCGCTGGATGATTTGCAGTGCGGTCTCGCCTCTGAACTTGCCGGGGCTGCCATAGAAGCCCTGAGTGAATGAGCAGTGCTCTCGTGGGACGCAAGTGAATTGTGTCTCGCAAGTCGCTTGGCAACCGTTGGCATCAGTGACGGTCAATTTGATGATGATGTCACCACTCGCTCCGACGCTATAGGTAATGGTCTGCGTGCCTTGCCCACCCGTAAGTGTTCCGTTCCCGCTGACAGTCCACGCATAACTTGCAAAACCAGCCGGTCCTGAGAAGGTATTCCCGGTTGAACTGCAGAATGGGAGCGGGTTCGGAGTAGACAAGTTGCAAGTTACTGGCGCCGGTTCGTTGATCGTGATCGAGGCTGATTTCTCACAGCCATTGGCATCTTTCACGGTCACGGTGTGCGAACCCGGCCCCAGGTTGCTGAAGGTTTGCGG
>JAKEEU010000034.1 GCA_022616415.1 Candidatus Zhuqueibacterota bacterium | reverse complement strand
GCGCGGCGTGAAGTATCGGGTGGAATGGCAGTTCAATGAATAGCCCAGACTGGCAGTCTGGGTTACGATCGAGCCGGAGCGCGGCGTGAAGTATCGGGTGGTGGAGTGGCAGTTCAATGGATGAGCCGAAGTGTGCCCTGAAATCATCAAAAAAAGTTGTCCGCATTTCAGGCGTATTTCGGCTATAATTATGACGATGAACTTTTTTATGATAACACAGGAGGTGTTATGAATCAACGACGGCCACTCAATCCGGATTGTGAAAGAATTTTGCTATGGACGAGGAATAACGATTTGTCAGCCAGCGGTTTTGCCGGTGTTTCCGAGTTTTCGGACGCCTGCAAAACCGTTGTTGTTTCGAAATTGCAACATTATTGATGGGTGTATTCAGGCGTTGTTGCCACGGGAGGAAAATTTTGCAAGGGATGCGCAGTGGGCAAGCGAAAAAGCGCTCACGACGCCGGGCATATTGGGATAAACCTAACCCTGCTAGCCCGAACGAAGCGCTTCTGTTTGCAGCATTATCCTATTCCTCTTCCATTCACCAACCCCGTTGGGTCACCTATCCTCGGCCGCCAGCATGGGCGGCATGAGCTAACGCGCCACGTTGCCCCAAGAGCAACGATGTGAGAAAGCTGCGGAATTTCCTGGAAGCAGACAACGCCTATAAAACTACGTCTGTAAGACTACGTCCGTAGGATGCAGTGCACAGCGGGACGTTTCGGCAGCTACAACGGCCCTGACTTCGTGGCAGGATGATTGAACTGCCCCAATATACCGAAACCGCGCTTTTTTGTCAAGTGATTTTTTAACAACTTTTTCTTGACTTTTAAAGTTTTTTTTGCATAATTGAATGGTCACAAACGGCTTGGTCCGGCACGTGAATTGTGCCCCAAATCAGCTTATGAACAACCAGCGCGAATCGTCGAAGAGGTCTCTTTCGCCGGTTGGCAGCAATTCGTTGCGCGCCACGAAATGAATGTGAACTGACGATATGAGAATCGAAAAGATTTCATCATTACCTTTCTCGCGGATGCAGCCTCATCGCACCGCGATTGGCCGGTTCCGGTCGAACATTTTGCTGAATGGACGAGCCGATAACTCCAAACCACTTTTGAGGGAGGTCACGCGATGCGATTGGTAATTGACGCCATTTTAGGGTTGCTCGCCTGTGTCAGTCTAATTTTTCCGTGGCTCTCGCAGGTGAAATGGGAAGAAGCGATTTTTTACGTATTTGTTGCCCTGCTGCTTGGCGCTTTGATTCTGTTGTTGCACCTCAAGCCCAACGACAATGCTGAAAAACTGATTACTGTGACGCAGGGTCGCACCTTGGAGCTGCACTTCAGGCCCAACAATAATGCTGAAAAGCTGATCAACGTGGCGCAACTTCAAACCGTGGAGCCGATAGGCAAAGTCGAAAAGAAATAGAAAACGCCTTGAGCGTTATTTTAAAAATCGTGAAGTTTCAGATTGAAAAAGGGACGGGTGTAGTGTCCTTTTTTTGTTTTCAGCCGCGGACGGTATCGACAAACGCAGGCGTTAACATCTCGCGTGGATCAGCCGCAACCCTATTATTTTGACAGGAACTTTTAGAAGCTTTTCTGAGTTTGTGCTGCCCCATGCCGCAACAAAATTTAAAAGGCCTCGACCGCGAGGAATTGGCCGCTTTCATCTCGGGCATCGGCGAGCAGATGTTTCGCGCCGAGCAGCTTTTTCGTTGGATTTACGGCAGAGCCGTGGCAAGCTTCGATGAGATTACCGATCTCGCCAAGCCGTTGCGCCAGCGCTTGCAAGAAGTGGCCGCGCTCGAGGCGCTCACGTTAGTCACCCGCCAAATTTCCCACCGCCGCGACGCGGAGAAATATCTCTTTCAACTCTCCGACGGCCTGCACATCGAAAGCGTTTTGATGCACGAAGATCCCGACTTCCCTTTAAAAAAATCTAAGCAAGGAAAACCGGGATAATCGCCCGGCTCGACACACATTATGTATTTCCTCACAAATCGGCTGTCCGGTGGATTGCAAGTTTTGCGCAACCGGTCTGATGGGCTTGCTGCAAAATTTGACGGCGGGAGAAATCGTCGATCAGGTTTTAACCGTGAGCCGGATGAGCGAAAGCCCGATCACCAACGTCGTGGGCATGGGCGAGCCGATGCTGAATTATGAAGCGCTCATCAAAGCATGTTATCTGCTCGCCATGATGAGGGGCCGAATCTGGGACAGCGCCGCATCTTCATTTCAACCAGCGGGTTGGTTCCCAAGATCGGGCGTTTTACGAAGGCTGGGCACAAATTCCGGCTGGCGATCTCGCTCAACACCACCACCGACGAAGTGCGCAACCGGATCATGCCGATCAACCGCAAATATCCAATTTGCTCTCAACGCTCAACTCACTCGCTTATGAAACTTTAAAGCACTCGCCGAAAGGATAGCCAGGCCGAATACGGCGAGCGGAATGATTTCGTTCCACAAAAATTTTAACGGCGTCGCTTTCAGAAAAATCTCGCGCAGCAAATTGATGTAATAGCGCAACGGATTGAGATAAGTCACTTTTTGCCATGCCGGCGGCATGTTGGCAATCGGCGTCAGGAAGCCGGACATCAGCAAAAGAAAAATCATGAAGAACCAGGCAATGAACATGGCTTGTTGCTGCGTCTCAGCCAGCGTCGAAATAAAAATCCCGAGGCCGAGCGCGGTAAGAAAATAAAGGAGAGAAACCAGGAGAAACAAAAAATAACTGCCGGCGAGCTTGAGTTTGAAAACCAGAAATGCCACGCCCAGCATCACATTGATTTCGACAAAGCCAATGAGCAAAAACGGCAAGACTTTGCCGATAATAAGCTCCAACGAGCGGATTGGCGTCACCATTAATTGCTCCAACGTCCCAATCTCTTTCTCGCGCACCAGCCCCATCGACGTTAAAAACATCGTCACGATGGTGGCGAGCAAGCCGATGAGGCCGGGCACCATGTAGTGCTTGCTCTCCAAGTTCAAGTTATACCACAGGCGGGTCTCACTGACCAACGGCGCCGTCGCCGATTGAATCACCGTGATTTCCTGGCCGTATGCTGCTAAGATGCTTTGCGCGTAACCGAGCGCAATGCCGGCGGTGTTGCCATCGAGGCCGTCGGCGATGAGCTGCACTTCCGGCCGCAGGCCGCGCTCGAGATCGCGCCCAAAATTCGCCTTGATGAATATGCCGATTTGCGCCTGCCATCTATCCAATGACTCACGAATATCCGCCGGGCTCGCCGCGTATCCGGCAAAATCAAAAGAAGGATTGTGGATAAAACGCCGGCAAATCTCACGGCTGGCGAAACTGCGGTCGGCGTCGTAAATGATCAGCCTGACGTTCTTCACGTCGGTGGTCATCACCGAACCCAGGATCACCGTTTGCACCACCGGCACAAAAAACATGATGACCAGCATCGCGCGGTCGCGAAACACCTGGCGAAATTCTTTTTGGAGTAGATAAAGAATGCGTTGCATGGCTTTTGTCATGTGTAGTCCGAAGTCCGAGGTCCGAAGTCAATTGTTGAGCATTTCATGTTCGGCTAACGATTAACTTCGGACATTGGACTTCGGACATCGAACCTCGGACTTTGGACAATTCATATTTCCAGCCTCATCTTGAATCTCTTCGCGCTGACCAGCAAAAAGAAAATTCCCATAGCGGCGACCGCGGCAAGCTGCGGCCAGATGTGCTCAAGGGTGTTGCCTTTCAACATCACGCCCCGAATGATCGGCAGAAAATAACGCGCCGGCACGGCGTAGGTTACGAGCTGCAACAGCTTGGGCATGGCGGTAATTGGAAAAATAAAGCCGGATAGCATGATGGTCGGCAATAAAGTTCCCATGAGCGCTCCCATCATGGCGATTTGTTGGGTGCGCGCGCGGGTGGAAATCAACAAACCGAAGGCCAGCGCCACAATAACGAACAGCAAGCAAGCGCCCAAAATCAGCGCCAGGCTGCCGGTGATCGGCACGTTGAACCAAAAGCGCGCCACCAGCAGAATAATGATTCCGTCTGCAAACGCGAGAAAAATGTACGGCACCACCTTGCCGACGATGATTTCGATGGGGCGCACCGGCGAAACCAAAATCTGCTCCATCGTGCCGGTCTCTTTCTCGCGCGCGATCGTAATGCTGGTGAGCAGCGCCGAGATCATCATCAGAATCAACGCCACCAAGCCGGGAACGAAAAAGTACGAGCTTTTCAGCGCCGGGTTATATTGAATCGTTGCGCGCACCTCGAACGGCTGGCCGAGGTTCCGCCCGGCATTGTAAGCCTGCAAGACGGCGTTGGCGTAGTTGGCAACCAACTGCGCGGTGTTGGAATCGCCGGCGTCGATCAACACTTGCAACGCGGCCGGCGCCGGCTTGATAATGGCGCCGGCAAAATCATGCGGAATGATCATAACCATCCTGGCCAGGCGCCGGTGAAAAAGATTTTCGATCTCCGCTTCGCTGCCGTCAAAATCCCCCACTGTAAAGAATTTGCTGCCCGCAAAGGCGCGCACGACCTCACGGCTCGCGGGGGTTTTGGAATAATCGATCACGGCCAGATCGATATTTTGAATTTCCATATTGATGGCGTAGCCGTACATCATCAACATGAAAACCGGCATGGCAAAGACGATGATCAGCGTGCGAAAATCACGCCGGATATGGATGAACTCTTTGCGAATGATGGGGATGATGCGGGATGACATGATGATCTCAAATAATCAGCGAGCAGTAACCAGTGATTCAGCGATCAGTGATCAGCTTAACTGGTCACTGATTACCGATCACTAATCACTGATTTCACCGATCAACCAAGTGAATAAAAACCTCCTGCATCGAGGCTTTGCCGTATTTTTGCTTCAACTCTTTTGGGGTGCCGAGCGCGATGATCTCGCCTTGATACATAATCGAGACGCGATTGCAATATTCCGCTTCGTCCATGTAGTGCGTCGTCACAAAAATGGTTTTGCCCTGCTGCGCCATGTGGTAGATCAAATCCCAAAAATTGCGCCGCGCTTCGGGATCGACGCCGCCGGTCGGCTCGTCGAGAAAAACAATTTGAGGATCGTGCAGCAGCGCGCAGCTTAGCGCCAAGCGCTGTTTGTACCCCAGCGGCAACGCTTGCGTGATCGTTTCCGCCTGCTCGGTCAATCCCAACTCTTCCAAAAGCTCGGAACGCTTTTTCAGCAAAGCTTGCCGGGACAGGCCGTAAACGCCGCCATAAAATTCGACATTCTCTGCCGGAGTCAAATCTTCATAAAGCGAAAACTTTTGGCTCATGTAGCCGATGTGCTGCTTGATCTTTTCATTTTCTTTGTAAATGTCAAGTCCCGCCACCCGGCCTTTGCCGGAGGAGGGCAGCAACAGGCCGCAGAGCATGCGAATGGCCGTAGTCTTGCCCGCGCCGTTGGCGCCAAGAAAGCCGAAGATTTCTCCTTCTGCAACGGCGAGATTGAGATTTTTCACCGCTTCAAATTTGCCGAAGCGCTTGCCGAGATTTTCAGTTTGAACGGCGCATGGTGCCATAATGTTTGTAGAGTATTACCCGGAAAAAACTATCACAAACACAAAGATTTCTAACTAACCGCTAATTCACGCAAATACACATTTATTTTTATTCGCATAATTCGCGGATGACAAATTCGGTTACGGCAAGTTGCCGCGTTACGTGATTAGCCGAGGAACCTGATGCGTAATGGATAGCGATATTTGACGCCATCATTGGCGTTGATCGCCGCAATGACGGTCACGATCAAGTCAAAAAGCCCCAACCCGATCAACAACGGAAGTCCGACCAGCAGAAAAATGAGAATGATCGAAGCAATGACATAAATCGTCATGCTGATTTGAAAATTCAAGGCTTCCTTTCCTTGATCATCTACCAGAGGGAATTCATCCTTCTTGATCATCCAAATGACCAAAGGACCGGCGATATTGCCAAATGGAATCACAAAGCCGGCCAGCGTGGAGATATGGCAAAGCATCGCCCACGTTCTTTCGTCTTTGGTGGTTGGCGCTGTTGGCGTCGTGCCTTGAGTAATGGACGTGTTCATGATATCCATGTTTATCCTCCATTTGTTAATGTTGGGATGAACCTTCGTTTTTCATTAACGCCATAAAGGTGTCTTCGATCCCTGGCTCGATTTGTCGCAAATCAACAATCGTATGCGGGACGCTTTGCACGAGGCGATTGATCGCGGCACTCGCCAATGGCGCCTCGAAGCTGACGTGCAAACGATCACCAAAAACTTGCACCGACTTGCACGAAATCGTTGTTTTAAAATATGGCACCAAAAGTTGCGGCTCAGACGTCACCACTTCATAAAGCGCGTAAGGAAAATTTTTGGTGATGAAACGCGGATCGTCGAGGGCAAGCAACTTGCCCTTGTGCATGAAGGCGACGCGGTTGCACAGCAAAGCTTCATCCATATACGGCGTCGACACCAATATCGTCACGCCCTCGTCGCGCAAGTGTTGGAGTATTTGCCAAAACTCGCGGCGCGACACCGGATCGACGCCGGTGGTCGGCTCGTCGAGAATCAAAATCTTCGGTGTATGAATGAGCGTGCATGACAGCGCCAGTTTTTGCTTCATGCCGCCGGAGAGTTGTTTCGCCAGGCGGCTCTTAAACGGCTCGAGTTTGCTGAATTGATAAAGCCGTTGCAGCCGCTTTATTTTCTCGACTTTTGGCACGCCGAACAAATCGGCAAAGAACATCAAATTCTGCTCGACGGAGAGATCGGGATAAAGCGAAAACCGCTGCGGCATGTAGCCGAGAATGTTGCGAATCGAAGCCACGTCGCGGCGCACCTCGAAACCGGCGAGGCGCATTTGTCCCTCGTCGAGCGACAGCAAAGTGCAGAGCGTGCGCATGGTCGTGGTCTTGCCGGCGCCGTCCGGGCCGATCAGGCCGAACAACTCGCCGCTGTAGATGGTGAGCGCCAGCCCATCCACCGCGCGGATTTTGCCGTAGCTCTTGCCGAAGTTTTCGATGGTAATGATTTCCGGCACAATAAAGATACTTTTTACGTTCGTAGTCGCGCCTTCAGGCGCAGAAGTTTCAATTTTAAAATTAGCGCGTGTCAAACGCGCGGTGCCTAAAGGCACAACTACAAACTAATCGACACCGGCATGCCGTGCTTCAAAATTCCGTCGGGATTGTCGACGTTGATTTTGACGGCATAGACGAGCGCGGTGCGGCTTTCTTGCGTCAAAATATTTTTTGGCGTAAACTCGGCTTTGGCGCTGATCCACGCGACGGCGCCGGAAAGCGTTTGGCTCGCGCCGTCGATTTTAACTTGCGCCGGCTGGCCGATTTTGACCCTCGACAAATACGTTTCGGAGACGTAAACTTTTGCCCACATTTTTGAGAGATCGATAATCTCGACCACCGGCGCGTTGGCCGGAATGGTTTCGCCGGCGTCGTAATACCGCGTCGTAATCGTGCCGCCGACCGGAGCTTTCACCAGTGCATCGTTGATCTGGCGGCGCAAAAGCTTGGCCTGCGCTTCCAGGCTTTTTTCGCGGCTGGCGATGGATTGAAAGCTCTGCCGCGCCGATTCCAGGGCGGTCACGGCACGGTCGTAGCTGATTTTCAGATCATCGAGCACCTGCTGCGAGGCGGCGTTTTTCTGAAAGAGCTCGAGGTAGCGCTCGTATTTGGTTTTGGCGTAATCGTGATCATCCTGGGCGCGGCGCAAGCTGGTCGTCGCGATGCGGTGTTGCACGTTCAGCTCGTCGAGGTTGGCGCGAACCTGCTCGAGCTGATAGCTCAGCTTCTCCGTATCCACGACGGCAATGGTTTGCCCGATTTGCACCTCCTGGCCTTCGTCGAAATTCATCTGCATCAAATAGCCGCCGGTTTGCGCCGACACTTTGATGGCGGTGCCTTCGATGATGGCGCTGGCTTGAAACGTGGAATTTTCTTTTTTCTCGCAGCTTATCAAAAGTAAAAGCGCCGGCAAAAAAATTTTTGAACTTTGCTTCATTATTTCCTCCGATCGACCTTGGGCACTCAAAACAACAATTTCATTTTCTTAGTAGTCCCCGCCCGTTGTGGGCGGCTGTCACGATCAAAAAACTTGGGTTATAAAAGTGCCCCACAAGGGGTCAAGACTACGACTTATTCGACAATCGCGCCGGTTGCCAACAAAATTTCACTTTGCGAAAGGTAATACTGAATCAACGCCCGCTGCAGTTGCAGCTCGGCTTGCGTCAAGTCGGCTTCGGCGACGATCACGTCGTTGGTGGTGGCAACGCCTTCGCGCTGCTGCGCGCCGATGATGCGATAGCGCTCTTGTTGCTGCGCGAGCAGATGCTCGGCCAATTGAATTTGTTTGGCGGCGAAATTCGCATTTTCCCAGCTCCGTTCCACTTCGTAATCGATGCTGCGCAACAGCTCGCGCTCCTCGATGGTCAAGCGATTGTATTCCACTTCCGCTGCTTCGACGCGATGGCGATCCTGCTGCCAGCGCCACAAATTCCATTGCAAGCTGACACCGATGGTGCTGTAATCCATCCATTCATTCGCCACTTGATTGAGCCCGGGCTTGGCGTAATGATATTTGGCTTCAGCTCCGACGTCGGGAAAATAAGACGATTTTGCCAGCTTGCGGCTCAACTGCGCGCTGCGCTGGCCGAGACGGACGCCGCTTAATTCCGGTCGGCGCTGTGTCGCCGTTTGTTTAAGGCTGTCAAGGCGCAGAGAAAACAACGACGGTTTCTGCAAATCCGCTTCGGTAATGGGACGAACCTCCGGCAGGTCGAGCAGCCGCGCCATTTGCAAATCCACCAGCCGTTGATCGCGCTGATTTTGGTCCAATAGGATCTTGAGCTGCAATGTTTGGTTGTAGACTTGCAGGGTGTCATAAGCCATCACTTGCGCCGCCTTGAAAAGGCTGCGGGCTTGCTCGAGCTGCACGTCGAGGCGCGCCAAACTGGCGGCTTGAATTCGGCGCTCTTTTTTCAAACTCTGCGCTTGATAGAAGAGCAGATAAACTTGATACGCCGTCTGTTGATTCAAAAAAGCGAGAAGCGTCTGTTCGGATTCCAGTGCCGTTTTCGCCAGATCAACTTGCGTTTGCAAACGGAAGCCGGTGAAGAGGGGCTGGCGCACGCCGATGGCAAGCTCAGTGCGATCGTGTCCGCCAAGCTCGACTTGACCTGGACTTCCAGGCAATGTAAATGGCAAATCAAATTTCGCGATTTCATCGGTATATGATGAAGTGGCACTGACATCAAGAGAAGGCAATAATTGGCCGCGCTTGATTGCCACTTCCATCTCGGCGATTTTTTGCTTTTGCTGCTGCTTTTTGAGTTGAAGGTTGTTCTGGCGGGCAAGGCGCAAGGCTTCGTCGAGGCTGAGCGGGTTTTGTGCTGTGCCAATTCCGGCAAAGAGCAGAAACACCAACGCCGTGAGGGTTATTCGCATTCCATCTCTCCTGATTCCGAATAATGGTTCGTAGTTTCGCCTTTAGGCGTCGCTCGTAGAACTTCAAAATATTTTAGATTCGAGCACAAGGCCCCTGAAGGGGCTACTACGAACTAAATCAAAACAACCGAAACACACTCACCTGCAAATATTTGCCGGGGTTCTTTTTCATGTCATTGAGCAAGGCTTGTAAATCATCGACAGTCTGGTTGGCTTTGCGATACATTTCGTCGTCGTGTAAAATTTTGCCAACCGTGCCCTGTTGGTTCTCGACTTCTGCCAATAGTTTGCGCGTCACGGTGAGCACGCTGTCGAGTTGGGCCACGATCTTGGGCAAGCGGGCGGCGCTGGCGCTGAAATTCTGCGCGGCGCTGTCGATGGCCGTTTCGCGGCGCTGCCAAAATGATTCTAGATTCGAAGAAAGCGTATCAAGGCTTGCCATGGTGTTATCAAGATGGCGCGCGTTCTTCTCGAAGCTTTTGTCCAGCCGGTTGGTGAGGCGTTGAATATTATCGAGGGAGATGGCGAGTGCTTGCGTGGCGTTACGATGCATCGCCGTATCCAAAGTCGCGTTCAGCTTGGTCAACAGCGAGGTCGCCTGCGACATCAAATCCGAAAGCGAACCGCCGGCGTCGGCCAAATCGTTAATGTAAGTGCCGACAATGGTATCGCCCTCCTGCAAGCTTTCTTTCGCGGTGCCGGGCATCAGATCAATGTATTTTTCTCCAATCATGCCGATGCTGCGAATCGCAGCGCGCGAATCGCGGGGAAATGGGACTTCACCATTCATCCAAACGCGCACGGCGACGTGCCCGCTTTCGAGCCGCATTTGTTTGACTTGCCCAACTTTCAAGCCCGAAACCGTCACGCCGTCGCCGTTCTCGAGTCCGGTGACGTTTTCAAAAATAATCGTTATTTCAAAACCGCGATGGCGCACCGGAATTTCCCGCAGATAGATATAGCCATACATTCCAATGGCGATGGCCAGGACAATGGCCGCGCCAACGATGACTTCATTGGTCCATCGTCGCATGATATGCTCCCGAGTTGTTGTTTCGTTCCAGCCATTCGTGTCCGCGCGCGCTTTCGAGAAAGCTCCTCACGGCCGGCTCGGTGCACCGGGCCAATTCTTCCGGTGTACCGTCAAAACGGATAATACCTTCATCCAGCATGGCAACTTTTTCCGCGACACGATAAACGCTGTGCATGTCGTGCGTCACGACGACCGAGGTGACGCCGAGCTTTCGATTCAAATCATAAATGGCCTGGTTGATGGAGTCGGCGCGCGGCGGGTCGAGACCGGTGGTAGGCTCGTCGTACAGCAACACCTCCGGGCTCATCACCAGGGCACGCGCGATGGCCGTGCGCTTTTTCATGCCGCCGCTCAGCTCCGCGGGAAATTTGGCTTCGATGCCTTCCAGCCCCACCAGCGCCAAAGAGGCACTTATTTTCTTCTGAATTTCGTGCCGCTTCAGCCGGGTGTGGCGCTGCAAGCCCATCGCCAGATTTTCGCCGACGGTCATCGAATCGAACAGCGCCGAGCTTTGAAAGACCATGGCGATCTTTTTGCGCACCTCCACCAGCTCGCGATAAGGCAGCCGGGTAATATCAACGCCGTCCACCAACACCTGGCCGCGATCCGGTTTCAACAAGCCGATGATGTGTTTCAACAAAACCGACTTGCCGCAGCCGCTGCCGCCGATAATGGCGGTCGTGCAGCCGGCTTCGATTTCCAGATTGACGCCACGCAAGACGGCAAGCTCGCCAAAACTTTTTTCGACGCCACGAAAGACAATCATGTTAAAATCACTTTTGCCATGACAAAATCCAGCGTAAGAATGAGCAAGCAAGCGCTCACGGCGGCGTTGGTGGCGGCGGTGCCCACGCCTTCCGCGCCCTGGCGCGCATTGAGTCCTTGATAGCACGCGACCATGATAATCGACGCGCCGAAAAGCACGGCTTTGGAAAGTGGCAGTGCAAAGTCACGCCAGGTTACGAACATCTTCGCGCCTTTGAAAAATTCGAAAGTGGTCAGCTCCGTCAAAGAGATGGAGGTCAGCCATCCCGCCAAAACGCCGATTGCCGCCGAAAACACGGTGAGTACCGGCACCATCACGAGGCCGGCAAGCAGGCGCGGCACCACAAGATAGGCCACGGGATTGAAGGCCATGGCTTCGAGCGCATCGATTTGCTCGGTCACTTTCATGGTGCCGATTTCTGCCGCTATGGCGGCGCCAACTCTGCCCGCCAATACCAGGGCGGTCATCGCCGAGGCCAATTCTTGTAGAATGGCTTTTTCCACCACCGTGCCGGCAATATAAAGTGGAACGGTTTGGGTGAATTGCTTCACCGATTGCAGCGCCGTCACCATGCCCATGAAAATCGAAATATAGCCAACGATCGGCAGCGAGCGAACGCCGATGTGCATCATTTGCTCGAAGACGAGGCCGGCATAGGTGCGCACATCTGTCAACGCCAGCAGCGTGCGATAAATCAGTTTGCCAAAGCTGCCCACATGAAAAAGGAAGCGCAGCAACTGCGCGCCCAAAAACCTGAGAAAAGTAAACATGGCTATGCCTCAATTATCTATCGCAACAACAAATTATACGCGCTATTTATTTCTAAGCTTCACTTTCTTGCCGCAGGGCGGCGTTGGCCGCCATGAGCTTATGATACTGCTTGCGGCCGGCCTCCGTCAGCGCGCCGTTCATGAAAATATCGATCAATCCGGCGAGCGCCTCATGCATGGAATACGAGGCGTGAATCAGCACTTCCGGATTGATGCCTTCGTTGATGGCGCCAAAGAGAAAATGAAAAAACATCTCACGGTTGAGATCGGCGCGGACCGTGCCCTCGCGTTTGCCCTGCGCGAAGATAATCTGCAAATTTTTGAGCATGCGCTCCTGGCGAAACGCCTCAATGCGTTTCCACAGGTGCGGCAAATGATGGCGCAGGCTTTCGAGCATGACTTTGGTAACGAAGCGGTGCTGCTGCTCGGTGATCATTTGCACGATGCGAAGGAGCTTTTCGATGGCCGGCAACGGGCTGGCGAGAATGGCTTCGCAGCGCCGGTTGATTTCGGTGAAAATATGCTCCACCACGGCTTCCGCCAATTTCAGCTTGGTGGGGAAAAACTTATAGAGCGTCTTTTTGCTCATTCCCAGCTCGCCGGCGATTTCATCCATCGCGGTTTTACCGTAACCGATGGCAGAAAATTTTTCCTTGGTTTTGGCAAGAATGCGTTCGCACGCGTCACCACTGGGAGAAAACATTATGACTAAAAGAAACGCTAAAAGTATTTTGAGTTTCCGACAAAACAAAATAAAACGGCCAATTAAAGCCGTTTTGAAATCTTTGAGTAAGTCTTGAACCACAGGAAACTTTAATCAAAAATACAGTTTCCAAGATACAAAAAGATTTTCTTATTGTCAAGTTTTTTGTTGTGACCATCGTAATGCCTCAGTTTTTGGTGGAAAAACGTAGCGCCGTCATCCTGACTGCAGACAAGATGTCTGCGCTACCCACCTGTAACTGAGGTGATACTGACCACCTCCCTCCAACGCTGCTAAAGCCCAGACTGGCAGTCTGGGTTACGTCAAAAGCTGAGCAAGTTGATTAAATTAAAATTACTGCCGTGGAGAAATTTTCCCAAATGCGCGCGCAGCTCGATGGCTGCCGAATCGACTTTGGCGATAGCCGCGTTCAGCCGCGTATATGTTTCGTCGTCGTAAATCAACTTGCCGAGGTTGCCTTGCCGCTGCTGCAGCCGGAGGGAAATTTCATCGAGCGTGGTGGCGAAGGCATCCAGTTTCCGGACGGTGCGGCTGAAGGTGACCAGGGCGCTATCGACTTGTGGCGCGCGGCGCTCGACAACGTCGCGCAACTGCGTTGAAGTGGCTTCGATATTTGCCACGGTTTGCTCCATATCGCGCTGGTTGTCTTGCACGAACTGTCGCATGGAAGCAGTGGAGGTTTGCAAGTCTTGGAGGACGGTGATGAGTGGGCGGCGAAAAGTTGCCTCATCTAAAAAAGCCGCGGCGAGCGTGATGGTTGAATCCAAACGCTGCATCAGTTGATTGGAGCGCGCGGCGACTTTGCTCATTTCAAGCAGCATCTCGGAAAAGCCGGCGGTTTGCGCGCCGGGCAAGGGTTCGTGGAGCGTCGCCAAATCCAGCGTTTCACCCGGCGTGCCGGGGATGATTTCCACCTTCTTGCCTCCCATCATCTCGACGACGGTGATGTAAGCGCGAACGCCGGAGAACAATTGCACGTCGCGGTCGAGCATGAGGTCGACGCGAACCAAGCCGTTCTGCAATTCAATCGCTGCTACTTGCCCTTTCTTGACGCCGTTGACGGTCACCGGATCGTTGACGCGCAACCCGCCGGAATTTTGAAAAAGAAAACTGACACGCGACTGGCTGGCAACCAACCGATAGTTTTTGCCCCACAAAATGCCGAACAACAGGATCAGCAGCCCCACGATGACGGTGAGCCCGACTTTGAATTCAATGTTGGTTTTCGAGACGGACATGCAAAGCTATTCGACTAAATATAACAGCATCCAGACTTGCAGTCTGGGCTACGAAATCTACTCAAAATCTCTTTCGAGATAACGTTCCATATCGAAGTGGTCATCGGCGCCGGCCTGGATCTTTCGCCGCAGGCGTTCGTCGAAATCACGCGCCATGTTGACGCCGGCGACCTTTAGCAGTTGCGACATGGCAACCACTTCTGCAATCACCGTGATGTTCTTGCCGGGAAAAATCGGCAGCTTGACGAAGGGGATTTCGACTTCAAGAATTTTGGTGTATTGCTCGTCGACGCCGATGCGCTCATAATCTTCGGTGTTGTCCCATTCTTCCAGATGAATTTCGACTTCAATTCTTTTTTGCGGCCGGGTGGCGCGAACGCCGAAAATGCTGCGCACGTCGATGATGCCGAGGCCGCGAATTTCCATGTGATATTTGAGCATCTCGCTGCCCTGGCCGATGAGAACGCCGGCGGCCTTGCGGCTGATCTGCACGATGTCGTCTGCGACCAGACGATGCCCGCGCTCAACGAGATCCAGCGCGATTTCGCTCTTGCCGATGCCGCTGCGCCCGGTGAATAGCAAGCCGACGCCGTAAACATCCACCAGCGAGCCGTGTACCGTCGTCGTCGGTGCGAATTTCTCATCCAAAAAATCGCTGAGCAGATGGGTAAATTGCGTGGTTTTGAGCGGCGTGCGGAAAACGGTGACGCCGCGCTGATTGGCGATCTCAACGAGCTCCGACGGAACCGGATTGTTGTCGGTGACGATGATGCAGGGAAGATCGAAATTGAGCACGGTTTGCAGGGCGTGACGGCGCTCGCCCGGGCTCATGCTCTCGATAAAGCGCATCTCGGTGTTGCCGAGAATTTGGATGCGATCGTAGGTAAAAACCTTCGTGAATCCGGCCAGCGCCAAGGCCGGGCGATTGACGTCGCCTTCTTTGATGGTTTTGCGAAAACTGTACGTGCCGTTGACGATTTCGAGGGACAGGCGGTTTTGCACATTGCTGTACAGTTCCTCGACGGATAAATTCACCATCGGCTTTCCTTCTCGTATTTGGGGGCGAGATCGACGGCAAGGCAGGCGAAGCGATCTTCGCCGAAAGATCTTCCACCCGGCTCCCTACCCGAAAGTTTCAACCAATGAAAAATGTTACAAAATTCGGCACCAAAAATTAACACAAAATATCTTGCCATACTTTTTCTGCGGACGCAGGCGTCGCACCGTCTACGCCCGCAGATTTCTCCAACACTTCAAACCGCTGCTGCCATTTTCTCGAGCGCCGCTGATACCGCTTTGGCGTTCCCTTTTTTGTGCCACTTCTCCTTGTATTTCTTCACTTGCCGCTCAAGCTTGTCCACGGCGAGAGTGATGGATTTGCGAATATCTTCGCTCTTTTCTTTCGCGGCCAGCTTTTGGCCGTAGACGTTGAGATTGATTTCGGCGATTTGCGTCAACTTTTCCCAAGAGAGAATGACTTCACCTTCAATGATGCCATCATAATACTTTTTTAGTCGGGCAACCTCCTTTCGGGCAAAATCCTTTAATGGTTCCGGGGCTTTGAAATGACGAGCCGTGATTGTGATGTTCATCGTGGTGTCCTCCCTAAGTTTGAGGGTTAAGGTATATCATGGGAGTTAAACGAAAAAAGAAAACAGCATCAATCCTGATTGGCAACGGCCGAGGCTTCGGCGCGTCGATACACTTTGTCGAACTCCGTCACTTGCTTGAGATAGTGACGAACATGATGATAAACTTACTAGGCGGTCATGCGGTTGCCGTGACAGTATATTTTTCTGCTATCCTTTCTTTTTGCTTGCGCAATGCCACAGATCGTTCTTGCCAGAAGCGCAATTCTTCAGCGATGGTCAAGCCCGAGATTTTTTCTCGCACTTTTTCCGCGCCTTGATGCTTCATCTCCACGCAATTTAATTTAGTCATCATATTTCATCACCTCCAAAGGCGAATAAATTGAAATTTGGTTATAACCATGCAATATGTTAACGGCATTGTACAGCGGTATTTTCTGATAATGAACAATGTGTTTAAAATTCCAGCTCACGATTATTGGGCAATCCGAAACCGTAGCCAACGCAACGTGAAGGGCGTCATTGCTGTACTTCGCCGAAACAATTTTTGCATCCAGATAGGCTTGTCGAAGCTTTAATGCTTCCTCAACAATGTCGACGATTTCAGCATGAGGGAGCATCGTGCCAAAAAAATCTTTTACCTCTTGAGGCGCTGGCGCTATTTCTTCCTGTACGACCGCCGAGGTGACCAAAGTAAATTGGCCATTTTTGACCCAATCCCCTATTCTAATGTACATCAAAATTTTTTTATTTGCTACAAATTTCCTGCGCTACACCACTGCTTATTCATTATCTGATTTTATCATCGACTCAAGCCCCGCCACAACCCGTGGGACAGGCCCTACTCGTAGGGCGGCCTCGTCTGTCAACGTGTTGACATTTTATTCAGCGATTGAGCTTAGAGATTTTTTAGGTTTATATCTTTCGTAAGGCACCAATACGCAAGAGCCTGACAAAACTTGTGCAGGCTGATATGATTTAAAACAATAGTGGTTGAACCATCACGAAAGGTGAAAACCAAATCCTTAGTGACTTCAACGTGACCGTGAGAAACTGCATTTCGGATGTGTCGCAGAAAGTTTTTAAGAGATAAATCCAATAACAAACCATTCAAACCCCACCCTTCATCAAGATCTTTCAAAATAATTTCTGGAAGCTGCTCATAAAAGGTTTCTTTTGGAAGGCATACATAGGCCAGCAAAGACGTAAGGAACTGATGCTGGTTATAGAAAAAGAAATCTTTGTCGCGTGGGTTTAATTTGTACATCAACGAAAATTTATCTTGCAATTCACCTACCGTGGTTTCGGGTTTAGCTTTCGCTTCATCCAACAACTGTAACATCCCATTCGTTTGTCGGATAAAACAAATAAGTGCATTAATTGATTTTTCGTCCATTTTCTCATCAATTTGCTTTTACCATCCCCTCCAACTCCGCCCGCGGATGCGCCTGCCGATACACCGCTTTCAGCCGGGCGGCGCTCACGTGCGTATAGATTTGCGTGGTGGCCAGCGTCGAATGCCCCAACATTTCTTTGACGGCCATGAGATCGGCGCCGCCGTCCAGCAAATGCGTCGCAAAGCTGTGCCGCAGCACGTGCGGGTGCGCTTTGTCGATCTCGGCCACTTGCTTGAGATACTGGCGAACGCGATAATAAATTTGTGAGGTGGTCATGCGGGCGCCGTGCTGATTGACAAAGAGCGCGTTTTCGTTCTGATCGGAACAAAATTCTTTACGTTTTTCCAGCCACTGCGCAATCGCGTGCATGGCGGCGCGGCCGAGTGGAACGATGCGTTCTTTTGCGCCCTTGCCCAAAACACGGACTTGCAGGTTGCGCAAATCCACGTCGCCGATATCCAAGTTGAGCAACTCCTGTCGGCGCAAACCACAATTATAAAAAACTTCCAATATGGCGCGATCGCGGACGCCTTCCGCGGAGGCTGCATCCGGCAATTGCAAAGCCGCACTGAGTTTTGGCGCGGCAATGACCACAGGCAGCCGTTTCGGCGTTTTGAGCGCGACGAGATTGGCGGTGGGATTGTGGTCCATTCCGCCTTCGCGCGCTAAAAATTTGAAGAACGTGCGCAGCGTCACCAGCTTCTGATTGATCGTTCGCGCCGCCAAGCCGCCGCGCGAGAGCAACGCCATATATTTGCGCACGTGCAGACGCTGCACCGCCTCGGTGGCTTTTTCTTCACGCAAGAAATCGCCAAACTGGCGCAAATCGGTGGCTCGGGTTTCGATGGTATGCGCTGAGAGCAGGCGTTCGGACTTCAAATAAATCAGATAACGTTCAAGCCACTCATCAAAATTTTTAATCGAGAGCTGCTGCTGGTTCATACACCGCCTCGGCGGTTGCCTCGAACTTTTCTTTGCACTTGGGACAACGCAAGTGCGTGCCATCGGCTTGCGTGTAACGCTCTTCGAGATAATTATTGCCGCAGCTCGGGCACGGCTTGGCGACCGGCTTGTTCCAGCTCACAAAATTGCACGCCGGATAATTGCTGCAGCCGTAAAAGGTGCGGCCGCGCTTGGAGCGGCGCTCGATGATTTTGCCGTTGCACCCTTCTTGCGGGCACGCGACGCCGATCGGATAAGGCCGCGAGGTTTTGCAGTCGGGATAGCCGCTGCACGCGAGAAAACGTCCGTAGCGGCCGACTTTGACCACCATGTCCCGGCCGCAATTTTCGCACACTTCGCCTTCGATCTTTTCTTCGGCGTCGAGCGGCTTGGTGTGGCGGCATTCCGGATAGCCGCTGCACGCCATGAAACGCCCGTTGCGGCCCCAGCGAATCACCAGCGGCCGGCCGCATTTCGGACACACCTCGTCCGTCTGCTCCTGCACGTCCTCTATAATCGTGTCCTTCTTTTCCTCGGTCGACACCACGGCCCGGTTGAACGGCTCATAAAATTCTTTGACGACTTGCAAAAACTGCTTTTTGCCGGCCTCGACCTTGTCCAGCTCGTCTTCCATAAACGCCGTGAATTGGACGTTGAAGATTTGCGGGAAATTTTGCACCAAAATTTTGTTGACGGTTTTGCCGAGATCGGTCGGCGCCAATTGCCGGCCCTGTTTGTCCACGTATTTGCGCGCCGTCAACGTGCTGATGATGAGCGCATACGTGCTCGGCCGGCCGATGCCCAACGTGTCCAGCTCTTTCACCAAGCTGGCCTCGGTATAGCGCGGCGGCGGTTTGGTAAAATGCTGCTTGGGATGCACGTCGAGCAAAGCGAGCGCTTCGCCGACTTGAATATTTTGCGGCACTTTGCCGTTCTCACCATTTTCTTCCTGCTCTTCTTCTTTCACATCGTCATACACTTGCAAGAAGCCGCGAAAGACGATAACGGAGCCGGAGGTGCGCAAAAGAAAGCGGCCGCCTTCGATGTCAATCGAGGTTTGCTCCAGAACGGCCGCCTCCATCTGGCTGGCGACGAAGCGCTGCCAGATCAATTCGTACAACTTGTATTGGTCGGCAGAAAGATATTTCTTGAGGCTTTTGGGCGTGCGCTTCATCGAGGCCGGGCGAATCGCCTCGTGCGCGTCTTGCGCGGATGATTTCGTTTTGTGGACGCGCGGGGATTGCGGCAGATACTCTAACCCGTAATTCGTAGTGATGTAATCGCGCACCTCGGCAATTGCTTCGCCAGCGACGCGCGTGGAGTCGGTACGCATGTATGTAATCAAGCCGATGCTGCCTTCTTCGCCAAGCTCGACGCCTTCGTAAAGCTGCTGCGCGATAGCCATAATGCGCTTCGCGGTAAAGCCCAAACGGTTGGCGGCCTCCTGTTGCATCGTGCTGGTGGTGAAAGGCGGAGCCGGCTGGCGGTTGACCTTCTTTTTCTTGATGTCAACGACTTTGAAGCTCTGCTCGCGCAGTTCGCGGTTGAGGGCTTGCGCTTCGGCCTCGTTGTGAATCTCCGGCTTTTTATCGCCGATCTTGACGAGATTGGCCAGAAACGGGTCGGTGCGCTTGCCTTTGAGCTCGACGGCGATGCTCCAATACTCTTCGGGAATAAAGGCGTCGATTTGCGCTTCGCGCTCGCAAATCAAGCGCAAGGCGACGGATTGCACGCGGCCGGCGCTGAGGCCGCGATAAATGGTGCGCCACAAAATCGGGCTGACTTGATAACCCACCAAACGGTCGACGACACGCCGGGCTTTTTGCGCCACGACCAAATTTTCGTTGACCTTGTCCTTGTGCTCCAACGCCTGCTTGACGGCGCGCTCGGTGATCTCGTTGAAGCGCACGCGGTGGACGCGGTCGTTGTGCGGACTGATGACCTCCGCCAGATGCGAGGCGATGGCCTCGCCCTCGCGGTCCGGATCGGTGGCAATATACACTTGATCGACATTGGCGGCAACTTTGCGCAGATCGGTGAGTAGCTTGCCCTTGCCGCGAATGGTGATATACTCCGGCTCGAACCCGTCTTCGACATTGACGCCGAGCCTTTGCTTCGGCAGATCCTTGATGTGTCCGACGGAGGACTTGACCGTGAAATCATTGCCGAGAAATTTGCTGATGGTTTTCGTTTTTGCTACGGATTCAACAATAACTAAAGACTTCGACATGATCACAACCTGCAATACTTGTAAACAACCGTCCGGGCGCCTGTGCTCGGCCAGATGATGAAAATAAAAATTAATGACAAAATCCGACAGAGAGCGTTCCGACGGCAATTTTTATTAATGAACGACGGCGCTATCCTCGAAAACAAAAAACGATCCCTCGCTCGCGCCCTCCAAATTGAACAGCGTGGAGGCCACCAACGATTTGATATCCGCCTCGGACAGATGCGTGGCGCCGAGCATCATGGCGCGCTCGATGGTTTGCTCCACTTCGGCATCGCTGAGAATGCCGAGATGCTTCAGTTGCAACAAATAGCCGTAACCCTCCGGCGAGATGACGATGCGCTCCAAGTCGTGCAGCAGGCGGAAGGAGCCTTCGAGAGTAGGGCCGGCATGGCGCACCAACTCCTCACCGTCGTTTTGGCTGCGCTCGTAAAGCCAGGAAAACGCCGAGCTGATCTCGTTCTCGGTGTAGCCGCGCTGCATCAGATCGCGCGAAATGATCTCGAGATTATTGGGCGCCGGCTTTCCGTCACGGATCTCGCTCATAATGTAAACGAGAATCTCGACGACACGTTCGGTCATAGTTTTTCCTCCACGATAGCCTCATTTTTCCCAAGTTGCCTGCAATGTACGAAAAAAATCGGTAAAAGCAAGGGATTTTACAATTTTTTATCAATTGCGGAAAGCCGGTTCGAGCAAAATCAGGCACTTGGCGGCTGGACGATTAATGACATCCATAGGAAGTCGCCCATGATGAACGCTCAGTCGATTACCACTTCTTACGACTCATCCATCAATAAACACCGCCGGTGATACGCCAAACCTTTTCGATAAGGCACGAATATTTTCAACACTGAGTTCGCGTTTGTCTGCCAATAATTCCGTTACAACTTTTTCATCTCCGATTTCGGGTAAATCAGACGGCGCCAGTTGATGCTCTTCCATGATAAACTTGAGTACCTCGATGCCCGTGACGGGAGATATTGGGAAATGGGCCTCATCGTAAGCGTGTATCAAAATACTCAAAGTGTCCAACAATTCATATAGTGGATGAGCCTCATTGTCACCAACAATGTCCAATAGCTCATTCAGTTTTTCGACGGCTTGATCATATTGCTCTTCGGTGCGAATCGGAGAAACCGGGATGAGCGCTTGCAGCGTGCCCCAAGCCTGCGTTATTTGTTGTGTGGCGACGGTTGTCATTGTTTCCATTTTCCTCGATTATATTTAATTTACCGCAAAGCCCGTATATTGCCGTCTGTAAGGCGCATGAAAAGCCAGCACGATATCCTCTTTGGGCACACCCCATTCGACCAAGTCATTCGCGACTCCTCGCTCCGTGCCGTCGTGTTGTATCCAAATTTTGCCGTTTTTAATGTCGATGTGCAACACGGCGCCGCGAATGCGTCTGTGCTCGTGCCAGCCGACATTGATTAATTCGTAATGGTCACGCTCGGTATCAAAAACGGTCTCGACTTCGATATCTCCGTACGATGGCTTGTAAGCCCCGTACTGTTTGATCAATTGCTGAACAAAGGCGCGGTATTGTTCTAATTTAGCCATTTTATAATGACCTCCTTACTTTTCATCATAAACTTTATGCAAACATCGGCGCCTCCAAATATCAGAGCAAACTAGGCAAAGACAGGTTCGACTTCGCGAACATGCAATATTTCTGCACGATTGATGGGCCGAATATCCGTTGCTGTCAAAGTTAACAACGCGACTGTCTTGCCTTCTGCCGTGACGAATTCCACCTCGAAGCCGTCACCGTCATCATAGCGATGAACGACCGTACCGACATCGCCTGCTTTGAGACGATAATCTACAACATCATGGGTTAGCGCGACGATGTCCAGTTCATTAATCATCGAACCTCCTTATTGCGTTAGTTGGGAATCGCCGTTACAAACCGTGGACGATCTTGACCTTTATCGATAATCCAGACTGTTGTTATGCTGATGACACGTCCCAACGGCGTTTGCAGCAAACCTCCGATTACATATTTTGTGCCGTGCGGTGATATAGTGACCGTTTTGACGTCTTCATTTTGAGCGATTGCGATCAACCCTTTTTCTAACAACTCCATGTTGGTCTCATCAAATCCAAACATACGAAAGAATTTCGCTTTCCCTCGACCGATGACATGAGTTTCTGAAAGCAAATAATCTCTCAATTTCGCTGGTGGTATATATGCCTCTTCTCGATTCGGCATTTTCATGCATCATCACGCCTCCGCCCCGTGGCACTTCTTGTACTTCTTCCCGCTGCCGCACCAACACGGCTCATTGCGCCCAATTTTTTCTTTTTCGTCAACGACTCGTGGCTGGCGCTTGCCGGCTTGCGCCGCTTGTTGCGGCCGCGACGGTCCTTCAAATCCCATCCCCGCCGACGATTCGTGTACCGTCGTCATTTGCTGAGGCATACGCCCCGCTCTGCGGGGTGGTTCCATTTGCACTTGCGCTTTGAAAATCGCTTCCAACACTTGTTCGTCCATTTGCCCGATCATTTCCTCGAACATGCGAAAGCCTTCGCCCTTGTATTCGAGCAGCGGATCTTTTTGGCCGTACGCGCGCAAGTTGATGCCCTCTTTCAAATGATCCATCTCATAAAGATGCTCGCGCCACTTCTCGTCGATCGCGCGCAGCGTGGCCAACCGCTCGATCTGGCGCATGATTTTCGGCGTCACCAGCGCCTCTTTTCGCTCGTAGGCGTCGTGTGCGGCTTTGATCAGCGCTTCGGCCAAATCCTGTTGATTCAATCCGGGGCGCTGGCGCAAACCTTCCGGCATGCTAGCCAGAAAGAGGCGCTGAAACGCATTCTGCAAACCCTCCCAATCCCATTCATCCGGATGATGGCCGGCGGCGTAAAGCGCGACCTTTTCTTGAATGTAGGCGTCGACCATTTGCAAAATTTCTTCGCGCAAATTTTCGCCGCGCAGCGCGTGGCCGCGCCGATTATAGACGACGGTGCGCTGCTTGTTCATCACGTCGTCGTACTCGAGCAGATGCTTGCGGATGCTGAAATTGTGCCCTTCGACGCGCTTCTGCGCGCGTTCGATCGAGCGCGTCACCATGCGATGCGTGATGACTTCGCCTTCTTCGGCGCCGAGCCGGTCCATCACCGAGGCGATGCGCTCGGAGCCGAACAACCGCATCAAATCATCTTCGAGCGAAAGATAGAAACGCGATGAGCCGGGATCGCCCTGCCGTCCGGAGCGGCCGCGGAGCTGGCGGTCGATGCGCCTGGCCTCGTGGCGCTCGGTGCCGATGATGTGCAAGCCGCACGGCACGCTCTCGTAACATTTGTGCTCTTCGAGGTGCGGGCATGGCTCCACTCCCGGCCGTACTTTTTTAAGCGCGCAATTCTGATGAATCACCACCCCCTTGCCGAGCTTGATATCGGTGCCGCGGCCGGCCATGTTCGTCGCGATCGTCACCGCGCCGGGCTGGCCGGCCATGGAGACAATCTCCGCTTCCTGCTGATGATATTTGGCGTTCAAAACTTTGTGCGGAATGCCCTTGCGCTTCAGCATGCGGCTCAATGTTTCGGAAACTTCGACGCTAACCGTGCCGACGAGCACCGGCCGTTTGTGCGAATGCATCTCGGCAATTTCGTCGATCACCGCGTTGTATTTTTCGCGGCGCGTGCGGTAAATCTGGTCTTCGTGATCGATGCGCCGCACCGTCTCGTTGGTGGGAATGACCACCACGTCGAGCTTGTAAATTTCCCAAAATTCGCCCGCCTCGGTTTCCGCGGTGCCGGTCATTCCCGCGAGCTTTTTGTACATGCGGAAGTAATTCTGCAGCGTAATGGTGGCGAGCGTTTGTGTTTCGCCTTCGACGCGCACGCCTTCTTTGGCTTCGAGCGCCTGGTGCAGGCCGTCGGAATAGCGCCGGCCCGGCATCAACCGGCCGGTGAACTCATCGACGATGAGAACTTTGCCGTCGCTGACGACGTACTCAACGTCCTTTTCGTAGAGCGAATAAGCGCGCAGGAGCTGCGAGATGCTGTGGACGCGGTCACTTTTTTCGGCGTATTCTTTCATAAATTCCGCTTTGCGCCGCTCTTTCTCTTCGACGGCGATCTCGTTGTCCGAGTTAATCGCGTTCATTCTTTCGCCGAGATCGGGAAGCACGAACATTTCCGGCTCGTTGGGCGAGAGAAACTCACGCCCCTTTTCCGTGGTGTCGATCGTGTGCGCCTTTTCGTCGATCGCGAAGTAGAGATCCTCGTCGAGCTCGTGCATGCGCTTGTCCCGCAGATAGTCGCTCTCCACGCGATGAATGAGCTTTTTGGTGCCGGCTTCTTGCAGCATTTTCATGAAGCGCTTGTTCTTGGGCGCACCGCGCTGCACTTGCAAAAGCTTGATGCCGGCATCGTATTCATTTCCTTCCTGCAAAGATTTTTCGGCTTCGGACATCAAGCGGTTGACGAGCTGGGTTTGTGTGTTGACCAGGCGCTCGACGCGCGGCTTCATGGCGTCGTATTGATCGACGCTCTGCTCCACCGGCCCGGAGATGATGAGCGGCGTGCGCGCCTCGTCGACCAGCACCGAATCCACTTCGTCGACGATCGCGAAATAATGGCCGCGCTGCACTTGGTCTTCCGGCCGCACCGCCATGTTGTCGCGCAAATAATCAAAGCCGAACTCGTTATTGGTGCCGTAGGTAATGTCGGCGTTGTAGGCGTCGCGGCGTTGCGTCGGGTTCATGTCGTTGGTGATGAAGGCCGGCCGCAATCCGAGAAACTCAAAAATCTTGCCCATCCATTCACAGTCGCGGCGCGCGAGATAATCATTGACGGTGACGAGATGCACGCCTTTGCCGGCCAGCGCGTTCAAATAGAGCGGCAAAGTGGCGACGAGCGTTTTGCCTTCGCCGGTGGCCATCTCGGAAATCTTGCCTTCGTGCAAAACCGTGCCACCCAGCAATTGCACGTCGAAGGGCACCATGTCCCACTTGACCGGTTGCCCGACCACATTCCAGGTTTGGCCGCAGAGCCGGCGGCAAGTTTCCTTGACGACCGCATAAGCTTCAGGTAAAATCGCATCGAGCGTTTCTTTGATGATTTGCCGTTCTTCGTTCTCAAGCTCGACGATTTTCTCGCGCAACTCTTCGGTCGTAAGCTCTGGCTCCGGTTTCGCCTCGGGGTCATCCACGCCATTGCCGCTAATCTCTTGGGTTTCGCCGCGCAAAAATGAATTCAGCTTGAAAAGCTCGGCGCGCACCTCCGCCGTCGCTTCGGCGATTTGCGCCTTGAATTGATCCGTTTTCGCGCGCAGCTCGCCGTCGGGCAGATCGTGCAGCGTTTCGTAAATTTCGTTGATTTGCGCCACGAGCGGGCGAATGCGTTTGATATCGCGCTCGTGTTTGCTGCCAAAAATTTTGGTTAAAAGACTCATGAAAATTAACTCACCTTCGGGGTCATTTAACGACCGGAGGATGCCAACCAGCGTTAATCCAATTTTGACGAACTGTAATAGCTAAAGCATTATTCAACCTGAGGGCAATTACCGTAGCGCGACCGATGGCAGTTAGGCCGATAATTTCAGCGCCACTTTTACTCCAGGAAAAATGCTCTGCCCAACTTTGTCGACGAGGATTAAACAAAGGCACCCATTGTCCACTTTGAGGGTCTACACTATCCGTTTTAGTCCATTTATATTGATTACAAAATTCACACGCCAAACACAGGTTGTCTTCATCATCGGAGCCATCCTTGACGGTTGGGATGACATGATCGATTTGCAGCCAACCCATAACATAATCTTGATGACACAGACAATATTCACAGCGATTGCCCGCCCTTTGCCGCACACGTTGCTTTATGTTTTCGAAATTATGCGTCATGCGGATAAAGGAGGTCGCAAACCGCGCCGCACCGCTTCAGCCATGCCTTCAGATTTCCGGAGTTGGCCGATTTGATAAATCTGCATCAACGCCATTAATTCATAGCGTTCTTCAGTGGTCAGGCCGTTCGTTTTTCCTTTTTCCTGAAGCGCACCCAAGCGCTGATTTTGAATCAAGTCCATTTTCGTGTCGGCCAATGCCAATACCTCGGCATCGTCAAGATTTGATGCCAGCGGATAAGTTTTGACGTCGGGCGAATTGCCGAAGGTGGGCCAGATCATTTCCAACGCCTCAGCTAACACCGACTTAACATCTCGCTGCGTCACTTGGCCAAAACGTTTGGCATGCTCAACCAGATTGTCCGGCAATGTGAGGGTAATGTCGATTGCCATTGTTGATCCTATTTTTAAGATTTAACCTGATCTGAATGAGAAATAAAAGCCTCTACCGGCAACATAAAGTCGAACCCTGAAGATCTAAATCCGTTTTTACGCCGCTGCTAAAAGGGTCTGGGCAATTTTTTTGAAATCGTCTTTTTTGCCGTTATCAGCGAGCTTGATGAATTTAAATCGCCGCAAAATCCAGGGGATTTCATCTTCCGGAAGTTTTTCCGGTGGACCAGCCACGACGGTGACTAAACGATCGCGAAAACGTTGCTCGCCCAGAGCATACTGGATGTCACGTTTCACCCAGCTTGAGTTTAACGTATTTGGCGTGTAAAGAACGACCATCGCCTCGGCCTCACGAAGCGCTTGTCCGATTTTTTCCGCCCAGTTGTCGCCCGGAAATATCTCCCTTTCGCCGTCCCAAACTTCCAGACCGGCATTTTGCAAGGCAGTTGCAACCTCTCTAACCAGCGGCTCACCCGTGTAGGAATGGCTGATGAAGACTTTCATAACTTTTAACTCAAAATTTGGTTCTACACAAAAATAGGGAAAAAATCTCACAAAATCAAGATGACGATAGGTTTACTCGTCCTCCTCATTTCCCTCGCTCAGCCCGCGCCCCTTTTTATGCAATCTGCCTTCCTTGCGCAAATCGATAAGTACGGCGTCGAGAATGCCGTTGACGAAGCGGCCGCTTTTCTCGGTGCTGTATTTCTTGGCGATTTCGATAGCCTCGTCGATGGTGACTTTCGGCGGAATATCGGGGAAGTGCAAAAACTCACACAGCGCCAGGCGCAAGATGAGCTTGTCCAAAATCGCGATGCGATTGAATTCCCAATTGACGGCTTTGCGCCGGATCATTGTGTCATAATCGGGAATATCCGCCACCGAGCGGCGAAACAACTCCGCGGCAAATTCCACAACCGCTCCCGGCTCGTCTTTGCCGAAAATCACGTCGCTCAAAATTTGCTCCGGCGGATTGCCGGAAAGCTCGTGCGCATAGCACGCTTGCAGAGCCAATTCGCGCGCATGGCGGCGTCCGCTGCCTTGTGACATCAGAGTCCCAAAAACTATTAATGACGAAATGATTATGGCAAAATAATCATCTAATTATTTTGTCACAAAATTTTTTGTATTGCAAACTCCTTTTGGGAGTCAAGGCCGCATTGAGGTCATGTCGCCCTGCAAACACGGCCCACTAACTACATAAGACAAAAAAATGAATTTTGCAAACAAATTTAATGCACTGGTGTCAGCCAATCATAAACGTCCTCGGTCCGGCCTTCGACGATCGCAAAGAACCGCTTTTGGAGGCGTTCGGTGAGCGGCCCGCAAGCACCGTTGCCGATCGTAATCCGGTCGATGGAGCGAATCGGTGTGATTTCCGCGGCGCTGCCGGTGAAAAAAACTTCGTCGGACACGTAGAGCATCTCGCGCGGCACGGGCGCCTCGATCACCTCGCAGCCCAATTCCCGCGCCATGGTGATCGTGCAATCGCGCGTGATGCCCGGCAAAATGCTGGCGGTCAACGGCGGCGTGTAAAGCTTGCCGCGATAGAGCAAAAAAATATTTTCGCCGCTGCCCTCGCTCACGTAACCGTGCGAGTCCAACATAATGCCTTCGACGTAATGATCGATCTTCGCCTCCAATTTAACGAGCTGCGACGGCATATAGTTCGAGGCCGCTTTGGCCATCGATGGGAAGGTGTTGGGACGCATGCGATTCCAAGAGGCGACGCGCACATCAACACCGGCCTTCAGCGCCTCCGGGCCGAGATACTTTCCCCACATCAACGCCGCAATCGCAACCATCGTCGGGCATAGCCGCGGATCGACACCAAGGCTGTGATAACCGCGAAATGCCACCGGGCGCAGGTAACATGCCTCCAGCCGATTCAGCTTGACGACCTCGATGCACGCCTGCATGATTTCCGCCTTGGTGAACGGCATGTCGATGCGATAAATTTTGGCCGAATCAAACAGGCGGTCGATGTGATCTTTCAGACGAAAGATCGCCGGCCCATTCTGTGTGTTGTAGCAGCGAAACCCTTCAAAAACGCTCGAGCCATAATGAATCACGTGAGACATCACGTGCACCGTGGCCTCCTGCCAACGGACCATCCTGCCATTGAACCAAATTTTTGTTTTCTCATCGAAGCCGGTCGAAACAGCACTTTCAGTTTTGGGCTTCGCCTGCCGCGCCTTTTGCATGCGGGCGGCATAAGCTGCTTTGCCGTTGGGTAGCCGCGTCATATTTCCTCTCCTCGAATTAGTTTGTAGTGATGCCTTCAGGCATTGGTGCTTGAATAAACGCGCGACGCCTGAAGGCGCAACTACGAACGTTACGTCATCAAGCCGCGGGCGATGACGAGTTTTTGGATTTCCGACGTTCCTTCGTAAATCTCCGTGATTTTCGCGTCGCGCATATACCGCTCGACTGGATAATCCTTCAAATAGCCGGCGCCACCGAAAATTTGCACCGCCTTCACGGCGCAGTCGACCGCCACGCGCGACGCGTACAACTTGGCTTTGGCCGACTGAACGGAAAATTTTTCCCCGCTGTCCTTCGCAACCGCGGCTTGATAAATGAGCAGCCGCGCTGCATCGATTTCCATCGCCATATCCGCCAACATAAAATTGATCGCCTGAAAATCAATGATCGACTGGCCGAATTGCCGGCGTTCCTTGGCATATTTAACCGCGGCTGCCAAGGCCCCGCCCGCAATGCCGAGCGCTTGCGCCGCGATACCGATTCGCCCAACATCGAGAATGGCCATCGCGATTGAAAAACCTTTTCCCTCTTGTCCGAGCAAATTCGCCGCCGGCACTTTGACGCCGTCAAAATTCAGCATCGCGGTATCGCTGCTGCGGATGCCGAGTTTTTTCTCCTTTTTGCCGACCGAAACACCTGGGAAATTTCTCTCAACGATGAAAGCACACACGCCTTTGGTGCCGGCCTTTTTATCGAGCGTGACAAAAACGATCAGGTAATCGGCGTGGATGCCGTTGGTGATAAAGTTTTTGGCGCCACTAATAATATAGTGATCGCCGCGCTTTTCCGCAACCGTCATCATGTTGCCGGCGTCGCTGCCGGTGCCAGGCTCCGAAAGACAATACGCGCCGAGCGCCTTGCCGGTCGCCAACGGCACCAGATATTTTTGCTTTTGTGTTTCGGTGCCGAATTTTTCGAGGCCGTAACAAACCAGCGAATTGTTCACCGACAGCGCCACGCCGACCGAGGCATCGACTTTGGAAAGCTCTTCGACCACCAACGTATAGGCGACGGTGTCAGCACTCTGGCCGCCGTATTGCGAGCTTACGGTCATCCCCATATATCCCAGTTCGCCGAGCTTTTTGATCTGCTTCTCCGCAAATTTTTCCTGCTCGTCGCGCCCGGCTGCATCCGGCGCAATCTCCGTTTCTGCAAAGCGGCGGATTTCATCGCGAATTTGGATTTGCTCTTCGGTCAATTTGAAGTCCATGCTTTCCTCAATACTTTAAATTGAAAATTTACAATTTTCAATTCACGCATAAGAATAAAATCCCTCTCCGGTCTTTTTGCCGAGATGGCCCGCTGCCACCATTTTGCGCAACAGCGGGCACGGGCGATATTTGTCGTCGCCCAGTTGCCGGTGCAACACTTCCATGATGTGCAAACAAACGTCGAGGCCGATAAAATCCGCCAGCGCCAACGGTCCCATCGGGTGGTTCATGCCGAGCTTCATGACGTTGTCAATCGCTTCTTTCTCGGCCACGCCTTCCATCACGCAATAAATCGCCTCGTTGATCATCGGCATGAGCACGCGATTCGAGACGAAGCCAGGATAATCATTCACCGCCACCGGCTTTTTGCCCAGCGCCCGGCTGAGCTTCATGACGGTATTGAACGTTTCGTCGTCCGTCGCCAAGCCGCGAATCACTTCCACCAGCGCCATTAGCGGCACGGGATTGAAGAAATGCATGCCGATGACTTTCTCGGGACGTTTTGTGACCGCCGCAATTTCGGTGATCGAGATGGAAGAAGTGTTGCTCGCCAAAATCGTTTCCGCTGGACACAGCGCGTCCAATTCGGCAAAGATTTTCTTTTTGAGCGCCGGCTCTTCGGTTGCCGCTTCCACCACCAGTTCGCCATTCGCAACTGCCTTCAGCTCCGTGGCGGTGACAATGCGACCGAGAATCGTCGCCACTTCGTTGACGGCAATGATGCCTTTCTTTGCCTGCCGCTCCAAATTGGCTTTGATGGTCACCAGTGCGCGGTCGAGAAATTCCTGCTTGATGTCCACCAAAGTGACCGCGTAGCCGAATTGGGCGAACACATGAGCAATGCCGTTGCCCATCGTGCCGCCGCCGATGACACCGATGTGTTCCATCTTTGTCTCACTCTTTTGACCAAGATTAGTTTCCTGCATAGCTCCAGACGAGGCCGTCTGGGTTACGCCATATTCTCCACAATGACCGCTGAGGCTTCGCCGCCGCCGATACAGATCGCCGCCATGCCGTACTTCTTTTTATACTCTTGCAGCGCGTGAATGAGCGTGACGAGAATCCGGCAGCCGCTGGCGCCAATCGGATGGCCGAGCGCCGCCGCGCCGCCGTGAACGTTCAGCTTATTCAACGGAATGCCGAGCTTCTGCTGCGCCGCTAACGCCACCACCGCAAACGCTTCGTTGATTTCAAAGAGATCAATCTTGTCCAAACTAAAACCAGATTTTCGGAGAATTTTTTCAATCGCGTCAATCGGCGCGGTGGTGAACCATTCCGGCTTCTTTGCGGCGGAAGCTTGGCTGAGAATTTTTGCTTGCGGCGTGACGCCAAGCTTGTCCGCCACTTCTTTCGCCATCACGACGACCGCTGCGGCGCCGTCGTTTATTTTGGAAGCATTCGCCGCTGTGACCGTGCCTTCTTTGTCAAACGCCGGCCGCAGGGTCAGCATTTTTTCAAAATTGACTTTCTTCGGCTCCTCATCTTCTTTAACGAAAACGGGTTCCGCTTTTTTATGAGGCAGCGGCACGGTGACGATCTCTTTGGCAAAAAGGCCTTTTTCTTGCGCGGCTAAAGCGCGTTTATAGCTCATCGTCGCAAACTCGTCCTGCGCCTGGCGCGGAATGCTGCACTCACGCGCACACAGCTCCGCGGCATTGCCCATGTGAAAATTGTTGTACACATCCCACAAGCCGTCTTTGATCATACTGTCAACAAGCTCGCCGTGGCCGAGGCGATAGCCGTCGCGCGCTTTGTCGAGCAAATAGGGCGTATTCGACATGCTTTCCATTCCACCTGCAACGATAACGTCGGCATCACCGAGCATGATCGCCTGCGCCGCAAGCATCACCGCTTTGAGGCCGGAACCGCAAACCTTGTTGATCGTCATGCAAGTGACTTCGACCGGCAAGCCGGCTTTGATCGCCGCTTGTCGCGCCGGTGCTTGCCCGACTCCGGCCGGCAGCACACAGCCCATGATCACTTCGTCAACTTTTTTCGGATCGATGCCGGCCCGTTGCACCGCTTCTTTCACCACAAGCGAACCCAGCACGGGCGCCGGCACTGACGCCAGCGCGCCTTGAAACGCGCCAATCGGCGTGCGGCAGGCGCCAGCGATGATGACTTCACGGAATTGTGTAGTCATAACACAAACTCCTTCCCTTACATATAAAATTTTTGTAGTAGTCCTTTTCGGGGACTTTCGCAATCTGATTAGTAAGATGCCAAAAGGCATTACGAAGAGCCACCCTCCATTATAACCGGTTCCACCTTCCAATTTCCCTCAACTTGCTTCAAATATCCCGCTTTAATCCGCGGCGCATGCTCGAAGATGAGCAGCCACTGCTCTTCAAAAGCTTGCAGTAAAATTCGTGGCTTGGTCTCCATCGTCAATTTGGGGTAGAGATCGTAGCCCATCACATACGGCGTTTTGAGATGCGAGGTCGTAGGAACCAAATCCGCCAGGAATGCTGCCGTTTTGCCGGCGCTTTTAACTTTGACGATGGTGTGGTAAAGCGTGTGTCCAGGCGCGAGAAAACTCTCGACGCCGGGCAGCACTTCGGTCGTGCCGTCGAGAAGTTGAAGCTGGCCGCTCTTTTCCAGCGCCTCCCAATTCCATTTTAAATAACTCGCGCGGCTGCGATCATCCGGATTTTTGGCAACTTCATACTCGCCGCGCTGCGCGAAATAAATGGCGTTCGGAAACGTCGGTACGATTTCTTCGGCAGCGTTACGGCGTGTGTTCCAGCCGATATGATCGAAATGCATGTGCGACATGATCACGTGGGTGATGTCTTCCGGCCGCAAATTCAAATCGGCAAGCTGATCGAGCAAAGTCGTCTCGCGTTGCACGCCGAACATCGTGCCGAACTTTTCATCGAACTTGTCGCCTATGCCGGTATCAATGAGAATTTTTTCTGTGCCGTGAATCACCAGCAGGCAGTTCAATCCCATGAGAATGCGATTTTTCTCATCAGGCGTATCGTTGCGCTCCCACAGCACGCGCGGCACCACACCGAACATGGCGCCACCGTCGAGGCGGAAGAGGCCGTCGGAGAGAATGAAGAGGTCGAGGTCGCCAAGTTTCATTTTTACTCGCTGAAAGCCTCGGTGTAAGCTTTGATTTCCGCTGGTGTATAATCGATAAAGCTCAAAACTTGCTGTCGTTCTTCCGGTGAAAGATGGGCACGGAGCAAATTCCAAATCAATTCATGGCGCGCCTCAAAATCCAAGCCTTCAAACTTGTCGGAAATAATAATGCCATGAATACGCTCTCCGGGCTCATGGTGGAATTGAATATCCTCGTCTTTAAATTGTTTCTTCAGGGCATCTTTGACCTTTTGTTCCAACATTTCCATGAGAATATCTCCTGCCCGCAAATTGCGAGACCATTACAAAGCCCGAGATTGAATACTTTTTTACTATGAATCCTCGCGGGCTTCTAAATAAAATTGTTCCTCCTCCGGTGTGAATGCGAGAAACCCCAATACATGCCGGCGCTCTTCTTTAGAAAGATGAGTAAAAAGCAGGCTCGATATCATTTTTTGGCGAGCCAGATGCTCCATGTCAAGGAACTTATTGGAAACAATAAATCCTGAAATGCGCTCGCCGGGTTCATGATCAAACCGGATCTCTTCGTCGGAAAATCGCATTTTCAGGATACCTCTTACTTTTTGCTCAATTGTGTCCATTGCAGTCCTCCTAATTGGAGAAATTCGCGTGCAGCATCATAAAGTTTTTTGCTATTGTATTTCAAAAAGTCGCCTTTAATGCCGCGGTTTTTTCCTGATTTTTTCAAAAATGAACGTACTTCATTTTCTGCTGCGAAACGGTATGAATTGTGCCAACGCGAACTGACCTCGTTCAGCGAAGCATAGATAGTGTCTGTCCGGGAAATAAAAAATTACAAAAAACTTGACTTCGTATAATTTTTTATTATATTATTAAAATGAAAACACACAAAGCAAAAACAAT
>JAKEEU010000003.1 GCA_022616415.1 Candidatus Zhuqueibacterota bacterium | reverse complement strand
GGTCACGCGCGTGTTGACCGCGCTTGAAGATGAACCGGAGAAACAGGTTTATGAGGACGACGACGGCTTTTTAAGCTGGATTAAATTTTGGTAATTTCAACGAGATTCATAAAGATTCACGGTATTTGGCAACAAAGTATGCTAAAATGTTACCAGATCAATATATGAGGTACAACATGAGCAAATCAATCAACGATGAGGAACTGATCCGCTTATATGCGGAGCCGGGCCACGGCTATACCGACCAGGAGCTGGCAGACCGCTTTGAAGTTGGTCGCGAGGCTATTTTTAAGCGTCGCAAAAAATTGAGAGAAGAATTTGGCGATGACTTTTTTGTAGAAACCGAACGGGGTCGCTACCGGATTGACAGCCGCACTTTTATTTCAAACATTAAGGTTAGTTGGGAAGAGGCCCTTATTCTTTACCTGGCCACCCGCCGCTTGAGTCGAAACACCCGGCTGCCCAGCCGGCCGGTACAAAACGCGCTGGGCAAGTTGGCTACCGCTCTCTACAAACCGATGACAGAACGGCTGGTAAAAGCTGCCGCCAACCTGCCGGAGCACCCGGAAGAGAATCGGCGGGCCGAAATCCTGGCAATACTGATTCGCGGCTGGTCGGAACAGTACAAGGTGCATATTCGCTACCACCCGTTGCGCGATGATAAAGTAACCAATCACACGATCTGTCCTTATTTAATAGAACCATCCCCCTGGAGCGACAGCATTTACATTGTAGCCAAAACCAATGTTTGGGACGGCATTGTCCCTTTTCAATTGGAACGCATAGAAAAAGCCACTTTTAGCACTGAACCGTTTACCATTAATGCCCAATTTGAAGAAGAAACTCTTTTTCAATATGCCTGGGGTATTTGGACTTCTAACAAAACGCCGGAAGTTGTGCGCTTGAAATTCACCGGACCGGAAGCCATCCGCCGTTTGCAGGAGAGCGTTTGGCACCCTGAGCAGAAGATCAGTGAACCGGATGAGTTCGGCCACATAATTTGGCAAGCGCCGATTGCCGAATGGCAGGAGATGCTACCCTGGATTCGGGGGTGGGGAGCGGCTTGCCAGATTATAGCCCCGGAGTCCCTGCGCCGGGCGCTGGAACGAGAAGCCCGCCGGTTGGCGGAGTTGTACGAGGTAGCCCCCCATAATGCTGAATTGTTTTACGCTCACTCCAAAAAAGATGTGGATGAATCAGAATGGCAATTGCTCATAGACCATTTGAGAGAAACTGCTGAATTAGCCTTTGCATTAGGGGAAGACGCAGGTATTTCCGAATTGGCAAAAACTGCGGGGATGTTGCATGACATCGGCAAATACTCAAAGGAATTTCAAGCGCGTTTAAGAGGGAGTAACCGCCGGGTAGACCACGCCACCGCCGGGGCAAGGGAAATTATGAAGTTATTTCCTGATCAGCCACAAAAAGATTTTGCGGAAATTTTATCGTATTGCATTGCCGGACATCATTCCGGCTTGCCGGATTACGGCAGTAAAGGTGATACGGCTGAAGATGGCACCTTGCTGGCGCGGCGGGAGAAAAAAGAATTAAAAAGTTATGACGCCTATAAAACAGAAATTGACCCTAAACTACTGGCTTTACCCGGTCGTCGTCTGAAACCGGCTCGTTTCCGTATAGATGAACAGGAAAAACCATACACTGGCTTCTCTGTTGCCTTCTTAACCCGGATGGTTTTCTCTACACTGGTAGATGCTGACTGGCTGGAAACAGAACGCTATATGCAAGGAGAGGCCAAACCTCGCGGGCAACATGCCGATATAAAAACCCTTGCCGAACAGTTTAACTTGTTCTTGCAGCGTTTTGATAACCCCCAAAAGGAACTCAATTACAAGCGGACAGAAACCTTAAAGCATTGTCTGGCCCTGGCAGACCACGAACCGGGCTTTTTCACCTTGACCGTTCCCACCGGCGGCGGCAAAACGTATGCGTCAATGGCATTTGCCCTTAATCATGCCATCAAACATGGTTTGAAGCGAATTATTTATGTGATTCCCTTTACCGGCATCATCGAACAAAATGCAGCCGTGTTCAGAGAAGCGTTGGGAGATTTAGGCCCGGTCAATGTTTTAGAACATCATTCCAATTTTGATTGGGAGGGGAAGCGTACAGGTGAGGATGATGAAACAAACGATGCCACCGAAAAATTAAAACTCGCCGCCGAAAATTGGGACATTCCAATTGTTGTTACGACCAACGTCCAATTCTTTGAATCGCTCTTTGCCAGCAAAAAACGTTCGGCTCGAAAACTGCACAACATGGCTAAAAGCGTCATCATTTTTGATGAAGTGCAGGTGTTACCCGGAATATATTTGAAACCAAGCCTGCTGGCGATACAGGAACTGGTACAAAATTACGGAGCCAGCGCGGTTTTATGTACGGCAACGCAACCCTCTTTACAACAATTTTTCCCGACAGAGGAACGAACAAAGATACAATTCACCGAGTTAGCGCCCGATCCGCAAGATTTATTCAATTTTTATCGCCGGGTGCAGGTGAAAAATCTGGGCAGCCAAACCGATGAGGACCTTATTTCCGCGTTGCAGGCGCACCGGCAAGCCCTTTGCATTGTCAATACCCGCAAACACGCCAAAGGGTTGTTTGCCCAACTGGGCGCCGGTGAAAACTTCCATCTTTCCACGTTGATGTGCCCGGCGCACCGCCAAGAAACCATGCAAAAAATCCGCC
>JAKEEU010000331.1 GCA_022616415.1 Candidatus Zhuqueibacterota bacterium | reverse complement strand
GAAGCCCTTGCGGGCAGCACACGGATCAAAAACTCACGCTGAAAAGCTTTTTCCGTGTGTGTTTTTGATCCGCGTGTACACAAAAACTCAGAATTTTTTTCCAACTTTTGCTGCGCAATGACCTAACTGGTTGCTATCAAGGCAATAAGTGCAATAGGAGCGTCGAAGTCAACAAGTGCAAACCCCGATGTGGCGCTGTAATAGGCTCTTTGAAGGTATCGGGGTTAGTCAGGAATGATGTTGGAAAGATACAAAGATGTTGATCAATTGTCAAGCGTTTTATTTGTAGCGCTTTTACTTATACCTCCTCCCTCGCTTGATCACCAAATCCACATCTTGCAGCAAATTGATATACCTCAACACGTCGCCACGCACGGCGATGATGTCGGCGTATTTCCCTTCACTAATCGTACCAACCTCACGATCCACTTTCATTAAAACCGAGGGCCAATAAGTCGCGGCGCGGATGGCTTCCATGGGATCAACGCCGAGTTTGTTGACCCAAACATCAAGCTCGTGCCAAGTGGATTGGCTGTGGAATTTCATCGGAATGCCGCTGTCCGTGCCGATAAGCATGACGACGCCGGACTCTTTGAGCTGCTGAAATTTTCGCGCCAGCGTTGGCCGGCGAGTGGGTGTGATTTGAAAATAGGCGAGCTGATCGGGATGTTGTATCGAGGCTTTGATGTCGGCAATGATCGAATCCGGTAAGCCCACATGCCAAGATGGATCATCCAACCACTCGGGGTTGTCGCGGGTGTATTCGTAATTGAACAGGCCTTCGATGGTCGGACACCAAAAGAGTGGGCCAAGATTCATCCTGGCGGTGCGGTCGCGAATCATGGCAATAATATCCGGCGGATATTCCGGCGCCGTCGCGAGTCCGGTGTGCTCGAAGCAATCGCCGCCGGCGAGAAGCCCGCGGCGGATTTCTTCTGGACGATGCGCATGCGCGACCACAGTGAGCTTGTGCTTGTGCGCCTCGTCCACTACCGCATTCACTTCCTCGACCGTCATCTGATCGTGATCGATGAGTTTGATGCAATTCACCCCGGCTTCGGCCAATTGGCGCACTTTGGCGCGCGCGTCGTTAACACCGTTGACGCCCCATCGAAATAATTCGGCGCCAGGATAAGGCTCGTGCTGAATAAACGGACCGGAAACATAAAGCGTCGGCCCGGGGATTTTTTCGGCGTTGATGGCATCACGCACCGCAATGCTCGCCTTCAGCGGGCCGCCGAGATCGCGCGCGCTCGTCACCCCGGCGAGCAGAAGTTGCTGCGCCGAAGCCGGCATGATCACGGATTCGAATAGCGGCGGATATTTTTTGTCCCAATGGGCATAATCGCTATGGCCGTTGATCATGAGATGCACGTGCATGTCCCACAAGCCCGGCATCACGCTCATGCCCTCGGTCGAGATGATTTCCGCAGCGGCAGGAATTTGCACCGTCCCGGCTTGCCCGACCGCTTTGATGCGCTTGCCGTCGATGACGATCACGCTGTTGCGAACCGGCTTGCTGCCGAAGCCATCGATGAGCATGCCGCCGACCATTGCTTTGATTTTTGGGGATTGAACTTGAAGAGATAAAGGCAGATAAATCAGAAAGGCCAATACCACACAAATAGCTGGCGTGCGGATCTGCCATGAGATGCGCATGATAAACTCCCTCTCGCGTTGGTTATTGAAATTTGCTTAAAAAAAACTCCGAACGGCAAATTCATGACAAACGCTCCAGCGTCTCGAAATCCCACCAAAAAATTTTGAGCTCCCCAAGCTTTTCAATCGCCTCGGGCTGAAAGCCGTTAAAGCTGTAAAAAAGTCCCTGGAGCGGTGCTTCACCCAAATGTTCTTGCAGCGCTTGCAGGTTTTCGGCAAACTTTTTCACATCCTCGATGCTCACCTTTTTCGCCTCGCGATTCTTTACTTCCACGGCCAGATGAAGCTCTTGCTTTTCATGCGGCCGGCAAAGAATGTCGAAATTGATTTTTCGGTCCTCGAAAGTATAGGCCTCGATTTTCCTAAATCGCGGAAAGCGGATTTTTTCAACGTTATTTCCCAATTCGCCCGGTGCAAAATAGCGCTGGCGGAGAGAATAATGGTTGATAACCGATTTGATCCACAGCTCGCCAATCTCGCCCTTCTTCTGATTCAGTACGCCGCGAAGCTGGTTGGCCTCGCTCTTTTGGGCGGCGAGCTCGGCTTTGAGCTGGCGATTCTCCTCTTCAAGCTCGCGGATCAGGTCTTGCCGGAGGGTTTCAAAGTCGATTTGTTCGATCTCTTGCTCATATTTTATTCTGAATACTTTTTCGAACGCAGGGTCACCCAACCCTTGGTAAACAAAATCCGTGCGGCCTTTGGAAATGAGATCCGCAGCAACCAAGGCCTGTAATTTGTGCTCCAGTTCCTGATCGCTCATCTCCTGCAAGCCACAGTGCTCCTGAATTTCTTTGCGGCTCCACTCCCGCTCGTTGTGCTTGGCCAAAAACAGCACGATCTTCTTGGCGTTGCGCTCATTGATTTCACGAAAAGCCAAATCGATATACTCTTCCCAGCCGGCGCGAATACGTCCGCCGGTGGGATGGCCAACCTCGAACAGGTAGGTGTCGTAGAGGCCTTGAATCATGGTTAAATCTTTTTTTTCGTAGCGCGAATCGAAAAGCTCTCGCAGGTGCGCGGGGTGGCCGCCGAGCAGGCGGTGAGCCAGAAACAGACATTCATCGGTGACCGGCACATCGTAAAGATTGGAAAGCTTGTATCCCAATTCCAGAAAGTCCTGCGCTTTAAATTTTTGCAGGTGATAAAAAACAAATCGCCTGGGCAACTGCCGATAGATTAGCTGTATCAACATCCCCACCGCGCTGCCGGTAATCAGCATGGGCGCGATTTTGGACTCGCTGGTGCCGAGGTAGCTCCCGGCCATGACGCCCATGTGATGTTCTGGGACTGGCGGCCAGGGATGATAAATGTATTTGTTGATATATTGGAATTCATCGATCATGACCACAAAACGATCGCCGGAGATTTCTGCAAGGCGGTGCGGCGCCTCACGAGTGAACGTCCACAGCACGGTCCCACCGATTTCAGCATGGCGTTGCCATTCTTGCAAATCTTCACTCACATAGTCGAGATGCAATTCTGCGCTGATTTTCGAGAGTTTCTCCAGTGAATTAGTTGTTCCCAACCACTGTCTTTTTTTGAAAGACAAAAGCTGGGAAATAAAGCTCATGTAATAGATGCGGGAAAACTCGTCAAGCGATCGGTTTAGTTCTTCGATCTCGAACAGGAAGGGAATAACTTTGCCTTCATGATCTGCAAAAAGCCGATTATAAATCCGTTGCAGCAACGCCGTTTTGCCAACTTTGCGATGGCTGAGGATGGCAGTGGAAATGGCGGCTTTCTTCTCAATCTTGCCAACCCAGGAGGTGAAATAAGCTAATTCCTCTTGGCGATTAGTAAAAAGCCCTGGAACGCCAAGACGTTCTTCAATGGCAAATTCCATGGTAGCTCCCTCTATTTTTTACTCCTCCTCGTGATGATGATCGCATTCGCTTAATTTTGCACATAAAAAAATCAACCCCCCAACTAGCGCTCCGTCTTGGCGATATAATCTTTCTTCGACAACGCGATCAAATCCGCCAGCACGTGCGCGCCCTCTTCGCGCAAAAAGTCCGGGGCGTTGTCATCACGCGGAATCGTCTCGCCCTTTTTGAGCGGCGCCAAACCCTTGGCCTTGCGCCGTTCGTTGACGCGTGCCAGGCGCTGCGTCTCCAACTGCTCGCGTTCGTTCTTCCGCACGGTTTCCTGCAACGAAACCGCGTTCTCGGCATTTTCCCGCTGCAGATGAGCGAGGTCTTCGGCCAGGTAACGGAACTCGGCGTTGCCGGCGGTGCGTTTTTGCGATTTCAGCCGCAGCGCCGAGAGATATTTGGAGACGCGATCTTCCGGCACGTAGCGCGCCGGCGGGATCTGATCCCACGACAGCGCATGCTTCTCCGTGCTTTCGCCGAAATCCGTCTCATCATAAATGGAAGGAAAGACGATATCCGGAATCACGCCGCGATGCTGCGTCGTGCCGCCATTGATGCGATAGAATTTCGCCATGGTGACTTTAAGCTGCCCATACTTGGCGTCATTGGAGCGAATCACGCGATTGAGATCCAGTAGATTCTGCACCGTGCCCTTGCCGTAAGTTTGCGCCCCCAAAACCACGCCGCGCTTGTAATCCTGAATCGCCGCCGCAAAAATTTCGGAGGCCGAAGCACTGACGCGATCCACCATTACCGTCAGCGGCCCGTCGTAAACAATGCCGGGATCGGGGTCGCGATGTTGGTCAATTTCGCCATCGGAATTGCGCACTTGCACCACCGGACCGTCTTTGATGAACAATCCGGTCAGCTCGATGGCCTCTTGCAACGAGCCGCCGCCGTTGCGGCGCAGGTCGATAAGAATGCCGTCCACCTGCGCCCCTTTCAACTCCGCCAGCAGGCGCCGCACGTCGCGTGTCGTGCTCTTGTAATTGTCGTCGCCGCGCTGCCTGCCTTCAAAATCCGAATAGAACGCCGGAATCGTAATCACACCGATTTTATGCTTCTGGCCATCCTGCATGATTTCGATGGTATCGCTTTTGGCCGCGGCCTCTTGCCGAACCACTTTGTCACGGACGAGCCGGATAATTTTCGTCGGGCTGCCGGCCGGGCTGCCGGCCGGAATGATTTCCAGGCGCACCACCGTTTCCTTTTTGCCGCGGATCATCTGCACCACGTCGTCGAGCCGCATGCCGATCACATCGACCATCTTGCCGTCGTCGCCCTGCGCCACGCCAACGATCTTGTCATTCGACCACAATTGCTTGCTGCGATCCGCCGGCCCGCCGGCCACGATCTCAACGACTTTTGTATACTCATCCTCGGTGTTCAACAGCGCGCCGATGCCCTCCAAAGACAGGCTCATGCCGATGTTGAAGTTTTCCGCGTTAATCGGGGACATATAATTGGTGTGCGGATCGTAATATTCCGACAGCGCATTCATGAAAAACTGAAAAACATCTTCCGCGTCCAATTGCTCGATGCGTCGCCGGAAGTTGGTGTAGCGTTTGTCCAGAGTTGAGGCGATGCCCGTCCAGTCTTTGCCGGCAAGCTTGAGCTCCAGAGCTTCGTTCTTGATGCGCTTGCGCCAATTTTCGTCAAGCTCCTCCGGACCTGTTGCCCACTTCGCATTTTCGCGGTTCGGCGGGTACTTTTCAGCGAGGGTGAAATCGAAATCTTTCTCCAACAACCTGCTCACGTGCGCCAGGCGTTCGTCGGAGCGCTGTTTGAACTTGTTAAAAATCAGAAACGCCGGCCCGACGTTGCCATTGAGCAGGCTGTCGTCCAGCACGCGGCGGTATTTCTCAAATGCGGCGATGTCCGCCGCGAGAAAATAGAGCCGGTTAGGATCAAGCAGTCGGACATAGCTATCCAACAGCTCGCTGGAGACGGAGTCGTTGAGCGTGGAATGATTATAATGATATTGTTTGAGCAAAGTCGTCAAAACCTTGGCCACCAGGGGATGCTGGCGCTCGGGGGTAAGGTCGTCGGCGCGAAAAGTATTGGGAAGAGCGTTATTGGGGCGGATGTCGATATTTAAAATCGGGAGAGCGACGAGGCAAGCCAGCAGGGCCCAGGCCCACGGCCGCCTCAGCAGTGCTGTCGGTCGAAGATGGCGCATATTTCAATATTCTCCTGTCTTGAGTTGATCATAACAAAATACAAAATGAAAACGTAAAACTCAAGGCATTTGTTCCATAATTATTTTACCCAGATCGACAAATTTTTCTGGCGACTCGTTCGCTTTGGAATGGATGAGGTGAGATCAACAGCCTCGGATTGACAAATGATTTCTTTTGGTCTCCCTAAAACCTGCTTCGTATTTCGTAACGCGGCTTTGGCCGCAACCAAAATCTACCACGAAGGCACAAAGGACACAAAGAAAAACCTTTGTGAACTTTGTGCCTTTGTGGTGTTAAAAATCTTCACGGTTATGATAGTTTTTTCAGGGTAATACTATAACGCGGCAACTTGCCGCAACCAAATCAGTTAACCGCGAATTAACGCGAATCCACGCGAATAAAAATTAGCGTACATTTGCGTGAATTAGCGGTTCATGAAAAATCTTCGCGATCGTGATAGTTTTCCCGGAGTAATACTATAAGGCATCCGCAAAAAGTCCCAGCTTCCGGCGTCCGGACACTACATTACCGCGGCCCGGCAAACACGCTATCCACTACGGATTTTTCCAAATAGATCAGCTTCATGACCGGGGTGTCGACAGGCCTACTCATGACCGGCGGCGGCGTGTATCTCATGAGCCGGGGATCATAACCCCACATTTCCACTGCGGTCACGTCACCGTTCAGCTCCAAATAGAGTTTGAGAGGATAGCCTTTGTAATTGCGCCGGACCCCGTGCAGCAACGCTGCGAAGATGCCGCCCTGCGCACGAACCGAGTCTGGGGCATTCTCGAACCGTTCCGGCGAGTCTTTGGAGTCAGCGGTGAATTTGACATTGCCGCCCATGCTCCAGACATTCATCATTGCCTGCGCTTTCTTTCCGGGCGCGATGGTATAAACGCTGCCGCTGGGAAACGTGCGCGCCAAGTCGCCTTCGCCAAACCCATCGCCGTTGAGATCGAAAATCGTCAGTCTGGTGACTTGCTTTTCGGAAATCATGAAATCGTCAATAAAAAAACCGATTTGGACAGGATCGGTGAGCGTCGCGGTTTGGACCAATGCCTGATCAATCTTCACCCTGGCCGTTTGCGCCGGGGAAGACTGCGAAGATAAAACGACCGTTAGTCCAATTAAGAGAATTCTGCAAGTGGTACTTATTGACATCGTTTATTCCTTTACTTTTTTGGCCGTTGCTGCATTGACGGAGAACTTGCCGTTGCATCGCTTCCATTGCTCAAAATAAATTCGCGCGTCGTCAAAGCGGCCGGCACTTTTGCAGGCGCGGCTGATGAGTGAACTGAGCTCACACATTTCGCGCTCCGACAAGCCGGTTCTGTGGGCCAGCGCCCTTTTGCCGTAGATGATTGCCGTTTCCGGCGTGTTCCATACCAGCGTCATCATCTCGCGGCAGGCGCGCGCGTCCTGATTCCAGCGAAACGAAGTGGCTTTGGTTTGATAGGCGAGGCCCAATTTCTTCTGCCCCCGGTCTTTGGCTTCGATTCCCAACCGAAAGAGCATGGCGCCGTAACTATCCAAAAAGGCCTGCCTCGAACTGTCTATCGGCGTGCCGCCGGCTTGCATGGGAATACTTTCAAAGACCAGGCGCATGCGCTCCACCGCCTGCTCCTTTTTGCCGAGAAACTCAAACTCGACGACGCTGAGCTTGTGCATGACTTCGAGGCTGGCATTTTCCGTTTTTAAGAGCGACAGAACTCTGGAGCAAGCCATGGCAGTTCTCGGATAATCTTTGGAGGCTTCCAACGCCAAAACCATGTCCCACGCCTCCGCAGCGCGGAGATTGCCGCCATCCCAGTTGATCCATCTGATGTAATTCTTGATGTCGGTTTTCTCCTGCGCCGCGCGGGCAAACCTTTCGGCTTCCTTGAAAGCCAGCAGCGCCTTTTCGGTATCGTAAGTGCGCGCGTAGATATCGCCCTGCACGTACGCATAGTAATACAGCATGGAAGTATCCGGTTGCGTCACGAAGCTGGTTTTCAGCATCACCTCCTGCGCTTTGCGGAAATTGGCCATGGCCGGATCGTACTGTCTCAGCGCGAGATAATTTTCGCCCAACAGACGATACAAATTATGCTCGCCCTTCTCGAGCCGGGTCAAACGCTCGAGAATCTGAATGGCTTTCTCGTAATTCTTACTCTTTCCAAAAATGTGCTGCAGATTATAATAAACCACGGCGATCAGAACCCGGGTATTTTTGTCAAAAGGATTGAGCCGCAGCGCTTCCTCGAGATGCGCTTGTGACTCGAGGCATAGACTCAGCGCTTCCCGACCGGCTTTTTCGTCGGCGCCGTTCTTGGAAAGCTTTTTCCACTCCGACAGCGAGGCGGCGCCAAGATTGAATTCGCGCTGGAAGCTCGCCTTTTCTGCTGCTGACATGGCGCCGCGGTTTTTATTCTCTTTTTCCAAAACCGCCCAAAATTGGTCGAATTGGTCGAGTTTCTCCTTGCCCTCTTGCGAATGCTGGGCCGCGGTTTGTTCGTTCTGGGAAGCGACAAAATTGCTGTCTGCCATTTGCACCGCGCGCACCACCGTCGTCGAATCCAAGCCGGGCGGTACCGGCATATCGTCCTCAGCAACGGTATTCCCCGAGGAAGCGCATCCTACGGTCAAACCGAAGGCCAACCCCAAAATCAACAGTGCAAAAAATCGAACGTATCGTACCATCATTTTTTCTATCGGCGAACTGAAGTTCTAAAATATTACTTTTTAGCACGCACGCTTTGCCACCACGACCAGAAGATACGATAAAACCGATTCGCCACGTCGCCCGGCGCCTGCCGCGAGGAGATGAGCGATTGAATCTGGCCGTTTTGGCGGATGACATCGCCGGTGACCAAAAAGTTGCTGTTCTCTTTGATGCCGTTGTCTTTAAGCATGGTATAATCATTTCCTTCAACGAGGCAGATGCGCAACAGCAGCTCGTGCTCGTTACAGGACAAATACAACGTGAAGCTCCGGCCGTGCATGACAAAGTTTACCGCGGAGGACAAATCTTCGGGCTGATGTCCCATCTCATGCGCCACCAGCTTGGGGATGAGGCCAGGATGTTTCTTCATCCATTCGATGAGCTCGAGTAGAGAAACACCCCCGCCGCTACCTTTGCCATTATTGTCCAAACCACCGAGCAAGATTCTCGGGCCATTTCCACTGCCAGCATCAGCGCCACGGGTGTTGCGTGTGCCGATACCCTTGCTCTCCGGAATCCCGTCAAGACCACTACCGACAGCGTTACCCCAACCCACAGCCGGGCCATTGCCGCTGGCGCCCCCTTCGCCGCGACTGTTGCCAATCTGGACACGCGGGCCCTGCGCCGGGGTGCCGCCACTGCCGCGTTTCGCAAGCTGGTTCGCCGGGCGCACATCGAAGGCGGCCGCGAGCAAACCTTCCGAAACCAATCCGGCCTCTTGGACGGTGACATCGGAATTCACCGTAACGGCGCGCGTATTCGGTCGCTGCACCGGCGTGCGTGTGGCCGGGCTTTCCTGGGCGATCATATTTTTCATGTCGAAGCCTTGCACCAGCGCCGACACATCGGCAAGCTGCGGAATCGAGCCTGGATCCGGCGCCGCGCCTTTGGCTTCAGGGGCCGGAGTGGAGGTCGTAAACTTTTTCACCAGTTTTTTGACAATAGGCTCGACTTTCTGCTCCGGTTTCTGCACCGGTTTGATTTCCATTTTAATCACCTCTCGCACTTCCATCGTCTCGTCCCACTGCTCCGGCAGGCTCGCGCCCATCGTATAGGAGAGCCATTGCGTCAGCATGTAAATGCCAAGCAGGATCATGGCGGTGATCCCGACCGAGAGGTGACGCAGTTTCGCTTTATTGGCGAGATAGCTAGTTAAAGCTGTCATAATCCAAATTCTTTTGAATTTTATGTCGTTCGCAGACATCGAGAACGTCGACAAGTTTCTGAATCATCGTTGTCCGTTGCATCGTAATGTTGACCGCCAGCATTTCGCCGCGCTGTTGCGACTCGATTTGAAAATTCGCCAGCGCCACTTCGAGCTCCGGCAGCGTTGTCAAGCTGATCGTTCTCTCCTTCTCTTCGATCTCAAAGGCGTCGCGCAAGACCCGCACGGTCATCTCGCGCACATGCTGGACGGGCTGATTGAGATCGGCGCCGGAGGGCATCTCGATGTGATCGGTCTTGAGGCGGCTGACCGCGATAAACGCCATGAGGATATTCAAGGCGACATCGATCAGCCGGAGCATGAGACTACCGCCTGTCAATTTGTGTCTCTCCTAATTTAATATCTCGAAAATTCCTCTTACGCTTCACGGTCCGCGGCGTCCTATTCCCGCGACATCCAAGCCTTTGGAGAGTCCCAATGAGCGGCAGATATTTGCCGCAGCGAGACTGTACTCAATCGGCGAATCCCAGTTGGCACGGATGCGAACGCCGACGGCTTTGCCCGTCTTTGCCGCATTGGCAGAGACCTGGCGCAAATAGTTGTGCAGACTCAGCGAGTCGGCGAGCACGAGCTGCCCATCATCGATCGGGTACTTGCCATCGTTCAATACGCAAACGGTCACCACCTCGGTGGAATCATTTTTGAACGGCCCACTTTCGACGCTTTTCGGCGGATCAATCGCGAGCGTCATATCCACTTGCGAAACCGCAATGAACGCGAACAAGAGAATAAAAACCACGTCAATCAACCGCAGGATTATGCCTTTTTTGGACATTGTGCTTCTCCAAAACTATTCTTTCGTAGTGACGCCTTATGAATTTTGACATTCAAGTTCGGTAATATGGTCATTGCGAGGAGCGAAGCGACGAAGCAATCCTTTGAGCATTAGGAGATTGCTTCGCTGAGAAGCGCTCGCAATGACATCCGGGAAAGATTACCGATTTTGATCATCAAACCGCATTAGCGCCGGACGATTGAACTGTCACAAAATCGTGTCACGTAATTGAAGCGTTTTCTAAATTCAAGGGCTTTATGCCTGAAGGCAACACTACGAACAAACACTACGAACACTTACGAGCTATTTGACCACGGTTATCTTTTGCATGCTGCGGTAAGTTTTGCCATTCCGTCCGACAGCCTCAATCGCGACAAAATAAAGGCCGCTGCCGACACGACGTCCTTGCGCGTCGGCGCCGTTCCAATTCAGCGTGTGATAGCCCGAAGTCGCCTCCGGTTTTTCAATGCTTCGAATCTGCTGTCCAAATACATTGTAGATGCCGATTTTCACCACGGCATTTTCCGGTAAATAGTACCGCCAAGTCGTCTGCAAATTTTCCGAAGCCGTCGAGATGGGATTCGGATAAGCCGGATAAAATGCGAAACTCTGCGGAAGAACCTCCGAGGTTGCTCCAAACCCGGCTTGAACCGATATTTCGCGAATCCGGCCGTCAACCGCAACCAAGGCCACATCTTTGAAAACAAAATCCGAGAGCGCCGGCAGGCGATTTGCCTGCACCAGCATTTCGACGAGTTGGCCACCAGTCTTTGGCATACGCGCACCGGCTGGCGTCATCACGCCCATCGCCAACGTTCGTTCTTCATCATTGTTATGAGTCACGACCAAGGGTTGTTCGAGCCAAATCGTCCCGGGTTGCGCCGAAATAACGTTCACGCCGGCATGAGGATAAACTACACGAAAGGTCACGCCGGCCAACTCGGCGTCATGACGCGAAGCAAATAACAAGTGCAGCCGATATTGTCCGGCTTTCTCAATTGGTGTGATTGTCACTTGCATTTCGCCTTCCGGCAATTGCGCGGTCGGCGGCGCGACTTTCGGCGCGGCAGCCGTGGTCGCCACTTTGCCCCAATTGAGTCCGATTGGAATCAAATCACGCTCAATGATGCTACCGCTGCCATCCGCATCCGCGTGCGTGGCGGCACGAATGGCATACGGAACGGCCACATGTGGCATCCAGGCCAATTGATCCTCCGGACCGGTGCGCGCCGGACCGCGCAAATTCCAGTATACGCCGAGCACCAGAACATCAGCCAATTCCACCCTGCCGTTGTGATTGGTGTCCCCCGGCCAAACAATCAAACCACGACCCTGTACGGTCAAGGCCTCGGTCCGCATCGCGACTAAGCACCCCGTTGATGTGCGCGCTTCCAGATTCGCGAGCTCAAATTTCAACTGCGCGCTCTCCGGTGTGGCCTGATCGACCACAAAGAAAATCTTCGCGATGACGCCGCGCCCGTTGATTGGGGGCAAACCCGGATTGCGTTTTAAATCCAAGGTGACACTACCCGCGCCATTATCGCTCACCGCCAGCGTGTATTCTCCGGGAGCACCGAAGAACGGCCCAACGATGACACTCTGCGACTGTGGTGTTTTCAACCGGAGATATAGCGAATTGTATTTCAGCACGACGCGCAGCGTCGAGAGATTGAGCACGGCCTTGCTGGGAGCGGGGATTTCCAGTTTGACTCCGAATTCTCCTCCCGGCACGGGCAGGCTGTCCGCCGTAACCGCCAGCGTGACAATATTTTCCGGTGCGCGGTACGATTTGCTGCCGGAGCTCTTCAGGCCGCCATATTGCACCTCGATGCGAACCTGACGCAACGTACCGTCCATCGTGCAATTGTGCGTCGTGTACGTGAGGCGATACGAATGATGCAACAACGCCGAAATTTGGCGATAAATCGCCTCGAGCTCTTTGGAAGTCGGGCTATAATAATATCGGCCATTCGTGGAGTCCGCCAACTGGCGAAGATTGCCCTCCTCGACGCTGCCAACATTCGGCCCGAGACCGATGGCATAAATGGGAACTTTCATCGGTGCGATTTTATTGAACGCCTCGGTGAACGTCGCGGTACTATTTTTGTCGGCGCCATCCGTCAGCAGAATGAACGCGCGCCGGCCCGGAACCGGGGCAATAAGATCGGCCGCATGAATGACGGCATCGTATATGGCGGTGCCGCCACTTGACTGCAAAGCGTTGATAGCGGTGCTCAGCAAAGCCTTGTCTTTTGTAAAACCCTGGTCCGTCGTGACGCTACTGGAAAAACTAACCAGCGCCGCTTGATCTTTGATGGTCATCAATTGCACAAAGAGGTTCGCCGCATTTTTGGCGTCGGTGAGCGGCTGTCCCTGCATGCTGCCGCTGCGGTCAATGACGAGCACCACCGAAACAGCAGAAGAATCACTGACAATTTCCGCCACCTCGATAGGCAATTCCCGCGTGCCATCCTCGAAAACCAAGAAATTATCCTTGGTCAAACCGCCGATGGTGGCGCCAGAGTCGTTCTGCACGGTGAGATACGAAACGATGCGGGGAAAAGACGCAGCATCGATTCGCTCATAATTCAATCGTATCGCCGCGGCCGTACCGGCTGCCACATTGCGGTCGCGGCCTCTCGTTTCGTCAATACGAAGAGGCGAAGAATAGGCCCATGACCCTGCCATCACGACGAGCGTTAGAATCATCGCGGCACAAAACCAACCGAGCCACGCCCGACGGGAGTGTGGACTTTCTATTCCACCAGCGCATCGCGGACAAGAAAGTCCGCGCTCCCTCACTG
>JAKEEU010000330.1 GCA_022616415.1 Candidatus Zhuqueibacterota bacterium | reverse complement strand
TGTCCAAACGGCCTGAATCAAACCCTCGTGAATTGAAACCCAACATCTGTCACCTATGTCCGTTGGTCCCGCCTGGCGGGATTATCCGTTGGTCTTCATCTATCAGTTGGAGGCACAAAACTTTTAGAATTTTTTTCTGAGTTTGGTCGGATAAGTGAACCTAATTAATAAGACAAGGCAAATCGGACATTTCTCACGATTATTTTTGGCGTTGTCACAGGCATGAAGCGCGAGTTGCCGTTGAATTTCAGAAAAGGACGGTGTTTTTCCACCGAAGACTGAAGTACTACACTGCCCGCTCCATTTGCCCCTTGACTTTTCTGCGAAAATTGTGCATATTTCGCGGCGAACGTGATTTGGTTTTGCTTGAGATTTTCTAAATGACAAACCTGCTGAAAACCTCGAATTCGAAAATTTTAAAGACAACACCAATTTATAGATCTCGAGCTGCGTCTGCAAGAATAGAAAAAACGATAAATTTTAACCATGAAGATCGCTATAACCGGCGGCTCCGGCCAGCTTGGCACGCTTGTGCTCAGGCGCTTGATCGTGGACAAAACCGTCAAAGAAGTGGTCACCATCGATCTTCGACCGCCGGTTGTGGCGAGCGCCAAAATCCGCATGATCCGGGCCGATATACGTGAAGACAATTTTGCGCAATATCTGAAGGATTGCGAAGTCCTTGTCCACCTCGCCTTTGTGGTGACGCGCTACTTGCCCCGCGGCGAATTTGACGCCATCAATATCGACGGCAGCAAAAACGTTTTTCGCGCCGCTGCGGCGGCAGGCGTTCGGCACATTGTCTATGCCTCTTCGATTGCCGCTTATGGCACAATGCCGGGCCATCCGGTGCCCATTGTCGAAACGACGCCGCGGCGTTACCATCATTCTATGCCGTATGCCGCCGCCAAATATCGCCTCGAAGAGTTTCTCGACGAATTTGAGCAGGAGCATCCCAACATCGTCGTGACGCGGTTTCGTCCCGCGATTCTGCTGGGTGTTTATATGGAGCATCCCTTTGGCCAAACTTTGCGCCGGCGCCGAATTTTGGATCGCGGCGATACGCCGATTCCAATTGTTTGGGATGAAGATGTCGCCGAGGCGATCCTCCTCGCGATTCGATCCAAAGCGCAAGGTGCATTCAACTTGGCGGCGGATAATTCACTGCCCGCCGCAGAGCTGGCTCAAATTGGCGGCTTGCGGCTGCTGCGGGTGCCAGGCTGGATTCTGCTGCCAATCGCATACATGGCGATTTTTTTAGCCAAGCTCGGCATTGGCCGGGACATGGATCCCGCCTGGCTGAAAGAAGCAAAAGGAGAAATGATCATCTCCAACGCGAAGGCGCGGCAAGAATTAGGCTGGCAGCCGCGCTGTCAAACCGCCGCCGAGGTGATCAAAAAATACGTGGAAATCGTGCCAAGGCGATTAGACCCGCGTTTGGCGCGCTTCTTTTGCATCGCCGGTTGGGTTAGCCGTTTCCAGCGGCCCTCTCCAGCGCAGCAACAAGTTTCCGCGCGCATCCATCTGGCTTTGGCCGGCCCCACCGGCGGAGATTTGGGATGTTTTATCAATCATGGTCGCTTGTCGATTGCAAACAGCATTCCCCGTCCGCCAACTGCCGTGGCTCGACTGTCCGCCTCCACTTTGCTCGATCTCCTCGCCGGTCGCACTGATTTTGCCGCCGCGCAGATCACCGGCAAAATTCACTTTGAGGGCGAGCCTACGGGCGCGATGTTTCTCAATGCGCTCATAACAAATTTTCGCACGAATACCACACTTCCGGGTTTGCGCGGCTGGCTGGCCCGGCGCCTTACACAGAATATGGGCGAGTCACAGCTAAAAAGTTAACCGCGAATATGCGCTAATCAACGCGAATAAAAATATTAACGTCCATTCGTGTTCATTAGCGGTTAAAAATCTTTTGCTGAAAAAGCACGGATTTCACTCTAAAGAAACTACGCCAGGTTTTTCGACAAGCTGAAAATTAGAGATCTTCGGGCAGCATCAAACTGTAAAGAAATTTTCCCAACGGATAGATGAACCCAACGGATAAAGCTTTTACAGTTGGGTTCATCTATCCGTTGGGACATAAAAATTTAGAAATTTTTCTAAAGTCTAAGAATCTATGGCTTAGTTTAGGAACGATATGAAATTTTCAATCTTCTATGAAATGCAAATCTCGGAGCCGGCCCGCTCCTCGGAAGCGAAGCTTTTTCACGATTGCCTCGAGCAAGCCGTTTATGCGGATGCCCTCGGCTACCACTGCGTGTGGGCCGTCGAGCATCATGCGCTTTTTGAATATTCCCACTCCTCGGCGCCGGAAATTTTTCTTTCTTTCGTGGCAGCACGCACGAAAAAGATTCGCCTCGGCCACGGCGTGACGCTGCTGCCCCATCGCTACAATCATCCCATCCGCATCGCCGAGCGCATCGCCACGCTCGACATTCTTTCCAACGGCCGCGTCAATTGGGGAACGGGAAAATCCGCCTCGCTCGTCGAACAGCAAGCGTTCGAATGCGATCTTTCCACTTTGCACGACGAGTGGCGGGAAGCGCTTGAAATGATACCATTGATGTGGGCCCAAGAAGTGTTCAGCTACGAAGGCCGCTTTTTCAAAATTCCGCCGACGCAGGTCATTCCGAAGCCGGTGCAATCGCCGCATCCACCGATATTTGCGGCGTGCTCGCGACCCGAGTCTGCTGCCGCGGTTGGCAAGCTCGGCTTGGGCGCACTGAATTTTGCGTTTGGCAGTGATGACTATTTAACCGACAAAGTCAAGCAGTACCGCCAGGCCATCGCCGGCGCTAAACCGGTAAATTATCAAATCAACAATCACATTGCCTGTACGCCGGCAACCCTCGTGCTCGATGAGGATCTCAAAGCTTGTCGCTACGGCATGCGTGGCGCCCGCTTTTTTCTGGAAAGCTTGTCGCGCTATTATTTCAGCGGCGCCCGGCCGGTTGGCAAGCTGAACGTGCCTCGTGATTTCCTGTCCGATGATGATTTGCAGCAGGCAAGGGCGCAGCGCAACACACCCGGCAGCGAAATGGCGATAATCATCGGCGACCCGGTTTGCGCGCGCGAATCGGTGCAACGCTTCGCCGACGCCGGCGTCGACGAGCTGATCCTCGTCATGCAAATGGGAACGGTGCCGCACGAGCTGATTATGGAATCTTTGCGCACCTTTGCGGAGAACGTGATGCCGCACTATAAGACGTAAATACGTAAGGCGTAAAACGTAATGATTGCGTTACTTGATTTTTAAAAACGCCTCTATGCCGCTTAAGCGGCATTCCACATCTTAGCCCCACGCCTTCAGGCTGGGGCGGTGGGATTAAAAAATACGTGATCCCACTGAATCCGAATTTTTTGGAGAGGAGGAAACATGTTCCGCAAACCGCTTTTCTGGTTGGTGCTGAGCCTGCTGTCTATCGGCGCCATTATTTTCACCTACCGCTTTTTTCCCCAGGCCTTTCCCATCGTCTCGCTCGATCTGCAAATGGATCGGCAAAATGCTCTCGATGCCGCAAGACGATTAGCCGCACAATATAATTGGAAACCGGAGGGATTCGAGCAGGCCGCCTCGTTTAAATTGGATCAGGAGACCCAAAATTTCGTCGAGCTTGAAGCCGGCGGCAAAGCCGCTTTTCGCCGGATGCTGCAAGAGAATTTCTATTCTCCTTACACCTGGAACGTACGCCATTTCAAAGAGGGCGAAACGCACGAGGTACTCATCCGCTTCACGCCCAAAGGCGAGCCGTATGGCTTCGTGCAAAAGCTTCCGGAGAAAGAACCCGGCGCGGCGCTGGCGGCGGATTCAGCGCGCCATTGCGGAAAGCGCTGCCAAAGATTGGCAAATCGATTTGAGCCAATACCAGTTGGCGGAGCAATCGCAAGAAACGCGCCCCGGCGGCCGCGTCGATCATACTTTGGTTTATGAGCGGCCTGATCCCAAAATCGGCGAGGGCCGCTATCGCCTGCGTCTTGTGGTCGGCGGCGATCGGCTGACCGAGCTGAAGCATTTCATCAAAATCCCGGAAGCGTTTTCGCGGCGTTACCAGGAAATGCGCTCGGCCAACGACACCATCAGCTTCGGTTCCGTCGCGGCCATGGTCTTGTTGTATATCATCGGCGGCTGCGGCATCGGTTTGTTCTTTTTGCTGCGCCAGCGCTTCGTGGTTTGGCGCCAACCGCTATTCTGGGGGCTGTTCATTTCATTTCTCCAGCTTTTGGCCGGCCTCAACCAATGGCCGCTGCTTTGGATGAATTACGACACCGCGCTTTCGTCGCAAGGATTCGTGCTGCAGCAAATCATGCTGATGCTGGGGCAATTCGTTGGTTTGGGCCTGCTGCTCGCTGCGTCTTTCATGGCCGCCGAGAGCCTCTCGCGCCGCGCTTTTCCGCATCAGCTTCAGCTATGGCGGCAGTGGTCAACCGACGTCGCCAGCTCCAAGCCGGTGCTGGGGCTGACCGTGGGCGGATATTTGTTGGTCGGGCTTTTTTTCGCGTATGACGTCGCGCTCTACTTTTTTGCCACCAAGTGGCTGGGCTGGTGGACGCCTTCCGACACACTGGTTCAACCCGATGTGTTGGCGACCTACTTCCCGTGGCTGACTTCCATCGCCATTTCAGCCCAGGCCGGATTTTGGGAAGAGTGCCTGTTTCGCGCGGTTCCGATTGCCGGCGCCGCGCTCATCGGTGAAAAATTCGGCCAACGCCGCGCCTTCATCGTTGGCGCCATGATTCTGCAAGCGCTCGTTTTTGGCGCCGGCCACGCCGGCTATGCCACGCAACCGGCTTACGCGCGCCTGGTCGAGCTGATCATTCCCTCGTTGGGCTTTGGGCTGATTTACATCTACTTTGGCCTGCTGCCAGGCGTTGTTTTGCACTTCGCTTTCGACGTCGTGTGGATCGCCCTGCCGCTGTTTGTCTCTTCAACTCCCGGCATCTGGATCGACCGCATATTGGTCGCGCTACTGGCGCTCATTCCATTTTGGATCGTTCTCATTGCACGATGGCGCGCTGGACGGTGGACCGAAGTTAGCGAAGCAGCATACAATCGCACATGGGTTCCATCGGCAAAAGCAGAGCCCGAACCGATTGTCACGGAAGTTGCGGCGCCTTCTGCCATCAAAGCAACTACAGCCCGCGTTCTTCTCGTTGGAGGATTGTTGGGCTTGGTGATTTGGGGCTTGGCGACGAATTTTGAGACCGACGCGCCTCCGCTCAACACCTCGAGGAGCGAAGCCGAAACGTTGGCCCGCCGGACTTTGACCGAGCGCGATATCGAGCTTCTTGCACCCTGGCGCGCTTTAAGCTCCGTGCAGGCGCAACCAAATGAGAATGATCGTTTCGTCTGGCAGAACGGCGGCAAGGAAAATTACCACAAGCTGCTCGGCCAATATATGGCGCCGCCGCATTGGAAAATCCGTTTCGCCAGGTTTGAGGGCGACGTCGCCGAGCGCGCTGAAGAGCATCAAGTCTTCATTGCCGGCGACGGCAGCATCTTCAGAGTTCGCCATCAACTGCCGGAGGCGCGGCCTGGCGACAGCTTGTCCGTCGAGGCGGCCCGCGAGATCGCGCATGCGGTTCTCAAAGAGAATTATCAGCTCGATCCTGCTTCTCTTAAAGAGATTTCCGCCGTTGCCGCCAAGCGTCCGGCCCGGCAGGATTGGACCTTCGAATTTTCCGACACGCTGAATTATCCCCTCGAGCAGGGTGAAGCGCGAATCGCCGTGCAAATCGCAGGAGATCGAGTGGTGGATGCTTATCGCTACCTCCACGTTCCGGAAGAATGGTCGCGGCAAGAGCGCAATCGGAGAAATCTGCCGCGTATCATCGGCATTTCCTGCACCATCGTCGTCGTTTTGTTGGTCATCGCCGGCGCGATCGGCGCCATCGTCAGTTGGAGCCGCAAGAATTTTTCAGCGCGGACTTTCTGGAGTTTTTGGGCGCTGATCTTTGGCCTGAATCTCATCGGCTTCATCAACGGCTGGCCGGGTCTGATGGCGCAGCTTGACACCGCCCAACCGCTTGAGCTCCAAACGCTGATCGTTGCGGGTGTCGGCGTTATCGCGGTGCTGCTCACCTCGGTGGCATTCGCGCTTGTCATCGGCCTGGCGCAGAGCTGGAAAAAACCGCAAGCCCAAATCGAAACGTCCAAGGCGCTCAGTTGGGGAGCCGCCTTGGGAATTTCGATAGCGGGCCTTTTGGCGCTGGCGGGTTTCCTGGCGCCGTCGGTGCAGCCGCAATGGGCACGGTATGATGCTGCCGGCAATTTTTTGTCGCTCTTGGACGCCAGCCTCGATCCCGTGGGACGGTTTGTTATGCAAACGGCGCTGCTCTTGCTCGTTATTGTGGCAGTAGACCGTTTCACCAACGGCTGGAGCCGGAAGAAGGTGCTGTTCTCTGCACTCGTTATCTTGCTGGGGATGATTATGGCAGGCGCCAGATCGGTGGAGACGATTCCCGTCTGGCTATTATCAGGCCTGCTCACCGGCGGGCTTTTACTGTTGGCTTATATCTTCGTCCTGCGTTTAAATCTCGCGCTCATTCCTCTTGCGGTAAGCGTGATGATTCTGCTCGGTGAGGTGAAACAAGGCATTGCCCAACCCATTCCGGCGGCGCGCTCTGGCGCGATTATCGCCATTGTTCTGACGGCTCTGTTCGCGCTTTATTGGCTTAAAAAATTAGCGTGAGAATAGATGTAACGGGGCAGGATGATTTCTATGAACACAAATAAAGACAGAAAGATGGAAGACAGAAAAATGTTTACCCCGCCTTGCGGGGCTTCTTCCCGCCATCGTCAACTTTTCTGGCATGATGTCAAACGCCATCTTTCTGTCCTTCATTTTTCTGTCTTGGCTTTTGTCCAAGTTAACTTAACATTGCCAAGTTAATTCATCCGTTGGTGTTTTTGCCTTGTTGCGAAGGTTCTCTTTTTGAAGAAATTAGTAAGGCGCGGGCAATAAATTCTCTTTCATCAATTCGCCGATCAGATAATGCGAGCCGGTGACGCACAGCAAGTCATCGTCGCCGCAATCGGCGCGGGCGTGAGTGAAAGCTGCGGCGGGAGAATCGACGGCCTCGGCGACAAAGCCCAACGCCTTCGCCGCTTTTGCCAATTGCGCCGCGGGCCGCGCTCGATCCGTCGGCGGGGTTGCAAAAACGAAATGCGGCCGAAGATTTTTCCACACTTTTAAAATCGGCGGCAGCATTTTGTCTTCGAGTAAACCCATCACCACCAGCAAGCGCTTCCAGGAGAAAGTCTCAGCGAGATGGCGCACCAGCACGCGCATGCCATCCGCATTGTGCGCGGCATCAACCAGCACGGTGGGTTGCTGTTGCTCGATCTGCAAACGCGCCGGCCAGTAAATCGTTTGCAACCCTCGATGAATGACATCGGCGGTAATGGCAAAATTTTTTTCTCGCAATAGCACTGCGGCTAAAATGGCGAGGCCGGCGTTGTTGGCCTGGTGTCTGCCGGTGAGAGCACAATCGATATCGGTCAGAGCAAAATTGAAATTGGGAAGCTGGATCGTAAAACGTAAGCTGGTGGGGTGAACTTCGATTTTATTGATTTGGCTCTGCTCGCGTAAATCATAACAAGGCGCGTTCAAATTTCTGCATTGCTCGAGAACTTTCGCCTGCGCGGCTTTTTGACGAATCCCGGAAACACACGGCACCCCCTTTTTAATGATTCCCGCTTTTTCGCCGGCAATTTGCGCTAGTGTGCGGCCGAGATATGTTTGATGCTCCAAGCCGATTGACGTGATGATCGTCACTTCCGGCTGCATGACATTCGTCGCATCCAACCGGCCGCCGAGGCCGGTTTCGATGATCGCCAAATCAACTTGCCGCTGTGCAAAAATCTCAAACGCGATGGCGGTGATCACTTCAAAATAAGTGGCCTGCAGCGATTCGACCAACGGCCGGCAGCTTCGCAGCGTCTCTTCGATTTCTTGAAACGAAACCGGCGTACCGTCAATTTGAATGCGCTCGTTGAGATGAACGAGATGCGGCGAAGTATACAAACCGGTGCGCAACCCCGCAGCCTTGCCAATCGCCGCAAGCATCGCTGCGGTCGAGCCTTTGCCATTTGTTCCGGCAATATGAACAGTCGGATATTTGTGCTGCGGCTGGCCAAAAAACTCGCACAGCTTCTCAATCCGCTCCAACCCAAGCTGCCAGCCGAAGAAGCCGAGGGAGTCGAGGAAGCGTTGGGTTTCTTTACTCAAAGATGCTTGAATAACCGTTGTCCAAAATATATCGCGCCATTAGTTTACTTTCTCAGATGATTTGAGCATGTCCAGCAATTGTTCGATGCTCTCATCGCCAGGCCACTTGCCCCAGATTTCTGCCACCACATCTCGATTCGCGAGCTCTGCTTTGATCTGCGTCCAAATCTGGGTTGGTGAATGTGGAACAGCAATAGATTCGAATAATTCATCGCCTGCTTGCGAAGCCTCTATGGCATGCGCTTCAAGGAATCTCGGCTTGCCCGAGGCTTTAAAATGGATGAACCCTTTGATAGTGACTTGCTGTCCCCAAAACTTCCGCATTTGCTCTGTGGCAATTAGGTTCTCATCAATTTTGCCTCGCAGGGTTTCGCCATTTTTCATGCGGAGTTGGAAACGCTTTTTGCTATGCCCGATGGTGTTGAGTAATCCCGACACCAAAATTGCGTGCGGTTCAGGCGTTGATTGTTTGACTTTTTGTATGGTGTTGAAATTCGCCCTGTCCAAAACAAAATTTTCGTGGGGCCGTTTGTCAGAAATGAGCTTGACAGACACCCCCTCATCTCGCAAAAGCTGCTTTAAATTCAGCAGGGTATCCAATACCCCTGTGTCATAACGCTCGCTTTCCAATATTTCCGAGCTGGCATCGTGCAGCGCTTGCGACAAAATTGTCAAAGCTGTATCATACGCTTTCGGCGGTGTGTCCCATAAATCCGTTTGGCTAATTTGATCGCGCGCCACTGTCCCCAAAGTGGGGGCGTCGACGACTAATGTTGTTGAGCCTTTGACCATGCCCGCCAATACAAAATCAGTCGATTTAGACAGCCACGCTGGCGTCGGGCCTTTTTTCACGCTTTGACCTTCAATTGCAAGCCGCAAGGCGCGCTCTGCTCCCTCGGATAGAACTCCCGAGATCGTCTTCAATTTGGTGAATGAAATCGTGCCACGCGGTGAAGACAAGCCTTGAACGGAAACTCTGTATCTCAACTTTTTCATCGCCAATATCTCCTTCGGTTGATCACAACAAAAGATACGTCATGTCACTCGAAAAGTCAATATTATTGAGAAAAATCATCATCCTTGTTGATGTTGGGCGAGCCGGTTGGCGCGAGCATTCTGGCTTATTTGCTGCTCGGTGAGAAAATTTCCGGGTGGACGCTCGCCGGTGGGGGTGCGACTTTGTTCGGCGTCGGAATCGTTTTGCTCTCCGAGTCCCGCGCAAAGTGAATCGCTCTTTCGTTTTTGCAAAAAATGATGTATGCCGGGCAGTTCTGGAGCTTGATGCCCTCTGCCTCGCAACGCGCGAGAAACTTCACGGTGTTTTGATCCACGAGCTGCACTTGCCTGAGATCGAGAACAATGTTGCGGCTTTCTGCTTCATGGTCGAGCAGCTTTTGCAATTCCACTGTAAGCGCCGCCTCGATTCGCCCACTCAAAGCGAAGACCACGAACTCCTCCTGCACCGTTTTTTCAATCATCGATGTCATAATTGTCTTGCGAGGCATTGCACCTCGATTTATCTATGCTGGCTCTTTGCGCTTCGTTATTAATGTGATGCGATCCAATTCAAAATGTAGTCGGCGTCTTCCTTCCACGTCGGTTGGCCTAAAACAAAGTGATTGCGTCTCGGAAACTCTTTGTACTCCAGGACGGAACCGTTCTGTTTGTACTTCTTGAAATTTCGGATATTCAAATGTGCAGGTATGATGTTATCCTCGCTGCCCGAAGTAATCAACAATGGTGCATGCGGTTTTGAAAAATCCACTTTTGCCGCACTCGACAGTCCGCCTCTCGCCACAGTTTTCGATTCAGGAATCGTATTGTTTTCGTACGCTGCTCGCTGATCTTCCAGCGACATACCGTTGACAAAGGCATATTGCCAATCCTTGAAGGACATCAGATAGGTTTTCTTGGTGGAAGTGAAAAGCCCCAGGGACTTCCATCCCCCTTTAAGAAAAGAGAATTCATACGGGAAAACTCCCAGAGGAGGAACCGGGTGAATAGCTACTCCTGCCGCTGCCAGATCCCGATTTACGATGATCTGAGTCATTAGCCCGCCCAGAGAATGCCCGATTACAATAGGCTTCTCAGGAAGTCCCTTTATGATGTTCGCATAACTATCGACTACTTGGGAGAGTGTTAACAATGCAAGGTCGGTATCGTTGGGTTGTCTCTTTCTTAACTCTGCCGCTGTGCCGTTCTTGTAAGGCCATGGCGGCGCCATCGTCTTGTAACCTTTGCTTTGAAAATACTTTTGCCATTCGTCCCAACCGCTATGGGTGACGAAAGCCCCGGTCACAAACACGACGGTTTTGGAATTGATGGTTTTCATGATTGAATCCTCAATGATTGTTAATAAAGAAATTCATTCGCTATTAAGTTGGCTTGAGCAAAAGCAAAGACAGAAACATGAGAGACAGAAAGATGGAGTTTGGTATCATCAAAGCAATGCTCATCTTGGAAGAATGGGCAGGCCGTAATTATTTTTCTGCCCTACATATTTCTGTCTTTTGATGGCGGACAAGAAAGTCCGCGCTCCTACTGATTGATCGCCTACCCTTTGATGAACGCCAGCAAATCCGCGTTGAGCTGATCCTTGCTCGTGTCGCCCAGGCTGTGCGATCCGCCCGGATAAATCTTCAGCACGGCGTTCGTGACGAGTTTTGCGGAGAGCATTGCCGAGGTCCCGATCGGCACGATCTGATCGTCGTCGCCGTGGATGATCAGCGTCGGCACGTCGAGCTTCTTCAAATCCTCGGTGAAGTCCGTTTCCGAAAACGCCTTGATGCAGTCATACGCATTCTTGTGTCCATGTCGTTGCCATTCCACGGCTGGCTCGACCGGCCATGGCCGCGACGATCGTGCCCGATGCAGCGGTAGCCGTTCGAGGCAAGAAAAAACATCTGCGATTCCCAGGCATCCGCGCTCAGCGGCCACCCGTGACTGAAAACAACCGGTTGTCCCTTGCCCCAATCTTTGTAGTAGAGCTGGACGTTGGCGGAATTTTCTTTACCAACATTAATGTAAGGCATGGCGAATCTCCTTTCCTGGTTTGTTTGATAATTCGATTTTCAACTTTTATGGGCGTCCGGGTGACGGAATTATTATAGTATTACCCTGAAAAAATTATCATGGCCACGAAAATTTTTTTCACCACAAAGGCACAAAGCTCACAAAGGCTATGCCCGCAGGGTTTTTCTTTGTGTCCTTTGTGCCTTTGTGGTAAAATTTGATTGCGGCCAAAGCCGCGTTACGCGTTACCATTTCAAAACCGGCAGCGGATTCAATGGATGCCTGGAGAACCATCCCCCTGCGAGTTGCACCAGCCGCTTATGGAAACCGGCGTTGGGAAACCGGTCTTTGACGCTTTTAATATAAGCTTTGGGCAAGCCGCATTTCACCAAGCCCAACGAGACATCCACCAAGTCGCCTTTGCGGAACACTTCGATCAACGGGTAGCGATCATCATGATGTTGTCTGATCTTGTGGTGAGTGTCGATCATCATCTCGATTTCAGGAACCCATCGTTCGAGCTTATTTTGTTTCAAATACTCTTTCGCGAGAGCGACGGATGGTGAAAGATAATCAAAGGTGTCATTCGCCCAAATTCCCAGGTCATGAAAACAGCCGGCAATGATGATCTTTTCCCGCTCTTCATTGTTGCAGTCGTGCAAGGCAAAACAGAAATGAACCATGCGATAGACGTGGTTTTTATACTTCGGATAATCATTCCCAATTTCGTTTTTCCATTTGCCCAATATTTCTTCCAATAACGGGACGCGTTCTTCTATTGGCACGGTGGATTCCTTGTTCTTACGCATAACCAAGCGCTTACATTACATGATCATGTGAAGTGTTGTTAATTTTGAAACCACACCTGTCGAATACAATCCAAGTGCCAATAGTAAACCATTGAAAATACTTTGGCGCATTGATCAGAATTTCGCGATCTTCGTGAATTCGCAAAGTTTTCGTAAAGAATGGGTGGGATTTTCGGAGGGAGAAGATTTCAGCAGTTAGTTGGTTTTGAGGCGGTGCTTGTGATCTTCAGCGTTTTTATCTTTGATTCCAGCGTGATTTCGAGTCTCGTGCCGTAGGAGATGGGCGGCAGTACGGCACCTCCCCATCGGGTCTTCCAAAGAAGGAGATCGTGACTTTTGTACGAAATGATACGCAGAACGTAAGAAGAAGAATTATACGAGACGAGAAGCTTGGAGCATGAGAGTGTTAAAATATATTTTAGATTCAAAATGAATTGGATACCTTTTTATCAATGTTTATTAAAAAATCTTCTGTTGAAGTCAACAAATCACGTAAATTTTCCCATCTCCTTAGGATAACTTTATTTGATTGTATTAAAAAAAGTAACTCGTTAAAATCTCTAATATGTGTATTAAAAAGATCATTGAAGGCGTCTAAATAAGCTTTATGAAAAATCTCTCTTATGATATTTCGATTATATTTAATTTGATTGTTTCCAGTATTTATATGTGTATATAATTTTAATAAATTAGAGTACGCTTTAATTGAATTATTTGATTTGTTTAAATTAAGACTAAATTTATTTATATAGTATCGCAATTCACAGTCTTTTGTTGTTTCGTACATAGAATAACAGAGTACTAAAAATTCATTTGCCGTACTATCTATTTCAGATATTCTGCTATCAATGTCTTTTATGATTTTTAAATATTCAGATGAATAAGCATTTGTGCTAAGCAATAATAAAAATATAAACATCTTTGTAAAAGAATTCATAATTAATCACCTTATATCAGTTGCAGACCTTTGCGAAGTTGATCTATCACTTCTGCTTTATCGATTTCACCGGATTTGAATTTACTGAATAATGTCCACCCATTAGCCTTGAGATCAAAAGAACCAATCGGATGGCTAAGAATATCTCTTAAATTTGTAGAAATTTCTTCAAGCAAATTGCGCAACCGCATCCACCATTCTGAGTCATTTACCGATTTATCAGGCCTTTTAGGGGCATGAAGGTAATCACCCAGTTGTCCATAAAATTTCTCAAATAAATCTAAATCAGGGATCTTCATTTTTCCTTGCGTACCTATAGCGTCAAAAAATAGGTTGATGAACCGAATTTTATCTACAAAATCTGGTTCGATTTCCAGAATCTGTTCTTTCAAATTTTTTGCACGATACAGTTTCTCAACCGATTTTGACATTTTTGCTTTTGACAAAACAACTATATACTCAAACAATAAACGCTCGATGCAAAATCTAAACTCGAGTGCTGCATAAAAAAACAAGGCAGGATTCTGAGTGCGATCAAATTGTCCGAGAATCATCGCAGCTCTTGTGTAATAAGCGTCGGCTGTAATTTCAAAGCTATTGAAATTCATTTCCATGAGTAACATCGGATAGTTAAGACTAATTCGGTTACACTTTGACATCCTAAAACAGCGCAATTTCAAAGGAAATTTAACTTTTTAGCAGAGCAAAAATGTAACCTATATGGTGCGCCACTAGTAAGTGCATACTTTTAGAATTGGCCTAACGCGAATTACATGAAGTGTGCTGTCAATGTAGAGCTCAACTTTGCACATAATTCTTGTGACTCAGTCGAATCTTAAAAGTGTTCATTGGCAAATTTTTGAATCATTTGTTTTATAAATAAGATTTCATCGTTTGTTATGTTATTGCATTCAAAACTTCTTCCAAGGTATCCCTCAAGTATTCTAAATGGTTTTTCGCTAAACCTGGGGTGGTTACGGGCAAAAAATGCTCGACTTGTTATGCTTGCCATAGCATCAATTAGCCGTTTACGGCTACCGTCCTTTTTTAATAACTTAATCTCAGGGATTGAAATATTAATATTTTTATGGCATTTATTGAGCAAAAGTTGTGTTGCTTTCTTAAACGAAGTTGCTCTATGATCTAGCTCAATAGATTGATCATCTTTGGGAATTGACCAATTATCTATTGATATATCATACTGGAAATTGCCCTGCGTTTCGTGCTCAAGATGGTTAAGAATACACTTGTGAACACAATTATCTAAAAGTCGTGAATGCAAAATTTGGCTGACCTTCCTCGGCTTAGCTCCCCTGACGATCTTGCGGCCAAAACTGACCAATGATTCGTAATCCAGTATCGTTTTTGCAAATGCATTGTTTCTTAGTTCAACATAATTAAAAACGATCATCGGTAGCTTATCGCACGCAAGATTTGCTATTTCTTGGGCGCGTCGCTCTGAAATATTTTGTGCTTTTAAGGGCGCTTTTCTAGAAAATCCTAACGTCTCTTTGAAAGTATCGAAGATCTCTTCCTCTCTCAAGTAAGGATATAGAATAGCAATACCTGCGAAGATATCAGTTTCACTCTCCTCTTTAAACGTAGGTGTGCCAGCCTCGTCAAAAAGAATAATGAATCTCTCTACTGTCTCCATACAATAATTTCCAAATCAAATATCGACTGCATATTTAGAGTTTTTCTGATACCGTTCATCGTTTGGAAACTCAAACCTGATGTTGACTCAAAAAATATATAGTCACAGTAATTGTCAAAACTATTTATCGTCAAGTATTTTATCGAAAAAGTCTTTTATGCCTTCTAATTTAAATCGGATTGAATATAATAAGTCATCAATATTTCTTGACCAAGGGAAGGTCCACAGCACTTTAAAATTTTCATCTATTATTTCAAGAGCTGTTTTGGGTTCTTCCCAAGAGATGATAATTTCCCCCGTAATATCATGATGAATATTTTTCTTTCGTTGCTGATAGATTATCAACTTTCTATTCTTATAATCAGTAACATAAGCAAAGTCAATTATTGTATCTTTGCCATGAGAAAATGAAGCTGGTGCTCCAATTTCTTTCCATTCAATTTTTCCTTGTTGAGTCAGTTGTGTAAGTTTTCCAACTACTTCAACAGATTTGGGCCGCTCTTCATTCATTTATGAGACTCCACTTCTGATCCTCTTCGAGGTATCTAATTTCCAAAATCAACGCCTCAAGTTTTCTGTGAATCGCATAAATACACTCTTGCTTTTCATTTTCATTTTTCTCTGGAATGCTCTTCTGATTGGAAAGTAATATTCTATGTAAAAACCCAATTTTCTTATCATCTAATTCATCTTGGATAAGCTTTTGCAAAAGGTTAACAGATCTTTTGTGTTCACCTTTAATTTTACGCCCCAGGTTCTTCAAAATTGCATCACATTTTGAGAATTCGCTTTGAATCTTTCGCAGAGAATCCGGATACTCGTTCATTAGTTTAATAACGCTTGAAGTAACTCCCTCCAACTCCTTTCTTAGTTCAGGCACACGCGCTTTTAACAAAATAAAATTATCAAATTGCTTTCTAAGTTTTCTGACACCGAATATCAAGTAGAGACTTATGATTAGGCCAATAATTGAAGCATAACTGCCTAAATCTGGCAAGCCCGGGATGTAATTAACTATATCCATTGAAGCGAATTTTTCTTTCCTACATAGCGATATCCCACTATACAGCTGAATTGTTTATATCAGCTATGGGCTAACTTGACTTCGACAACAGAAAATGCGTTTTCAGCCAAAATTAATTACAACCAAAACAAAGTCGTTGCGCAATTTGGGGCGCAAAATTTTTTCTTCGTCACGATGCTTATGGTGTGTTATTGGTAAGCTGGCGTTCCCCCATCCTGCGAAACTTCAATGGCGTGCACCCGAACTCCCTTTTCTGTTGCGATCTTCCTTCAATTCGCCTCGAACGAGAGAGCCGAAGAGACCCGCGCGTTTGACTTGGTGGTGGCGTAAAATCGCGTCATCATCATTCCATCTCACATGCCGCAATCGGAATCGGTGGCCTCTCCACAAAAGTGATGGGAATGATTTCCGCCAACGACGGTGTATAAGTTGAAACTTTTAAAATCTGGCTCACCGGCGGCTTGGTAATCAACTCAATCACCGTCTCTTGCCATTCCGGTTCAAGCTCCTGCAATCCGCTCAATGGAAAGCTGCGCGGCCCCAAATTGGTCAGTTGGATCAGCACGGAGAAATCCATCAGCGTCAAGCCAACGGCGCGTTTTTCATCGCGATTGAAGCGCAATAAAATATTGTCATTCAATTCCACTGCCGCCGTGGCCTTCTCGCCCGGCGAAAATGAAATATACAGCACGTCGGCTTCTTTATCGTAAGAATAAGTGGGTATCTGGCTCATCGTCTGCCACCTTTTAAGTTGATGTGCTTGAAAAACGCCGTTGCGATAAAGTTGTTGGGAATGGTTTCACCTTGCGCGTTGACCTCAAACCCGAACAGCACGATGGCAACAACGTGGTTCATCCCCTCCGGCAAATCATCGAAAGGCTGAACGTAGCGATATTTGCGGGGATTAAGCGGCTCTTGCCGCCTTCGTCCCTTTCGTACCGTCGTTTTGAGATGCTCTTCATAATCCAGCATTTCAGGATGGTTCATGGGGTCAATGATGTGCGCCCACCGCTCCTCAGTCAGATAAATGATATTGCCGTCGCGATCATAAACCGTCCAGCGTTTACCAAAATTGGTCATCGGGCTTGTCTTTCATTTTTATGCTAAGCGTATCATCAAAAATATAAGACAAAATGATGAAGAAAACAAATTTTTTGAAACTGCGGAAAAAATGCGCTTGATCGCTGAAGCCGACTTGGTTAGATTGTCTCACATCGTCTCACTTGCAAGTGATCACACCACTTAAATTTTTAATTTTCAACCCGAACATTCTTTCATTTCGTCTCACGTTGTCTCATTATAATAATGGGTTGGGTCGCATTGGGTGAAGTATATCTTGTGCGGTTGTTTGTGCGTCGGGTTTGTTCCACTTTGTTCCTTTTTTATTTTTAAATCAGTAATAATCAAATGGTCTATCGTTTGACTTCGTATCACTGGTAGAAGGGCTTGGGCGAAAAAGATAAGAAGTGGTGCGCCAAGAACCAGTAAGCCCGCTTTCGCATTACCTAATTCGTTACCCATTTGATTGGGTCATTACCTATTTGCCGCGTGCTGTCTTTTGCCAATGCGCATTTTGACCCCGGCCAAGACATTTGACCTGCCCGGCAGCGCGAAGGGTTTTCAACACCCGCCGGATAATATCCACGCTGACACCGGGGCATTCCCTCTGAATATCGGAGATGCGGAAAGGTCTGCCGGTTCTTTCGATGGCATTTGTTATGATCTCGGTTTTTGTCCCTCGCGGGCTCTTGATCTGCCCCAATCGCTCTTCGAACTCTCGATAGGCGCTCTTGAGAATGAAGAGCACGTAATTGAGATATGGCCAGGGATCGTGCCGGCCGTCGTGCCAGCGTTGCGAGCTTTGTTCCAACGTTTCGTAATAACGCTCCTTGCGATTGGAAGAAACCGCGCTTTCGATCAACGCGTGTTCGCGCAACACCTTGAGACGTTGAGGCGTTTGACGGGTGAACGACTCCTGCTTGCCTCGCGCTTCCGAGAGATCAGCCAGATACCAAGAAGTGCTTGCCGGAACGGTTTTCGGTTTAAGTGAAAATTGTTGCTGCGTTATCATTGTTGACTATTTCTGTACATCGTCTCAACCCGCCGGAAGCATTGGCGAATGCCACCATCTCTTTGGCTAATCCGGCGAGCTTGGCCTTGAATTCAATCTTCTGCCCCTCGCCCTCGGCGCAAATGATTTTTAAGCTTTCTTCACCTGTCATTTGATCGATCATTATCCATTTGCCGCGTGCTATCTTCCTTATTTCATACCTGCGCTGCGCGCGTCCGATTAGGCAAACGCTTAACGCCAGCTTTCGATTTGTGCTTTTGCTCTGGGGTATTAACCAGACCTATTTGAAGTCGCTTTCCCAATGCCAGCGCCGCACGTTCCAAGGTCTGCAGCGTAACAGAACCGTTTTCAGGATCGAGCAAACGCTCGAGCGCGGCGCGGCTCGTTTTCATGCGTTTTGCCATCACCGTCTTGGTGATGTTACTCGATTCCATCAACTGTGATATTTGAAAAGCAACGACCCGCTTGACCGCTTCGGCTTCAGCAAGCCTTCGTCCTCGAGAAATTCATCAAAATTACTGCCCACATATTTCCGGTTCATCATTGACTCCTCGTTTTCGATAAACGTTGTTTTGATATCTTCTCCAATGACCTTCTTTTCCGTACGCGATAAGCTGCGAAGCCGTTCTCGAACGGGTTCATGGCCCGATTCGGTTTTATAAAAATTGACTTGCAGGCGCACCACACGATTCATAGAAATAATGTACCATGTGAACAGCGCTCCTGAATTCTTTCAGAGGTTTAAATACTTCATTCAAAATCGAGTAAATCACCGCCCGCTCATACTCGCCGCGAAACGGTAACTGGCCGGTGAACATCTCATACAGCACCACGCCGAACGACCAAATATCCGTGTGATGATCCACCGGCTCTCCACGCGCCTGTTCGGGGGACATATAAGCGGCGGTGCCGAGGGTGCTGCCAGGCTTGGTCAGATCTAAAAATATTCAACACATTCGGAAAGTAATCATTGAGATTCACCTCGAGGGTGTCAACACAAGGCTGGAGATCGAGCAGAGCTTCTTTGTTCAACAACGCGGGGATGATCACACTGTCCAGCAGAAAAACATCCGGCGGCTCACCGGCAGCGATGTAGGTGAGAATTTTCTCTATCTCAACGAAAATTCATCTTGTCATCCACAATGACAACATCTTCGATATAAGTCCATTTCCGCTCGAAAAGCCCTTGTTCACCGAGCCGAATATATGGTATCCATTGCTGATGTAAGTCAACGGGAAGCAAATGCAGAAGAGTTTGCCACTCAGCGGTTGAACGACAAGCGATGAACTTGAGCGCGGGTTCGAGAGGTAGGCTCGATGGAATCAGAACCTCAGCGTTTCGATGGAAAATGATTTTATCGCGCTGCTCAGATGAAAATGCACTATTATGAATATCTGTGAAATGATAGACATATTTTGGCCACCAATTAAGATGACCAAGTCGCGTTGACCACATCGCGATATGTCGTTTAATATCAGTGTCCCAAAGTTTCATACAACAAGTTCCACCTCAGTGTGTGGTATGGTTTCGGGCCGAGGGTCATATCGTAAGCCTTCCAGCGATTCGCCCCAACTCTGCTTACGCAATACGATGGGTTGGATGTAATCCAGTTTCTGCAATAGATCGAACAACCATGTGGTGACGCCATTTTCTCGCATTGCTTGAGGCAGATCAGTTTCTCCTACAGTGCCGCGAAGCCGAAGGCTGTTCCATAAGTCATCCATCTCTTCTCTGTGGATCATCACAGGGTTGCCTGGAAAAGGTTTGAATAAAATATGCTCTTCGGCTATCTCGACTGTCGGACCGAATAAAGTTAACTGATATGCCTCATCGTGTTGTGAAACGAGTCTTTGCAAATCTTGCCAAAACTGGTGGGCAGAAATGCGTTGGCGTTCCGCATGTAAATGCTCTGTATAGTCTTTATCAAGTCGCTCGGGGACAAAATTGGGCGGTTTGCGATAGAGATGAATATAGACTGGAATTGGAAGGTTGTGTAAATAACGCTCCATTACTGGCTGAACTTGAGCTTGCCAATCTAACTCGCCGTTGCCGCAGCCCAGTTGGGGGAATGAAACGCTTGAGATTCCGTAATCCGTATAGTGTTGAACGAACTTTTCCAAACCCGCTTCAATATATTCCACACGTGAGGGGTTACGCCAATGTTTTTTGGTGGGAAAATTGACGATGATCTTATTGATGGTTCGATAAAGATGCAGTGTTCCGATGTCCAGTTTCTTCTCATCGCACAGGCGACGATACTGCTTAAACATCTCTGGATAAAGTTTTTTAAAGACAGCGGCAATGCCTTTGCCCATCACGCCCTTGGTATTCACAGTATTGACCAACGCTTGGGCAGGCGAGTCAAACAGGCTGATGGTTACATACGTGAGCACTTTTAGCCTCCGGTCTTTATGGCGTCCATCACTAAATTGTTGCTGTTCTTTTTCCAATCTTATCGACTAATTTGTCACCAAAATTTGATAAGTGCAAGTAAAATTTTGTGCAAGCTTTTCACTTGCAAGCTTTTCACTTGACAATGTGCCCGGCATTTTGTATGATAAAACGTTTCATTTACGCCGCCGAATCGGGCCATACAGCCCGGCGCGACATCTTCGAAATTGCTCCGATTTTCGTGCACTAAATTATAACGCCATCACCGGCCGCAGCGAGCCCAAATTCGTGTGGCTTGAAAACTTAATGAAAGGGAGAACATTATGGCCGAAATTAAAAGAATTCTCTGTCCGATTGATTTCTCCGAATCGTCCAAACAGGCTTTTGCGTACGCCAGGCAATTGAGCGAGAATTTCAAAGCGAAATTGCACATTCTCCACGTGGCGCCTGAGCCGCCGGAATATTACAACTATCTGTTGCCGGAGTACGAAGGCTTCTCACACCAAAAACAGCCGGGCGCCGAAGAACGGATGAACTCTTTTCTGGCCGATTGGAAGAGCGACTATCGCAAAGAAATCCGTACGGGCGCGCCGTACAAAGAGATTTTGCGCATGGGCAAGAAGGTGAAATACGACCTGATCGTGATGGGCGCAAAGGGCGTGTCGCCGTTGGCGCCGATGCTCGTCGGCGGCACGGCTGATCGCGTGGTGCGCGGCGCGCGGTGCCCGGTCATTACCGTGCGCAATCACCCCGAATTTAAGATTTCGCGCCTGCTCTTCCCAACCGACTTTTCCACTGAGTCGCTGCGCGCCAGCCGTCGAGCGGCGCGCATGGCGGAACGATTCGGCGCGACGCTTTACCTCCTGCACGTCATCGAGCTGGGCGATCCGCACGACGAAGCGATGTTCAAGCGTCTGGAGGAAAAACTCATCAAAAAAATAAAGCTCGGCGAGAAAATCAAAGGCGTGGAAGTGAAAAAAGTGGTGCGGCGCAATATCGAGGCCGGCGCTGAAATCGCCGTATTTGCCAAAGAAGAGAATATCGATCTCATCGTGATGACGACGCACGGGCGCAGCGGCGTGTCACGCATTTTGCTCGGCAGTGTCGCCGAAAAAGTCGTCCACCTCGCGCCGTGTCCGGTGATGACGGTGCGCGTGAAGAAGTAACCCCTACTAGTGCAACCGGGAACCGTAGCCCAGTCGGCCCGGCTGCGCTATTGAAGTCATTTGCCTCGATTCTACAGCTTATCGGTGAAGTTTATTTATCGGTTCGGGAAATAATTGGAAATCGTTTTTACCTGAATCCGGGTTGTGCAAAAAAATCAACGCCGGATTCAGGCTCTACCCTCGAAGCTTCCCAATTCAATTGTTCCGCTCTTCAAAGAAGGCTTCGCGCAGGGTGCCTTGCAGAAGAATGCGATAGGTGCCGGTTTGCGGGTCAACGCTTTCAACCACGGCGTTCCATCTTTCCGAGCCGGCGAGAATGTCGGCGAGTTTCTCTTTGAGAACCGGGGAAGACGGCGGGGTGATTTCCATGACGTCGAAATCACGGGTTTTGAATTTGAACATAAGGCTGACCTCCTTGTCAGTTAGAGTTGTCTCGTGCGGGTCGCCCTAAGAGGGTGTTTCAAAAGTGCAAAAATGAGACTGGCCGGTCGCTTAAAGTGGTTGAATTGTAGAACATTTTGGGCACAAAAAGTGACCGGTCAGTGACTTTCCAAACGCGCTCTAAGGGACAACGCCGCCGAGCTTGGGGTCCAAGTTGTTTAGCCAGAGCCAATGTCAAACCCGGTGGAAGCAACTCCTAACAGGGTATCTCCTAACTTTGGCAGATGAATAAAAAATCGCCCGTAAGCGAAAAACGTATAAATATATGAAAGCACAAGCGGGATTCCAAGCGTTGTTACAATAATTTATTAAAAATTACCCTGATGCTGTCCTGCGTATTTGGGGGAAGGCAGCCCGTGTCCGTCATCTCATAGTGAACCCACCGCCTTCAACGCTTCGGCAAATTCTTTCGCCGTGGCGAAGCGTTTGGTTTTATCTTTCGCCATCGCTTGCACGAGCATGGCGTCGAAAGCCGGAGACAATTTCGGGTTGAGCGCGGAGGCATGCACCGGCATTTGCGCCAGAATGCGGCTGGAAATCGTCGCCAGTGACTCGCCCAAGAACGGCCGGTTGCCCGTGGCCATCTCGTAGACGATGACGCCGAGCGAAAAAATATCGGATTGGCCGTCGACTTTGTCTCCGCGAATTTGCTCGGGCGACATGTAGCTCGGCGTGCCGAGTACAGCGCCTTCCTGCGTCAACGTGGAATAATCGACGTGCGCGATGCCGAAGTCCATCACTTTGACAACGCCGTCGTTGGTGATCATGACGTTCGCCGGCTTGATGTCGCGATGCACGACGCCGTGGTGATGGGCGTAATCGAGCGCGTCGCAAATCGAGGTGACGATGCGGCAAATTTCTTCCAGCGGCAGCGGCGCGCGCTTTTCGATCACTTGTTCGAGCGTCTCGCCTTCCACAAATTCCATGGCGATAAACGAGTACGGCCCGGCTTCATCAGCCTGATAGATCGTGACAATGTTGGGATGATTCAGCGTGCCGGCCGCCTGCGCTTCACGGAGAAAACGCTGCCGCAGGCGCTCTCCTCCAATAGCAGCAATGTCGGTGCGAATGGTTTTGATGGCGACGCGGCGGTTGATGGTGGGATCGAAACCTTCGTAAATTTTTCCCATGGCGCCGGCGCCGATCTCGCCGACGATTTCAAATCGTCCGAGGCGAACCAGCCGTCCCTGCGCATCCGTGACTGCTGCCTCCGACGTGTCGCCAAGTGAAAATGCCACGCTCCGTTTAACGCCGAAACGCTGTCGCAACAAAGCGGTGACGCTGCCCGCCGCTGCAATCGCGAGAATGATGCCGAGGCTTTTAACCCAGACCAGACCGAGTGTAAAAAATCCGAACGCGCCGACCCACGCCAACAAAACGAGGCCGAGCAGCGCGACGCCGATGTATAATCGCGGCAATCGCAACGCGAGCAACAACGCGAGCAGCCCGGCAGCGATGAGCGCGATAGTCTCGGCAATTTCAATCGTCGTATTGCGCACGAGCGCATCCTGCTGCAAAATATTGGAAGTTGAGGTAGCAAGCTTTTCCACGCCCGGCATTTGCGAAGACAGCGGAGTTTGCAAAAAATCCAGCGTGCCGGCGGCAGCAACGCCGACAAAAACCAATTTTCCCGCCAACTCAGACGACGCGCCTTGCTGCAAGACCGTCGCCGCCGAAGTTTGTGGAAACGTTCCCGCCGGGCCGTAGTAATTGATCAACGTCCAACCTCGGCGATCCGTGGGCACGAAAATTTCTCCAAGCTGAATGCCTGTCCCGACGCGCACTTGCACCTGTCCGCGCGTCAATTGCAGAAAATGCGCCGCGGCTTGCACCGGCAATGACGGCAAGTAAGATTCGCCATAACGCACGATCTGCGCTTCCCACCGCACGGTTGATTCACCCAGCGGCTCTTCTCGAAAAAGATTAATGTGGCCGCCGGGCTTCTTGCTGACTTGGAGCAGTTCGTCTGCCGCGTGGATGATCGTCGCCGCCTCCACCGGCGGAAAATTCAACAGCCGGTCGCGAAAATCAAACAACAGGTATTCGCTTGCAGCAATGCCATCCGGCAAAGCGGCGTTTTCTGCGTGTTGTCCGAATTCGTCAAAATAATATGGGAAAATCACATTTCCGGATGTCGTCACCGCGTCAGCAATAGCTTTGGTGCCGTTGGGATCATCCGGTTTATCCGGCAATGAAAAATCAAAAATCACCAGCGCGGGTTTGGCGTCGAGAATGCGTTTGAGCAATTGCGCCAACTGCTGTCGCGGCCAAAGCCCGCCGCCGGCCTTTTGCAAGCTGACATTGTCGATGGTGACGAGGTGAATGCGCGCATCCGGCTGGAGCGGTCCCCGCAGGCGGAAAAAGAGATCGAGATTGGCGCGCTCGAGGCGCTCAAAAATTTCGGCAAGAGAAAAAAGTTGTAGATGAATCAACACGGCGAAAAAAAGCACGACAACGCCGGCGAGTTGTGGCAACTTGGTGCGCCAGAAAAGATTGGCGCGCCGCCGCGGTCGCGCTGCCGGCTCGGAAACGGGAGGTCTTGCCGGTGACAAATTGGCGTTAACGTTCGGCATCGAGGTCGAGATCGCGTTGTTGGTTCCACCGCACCCAGTCGAGTTCCGCGCCCTGATCGGTGAAGCCGCTCGGCTCGGAGGGCCGGCCATCCCGGCCGATCACCACCTGCTGGTTGGCGCGCACCAAGCGCACCCAGGCTTCGAGGCCAATTGGTTGCGGTCCGGGCACTTGTTGCGGCGGCGGCACGCGTTGCGGCGGGCCGATTCGCTGCGGGCGTGTCAAACCACCGCCGCCACGCACTTCCACCGTGCCTTCGTAAACGCGCACGTTGGTCGCGCTGTCAGCCGCAACCGTGGCGCGATAGATCGTGCCCTGCACGCCGGCAATGGCCGTCGGAAATTTGACGTCGACTTTGGGTTGGCGATTGAATATTTTCGTGACGCGCGTCCACAAAGAACCCAATGAAAGATCGAATTCTGCTTGCACAGGTTGGGCCTTGGCGCGCGGTTTTTCCTGGCGTAGGAGCTTGGTGATCTTCAAACGCGAGTTGGCAGCCAGGCGAATAACGCTGCGATTATCCAACACCAGCTCGGCGCGCGCCTTCTCGCGGGTTTCGATCTCGTCGTTGGGCGCCAAAAACAAATTCGGCTGCACCGGCATAAATTCGCCCTTGCCGCCGCGACGATATTTGACCGGACCGTCGTGGAATGTAAGCACCGCCTGCATGGCCGAAGTGCGCAGTTGCTCCAAGCGCGGCTCCGGCGCGGAACGAATCGGAAACAGCAGCGAGTCGCCGGGGTAAATCAAATTGAGATCGGCGATGTGCGCATTGGCTTTTTTCAGAACCGTGAGCAGCGAGTCGTTGAAAAAACCGTAGTATCGCAAAGCCAGATAACTCGCAGTATCGCCGCGCCGGACGGTGAATTTTTTGTGCGAAACCCGCACCGACCCGGAGAAGATAAATGGAAGAAGTGCGAGGCTCGTGATGACGAGCAGACGGTTGCGTGTGTGTGGCGATGGGTGCGGCATGTCTTTAGTCTCAAAAATAATGGAGATGTCATTCTGAAAGAATCTTTTTTCATTCTAAATCTGAATTTGGATTGTAACAGGGTTCTTCAGAATGACATCCAAGCAGGGGCATGGGGTTCTATTAAATTGTGCATAATTCAATATCAGAGGCTTGCTAATTTCATACTGCCCATCTCATTTATTGTCTTGAAGTTTTGTTGCAGCCGTGCGCACCGTCGAGGGGTCGCCAACTTGCGTCCAAGCAATGACAATCTCATTTTCATGGCGTGCCATGCGCGGAAAACCACTGGCGCGTTTGGCACTTGATTGGGCGACGGTTTGCGATTCACTGCGCCAGCCATCCGCACGAACGCGGCGCACGCGAATCTCGCCGTCACTTTCCATCTGTTCCATCCAACTGACGAGCGCTGAGTTGTCCGGCAGCAAAATCAAATCGACGCGGCCAATCGGGTCGCCGCCGCCGACCTCAATAGGTTGACCAAAAGTGGCGCCTTCATCATTTGAGAAAGCCAATCGTACGTGCGGCGTGTCTTGCGCTGCCGTGTACCAAGCCACCGCCACAAACGCGCCATTGGCCGCGACGGCCGGGCCGTTGACCGGGCAGCCGTGATGCTCCCAATTGTCGGCGTGCAAAATCTTTGGCTCGGTCCAGCTTCCGTTATGAAAACGCACGATACCGATGTCGCGGATTTCCTGCATGGAGCGATCGCGATAAACGACCACCGCGCCATTTGCCGTCAGCGCGGCGTCGGTTTGGCAGCATTCGCACACGCGCGCATCCAAAAGCGCTTCATCGTGCATCTCGCCGTTTTTGTCCAGTGTGGCACGCCGCAGCGTCATTTCCTCCGTTGGCACGGCCGTTTCATGATGGCCGTTCGACAATTGGGCGAAGTTGCGCCCATCCAACCACACGACAAGCGCTCGATCATCCTGCCACGGCAGCATCGAAACGAAGCCGTGCTCGGTTGGCGTGCCGTCGCGATGCGGCAGGATGGCGTTGCCCCAATTTTTTCCGGCATCCTTTGAGAGCGCGATATTCACGTTATAAGCGTAAGTGCCCTCGCCGGATTTCGCCAGCCAATGGGCAGCCAGCGCGCCATCTGCAAACGCAACGAGCGAGGGAAAATCCGCCCAGTTGACAAACCAATTGTCGCCTTCGGCAATCGTTTGCGGCGTTGTCCAGCCCCCATTTTCGTAAACCGCGAAACGCAAAGCATGGCGCTTGTCTGCAAGCTGCGCGGTCCAGTTTAAAAAAATCCGGCCGTCGGTGGCTGTGAAAAGATTCGGGGTGTTGCTGCCGGGGCCGGCGGGAGAAGCAACCTCGCGCCATTGCAACGGTGCATTCGTTTTTTGACTACAACCGGCGACGCAGACGAAGAGGCCAAGGTAAAAGTATCGAGCATCCATGAAGAAATAAAGGCCCTATTCGATTTTCAGCTTGACCCACAATGGCAAATGATCACTTGCCTGGCTATCTTTAAAGGTTCCAACGCTGAGCGCATGCATGCCGCGGGCAAAGACGTGATCCAAAGTTTGGCTGAATGGCTTGGGCTTGTTCGTTGGTCCCGAGCCTTTTGAGGCTCTAATAAGTCCGTGATGAAGAAAAATATTTTCAGTCTCGGTTATATTGTCTTCAAAGACGGTATTAAGATCGCCGCCAACGATGACGAGGTTGACGTCCGGCGGAATGCTTCGCGCCACGGAATCCACTTGCGCCAGCCGTTTGGATTCGCGTTGCACGATGGTGGCCGTATGAAGACTATACGCCAGGACTTCAAGTTTGCCAATCATAATGGCTGCCGCCGCCGCTATTCTTCTCGTGTTGTTGCCCGGCGCCTCGAAAGGCAGAATAATTTTTTTGGTGTAACCAATCGGCCATCGGGTTAAAATGGCGTTGCCGAAGTTGCGATTCTCTCGCGTGTAGCGGATGGCCGGATAATAGACAAAATTGTACTTCAGAGCTTGTGCGATGCGCTCGGAACCTTGCTCGTCCATCTCCTGCAGCAGAATAATGTCGGCATTTTTGAGATCTTCGACTGCGCTCAATTCAAGGATGGCCTGATCGATTTTTTGGGCAAACTCGATGTTGAAAGTGACGATTTTGACGGTGTCGCTGAAAACGGCGTTGCCTGGCGCAAAGTTGCCGGCGAACTTCGGGCCTTCGGGGTCGAGATAATTGATCGCCGGATGACAGGCGACCAAGAGAGCGCAACTCAGACAAAGAAGACAGAGCAACAAAAGAGATTTTTTTGCCGTCATGGAATTGTTCCAATTTACATCAATTTAGATGAAATTGCAAGCTTTATAACGTCCGTGCGGCTTGTTCGACCAAGACGCCGTATCGCAGCCCCCGCTCACTGACCAATATTTCCGCGAATTGATGGAGATCGAGAAACGTTTCGAGAATCAACGCGCCGGCAAGAATCACATCGGCGCGGGCAGGGGACAAGCCCGGCATTTGTCGGCGTTCCGAAATCGTGTGCCGCGTCAATTCGGCGACGATTTCGCCAAGCTTTTGCCGCGTCAATAAATAGCCGTCGATGCGGCGAGGATCGTATTCGTGCATCGCCAGCGCCATGGCGGCCAGCGTCGTAATCGTGCCGGCGGTGCCAATCACGGTTTTCACCGGCGCCAGGCTTTCCGGCGGCCAGGTGGCGCGCATCATCGTCCCGGCCTGTTCGCGAATGCGTCGTACTTCTTCGGGCTGCACCGGATCGCTTTTCGCAAAACGTTCCGTTAAGCGGACGGAACCAATATCGGTACTGCGCGCGTTGAGAGAAAGCTCGTTTCCAACCGACAATTGCCTCGCCTCGCCGATAACGACTTCGGTGCTGCCGCCGCCGATGTCCAAAACCGCAATCGGACTCGGCAGATCAGGCTTGTTCGAGAGCGCGCCTGCGAAGGTGAGTTGCGCTTCTTTTTCGCCGGATATGATTTCGATGCGAAGCCCGATTTTCTCAAAAGCTGCTTCGAGAAATTCGCTACGGTTGGCCGCATCGCGGAGCGCGCTGGTGCCGACGGCAAAAACTTTCCCGGCGCCGTGCTGTTTGGCGAGCGCGGCGTATTCTTGCAGGCACGCCAGCCCGCGCTGCATCGCTTCGACGTTCAAATTTCCCGCGGCGTCCACGCCTTTGCCGAGGCGGACGATGGTTTCTTTCTCATACACCGGCTCGATCCGGCCATCTTCGACATCGGCGACCAGCAGAAGAAACGTGTTGGTGCCGAGGTCGAAACTGGCAAGGCGTTTGGGGGCTATATTTGTATTCGCCATTTTCAGTCACGTTCGGATTTTTTAAAAAATTTTCCAACGGATGTTTTCATCTGTTGGAAAAATAAAATTCTCGGATTTTTCTAATTGCGGTTTACTTCTGCAGACGAGCCATCTGGCTATGCCAGTAGGGGCTGCGTTACTCTTCCAGCACGTACTCAAATGTCACAAAACATACGAGCAGAAAGATCAAATCAAATGCCGCCAGTATTTTCAACCAGCCCGCGATCTCACTCCAGCTTTGGCCTTTGAGCGCGCCGGCGGTAGCGTTGACCGCAGAGAGAATGACTGGAAATTCGATGGGGAAGAGCAAAATCGGCAGCATGATCTCGCGCGTGCGGGTGTTGACTGAGATGGCGCTCAACAGCGTGCCCACCGCGGCAAAGCCAATCGTGCCGAGAAAAAAAATCGCAGCGAGCTTATCGAGACCCTTCCAGAAATCAATATTAAAAAATACAGTGAAGGGTAAAAACGTCAGCAACTCGATCAGGAAAATGAAAATGGCGTTGCTGATGGCCTTGCCGAGAAAGATGATGCCGCGCTCCACCGGCGCCAGCATGAGGCCGTGCAAACAGCCGCGCTCCACTTCGTGAATGAGCGCGCGGTGCAAGCCTAAAACGCCGGCAAATGTGAAAGCGACCCACAAAATGCCGGGGCCGGCCTCAGCGGCGGCGCGGCTGCCCGGGTCGAACGTAACATTAAAAACCACGACGACGATGAGCGCGAAGATCAACATGGACGAGATCATCTCTTTGGTGCGAAACTGGGCCAGCAGATCTTTCCACACGAGCACCATCAGCTTGCTCAACTCGTTCATAGTCCTCCCCCATGCTGTCTTTCCGAATTTGCCACCAAATCGAAATAAAGCTGCCGCAGCGTTTGCTGATCGATCTCGTTCGCCGGCTTTTCCCATGCCACTTTGCCGCGCAAAAAGATCACCACGCGGTCCGCGAGAGCCAAACCTTGCTCGAGGTCGTGCGTCACCAGCAGAATCGTGCGCCGTTCCGAGCGCAATTTGCCCAGCCACGTCGTGAGCATTGAGGCGGCGTGCTGATCGAGACCGGTGTACGGCTCGTCGAGAAAGAGCAGGGCGGGATCGTGCAGCATGGCGCGGGCAATGGACAAGCGCTGCTGCATGCCGCGCGAGTACGTGCGCACGCGATCACGAGCGCGCTCGCGCAAGCCGACTTCGTTGAGAATCTCACGAATGCGGTCTGCCGGGCGGGTGACGTCATACAAACGGGCGTAAAAGAGCAGATTTTCCTCGGCGGTAAGATCGTCGTAAAGAAAGGATTGATGGCCGATGACGCCAAGCCGGCGGCGAATGGAAAACACCACTTCTGGCAACGGCTTGCCGTCGAATAAAATCTCGCCGCTGCTGGGCCGGGAAATCGCCGAGAGAATGCGCAAGAACGTGGTTTTGCCGGCGCCGTTCGGGCCAAAAATCGACACGCATTCTCCCGTGGCAATTTGCAAAGAGATGCCCCGCAGCGCATAAAACTCGCTGAAGGTTTTGACCAGATTTCTGACTTCGATGGCAGGAGCTGAGAGCGGAACGCTCACCCTAGTTGCCCTCCGCAAGCGCTGCAAAACCGATCTGCCGTTGCTGCCGGCTGGCCGCAATGATGGCAAAAACGCGAATGGGTTTTGGCGACGGCGGCCGCCTTCGCGCTGCGATGAGACTTGCCGAGCTGCATCTCGTCGATCTGCTTCATCATGCCAATGGCTTCGGTCTTGTATTGCTCGCGCAGCGTTTCATAATCCTCCTGCGACAGTTTGCCCATGCGATAATCGAAATCGATGTCGCGAATCGCGGCGTAGATTTCGGCTTTGCGCGCTTCCAGCTCCTGGGCCCGGTGGTTCAACGCGAAACTGACCTTTTGCTGCCGCTTTTGCAAAAGCGGATAGCCGACGAAAAGCGCCGTGAGAATGGCCAGGATAATGCCGATAATTTCGACCATGGATTCCCTTCCTTGAGAAAAATTAAATTCGATTTAAAAACTGAGCTCAAACAGTTTTTCGTTCACGCCAAAGCCGGACGGTAAAACGGTCTTCGGCTTCGATAAACTCCGGCTCGGTGCCATTGTGCGCCAGCATGTTGCGAATCATATTGCGAACACCCATGCCCATCGCTTCCACGTAGCCGCAGTCCTGCATGGTTCTCATGATGATCGGATTGCGTGGGATCCGCACGCCGGCCTTCATTTTTTCAACCGTTACCGTGTTGGGCAAAGCGCCGGGGCTGACGATTTCCAAACGATCTGAATAGATCGCTAATTCCAAATCTGTCGGAATTGTCCAGTCGCGATGGATCAAGCCGTTGAGCAGCGCTTCGCGCACGGCCTCTTTTGGATAAAGCCATTGCCGGACGCGGCGGGCACCTTGCAGCATCTCGCCGCTGGTGTAGCGCTGAACGAAAGCGAGAACATCTTCGAGCAAGCCGTGGGTTGCGGGATGGCGCTTGCGAGGGAGTGCAACCATTGGCGCATCAAACCGTTCGCGCGCTAAAGAATCGTATTCCTTTTCCAAACCGCGAAACGCGGCAGCATTGACACCGGCAGCCGGCAAAAAGCGCGAAGGCTGTTTTTGAAAGAGCACACAGCCGGCCACGGTTGCGACCACCTTGCCTTGCTCGGTTGATATCATGTAATCGTTATTAATGAGCAGGCGTTCCCAGCCCGCATCATCCTGCTCGCCGGGCAATTCTTTAAAACGCCGGATGAGCTGAAAGTAACCGCGTATCCGCGCCTGGTCAAAATGTTCCCACGTGGCGCCGCTGACAGGCGTGGTCTCGAAATGAATGCTCTCCGAAGCTTGAAACAGGCGGCGTAGCGTATCCCGATCGGCGCGGCGGGATTCCGAACCGACGCGAATGAAAAAATCCAGGCGGTCGCCGTCGCGCAGCGCGTATGGTTTGTTTGCGCCGCTTTCCATACCGACGATGGCGACGCGTTTGTCTGGCTCGATTTCGACTTCTTCGTAATACGGGATAATCTACGGCGTCACTCGCCCGGAAATGGCGTTCATCACCCAGTCTTCCAACTGCGGGCGTGTGATTCCTGAAATAGCGCCATTTATCTCAACGCCGAGCAAGACACGGCCGCCTTTGAAATTTGCAAACGCGACGATTTCCTTGGCGAGCTGCTCGGGGCGAATGTCATCACGCTTGAACTCGATGCCCGAATTTTCCTTATTTACGATGATTTCAAGCAATTCATTCCGGGTCATTGTCAACGTCCATCGCCATTAGGTTCACTTATACGACCAAACTCAGAAAAAAATTCTAAAAGTTTTGTACCCCCAACTGATAGATGAAGACCAACGGATAATCCCGCCAAGGCGGGACCAACGGATTAACAAAATTTTTCTTATCCGTTGGCCGCTTTTATCCGTTGGGAAATTTTTTAAACTTTAAGGTCGCCTCGAAGAGGCTCCAGTTTTTAGTTTTTCTGAAAATCTGGCGTATTCAGTTACAAATGAAATCCTTGCAAAATAGCAAAAACTTTTCCGGATACACTCAGCGATCAAACTCTCGCAGCTCGCGTTCCAACCGCTCGGCATATTGATTAGAAACCGAAGTTTGTTCGGCTTGTTTCGGAGCCGCAGTCTGAAGTTGGGTTGAACGATGCGCCTGCTGCTTCCATCCGGAAATCACTTTGGCCACGATGAAGCCGCCGACGATCAACGCGACGAAGGGCAAAATCCACGCGGTGAGGTTGAAGCCTTCTTTGGTTGGCGCGGCGAGAATGCTCTCGCCATATTGCGCAACCATGGCCTGCAAAACCTCGGTTTTGCCCTTGCCGTTCTCCAACAAGGCCGCAACCTCTTTGCTGACCGCGCGCGACTCGCTGCAAGTCATGCCGCCGAGACAGCCTTGAATGGTCATGCCGCAGCCGCAAAAACACGCCAGCTCATTTTGAATTTCGGTTTGCAACGAGCGCTTTTCCGGCGTAGGATCGGTTTGCGCTGTTAGGAAATTTGCCATCAGCAAGAAAAAAAATAAAGCAATTGTCTTCTTCATTAATTGCCTCAATAGTTTTATTTGTCAAATCGTAGTAATCCTCAGTTACGGAGGAAGCGAAATGTCATCCCGAAGGGATCTTGTTTAATATCGAGCACAGTGCTTGAGACAAACAAGATGCTTCCAGCATGACATGTGTAGCTGTCCACAAATAATTGATAGATTACAAATCGCAGCACTTTATCGGTGACGTACAGACCGGCGGTCTGTGCCACGGTTTTATTTCCGCCACCATGGCTGTGACGGCATGCCGGCGCCGAATTTATAAACCAGCTCACCGCCGTAATAGGCCGTCGCGCCGAGAATCAAAATTCCAATGACTGCCAGCGCCAGATAAAAAGCGCGCCAACGCTCAAAGAATTTCCCATCCTTTATAAATCGCCATAAGAATAAAATTGCAAACACGCCAAGCGTGATATACGCCAGCGTCTCGTGGCGCTCGACGGTTTCGTGGATAATCGGGAATTGCGGCACGCTTTCTTCAGCAAGCAAACCTGAAATGACGGCGGCAATTCCCGTCAGCATGCCCAAAGCCAAATTCCATTTTGCGGCTTTTTCAAAAGCTTCTTTTCTGCTCCAGAACGCAACAACATCAAAAAATATCGACGCCATCAACAGCGCGATCGGGAAATGCACAATGAGCGGATGCGGATTGGGTGGCATGGGCTTGCTGGATAATGCGTAATTCGTAAACACATAATCCGTAATGGCGCTAATCGTTGGCAACGCTCGCAGAAGCAGCTATACTCGTTACGGGTTATTTTGTAACGTCATTGCGAGCGTTTTTCAGCGAAGCAATCCTTTGAAAATCAAGAGATTGCTTCGGCAAAAAGCGCCTCGC
>JAKEEU010000329.1 GCA_022616415.1 Candidatus Zhuqueibacterota bacterium | reverse complement strand
GCGAGGCGCTTTTTGCCGAAGCAATCTCTTGATTTTCAAAGGATTGCTTCGCTGAAAAACGCTCGCAATGACGTTACAAAATAACCCGTAACGAGTATATAAACAAAGCTAATCGCAAAAGGGGAAAAAACTTGCATATTTTTTTCATTTTGTATATATCGATACCAGAAAGTCGCAGATTATTAAAACTATATGGCTACAATAAGTACAATTTTGTCCAAAAAAGACGCTGATCTGCTGGAGCAAGCCATTGCTCATTATGGGCATTTAGTCAGTGTTGATGATCTGAAACATGTCTTTAACGGCAAATACCGGAGCGCGGAGCTCAGGCAACAGCTCGCACGACTGGCGCAACGCGGCTGGTTGGTCAGGATCAAAAGAGGGCTGTATGTCGTGATTTCCGATATGACCTCGCTGGCGGCCAATAACGTTTCATTGCTCCGGATTTCCAACGCCTTGAATAACCGCTCTTATATCTCCCTCTCCTCAGCCCTGTTTTACTATGGCCTCGTCGATCAATTGCTGCAATCCGTCACAGCCATTACCAATACCAGAACGCGGCAGTATCATTTCCAGGGTTTTGCTTTCACCTTTTCCAAGGTACAGGACGATTTTTACTTTGGCTTTTCGGAGAAACGGGTGGAAGGAAAATTAGTGAAGATTGCCGACTTGGAAAAGGTGGTTTTGGATTATCTGTATTTGCGCAAGGACACGTATTCTTTGAATCTGGTCTGGGAAAAATTAACCGAGCATACCGATGAATTTGATTTTGGCAAGCTTCAGAATTATGCCATTCGCTGTAATCTTGCACTCAGACGGGCGACTGGCTTTTTGCTTGATCAACTTGGTGCCAATTCCAATGAGCTTTATGATTCGGTCAAAGGCCGCAACGGATACAGTCGCCTGACTTCAGACGCAAAAAATTTTAATGCAAAATGGCGCCTCTATTATGACCATCGAATTATTGAGTAGGCAAGAACTCCAATTGCGCAATAAACAAAGAGTTTAATTTTGATCTATCTGCTATTGTGGAACTGTTGAGCCGCAAAGAAATCCGTAAGCCGCTATCACTAAAAAACATCCTTGAACATTGGTATCTTGCCTGCCAAGCCAAAGACATTGCCCAAATCTACGTGACGAAAGAGATCAGTGATGATGATGTGACGGCTCAGCTCAAGAGCCTTCCGCTTGATTGACATTTCAGTGAAACACCGGTGGCCGGCTCGGAAGCGGCAACGGTGGAGCCGACGCTGGAGGATGCGTATGTGTTTTTGCTGCAAAGCAAGAGATAATCTAGCGGATTTTTTGCTTGTTTCTTTTAATATAGGCTTGTACATTACTGGAAAGGAAAATTTGGAGAAATAAAATGGTTGAAGTTACTCTGTCGATTCCTGAAAACGTTTTTCAACACGCGGCGCGCCTTTCCCAAGCGACCAAATTAAATGTCTCCAGCATTCTAACTGATGCTTTGGCGTTTGCTTTGCCGACGTTAGGTGATGCCATGTCGGGGGGAGAGCCAATCAACCAGCTTGATGACGAAAGAGTTATGGCTGTGGCGACGTCACAAATGCCTGCCGACCAGGACGAACGACTCAGCGATTTGCTGCACAAACAGCGTGAGAAACAGTTAGCCATAGAAGAGGCCGCGGAGCTGTTGTCACTCATGCTGATTTATTATAGCGGTTGGTGGCGTAAAACCGAAGCTTTGGTCGAGGCCGTCAAACGTGGATTACGGCCGCCGTTGGAGCCATGAACAGAAACCGGATTCCTCCGGAATTGCGCGAACGCGTGCGTCAACAAGCGGGCGAACGTTGTGGTTACTGCCTTAGTCGCCAGGAGTATGTATGGGGCACTTTGGAAGTCGAGCACATTGTTCCTTTGTCGGCTGGCGGCGTCGATGCGGAGGAGAATCTCTGGCTGGCTTGCCGACCGTGCAACTCACACAAAAGCTCCCAAACCGAGGCAATGGATCCGGAAACTGGCCAAGGTGTGCCGCTGTTCAATCCGCGTACGCAGGTCTGGCGAGAACATTTCGCTTGGAGTGAGGATGGCGCTCAGATCATCGGCTTGACTGCTATCGGTCGAGCCACGGTTGTCGCTCTTCGCCTTAATGATACTCGCCTTGTTGCTATCCGACGGCGATGGGTGGAGGTTGGCTGGCATCCGCTGTAGATATAGCTTGTCCGTTACCCTATCTTTTTTTCCGGCGGCATTGCACAGAGCAGCAAGATAAATAGTTGAAGCGAGTTTTCTTCTTAAAAATATAAAATTAAGGGAGAGATTATCAAGGTAAGAAGATTACGGCACAAGGATTTCAATTTCAGAAAAACGTTTGAAATCATCAGGATTAAAAGTCACCAAGCGAGTTATCCCATGCGCCAACATCAAGAGCATACAGAAATGAACTCTCGGATGATCTGATTTGAGGTGCAGAGCAAATCTTCCTGCTCTAAAAGAAAGTTCAATTTATCGTGAGCACGCTGATGAAAGATGTGATCTTCAATACCGCGAGCTACCCATATATTGGTATCCACAAACGTCAGGTCATTCGGCATTTCTATCGCCCCCATTCGTCGTACATATCTTCTCGACGCAGCAAGGGGTCGCCAATGAATTTCACGTCTTTAATCACCGGCCAATCAAGCTGCTTCCCGCGCGAAGATTTTTTAAGAATCTTTCCGTTTTCTTTTGCCAATTTAAACGAGAGAAAATCAGCAAAGTCAATGAGTTCTTTTAATTGTGGGAGCGGGAGCTGGCTGGCAATTTGGTGTAATTTTATTGGGGAAACTTCCATTTTTTCTCCTTTACAATGAAACTTTTAGAAGTAATTTTATGAAACGAGTTGCAAATAAAGATAAGCAGATTTTTTCCAATTGTCAAGAGAGCCACATTGAAATTATCGATATTGAAGAAATTCTTCGTCACGCCGGTAGCCGATGCGTCGGCACGCTCCCAATGTTGCCGGTTTCGTCGAGCCGTTCGATTTCGGTTCCGCGCGTCACGACAATGCCGCCGCGTGACTCAGAACTCAGCGCCGTACCACTTCACGCCGCGAACAAAAATTTTTGGCAGTCGATGCTGTATTAAACCGAAATACCTGTAAATTTGACTTTGTCGTGATCAAATTTACAGCAAAATTCGCCAGAAATCAAACTGTTTGATTTGGCAGAATACTCATCTCAAAACAAAGAAAGTATCATCCATGTCCGGCACGTCAACAATCCAACAATCCATTACTCCAACAATCCACCACTCCAGTTCCAGCCATTCCCGCTTTGCCGAGCTGCCTGCCCGCGCGCAACTTTCCATCGCGTGGGAGATTTTCCGTTTGCAGGCGCGGATCATTTTCTCGCACAAATTCGTCTGGTTCATGGCCGGCATTTTGACCTACTTCGTGGTGGCCTACATTATCAACTACAACCAATCGGTGATAGAGCGCATGCCCATGGAAGCTGTATTGCCCTGGCTTTTGGAATTTCCACTTTCGGCGCTGGCGGTGTATTTGAGCATGCAAGTCATCACTTCCGAAAAAGATAATCGCACGCTGGAGGTGATGTTTACGACTGCCGGTTCGCGCTATAAAGTTTGGCTGCTGCGTCTCGGCACGCTCAACGCGATTCTGCTGATTCTGGCGTTCGCGCTCAGCGCCCTGGCTTTTTTTACTTTCACGGATATACCAATTATCGGCATGGCGTTGCATGCTTTCGTGCCAACATTTTTCGTTGGCAGCATGACGCTCTACTTCGCGGTGCGCTTTCGCAGCGGTTTTGCCGCCGGCATGGTTGCCGCCGGTCTGTTGGTGCTGATGTTGATGTTTACAGATTTCCTTGACGAAACACGCTATTTTCTTTTTCTCAATCCCTATCGAGTGCCTCGCCGCCTCGATCCGGCAACGTGGAATTTATGGATGTGGCAGAATCGCCTCGGCGTGTTGGTTTTGGCAGGGCTGATGCTTTTTGCCGCATTGCGGGGGATGGAGGTGAGGGAGAGGTTGTTGCGATAAAGACTTTCAACAGTTTTTTTCATATTTAATGCAAGAAATAAAAAAATTACAATGTTATCATCTCGGGTTTGAGGTTGGGCGTTACATCAGTCTTGAGAGGCTGATCGAGCAGAACAAGGATCGTTGAATCAGCCGCGACATGGTACGCCGGGTATTGCGTGATCTACAAAAAGCCGGCAAAGTTGAAGGCCTGGGCCGCGGGCCTGGCGCAACGTGGCGAAAAAAGGGTAATATCCGTAAAAGAGGGTAAAAAAGAGGGTACTTTGTTTTGCACGGCTGCCGTGTCAAATGCATCTGCCGGCAGAATCTACTTGAGTGTCTCACAACTCAACAGCAAACTCCACGCCCTCATCGGCCAGCCGCCGGGCCAATTGATCCGTTCCATGCGCCTGCAGCGCGCCGCCGACTTGTTGCAGCAAGGCGCCGGCAACGTGGCTGAAATCTGTTATCAAGTTGGATTTTCCGATCAAGCCAATTTCACGCGCAGTTTCAAGAAGCAGTTTGGGGTGGCGCCGAGGGAGTTTCGGAGGGAGGGGGAATCTTGAAAATAAAAAATGGATATTCTCGGAAGAACAATATAAAGTAGTTTTGGATTTATTCTTTGCTGTGGATGTTGGGAGCTTGTGCTTCAACGATCTTGCCGGTGAATGCACAAAACTCTACTGCAAGGTTCAGCGCTTCATGAGCTTCTTCGCTGGAGGGGTCGAACAAAGTGTCATACCGGATTTCAACGGCGAAAGGAGCCAAGGTTATGATACGATTTTCGTATGGAATGATTTCTAGGTGAAGTGGCCTGACCAATTCTATCAACTCATCCAAATCGTGGCGTCGCGGGTATTCAATATCATGCAACGCCAGTATTGCTTTCAAACTCTTCTCGACGGCTTGCTGTGCATGGAAACAAACCGTGTCCAGTGCTTGACCGGTAGCTATCGTGGCTCGTGCTGCCACCAAGTCATTGCTCGCTTTTTCCAAGAGGTCTTTGGCGTTATCAAAGGGAGTTTTCATAAAGAACCTTTCCTTCGCGAAGGGCGGTATTGATGAAATGTGATTTTACGCCGTTCCACTCTGCGATCTCTTCGGGCGTCCACCAGACAATATCTTTGGGGACACCCATTCCAGCCAGCGCACGAAATACCGGCACCGTGCGTTGCCAACGAGGTTTATCCGAAGGCGCGATAATAAGCAGATCATAATCACTGTCACTGTCTGCCTCGCCGCGCGCACGAGAGCCGAATAGAATGACACGCTGTGGGTGAAAACGTTCCACAATTTTCCGGGTAATCCGTGCGGTTGCTTCCGTCGTTTCAGGCTGGGAAAGTCCCATAACGTCTTCTCTTGGTTTAATCAATCATAACGTCAGATAATAAAAAAATTTCTGATTCAATAAAAACTAACATACTTTTTGCAGAAAATCAAGAAAAAAGACAGGAGAGCGTTGGGTGCATCCGTAATTTGTTTTGCATGGCTGCCGTGTCAAATGCATCTACCGGCAAAATCTACTTGAACATCTCACAGCTCAATCGCAAGCTCCACGCCCTCATCGGCCAGCCGCCGGGCCAATTGATCCGTTCCATCCCGAAGCTTCGGGAACGCGCCGCCGATTTGTTGCAGCAAGGCGCCGGCAACGTGGCTGAAATCTGTTATCAGGTTGGATTTTCCGATCAAGCCAATTTCACCAACAGTTTCAAGAAGCAGTTTGGGGCGGCGCCGAGGGAGTTTCGGAGCGAGGTAGAGCGCCAGCGTACCAATAAGACACAAGAGGCATCGTAACGAAAAAAGTCTTTCATCTCAAATTGCGCAATCGCCTTGTTTTGGTTGTAATTAGATTTGATTGAAAATACATTTTCTGTCGTCGAATTCAAGTTAGGCCAGTTTGAGTTATCGCATGTCCTGGGTGGTGATTTTTCACAAGGTCATTTTGGCTGGATTGATGTGACATTCGATGCCGCGGTAACCAAGGAGCAACAGGAAGCGATTCTCACGATTTTGAACGCGCTGTATCCGGTGAAATGGGAATCCTTCACGGTTGCGCCAAAAGGCCGGATCGAATGGCAGGCAACGAAGGATCATGCCGAAGCCAGGTTGAACGGCGGTAGAACCGCGGAGGTGGTGTTGAATCGCCTCCCGGGCCTGACCGACGAACAGGTTGTGATTCATAATCTCAAATACTGGTGGGCGCCTCGCCATGAAGGTTTCATTCTGATGCCCAACGAGGTCGAAGCATATCGGGCCGGCAATAAGCCGTTCGAATTCAAAGGCACCAACGGGTTTATGATCACATTTGAGATCAACTCGAATGATGTGAGTTAGTGTAACGCTGAACCACTCTGTCAGGGTTCATGCCCTGACAGAGTTCAACTTCAAGGAAACGCATTTTACCACACAAATGACGGCGTTCTACAGCCTGTCGGAAAGTGTGGCGCTCGTCGGAATTCTGCCAATCGTGAGAAGAGCCATTTCTGTGAAAGCGGATGAGGTGCACGGCCACGATGAACATGGTCATAACGGTGGCGAAGCCGATCACCAGGGCTCGAATCACAGTCACACCACCGCCGGTTCTGTGTTCAGCATTGGAGATATCAGTTTCCTGGGACGCTACACCTTCTTGGCTCGATACGGGTACAAACAGTCTTTGCTGTTGGCAATGAAACTCGGCATCAAAATTCCCACGGGGATAACCGACGCTGTGGACAATGCCGGTAATTTCCTGGATGCGCACATTCAGCCGGGAACGGGTTCTTGGAATTATTTGGTGGGACTGTCATTCAACTATGTCAAAAACCCTTTCGGCCTCACGAGCAACTTTCTTTATTCGCTCAATACCGGCGGCAAAGCCGGCGCTGACGAGTACCGCTTCGGCAACTGGCTCAACGCCGACATCACGGCGAAATATCCGATTCCATTCAGCAGCAGGATTCTCGTCATCTCGCTGGGCATGTATGGCGAGTTTCGCGGCAAGGAAAAAATCAACGGTCAGTCCATTGCGAACAGCGGAGGAGAAGTTCTTTATGTCTTTCCGGGGCTGGAGTTGATGCTGTCAAGGTCTTTTCGCTTGGAGGCCTCTGTGCTTTATCCTTTTCGCCACAATCTGAACGGCGCCGATCAGCTCGGAGAAAATTTCAAGTTGGTGTTTGGTATGAAATATCTTCTCAATTGAAAAGGCCTGAAGTTACAACCGGATTGGCGTTATCCCGCCGGCGTTCGTAATGAGAACTTTGCGAGAGGGATGGATGGGAGATAGCGGCTGACACCATTTTGGAATGAATGAAAAATCGTAGTACAAAAGGCGATTCCATTCAGGATCGCCTTTTGTTTTTGAAAAACCCCTTGCATTTTTGGATTGGTGTCATATTTTCTTGATAGGATTGCAATTAATCCAAAGGCCGCAAACAAAATAGAATATAAGGGCGGGGCGCTGAATCATCCCAATATTTGCACGATCTATGAAATCAAAGAGGTCGAGGACAATTTTTTAACGTCATGAAATTCATCCTTAAACGCAGTCACAGGCCAAAGTTTGAAAGCGAAGATTGAAGCAGGGTTGCTGAAACTGGATGAAACGCTTTTGTTTTTATTCCTTGGGAGGATGCCAGCCCGCCAGAACCCAATTGCGCCGCACCTCGACGGCCACTTCATTATTAAGTTGTAATGCTTCAACAGTTGCACGGCCAATAGGTGAAAGGCCAATGATCAGTATACCGTCCGGGCTCCAGCGAAAATGTTCATTCCAGGTTTGAGTACGCGGGTTAAATAACGGAACCATTGTTCCGTCCTGGGAATCAATGACGGTGACTTGTGAGCCCTTATAATTGTTGCACAAGCTGCAAGAAAGCCATAGATTCGACTCATCATCACTTCCGTCTCGCGCACGCGGAATAATGTGCTCGATCTCCAGTTTGCCCATGACATACTTTTGTGGGCTAAGGCAGTAGCCACAGCGATGAAGTGCAGCCTCTCGCACACGCTGCCTTACAGAGGTGGATATATCGGGTGCGCTCATGGCTGAAGGGGTTCGCGTAACCCGCGTTGTACGGCAACACGAAGCGCCTGGGCCTTACGCAGCAAACCATGCTCGTAGATACGCATCAACTCATCCAGCTTGCGCCGCCCTTCGGCATCCAGCGTGCCTTCCCGATTGCGGCTCAACAATTCGCTCAGGCTGGCTTCCTGTGTGGGCGCCAATTGCAGTTCCGTCAATGCCAGAACTTCCTCATCCGGCAATTCATCCACGGGCATCTCGGAGACGGTCTTTTCCAACCATCTGGCCAGAACTTCCTCAATCCGTTGTTGGCTTTTCAATGCCGCATGCATAGCCTGTCGCACGACATGGTCGGATACCTGAAGCGTGATTTGTTCATACATAAGTTTCACCTTGACTCAGGAAGATATTTAAAGTACATTGTCTTGACTTTTTAAACATACAAAAACATACAATCTTTTGCAAGATTTTTCCGGTATCGACACAATGATCGGCAAAACCATCTCTCATTACAAAATTTTGGAAAAGCTCGGCGATGGCGGGCACCTGTTCCGCAGGTAAAAGGGGAATTAGTTCTTTGATCGGCAAACAAGTTTTACATTAGCCCAAGACAATCCAATTTGGAGGCAAATATGGAAGCAACAATTCAATTCACCTTGAACGGCAAGCCCACGCGGTTGCAGGTCGACGGCAACCGTACGCTGTTGTGGGTGCTGCGCGCTAACCTTGGCCTGACCGGCGCCAAATACGGTTGCGGCGAAGGTCTGTGCGGCGCCTGCACGGTTATGCTGGGCAAAGAAGCAGTACGATCCTGCCAATTAAGGATGCAGGACGTGGCAGGAAAGGAAGTCATGACGATTGAAGGCTTGGCACAAAACGGAAAATTGCATCCGCTGCAGCAAGCCTTCATGGAGCACGATGCGCTGCAATGCGGGTATTGCACGCCGGGAATGATTCTCAACGCTTACGGTCTATTATTGAAAAATCCCCAACCCAGTGTCGCGGAAATCATTGCCGGCATGGATGACAATCTGTGCCGGTGCGGCGCGCATCAGCGTATCGTGCAGGCAATCCAAAGCACGGCGAAAGGAGGGTCAAGATAATGAAAGAAGAACAATATTTCGATCTCGAATTCGAGGAGATCGCCGCCAAATATCCGCTCAGCCGCCGCAACTTTCTCAAACGCTTGGGCGGCGGCATCATCGTTCTGTGGGCCACACCAACCAGCTTTGCATCCTCGCTCGAAGAGCAGGAACGCATGCAGAGAACTTACCCGACGGATTTCAATGCTTATTTGCGCATCGGCGAAGATGGCCGCGTTACCTGCTTCACCGGCAAGATTGAGATGGGACAAGGTATCGTCACCTCCCTTGCCCAGGAACTGGCGGATGAGCTTGAGGTTTCGCTGGACGTCATCGATATGGTGATGGGCGATACCGACCTGTGCCCGTGGGATCGCGGCACGTGGGGCTCCCAGTCCACCCGCTTCTTCGGGCCGGCGCTGCGAGCAGCGGGCGCCGAGGCCAAAGCGGTTCTGATGGAACTGGCCTCGGAGCATCTCAAAGTTCCCAAAGACCGTTTGATCGCCGCGGATGGTGTGGTTTTGGAAAAGGCCAAACCGAGCAATCGCGTCACCTACGCGCAACTGGCCAAAGGCCAGAAGATCGCGTGCCAGTTGCCGGAAAAGGCCATCGTCAAAAGTGCGGCGGACTTCAAAGTTATCGGCAAGCCCGTGACCCGACGCGATAGTTTGGAAAAAGTGACGGGCAAGGCGAAGTATTCCGGAGATATCCAATTCCCCGATCTGCTGTATGCGCGGATTTTGCGTCCGCCGGCGCACGGCGCCAAATTGGTCAGTGTGGATACGACACCGGCGCAACAGATCGCCGGCGTGCAAATCATTCGCGACGGCGATTTGGTGGCGGTGCTCCACAAATATCCCGACGTTGCAGAAAATGCTCTGAAAAAAATCAAAGCCGAATTTGACACGCCGGCAGCGAATGTCGATGATCAAAGCATTTTCGATCATTTGCTGAAGCTGGCGCCGGAGGGGCAAGTTGTTGCTGAGGGCGGCAACCTGGCAACCGGCCAAAAGAGCGCTTCTGCAACTTTCGAAACGACATACCTGAACAGCTACGTCGCGCACGCGCCAATGGAGCCGCACACCGCCACGGCGAAAATGGAAGGGGACAAAATCACCGTTTGGGCCTCGACGCAGTCGCCGTCCGGCGCCAAAGACGAGATTGTGCGAGCGCTTGGCATGGCGCCTGCGGCGCCACAGGCGCCGGAAGAAAAAGTGCGCGTCATCACGCCGTACGTCGGCGGCGGCTTCGGCGGAAAATCACGCAACCAGCAAGTCGTCGAAGCCGCGCGCTTAGCCAAATTGGCTGGGAAGCCGGTGCAAGTTGCCTGGACGCGCGCCGAAGAATTTTTCTACGATTCGTTCCGGCCCGCGGCGATTGTGAAAATAAAATCCGGTCTCTCGGATTCGGGCGGCATCGCGTTTTGGGATTATCACGTTTATTGCGCCGGCGAACGAGGCGCGCAACATTTTTATGACATTCCTCATCACAGCACGGCTGTCTATGCCTCAGCTCCGCGAGGAGCTCCCGGCTCGCATCCGTTTGCAACTGGACCCTGGCGAGCGCCGGCGAACAACACCAACACGTTCGCGCGCGAATCACAAATTGATATCATGGCAGCAAAAGCGGGCGTCGATCCGCTGGAGTTCCGGTTAAGAAATTTGAAGAACGAAAAAGTGCAAGGCGTTCTCAAAGCCGCTGCAGAGAAGTTCGGCTGGAAACCTGGCAAGTTGCCCAGTGGCAGAGGGGTTGGCATCGCGTGTGGCTTTGATGCGGGAGCTTATGTCGCCGTCATGGCGGAAGTTGAAGTTAATAAGGAAACCGGCGGGGTGCAGATCAAGCGCGTGGTCGCGGCGCAGGACATGGGTTTGGTGATCAATCCCGAAGGCGCCAAAATCCAGATGGAAGGCTGTGTCACCATGGGATTGGGTTACGCGCTGACCGAGGAGCTGCACTTCAAAGGCGGGCAGATTTCCGATTTGAATTTTGACACCTATCAACTCCCCCGCTTCTCCTGGCTGCCCACAATCGAGACCGTGCTGATCGATTCGAAGGATCCCGATCCGCAAGGCGGCGGCGAGCCGGCGATCATTTGCATGGGCGCGGTGATCGCGAATGCGATTTTTGACGCGACCGGCGCGAGATTGTTCCGGCTTCCGATGACGCCGGAGCGCATTAAGAACGCGATGACGTAAGAGCAGAGCTATGGAAATGCTCGAGAAGCCGGGCCGCGTTTAACCCCGGCTCGGCTTTTCAAGTTGCGAAAGTGATTATGACTTATGCAATTCAGGGCACATCCGGATGCCGGTTGTTGCCGGAATTGCAGGTCACGCTCGATTACTGCCTTATGGTGAAGAAACACTACTCCGAATTTTTCCTCACATCGCCGTCACGATAAACTTCATCAACAAGCTGTCCTCGGCGACGCTGCGCCCGATTTTCTGGCTGTCGATTTGGGCAATGCGGTGGGGGACTTCGGAGGGAATTATGGCCTGTTGCCCATTTTGCTCGCTCAGCAATCGTTGCAAGACCTCCCGCTCGCCACGCGCATTCAGCCTGTCGATTCCGATGAATACGGCAAAAATAATCGCCGTGCCCAAAACGGCTTGATAAACCGGAATTTTCAATCTTAAAATATCGCGAAGCACATTCCAAACCTCACGCAGCCCGCTTGAGGCGTGACGAGCAGGTTTGGCGCGGCGTATTCTGTTTCTGAGATTTTGGCGAATCGCCGGATTGGGAACCAACATCTCATCGGCAGCGGGTTGTATCGCTTGCTGCACATTCAGCAAAACCTGCTGAAAAGCGCGGCACGCTTCGCATTGCTGCAGATGCTCAGTCAACATCAGGCTCTCGTGCTCGGTCAGATCGGTAAAATCCTTTTTAAGCAGCAAATCTTGCACACTGGCGCAATTTTTATCTGTTGCATTCATTTTAGATGCCTCGCTTCCATTGGTTTCTTAAAAGTGAAAAATTTGCAAAAGAAAAAACTCTAAAATTCTTAGCTCTCGGAAATGGAACATCTCACGGAAGTAAAACATCTCAGATTTCAATTCCGTGAGCCGTTCCAATTCCGTGAGCTTAAAATGGACGCGAATATTTTTATTCGCGTTGATTAGCGTATATTCGCGGTTAATTTTTGGAATTGCGGCTTGTCCGCTTTAGGGTGAAAAGCGCTTAATTGCACTGCCAATTTCCTGGCGGTATAGAAAAGCCGTGATTTCGTCGTTCCTTCCGAGCAGCCCAAAACTTCGCTGATTTCTTTGATGGAAAAACCGTCTTGATGCCGCAGAAGAAAAGTGGCGCGGTGACTCTCGTCGAGTTTTGCCAATTCCTGAAACAAAGCGGCGCGAAATCGTTTCCAATCAAGCGCATTTTCCATCTTTTCTTCTTCATCTACGATGGCCGGTGCAATGGCTTCCAAATCCGTCGCCGGCTCGATAATCTTGCTGATTTTTATATGCCGGTATTCGTTCTTGCACATATTGTGCGCCACCGTATAAATCCAAGTTCGGAAACGTTGCTCGACGTTGAATAAACAGGACCGCTCGACGATTTTCAGAAAAAGCTCCTGCAAAAAATCCTGCGCCTTCTCGTGGTCGCCGCCGAGCATTCTGTGGAAATAAAATAGCATCCGCTGGCCGTACCGTTCGTAAAGCTCGTCAAACGCCTCCTGTCCGGCGGCATCCCCTTGTTGGAGCAGCTCCATCAGCCTTTCGTCGGAGAAGAGATCGTATTTCTTCTGGAGAAGCGGCATTTATAGAATCGGGATCAATTTTTATTCGTATCTTAAGGAATTGACCGGATTGGCCAGTGCGGCTTTGACGGCTTGGAAACTGACTGTAAGCAAAACAATGACGAGCGATAGTGCTCCAGGTAAAAGGAACATCCCAGCGTCGATCTTGATGCGATAGGCCCAATCTTGCAGCCATTTATTCATGAAAAAATAAGCAAGTGGCCACGCAATGAGATTGGCCAGCAGTAAAAGTTTGACAAATTCTTGCGAGAGCAAGCTAAGAATATTGGTCACCGACGCGCCAAGCACCTTACGAATGCCGATTTCCTTGATGCGGCGTTCTGCCGTGAATGAAGCGAGTCCTAATAGGCCCAAGCAGGCTATGGAGATCGCCAACAAAGAGGCAATGCCGGTGATCTTTATCTGTCGTATAACATCCTTATAATTGACTTCAATGAGATCGGTCATCAGAGAGTACTCGAATGGGGCCTCGGGATAAATTCTCTTCCAGGTCTTTTCAATATTGGATATAGTTTCCGCTAAATTATTCGATCGAAATTTCACTGACAGAAGGCGATAATATGGCCAAGCGTAGACATAGAAGAATGTCATCGGTTTGATCGAATTATACAAGGAAGCGTGATGAAAATCCTTTACCACTCCAATAACTTTGAACGTGTAATCTTCAATTTTGATAGTTTTTCCTTCTGCGCTCTCCCACCCAAAGGCCTTGACGGCGGCTTGGTTCAGCACAATTGAATTGGCCGTATCAGTATGAAAAAAAGCCTGCGAAAAAAATCTACCCTCAACAAGCTGTAAATCGAATACATCGATATATGATTCGTCAACTCTGCAATCTGCTGAAGGCACTGAGCGCTCTTCATTTCCATTTGACCAACGTAAGGTCCTTCTTAAAGGTGCTTCTCGAAAGCCTTCGCCCCCCGGTACTTCAAAAGAAATGGATGTCGCCAAGACTTCCGGATCTGCCATGAGTTCACGTTTAATCACCTCCAGTTTTTTAACGCCTGCCAAATTCCATTCTCGTGGCACAGAAGCAATGACAAGCACACTCTCTTTGTTAAATCCTAAGTCACGATGTAAGATGAAATGCAATTGCTTGGAAGTGATATGAGCCGCAATCGCGAAAACGATAGCCAGCGCAAATTGGGCAATAACCAGGAATCTGCGGATATAAAGTTGTGCTTTTCTGGACTTCACTCCGCCTTTCAGCGCAAGCACAGGATTGAGCGAAGAGAGAAAGAAAGCGGGATAGCTGCCGGAAACAATTCCCACAAAAAGAGCCAAGCCAATCAACGCAAGTAACGTGTAGAGGTTTTTGCCATAATCCAAGATCAGGTCTCTGCCAAAGAACGCTTTGAATTCACCCAAGCATGACTCGGCCAGCAACATGCCGAAAAGCAAAGCCACGAAACTCAACAAAATTGCCTCGCTCATGAACTGCCACAGCAATTGTTTTCTCACGCTGCCAAGCACTTTCCTCACTCCAATTTCTTTGGCACGCAAAACAGAGCGGGCGGTGGATAGATTCATAAAATTTATGCTTGCCATCATGATGATCAAAAACATAAGAAAGAGCAGTCCGTTAATAACTTTTAATACCGCTTTATTATTGTCAGTCAAGTGGAGTTCGGCAAGCGAGTCCAATTTCAATGCTAAATTGGTACGTATTTCAGGCGGACAATGCTTATCAAGCAAAGCTGGTAGCTTTTGCTGCACGGATTTCGCTTGCGAGACATCCTTAAGCTGAACATATGTGATAAAACTGAAGTTACCCCATTGAGTCAACCATTCTTTGCTATAGAAATCCCCCGCATTCACCATTGGTATGAACAATTCGGTTTTTGGATCGTCGCCCAGGCAGGTAACTGAATTATAGGGTAAATTCTTCAGAACGCCGGTGATCTTGTAATCACGACGTCCCTGACCATCCCAGAGTTGGAATTTGATGGTTTGGCCAAGTACTTCCGTTTTACCAAAATATTTTTGCGCCAGCCTTTCCGTCAAGACCACTGAATTCGGATTGTTGAGTGCGGCTTGCGGATTGCCATAAAGAAAAGGGAAATCAAATATGACAAAAAAAGTACTGTCTGTAATCCACATGCGATCGCGAAAACTATTTTCACCTGCGTTTACAATGACCCAGCCTCCCGTAAACCGATTGGCACGAACGATCTCAGGGTAATTTTCCAACATGAGCGGCGCAATCGTTGGTGGCGTGACCATGTTGGGTTCTTGCTGCCAAATTCTGGTCACTCGAAAGATTTGTTTTGCGTTTGAAAAGTTCCGGTTAATCGACCATTCATGGCGCACAAATGCCAGAATGAGAATGCTGCATGCGATGCCAATGGCAAGGCCGATCACGTTGATCAAAGCATGGCCTTTGTATTTGCGCAGATTGCGCCAAGCAATAGTCAGATAGTGTTTAAACATGACTGCTCTCTTCATTGGGCAAGCTTACTGCATAGCCGGTTTTCTATTCTTGAGATGCTCGATTAATGCCTGGTCGCCCGCCGCTCTGGCAATGTCGAGTGCAAAGTTTTTCCAATACTCGGCTTTTTTGTGCTCTCCAATCTTTTCACAGTGCTCGGCCAGCATCATGAACGGCGCGACATAGTTCGTATTGAGCGTTTCGCCAATGGACGGGGTTGAAACATGATTTTCACTATACCAATCAAATTTCAAATAATCCAGCCGAAAGTTGGCTTCAACATTTTCTCGCAACATGGCGAGGTTATCGATGCGCTTGGAACTGTAGCGCGAGGCCAGGCCGGTGACATAAAGATTGTTCGCCAACCCTTTCGTGTGCGCCCCCTCCAAAGTCAAAGCGAAATAGACCGGAACCGCCGGATTTGCCGCTGCGATCGCTTTGCCAAGCTCGGGGATGCAGCGGTAAACATCCTTGTCGGGCAACTTTTCCAAGTCGACTTCGACATTCTTTGTCTTCAGCAATCTTTTGAGATAGTTTTGCTCGCCAATCATGTGTACATTGAGAACTGTCACATCCGGACGGATGCCTTTGGCGCGTTGGAGCAGCCAAATCGGAAAAGTATCGTTGTCGCCGTTCGTGAACAAAAGGGCGTTTTTCTCGGTTGACATCAAAACATTGTAATTGTATTCGAGCAAGCCGGTCGCGAGATATTGGCTCTGATAAAGCCGCTCGCAAAACTCTTTGGCTTTGGCTTCGTTGCCCATCGTTTCATAATGGACGATCAGGTCGTCGTAGGTTTGGGGATCATCCGGACGGAGCTGATAAGCGCCTTCGAGCATGGCAATATTCCCGTCGTCGTGCCGGTATTTTAAAATGAGAAACTCATACAAGCCAGGTATTGATTTCGCCAAGCTCGTCGGTCCCGCTTCCGAGAAAAAGGCCTTTTGCAAGCGGCTTTCTTGCTTCTCGGCAGCGAGATATTTGTACGAGTCCGGCAGCGCATTTCCCATGATGGCAGCCTGCATGTCATTGAGAATTTGGGCCAGTTTGGCCCCACTCGCCGCAGGATCGCCATCCCGATTGGCATATTCGGTCGCCAAATAATAATTGCGCCAAGCTTCGCCATTCTTGGAGTCTTTGCCGGCTTCGATTTTCCAAAGCTCGGCTTGCTGCGCGTACCATTCTCGTGGCATCATCTTTTGGGCGTAATAATGAACTTTTTCCGGCTTGGTTCTCTCCGCTTGGGCGAAGAGTAAAACATGGACAAGAATGGGAACAACGAGAAGTATTCCCGACAAAAGATATTTGATTGATTTCATATCGAAATCTCTCCTGATGTTTATTTTCCTATCTTAATACACGCCAGTTTGTAAAAGGTTCAAGGCCTCGTTTGAATCGCAAAAAAAGGTTGCGTTTTTCGCTAAATAAGTTAAATTTGTTGTAGAAATAGGAGAATCAACCATGTCCAAAGACGCACAAATAAACATTCAATTGGAAAGCCAATTGAGGGATGAAGCCGAAAAAATCTTGAAAAGGCTTGGTGTTTCTATCAGTGAGGCGGTAAATATCTTTCTTCGCCAAGTCGTCTTGCAAAATGGATTTCCATTCGATGTAAAAATCCCGAACGAAGAAACGATTCGTGCATTTAGACAGACAGAGAGCAATAAGGATGGACTGAAGACCTATAATTCTCCCGAAGAACTTTTTGAAGAAATGGATAAATGGTAATGCGCCTCAAGCTCGGTAAAATTCGTGGTGCAAGTGTTTTAAAGATCAAGGAAGGCTCCCATTTCCGTGAAGACGTTCAGCGAATGAAGAAGCGGGGCAAATCTCTCAATGGCCTCAAAAAAGTTATCGAATTGTTGGCTAAGGGCAAAACTCTGTCCGGTAATTACAAGGATCACACCTTGGCGAGGGAATGGTCAGAATATCGAGAATGTCATATTGAAGCGGATTTCCTTTTGATATACAAAATCGAAGATGATATGTTGATCCTTGAGCGCATTGGGACTCATAAAGATTTGTTTTAATAGCCATTCTATTGGAATATAATCGAAGCCGGACGTGTACGCGGATGTAAGAAGCGCTGCGTAGATCGAATGACGCAAGTCCATATATGGTGTATTCCATCCAATCTGCGAATTTATCCATTCGAAAATCATCTAGTATTTTACCTTCCAGCAGTATAATCCCGCCACAAATCTTCTTTAAAAAGACGCTTATTATCATCAAGCGTACTGAAAAAATCCAACTTCATGAAACATCGTCGCCATAAAGCCTGTCAAAACTGAATGAACAAACAGGGAGAAAATTCAACATGATTTTGTCCATTAGCAACCTCTCCAAAACCTACCCCAACGGCGTGCAGGCGCTGAAGAACGTGGCGTTGTCCATCCCGACGGGCATGTTTGGCTTGCTCGGGCCGAACGGCGCCGGCAAATCCACGCTCATGCGCACCATTGCCACGCTGCAAGAGCCGGACGCGGGCAGCATTTTTCTCGACAGTCTGGACGTCGTCAAACAAAAAGATGAAGTGAGAAAAATTCTGGGCTATCTACCGCAGGAGTTCGGTGTTTACCCCAAAGTCTCAGCCGAGATGATGCTCGACCATCTCGCGGTGTTGAAAGGCATCACCAACGCCAAGCAGAGAAAGGAGCTGGTCGACGCGCTGCTGCACCAGACCAATCTCGACGATGTGCGCAAGAAAAATTTGGGCACGTTTTCCGGCGGCATGAAGCAGCGTTTCGGCATCGCGCAGGCGCTACTCGGAAATCCCAAGCTGATCATCGTGGACGAGCCAACCGCCGGCCTCGATCCGGCGGAGCGCAATCGCTTTCACAATTTATTGAGTGCGATCGGTGAGAACATCGTCGTCATTCTCTCGACACACATCGTGGACGACGTCAGCGATTTGTGCAGCCACATGGCCATCATCTCGGAGGGCGAGGTTTTGCTCACCGGCGAGCCGTTGAAAGTGATCCACGATTTGCAGGGAAAAATCTGGAAGAAAACGATTGACAAGCGCGAGCTGGCGGATTGTCAAAGCCGATTCAAAGTCATTTCAACCAGGCTGTTTGCAGGGAAAACAGTTATTCACGTATTCAGCGAAACGCAGCCGGATGGCACGTTTGAAGCGGTTGAAGCGGGATTGGATGATGTGTATTTTTCGACGCTGGCGAAGGCGTAAGAGATCAACTTTTCAATATGAAAGATGACTCGTAAAACAAAATAGATTAAAAAAACAATTGCCCCAACGGATAGATGAACCCAACGGAAAAAGCTTTACAGTTGGGTTCATCTATCCGTTGGGCGACCTGATTTTTGCTTTTTCTTTTAAGCGCTTTAACAGGCATTGTTCGCCAACCCATTCCGCATATTCCAATGTCTTTTCCATTTGGTTGTTCTCATAACGTCGCAGGAACTCATCAGTAGCAACGAAAATTTCGGCAACGGAGGGAGTTTTGCCCATGTTCAAAGAGATTTTTCTTTTCGAACTGAAGCTGCGGCTGAAGCGGCCGATGGCTTACATCTTTTTTCTCGTCTTCTTCGCGATGACGTTTTTGGCGGCATCGACCGATGCCGTGCAAGTCGGCGGCGCCATCGGCAACGTCAATAAAAATTCGCCGTTCGTCATCATGCAAATGCTGATCACGATGAGTGCCATTGGCGTGTTCGTCATCACTGCATTCATGGCGACGGCGATCGTCCGCGACTACGAAGACAATACCTACTGGATCGCTATCTGCGCAGCCGCGGCAGCGAGTTGCTCAAAGAGCAGCCGCTGATTTTGAATGAAAACCAGCCGTATATTCACTACAACAAAGGCAGTGTCGTCATGTATGCGCTGCGGGATTACATCGGTGAAGAGGCGCTGAACGCGGCATTGGCGAAATACATCAAAACGGTGGCGTATCAAGAGCCGCCTTACACCACCTCGCTCGAATTTTTGAGCTATATCCGCGAGGCGACGCCGGATTCGCTGCAATACATTTTGACGGATATGTTTGAAACCATCACGCTTTACGAGAATAAAGCCGAGAAGGCGAGCTACACGCAAACGCCGGAAGGCAAATACAAAGTGGCGTTAACCGTCAAAGCCAAAAAGCTGCGCGCTGACACACTCGGCGTTGAGACGGAGATTCCCATTGACGATTGGATCGATATCGGCGTGCTGGGCAAGGATGAAAAAGAGTTGTATTTGAAGAAGCACAAAATCAACCAGCCGGAGACGGCTTTTGAAATCGTTGTGGATGAATTGCCGGTGGAAGCGGGCATCGATCCCTATGCAAAGCTGATTGATCGTAATCCGGATGATAATGCGAAGAAGATGAAGTAAAACACCTTACGTTTTACATTTACGCTTTACGTTTTATTCCGGTTTTCTGAGCACGACTGCCAGCGCTCCCATGGTTAGCCTGGCTTGGAACAACGTCTTTACGTCGGCGTAGTCGGATGCCTGCCAAAACGGCCGATTCAGCCGGAACATGCGCTGCGCTGACAAGGTCTTGCCGAAGTTTTGGAAACTGAGCTGGCATTCGCCGGCTTTGTTGCTAAACGAAGAATCGGCTGGCAGGGCGTCGATTTTCCAATTCTCGGGCAAGTCAATCTGCATCGTCTCCACCAGCTCGTGGGCATAATCGAACATTATTGCATAGCGGCGAGTATTGGCTTGAAATGCGTTCGAGTCCGGCTTGAATAAGCTGAATGGACGCACGAGCAGTCGTGTTGTTCCCAGGGGTTGGGCGTTCATATCCATTTTCAGGTTGCAATTCAGTATCAAGGGTCTATCCGTTCCGTCCGTTCCCGTTGCCGAAATCGAGTCGAGCTGGGCTTTGGAGAGAACGTTCTCCAGTTCTTCTTGCAGCTTATCGCACTGCGAGCTTGCAGGCGTTTGCGCCAGCACCACCCGCAGCGAACGGCTGCCGTGGCCGAAGCGCTGCTCGGTCAGCTTGCCGTGCACCTTCGACTCGTCTTGAAGCTGAAGCGTGAGCATGCGCCGGGTCCGATTCAAATCTGCGGAGGAGAACGGCACCGGGAAAAATTGCTCCGTCATGCTGCCGACGACGAAGGCGCGGATGCCTTCGTTGAACCACGGGACTTGTGTTAGAGGCAGGTGCAAAGTCCCCGGCGAATAGAAGTTATACTGGCCGTTCGAGTTGGGCACGGCCACCAGCGAGCGGTCGAACTGCCAATATTTGGCATCGGGCGCAAACAGGTTCTCGTCACGGTCGACCACATACGCGATCTTGGCGTCGATGTTCATCTCGCGCAGCATATCGTAGAAAACGAAGTTGATGTCTTCCCGAGTGCCGTAGCCGCGCTTGAGCGTTTCGTCGACAGATTTATTGTCCTTAAACTCTTCGTTGTTGTCTTCGGCGAGATAATTGACATTCCGGACATTGCTTTGCAGCCAGTTGTAGGCGGCCGCGATTTTGCCATCTTTAGTCTTGTTCTCCGTGAAAGACGCCGCCACTTCGCGGCCGCGCTTGTTGTTGCGTGTATATTTCTCGAGCGACGACGCCAGGGTTTGTGACATTTGTCCCCAAAAAGCCGCCGCCGTCGTCGGGCTGCCGTAATAACAACGCAGTTGGGCTTGCAGGGCGACGTCCGGTAACGTATGCGGTTCGGCGTCAAAGGCCGGAACGTTGTTGACGGCGAAAAAGACTTCCGTTGGCTCCTTGATCGAAGGCCGCTGTTCGGCGATGTATTTTTGCGTGGTATTGAGCCACAGGTAGTTCGGGGTGAGCATGTTCCCCAAAAGCTGATAGAAGCCGGAGGGCCAACCCTTGCCGTTATAAAACAGCCAGCGATATTCACCGTCAAGGAGAGGGATTTCTTTTTGAATGATCCAAACGCTGTATGGGCTTGGCATGCGATATTTAACGGCGTATTCGACGATGCAGCCATCGGCAATTCCGGGCAGCGAAAACGATTTCTGCTTGATTTTGACGCCCTCGGCTTTGAGAATTTCCTTTTCAAAAATCTGCGTTTCCAGCAGCGGAAACTCCCGGCCGTCGGGCAGCACGGTGCGGCCGCGAATCATTTCGATCTTCTGCTTCTTTTTGAGATAGGGCACGCTGAAATCGCCCCATTTGCGGCCCTCGGCGTTGAAGATTTTGATGCGCCGGTAAATCGTCAGGTAACATTTTTCGTTGAGCAAATCGTGATCGTCGGCGGTGATTTTCTCAAAGAGCATGACGGCGCTGCGAATGCCCCTGGCGCTGTCCGGCGCGACCTGCCAATCTTTGTCGGCAATCTTTTCCCAGACGAAATCGTCTCCGGCCGCCGCAAGCTGCGGCAGCAGCGCGGCGAAAACCAAAAATGTGAAGATGATGGTTGGTTTTTTCATTTATTCGTCTTTCGATATAAATTTCTTCCTAGCCTTTCTGTTTATGTATGCCCATACTCGTTGCGGGTTGGAATGTAAGTCATTGCAAGGATTACCACTATTTGATCACGACCGTCAACCCTTTTACCGCGCTTAAAGCCCGGCTGAATTGGCGCGCTTCGGCGTATTGCTCGGCCGGCAGCAGCTTGCCGGTTTGCTGCATCATCGAGATGAAGCGCAGCGTGTTGCCTTGCAGAACGATTTCACTCGACAAATTGGCGGCGCCACAAGTGCTTGCAAGCGAGGGCGTGTCGATCTCAGGGCTTAGGCCATTCGGCAGACGCCAAACGATTTCGGTTGCAACCTGCATCGGCGGGCCATGCCAGATGGGATGATGGCGCGGTTCGGCCGTAAGCTCCGGCGGCGCGCCGGGATGAAAGAAATCCACTTTCAACAATTTGAGCGGGCCGGCTTCGATGAGGTAACGGCTGCCTTTCAGTTGAAATGAAACCCATGCCGAATCGCCCTGCGCTCCGGTTTGGTAATTTGAAATGATCGGCGATGACAAGATTGGCGAGAATACGGCGCGCCAGGCTTCGATCTGCTTTTCCTCGGGCGTGGTGTTTCTTTCGTAGCGAGACTCGGCGGCCCAATTTTTAAAATCCGTGACCGTCACCTCCGCCGCCAAAGAACCGTCGGCGCTCAACACCGCCTCGGCGCGATAGCGGCGGCGATAATCCGCGGGCGCGTGATAAGGCAGGCGATGAAGCTTGGCGTCGTTCGTTTCGGCGACTAACACGAAATTGCCTTGCAACGGCGCGGGCAATTCACCCAACTCATGCGAGGGATGCGTCGGATCGAAAAAGAGCCAACCCTCGGCACCGGCGGTTGGCGCTGCCGTTACATTCGGAAGATTCGTCAGCGGAATGCCGATGATGCAGTGATTGAATTGAAACGGCGTTGGCAAAGCCGGATTGACCGCGTAACTGGTGTTGGCAAGCACCGGCAACGACGGAATCTCCACGGCTGCGAGCATGGCGCGCATCAACGTGGTTTTGTCTTTGCAATCGCCGTAACGATTATATAATGTCGTCGCGGCCGGTCGCGGCTCGAAGCGGCCTTTGTCAATTTCCACTGCCACGTAGCGTATCTCGTCGCGGACAAACGCGGCGATGGCTTGCAGTTTTTCCGCCGGCGTCTTCAAATCCTGAGTGAGCTGCCTAACTTGCGTCGCCACCGTTTCATCGAGCGCCGCCTGGGGCTGATGCATTTCCGCGCACCACCGCGCGACCGCCGGCCAATCGCCGAACTGAACGGCTTTCGCACCGGCGGGATTATAACAAGTGAGTGCAACTCGCCGCGACAGAAAATGCCAGGAAGGCACCAGCGGCTCTTCGGGTTGATAAGGCAGATCGCGAGCCGTCCAGGTGTGGCGCTTGCCCATTTGCTCGTAAACGATCCCTTCGGTGCGCCATTCCACTTTGTTCAATTTCCAACCTTCCGGCAGCGTGACGGAGAATTGCGCGAAGCGGACGGGTTCCTGCACTTGGAATACAAAACGTTGAAACAAGCTGGTGTAGTCGCTCTCGTCAATATCATATTCAAACGCGGCAATCGCACCGGCTTTGGCCTCGGGGAGCCTTGCCAGCAGCACACGAGTGTCGTCGTATTTGCCGTTGGCTCCAGGAAGGCTCATTTCGACTTTATCTTTATCGGCGAGCATTCGCGTGCTGCCGTCAGGCAAAATCAACCAGCCTTTGAGATTTTTGACTTTGCGAAAGGGCGCGACGCCTTCGGACAGAACCCCAAAGGTTTCGCCCGCAGATTTAAGAATGGCAAACGCTTTGCGCACGTGCGTCTTTGCCGCGCCGTCGCTGGAAATTTCAACCACCGCGGAATTGTGCAGCACCAGCGCGACGGCCTTTGCAGCGGACTTGGCGCCGTCTTTTTCGCGCCACGCCTGCTTCAGCCAGTCGGGTTGCGCGGCGCTCGAAGAGACCATGGCGCAAATGAAAAAAAACAGCCATGGTGTAAATCTTTTCATTTGCATAGTTGCCCAGCGAGTTTTGCTTTAGAACCTTGATTTTACAAATATGAAAGTCAAACCCCGATTTTCCCTTAATTGCTAAAACCCTTTGGGTGGTGGTGGTTTTGATACTACAATGCAAAATCGGAGTAGAATAGTTCTTTAAACTTAGTGACCTTTCAGGATAAAATCCGGCCATTGCAGTGGAAATTACCGCCGGCACAAAGCATGCTCTATAAATATAGACACAAAAAGTCAGAAAAACCTCACACATTTTAAAATAAAAAGCTCCTGAAGAAAGTCAAAAAAAAACTTGCAATCGAAAAAGAGTTTTTCTATATTCATTTTCACATAACAAAATCGACCTACACGGGTGTAGCCTCGGGTAAAGTTTGCTTCCCGCGCTTGCCTCCAAGATAACCGCACCCGAGAACTCATCAAGCAAATTGTAATTCCACCCGTGCGCATCGGCGCTGCATATTGAACACCGGCGCCGACGAGTGATTTGCAGCTATTTCGTCTGGGGTTGGCTTGCACCCGGCCACGCTTCAATTCAATTTCGCAGCGCCGGCCTGCCCACATCCTCTTTGAGCCCGTATTTTCTTCAACGTGGGCTATTCTACGGCCATCTTCGCAGCGTGAAGCAGCGGCGATGGCCGTTGTCTTTGGCTAATATTCGCTTGCAAAAAATTTATTGCAATTCCCAAATGTGCCCGGGAGGAAGGAAACTTGAGAAAATTCATCGGTAATTTTTGGTTTTGGCTCGGGGCGTTGGGCGTGATGGCGCCGCCGGCCGGTGCGCAAAACTTCCCAGCCTCTGCCAGTCAAATCGCGTCTTTGCGTTACTCACTGGCCGTCGATCCCGATACGTTGAAAATCAACAGCCTCGTCAATTACACCATCCGGATCGAAAATACGCCTGGCTCGATCGATCAGCTCGATTCGGTCGTGGTGTTTTTTAAAATTCCGCAACTGGCCGATGGCAGGCTGCTTTTAAAGCCCACGTCTTTCAATCTCATGCCGGGCGATCCACAACCTGTCGGTTTTCCTAATAACGTCGTCGATTTCACCAACGGACAAATTCGTTGGGACTTTACATCCATTTCCCGTGGCGCGCCGGTGATAATAAGATTTTCTTTCGAGCTCGAAGACATTGCGACGATCAGCTTGCAGGCTTGCGGCGAAAATTATCTCACGGCTAGCCTTGACGTGACCGCGAAAGATCGAGGCGCCGTCGTTCGCCCCGGGCCGCGGTCGGTGGAGAGCATTCTCGATGTGCGGCCGGATATGGAACTGGGGCCGATTGCCGGCGATACTGCAGCTCAACGCGGAAGAGTCGTCAGTTATACCATTCGTTATAGGAATATTGGCAATGTCGGCGATACCGCCACGGTCTGCGTCAAATTGCCGCTGGGCGCTGACATCAACAACGTTCGGGTAGAGCCTGATTCCATTACCACAACTGTGATTTCAGCGGATTCGCTCTGCTTCGACGTCGGCCTCGTGCAAGCCAATAGCGCGCAGGAGAGCTTCATCATCCGCATTCCTTTGATGACCTCGATTCCAAGCACGGTGGATTCAATTTGCATCATCGCGACTATCGCCTCGCCGTGCGACACAATCACGGTCAACAACGGTCCGCAAAGCCTTTGCATTCCGCTGGACCCGCTCGATCTCCTTCTCCTCACTAAATCGGCCGCACCCGACACGGTATTCATCGGCGAGGCGATCAATTACACTATTATCTACTCCAACCTTGACGCCGCTTTAACGGCGTACAACGTACAGATCGTCGATTCGCTGCCGGCCGGAACGCAGTTCATCGCCGCCGACGCGCCATTTGAATTGACCAACAATAGGTTGATCTGGAGGCTTGATAGCTTGACGGCTGAAACAGGCGGCCAACGGCGTTATTCGATTCGCGTGCCGCTCGATTTTTACCGAAACCGCTCAAGCATGGTTGCCTGCCAGGGCGCGTTCATCAGCAATTTCGCGGAAATCACTTCCACCGGCCCCGGCGGCGCCCCAACGCCGGAAGCTCCCAGCCAATTCGCCAACAACCGCGCCATTCGTTCGGTTTTTGTGCAGCCGCTCGGCGATCTTTTGGAGTTGGACGTGAGAATCGATACTACCCGCGTCAATCCCGGCGCTGCCTCGTTGTTGCCGGGCGATATTCTCACTTACAATTTGCGCTTCCGCAATAATAGCGCGCGCTTGACGGCCACCAATGCGATCTTGGTGGATACACTGCCGGATCCACAAATCGCGACGCTGCTGACGCCACTGCCGGCGCGATTCGTGTATGAGCCGCCGGCCAACCGCCTCATCGGAAGGAATTTGGTGTTGGGACCCGGCCAGGTGGATTCCGCTTCGTTTCGCGTCATGATTCGCACCGACATTGTCACCTGCACCGAATTAACGCTGTTGAACCGCGCCGGCATCTTTGACTCGCTCGAATTTGATTGTGATCTCACCAACAACACCAGCCGCGAGACGCGCCGGGTCTTGTCAACCGGTGACTTGCTGGCCGTCAGTCTGACCGCTGATCGCCGCGTTATTGTCGACACGCTCGGCCAGGTGAGCTTCACGCTCGACTACCGCAACACCGGCACCATCGATGCGTTGAACGTGGTGGTGATGGATTCGCTGCCGCCAGAACTCGAATTTGTTGCATCCACACCCAACCCGAGCCGTTCATCAGGCGCAAATGTTTTCCAGTGGGATATTGGCATGCTCGCGCGCGGTGACTCCGGCACGATTCTGATCAATGCGCGAGTGCGCCGCGGCCTGGCAACGTGCGATTCTCTATTGCTGAGAAGTCGCGCCGGCATTTCTTCTTCACCTGCAGATTGCAATCTCGGCAACAACGCTGCGGCAACGATCGTGACGTTCATCACCGACCCGGCGCAGCAGCCGCAGTTGGTCCTGGTGCAGCCGGTTGATTTTCGCGATCAAAACGGCGATGGCTGCGCCGAGCCGGGAGAGCTCATTACAGCACAATTGCGGTTTCGCAACATGAGTCTCGTTGCGGCAACGCAAGTTGACACCTCGCAAATGAGAACGACGCTTACGACGATTCAAAGTTTCAGCTTCGCGCCAGCGGCGTTGCCGCCCGGTCAAATCGGTATTGCCACGTTCCAATTGCGTGCCGGTACAAGCGACCGTCCTGATAGTCTCGCCATCTTCGGGCAAATTGCCGGCAGCGGTTTTTGTCCGCGCCTATTTAGTGTCACATATTGTTTCAAGCCGCGCGCACACATCGAGTTTATGGCGCCGGACGGACGCGTGCCCGTTAGCATCAGTGATCGCAACGGCAATCGCAACGGGTGCGCCGATGACAATGGCGGCGAGCCGCTCGACGTGGTGGTTCTCTACCAAAACGTGAGTACAATTCCTGCGGATAGCGTCGAGGTAAAAGTTGTCGTGACGCCGCCAGGCTTTGCGTTGCTCGGCAGCAACCGCAATGTCACGCGGAGCGGGGCTGCCGGCAATACGTTCAGGATTCGGGTGTCGCTCGCGCCTGGCCAGCTTGACAGCTTGGTTTTGCAAATCAGCTATTCCGATTTTAACGTGCAGCAGGTGAGCGTGGGCGTGACAGCTACACTCGTCGTATCAACGTTAGCCACTGTCGGCCCACAATCCACAAACATTGTAATTTGCCGTGATTGTTACGCGCGGCCTAATCCGTTCATCCCGTCGCGGCATATTGATGCCTCACAGAATATGCACGGTGTGCGCTTCGCGCCCAATGACGGCCAGGACGTGGAAATTTTTGACCTGCAAGGCAACAGAGTTCGTAGCTTGCGAACCAATGAACGTTGGGATGGAAAAGACGGCCACAATAGGGATTGCCCGGCCGGAATTTATCTCTGGGTGATTAAAGGTGAAGGAGGGTGCCGAGGTACGATCGTCGTCGTGAGATAAGTCAATTATTTAGGAGGCCATGATGTCATGTCACTATAAAAAAGCCGCAGCCGGAAAGGGGTGTGGAACATTTTCAGTAATCGTTGCGAGCCTGCTGTTGCTGGCCTTCGCCGCGGCCGCCCAAGAACGCTTCAGCGAGGGCGCACGATCCGGGGGCATGGGCGGCGCTTACATGGGCGTCTCCGATGACGTCAACGGCATTTATTTCAATCCTTCCGGCTCGGCATATTCGCCGGACAGATGGATATTCGAATGCAGCGCTGAAAATCTTTTTAGCGCCGGCCTGCTGCGGCCATTCGGCAACGATTTGATCAATGAAGGCACGGTGACGTTTTCCAGCCTTGGGGTCATTTACAATCATTTGGAAAAGCCGAATCGAACCATTCCGGTCCTGGCCATGGCTGGCAAGGGGACGGCTTCGCCATTGGCCAACGCGCCACAAAAAATGCCGACCAGCAACGTCTTTTCCGCCGGCTTTATGGGAAATTTTTTGAACACCGGACTTCTGAACGAGATGGCGTTGCGCGCGTTTGTGAGCAAAGGTTTCTTTGAAAAGCACAAGCCCATTGCCGGAATCAATCATCGCCCGCATGGGCTGGTGTTGAGCGTGACGGGAAAACTTTGGGGCTACCAATACGATTCCGATATTGCCGAGCACGCGCAAGTGAACGCCGAAGTGGAACGCGAGGCGATCCGCGATTTCTTCGCCAAAAACGACCGCAGCCAATACAGCTTCGGCCTCGATTTCGGCGCCAGCGTCAATCCGTTCCCACACGTGAGAGCCGGGTTGGGCTGGCTCAATGTGCTGCAGCCAAATCTCGGCCTCGCGACCGACTCCAAATTCCCGCGCAGCTTGCGCGGCGGCGTGGCCGTGCTGGCCAAACCGGAATGGCAGTGGCTCGTGGCGGCCGATTTGGAAAAGCAGGAGAATCTTGACGGGGTGAAATATTTCATCGGCAGCGAAAGTATGGTGCCCGGGCTGCGAACCGAGGTGTTGAAGCTCCGGCTCGGCGTCAATCGCAACTGGTTTTCGGCCGGCCTCAAGCTTGCGGTGTTCTCCATCAATGTCAATTATGCTTTGCTGTTCTTTCGCCACGACAATAGCTTGTATAATCATCGGTTCTCTTTATCCTATTCCCGGCGGCCTCCGGCAAACGGCACGGGCGGTTATTGATCGGGCTTCGAGACTTAAAAATTATTGTTGGACGAAACCTGACGGTCCGGATTAAGTGCTCAATACGCTTTGTTACGGCTTGGAGAAAAAATATGAGATCAGCGGCTTGCGTGATGACCATGGGTTGGCTTTGTTTGGCAGCGTGGAACGATCAAATCGTCATGGCAACAACCAGGCAGGCGGGCACAGATCAGGCCAAGGCCGATTCCCTCGACCTCGGCGATTTTCATTCCTTGCGTTTGACAGTTTGGAACAAAGAAATCGAGCCTGGTACCAAGGACGTCAAATTAAAAAATTTTAATTTGACGGTTCGCGCCTATCGCTTGCCGGCCATGGCGCCTCTCGCGGAGAATTTGAAAAATTTGCCGGCGGTGACGAGTAAATGGTTTCAAGTGCAAAATCAAGCCTCGCGGTATTATCGTTGGAATGGCAAAACGCAAATGAGCGAGGAAGATTCCGGCTACATGCAAGACAACCAGCAAAAGCTGGCCTGCAATGGCATGGCGGTGTCCAATTTGTCGCCAGGCGAAGCCTTTGCCGGCTTGGAAATTCGCTCACAAATCGAAATGGCGCGAAATGATTCACTGTTCATCGGCGAATTTCGCTTTCAGCCGGATCAACCCGGCTTGTATCGCCTGCTCTGGCAGGTGTCGCGCAATCGGCAAGTTACCGATACGCTGGTGCAGCACGTCTATTTCAAATGTCCATCCTATACTCTGACACTGCAGGTGAAAAGCGACCGCTTGCTGCATCATATTAGTTACGACCGTTTCGGCATCCCGCTGGTGGCCAGCGCATTTTTTGAAAAGGGTTCGGAGACGATGAGCGCCAATGAGCCCGACCGAATTTTCCGCAACACTTTTATTGCAACTGCGGCCAAACGCATGGCCTGCGAAAAATACGAGGCGGCCCTGCCCATCCTTTATGATAAAACCGTTCGCGAGAACGCCTCGCTTGGCAGGGCGCGCGCGGAAAAACTGCAAGCCTTGCTGCAAGAGACGGCCCACCTGCTGAACAACGGTCGGGCTTGCGAAACCGCCTTTAACGTGCGTGAGGCGAAAACCGAAGAATGGGAGCGCTTCATCAAGCCCCATTCGGAGATTTCGCCGGAGCAATTTTCCCAGGAAAACCGCGTGACGCCGCTCGTGCTCGATCTCGCCGCGCAACGCCGCGTGTTCGCGCCGCTGGAAGTCTTGTCCACTGAAAAATCGGACGAGGTCGTGCTGACGGTGCAGATTCAACCGCAGACTTTTTTAAATGAAGCTATTAAAAGCGCCAAGCTGGTGGTGACGGACAGTCTCGGCCAAAAGCAGGAGGAGCAGTTGCCATTAAGTGAACTGCCGCCAATTCTGCGCGGCGACCGGAAAATTCAACTCAAATCGAGACCGATGTTGCAGTTCTTGCGGCACGGCCGTTATACCGCCCGATTGCAGCTCGCCGTCAACTTTCCCGGCCGCGAGATTTGGAGTGATCCCGTGCCGTTTTCCGTTGAGCGCCGGTTAAACGTCCTGCGCGATGAAATCTTTGCCCTCAATCGCTACGACAAGCCGGATTTCGCTTATGTGTTCGATTACGAGCGCGTTGATACGCTGGCAGATGCCATTTTAAAAGCGGCACAGGACAGCCTGCTGCATAATCCTTCTCCACAGCCGCCGGACGCCTTGGTTTTGATCAGCGGCCACGCCTGCGTGCTCGGCGAAGTGGTTTCGCGTTTCTACAATTTGGGCCTGTCTTTTAGCCGGGCCCTCTTTCTCCGCAGAGAACTGCTTAAATCGATTCATCAGCTCAGTGCCCGATATGGCATTGAGGTTCGTACGGGGGCTGAGCTGTGTACGGCCAAATCTTTGATCGGCAAATTTATCGACAATCCCGACGTTACCAGGCTGCTCGACGAATGTTTTCAGGCGAGCGATGGCAAGGCGTTGGCATCGTCCTACGAGAATTATCTGCAAAGAATTATCCGTGAAAAGGTCCGGCATTTTGAATCGCTGTCTGCAAATTTTGCAGGCTGGCCGCAAGACGTACCTGACTCGGGACAAATTCGCCAGCGCATTGAGGAGATCAAACACGTGCTTCCCGGTGGTGTGCTGACGCTGGCGCTCAAACGAGGCGGCAAAACAGTCAACATTCATCTCGTAGCGGTCGGCTTCGGCGCGACGGTGCCATTTTATCGCCACTTCGACATGCCGCGGGAAATGCGCGAGGCTTTTGCTAAAATGGGTATAGAGGCGCCCCGCAGCTTCTATGGAGACGATCGTTATCCGGCGGGAAGGCTGATGAATCGGCGTGTCGAGGTGAATTTGATTTGGTAATGAAACACCGCTAAAAAGAAACTCAAGAAATTATCTTCGAGGAACTACTGGTCTGCGTGGGGCGACAGCGCTCTATCAACGTATGTAAAAGACCCGGCGGCCGATGAGAATATTTTGACTGTTATAAAGTCTCACCTCGTTTCTGCCTGCCTGTTCCGTACTATAACTTTTGGCTGTATAGACGCGGTAACTTGTGGCTTGTTGTACGACATATCGTTGAGCATGGTACAACTCGGTTCTTGTATACCATTTAAAAGTTACCTTCTCTGCACGAGGAGCTCTTACCCGTGCCCAAGCCCAGACAGAACCAGGGGAAAATCTCTCGGATATTCCCTGTGGCACACGGTCTGCGACATTGCGACAAGTCACAAAATCATCTTCAGCTACTATCGAGGCGAGATTGCTCTTTAGTGAATCAAGGAGTTGTATTTGTCTGTTGGCATGACTTTTTTCTGGACTGGCTCTTTGCAATCTCGCAAAATCTTGCCAGGACACTAATTTCTTATTAATAGTTAATGTGTCGCTGGTTTGCATAGCCAGTTGCCTATTAAATCGTGCGACAGATTTTTGCAAATTGTCAACTTTTTGTTTGACAGAGTCGATGTATTGCGGATATGCTCTCAAAAAATTTTGGAAACCTCGTAGCAACGTCGTATCACTCACTGTTGCAAGTTTAACTTGGTCATTGAGTTTCGCAAATATCACGCGGGCTTTAAGTGTATTTGCTACCACTTGTATTGCTGAATCGGGTATCTGTCTATATATCTCCTCCAGAATGTTCAAACTATTCTCTAGTAATTTTATCGGAACGCCTTGAGGGCTAGTGAGTCTTTTAATCTCATTAAGAATAGTTCTAAGCTCAGCTTTTGCTTTGTCCGAATCAAGCTCATAAGCAAAGCTAAGAGCCATCAGCGCTTTCTTTGTGCCAAGGCTATCAAAATTGTCATAAACAATTTCCCCACCCTTTTCTTTGGTTAACCAATCCACCACGTCCATCGAATTGGCATTTTTACCCGCCAAATACTTTACTCGCACGCCCCCCCAATTATATCGATAAGACATCACACCGAACAGGATACCAGCGGCAAGCGCAACGATAACTGCAAGTATCCAGAGCCATTTAGCTCGCCGTCCCCCTTTGACCGCCGCTTGCTCTTGCAAATATCTGGTGCGCCAATCCAAAATTGGTTTGGTCAACGCATCGTGATAAATTTCGTAACGCGTTTGATCAAGTTGTCCGGTGCCTCTAAATCTCCCACGAATGGCTCCTGCACTCCAAGAAGCCGATACCGGTAAGGATACCGGCCTGAGAATACGATTGGTTTTCTTAGACAGATCTTCTAACAACGCCTCGATTTGTGCCAGTTTAAGTTTAGCAGTCGGATCATTAATAGTAGCAAGGTCGTAGAGATCTTCAGCAGCGAGGGCGATCTTGGTACCGGAGGGCGTAACCAAATAGCTAAAAATAATTACTGCTATATCCCGTTCGTGTGGCCGGAGCTTTTCCATCGCGTCATCTAAGTGCCTTCGCACAATGCCTTCCGCACCTTTTAGCTTGTCCAGGGTCTCCCGTCGAAAGACAGGTGAACGCTCTTTTATCTCTTCCTCCCACAGGCGTGTCATAACCAGTTGCAGATAAGGAGTTTCAATCTGTGTCTCCGCTTGTTGGGAAAGAACGATCCGTCCGCGCCCGACTTCGCCAATGCCAACCTTGCCGGTGCTGACTTGATCAATGATTGTGTTGACCATATTTTGATCGATCTCAACCCGCTTGCTTGGAAACTGTTTATTATAATAGTCGAGCGGTTTTTCGATGGCGTCTTTCGCAGCGCTACGGTTGAGATGCTCCAGGCGTAGGTAATTGTCGAAAAGACAGGGAATTCGTCCTTCAAAATGATCCAACTTGGCGAGAGCATCTTCGCGGATGGAGATAAGAAAACTGACTGGGATATCGGCTCGCGTCACTGCTTCTGAAAACTCAGCAGCAAAAGCATCGCCTCGAGGGTGATAAAGAAAATACTCCTCGAACTGATCAAAAATGAGCATCAAACGACGCCGGAGGCGCGAAACACTCGTAGTTAAATATTCAGCCAGCGAGGCGGAATCTAGCAACGGGGAGGATTCCCCAGTGATATTTGATGCAGCGTCGATAACAGCGTCCTTGAGAGCACCAAGTGGGTCAATCTGCCAAGTGTTGAAAAAAATGACCAGCAGATCGTTACGTTGTCTTAACTGATTGATAACACCCGCGCACAATGCTGACGTCTTGCCAACTCCGCTTGCACCGTAGAGAAGCGTAAGTTTTGCAGCAAAAAGATTAGCAATGATAAGACGCGAATCTTTGTCGCGTCCGAAAAAAAAGGCCGCCTCTTTTTCAGTATAAGGCTCCAACCCTATGTAAGGACCTTCGATATTAGCTTGTTCCATCGATGCTTAAACCTATCTCAATTTTTCTACAAATTCTTCGATTTTCATATCATATACTTTAACATCGCGTTTGTCCCAGAACTCTTTCTCTAGTGGAGAGGGTTTATCCTGGATCGCCCACGATGTAATATCTTTTGGGCGATATAAATCTTTTTCGATACGGCTCAAGACTACGCGTAGATTCCAATCGCGAAGGCCGTAACCGAGAAACAAAATGTGTCGGTTCTGAAACGGCTCGGCAAAGATTGACGGGAATGCCTTATTCCTTGTCATGCGTACCAAAAAATCAATGTAATCATCTTCAGTAATTACATATTGATCACGCATAGGTTCAACGCGATCAACTGTGCCATGCATCTTGTAAATAACCGTAACTAACTGAAGATCAATATTCAATTTGTTTGGAAGGATCTCCTGCGGGTTAGCCTCGCCGTAACGCCGCCAAAAAATCCGTTCACCTAAGGACCGGTTTGTGGTGTGGATCACCACATCATACGCACGTCCTTTGGCGTCAAAGGCTCGTTCGATGAGGTCGTCGTAGTTGGTAGTGACAATGAGAAGCGGCACTGGCACTTCAGCCAAGTAGGTGTGGAGCGCTGTGTATGGGTAATCACGCCTGAAGATACTGTGCAGTTCGTCATGCAGTGGTTTGCGTCCAATGACAAGGTTATAATATTGAGCCACTTTCGCGAGGTCGGTAGGTTCCTCGGGAGGAAACGATGTTTGCTTCGCGAGATGATCCGCCAGTTCATTCGATTTTGGGAGAAAATCAGTCTGTTCTTTTTCCCATTTCGTGTCTGGCGGAGTGCGCTTGCCTAGGGACGCGCCTGAACCGAGAAAGGGGATAACGTGGCCTTGTCGTAATTTGTCACGAATATAAAAGAATGGTGGTACTAATGGTAAAACGGTTGTTGATGCTGGTGACACATAATTCATAATTCTCTCCCAAGATACTCCCGCAACTCTCAAGAATTTGTCATAAATTTAGTTGAAATTTGTAAGGTGGCTCTTATCTTAAACATGGCAAACAAAACAAACAATAGGAGCCACTATGAAAAGCAAGAAAGCCTCTCGCCCACGGGCGAGCCGGAAGGCGAGAACGGCGGCGGTCGCCGAGCCGTTCGTGACGATCAACCCCAAACTGGAATTGATTCAACACTTGATTCCCATCGCCTTGGGCCAGGTTGAAGAAGTCTTGCAGGCCGAAGTCACTCAACTCGCAGGCCCGCACTATGCGCACGACGATGGCCGCGAGGAGTACAAGCGTTGGGGCCAGCAACGCGGCTCGGTATATCTCGGAGACCAAAAGGTGCCGCTCCAGGTGCCACGCGTCCGCAATGTGAAACAGGGTCGGGAAGTGGCGTTGGCCAATTACCATGCGTTGCAACGGCCCTCGGCTTTGGAAGAACAACTTTTTGTTCGCATCATCCGCGGCTTGTCCTGCCGGCAGTATGATCGCGCCGCACGCTTGGTTCCGGAAGCCTTTGGCTTATCCCGCAACCAGATTTCGCGTCGCTTCATTCGCACCAGCGCGAAAAAATTGCAAACCTTGTTGGAGCGGCGCTTGGAGCCGCATGAGTTTGTGGCGCTGGATGGTAAAAGCTTTGGTGAAGCGCAGATGATCGTCGCGCTGGGCATCACCACCACCGGTGAAAAAATCGTGCTGGGCTTTGTCGAAAGTGGCACGGAGAACAGCCGCGTGTGTAGCGATTTTTTGCAAAGCCTGATCGCACGGGGGTTGCGCTATCAAGCCGGCTTGCTGGTGGTGATGGATGGCAGTAAAGGGCTACGCAAAGCCATCACCGAAGTCTTTGGTCAAAGCGCTGTGGTGCAGCGTTGCCAGTGGCATAAGCGTGAAAACGTGGTGGCATATTTGCCGCCCTCGCAGCAAGAAGCGATGCGCCGCAAACTCCAACACGCTTATGAACAGCTCACGTATGAACAAGCGAAAGAAGCGTTGTTTGCGATCCGTCAAGAGCTTTTGAAGCTGAATCAGTCCGCGGCCACCAGTTTGGACGAGGGCTTGGAAGAAACCCTCACGTTGCATCGCTTGGGGCTTTTCAAAGAACTGGGTGTCAGCTTAAAAACCACGAACTGCTTGGAATCCATCAACGCCCAGATCGAGCGTTTGACGCGCAAGGTCACGCATTGGAAGAACAGTTCGCAACGTCAACGCTGGTTAGCCTCGGCGTTGTTGGAGATTGAACCCCGCTTGCGCAAGATCAAAGGCTATCGCCATTTGGCTGACTTGCAACAAGCCCTCCAACGCGAACTCAAGCTTTAAATCAACTTGTTCAGTTCCCGCCCCGTGCGTCTAGGAACCGAACGATTGGAGCCATCGAAAATTTCAACTAAAAAAAGGCTTGACTCACTCTCAACTGAAAAATGCTTAGTGCCAAGCTACGCACGACTGAAGGATGGTAGATTTTTACCCTTTTGTAATATATAATAAAATTCATCAATTTCAAGAACAAAATTGCAAAAAGTTAAGATGTGGTATTTTGGTTACTTATCGCATCCCAAGCATTCGACGATGTGCACAACGATAGTGATTGTGCGTGATAACACCTGATGGTTCGTGACCCCGCACTGCTCGCGGCAGCTTGCCCATAGTCAGTGGATAGACTTTGATCACGGGCCGGACTTGCCGGAGAACCAATGTGACGGGTTTGTGCTTCGACGCGCAAGGCAAGCCATGGTGTGTCACCGATAATGGCATCTCTGTGTTTGATCAAGACAAATGGATGGCTTTTACCGACACCGAAGGTTTGCCCAAAAATGAGGTCAGCCGTTTGGTGAGCGGCCGCGATGGCCTCCATGTTTGCACGCGAGGAGGGATGACAGTTCTCGCCTTGATGCCGAAAATGCCGGATCAACAGAGGTGAAAATGAAACGCCACTTGTTTGCGAGAGCAAGTGGCGTTTTTTTGTTTAAAAGTACACTTGTATTTCTCCTGGAAATTGCTATATTTGAAGGGTGGAAAGAAACGCTTGCAGATGACCAAAGCCATTGACGGCGAGACGTGGCATGAAGACCGATTCTTTCTTTTACCGTTTCTTTTTGAAATTCCCCGAGGCCTTCTTTATGTTGATCGGGTTGGACAAACAAAAGGCCAAGGGTTATCAATTCACCTCCGTCGAGGTGAAGGATATCGATTTTCGGTTTGACGGCATTTTTCTCCCCGAAGCGAAAGACGAGATCATTTATTGTGTCGAAGCGCAATTCCAGAAAAAGCTTGACTTTTATCCACGCTTCTTCGGTAAGATTTTTGCTTATTTGCAGCAGTATGAACCGGTCAATGATTGGCAAGCCATTGTCATTTATCCCAACGAAGCCGTCGATACCGGGGTTCATCATCATTATCGCGAGTTCTTCCAAAGTGGCAGATTGAAACGCGTCTATCTGACCAGCTTGCCCGAAGCGTCTCTTGAAAGATTTCCGTTAAATTTGTTGAAAATCATCGTAGAACCTGAGGAGAAGGCTTTACCGACGGCTGAGAAAATAATCCGGCAGTTGCCAGAGCAAGTTCAAGATGAGGGGACACAAGAGCTTATCGTCGAGCTGCTCATTAATCTGTTGGTGAGCAAGCTTCCCCAAATGTCGAGAAAGGAGATTGAGAAAATGTTCGAGCCGTTGCTTTCAGATGTCAAAAAATCCCGGTTCTATCAAGAGGTGGCCGAGGAGGTAGCGCAAGAGCTTACACCCAAGATCGCGCAAGAGAAGGCGAAAGAAATCGCCAAAACCATGCTCCAGAAGAACTTCGGCATTGAGTTGATTTCCGAGATCACCGGCCTTTCTCAGGAAGAGATTCTCGCGATCAGTCAAGAATTGCGCGACGGCAAGAATTGAGCAGCACATTCACCTCGCCATCAACCGCTGAAACTCCTCGACACTGCCGATGCGAACGGCACAGCCGTGCGGGCAATTTTGCACGCAGGCCGGGCCGTGGTTGGTTTTGTAGCACAAATCACATTTGCTCGCCAACAAGCGCGGCTTGCCGCGCAGCAATTCGGGGAGCATGTTTTGCGCCCACACCTCGCCGGTTTCGTGCATGACGATCGCATCGTAAGGGCAGTTGTTAGCGCAAGCTTTGCAGCCGATGCAAAGATTGTCCACGATTTCCACCACGTCGCCGGCGCCGCTGCGGCGGATCGCACCGGTCGGACATCCCACCAAACACACCGGATCGTGGCAGTGATAGCAGGCTTTGGTGATCAAAAAATTTTCATACTTGTCGCCCTCGCGCACGAAGCGCGGCCGCCCGCCGTGCGTATCCGCGCAGCCGCGCACGCATTCGTCGCAGCGCGTGCAGACGTCCATATCGATCACCAAAATGCTGTTGCCTTGCACCAAGCCTTTCTCCAACGCCGTCTGCACAAACTGGGACTGGCTGAGATTCTTCTTTCTCGCGCCCATTTCTTTGATTCTCGCAACTGCGGTTTCCCACAGTCGCTTGCCGACGCCGGGGTGCTGCTTGAGCAACGCCTGAAAATCCTCCCATGAAACTTTTACAAGATCGGTAAATTCCACCGAGGCCGCTGTGCAATGCCATTCCCGCCGTCCTTCCAACAAAAGCTCGGCTTCGCCCAACGTCATGCCCTTGGCGAGATAAGAAACGACGATCTCACCTTCGCCCATTTTTTGCGACAGCTTCACGAAACCGGAGCGAACCAAATAAAACGCCTCCGCCGGATCACCTTCTTTGGCAATGATTTCGTTCGGCTCATACGACACCAGCTCGACTTTTTGCGCCAATGCTTCGAGAAAAGCCCTGTCGCATGCTTGCAGGAGCGGCGTGGTGCGAAGCTGCGCCGAAAGCGAGCGCTCGCGATAGATTTTATCCAAACGTTGTTTCAACGCCGAAGATTTGCGTTTCATGCGCCGCAGCGCCGGCACGCGGATTTGCAGCAGCACGCAATCCGTTGCGGCGCGCGCGGTGACGGATTGCGGCCAGCCGTTCATGGCACCGATCTCGCCAAAAATCTCGCCGGCGCCGAGCAGCGCCACCTTTCCCGCCGGAAGATTGAAATCCATTGCCGATAAAAAAACAATATCCTTCCCATTTTTATCCAGCTTGCTCAATTGCGTCTGCAACACGGTGTTCACAGCGTGGGCATTGCCGTTTGGGCGCGCGCGCCGCAGATCTGCAGGCGCAGCTTTGCGCAAATAAACTTCCACGGAACCGCTGACGACGACGAAGGCGAGATCGAGATAGGTGCCTTCCTCGAATAAGATGGCGTGCTTTTTCCATTTCGTTACTGCCACGTCCGCGCTGATTTCCTCGAGAAACTCGTCGCTGTAGTCGCAAAAAATCTCGAACCGCCGCAAATCGCCGAGCGAAAGCTTTTCGGAAATCCCGAGAATCCCGGCGTTCGCGCCGTAGGAAGTCCAACGGTCTTTATATTGCTCGAAGCGCTTGACCACGGTCGGCCGCAGGTTGCCGTTCTGATGATTATTGAACATGCTTTCTTGGTTTCGACTCAAAAGATGAAAAATTTTGCCCAACGGATGAGGGCGGCCAACGGATAAGTAATTCAAAATCCGTTGGCCGCCTTTATCCGTTGGACATTTTTTTATTTGGTTCCGGCTTAGGGAGAATTTCCTCCCGTCTTTTGATACAACAACTCCAACCGCTTTTTCAGAATGAGCAGAATTTCCTGCACCGACGCGGTGTCGCTGATGCTTGGAAACGGCGGCAGTTCGAGGGGCACAGGAGGCGCTACGCTATCCCCCGGCATACTCACAGCCGTTGGCATCGGCGGCGGAGGCGCCGTGACTTGCCTAGGCGTGATGGCCGGTGGAGGCATCATAGCTTCCTTTTGCCTGGCAGGCGACGGTGCCTCGACGACGGGCTTTACCGGTTGGCTTGGCGTTGGCGTTTCAACATTTGCTACAGGCGAAACTGGTGCGGCTTCGGTTTTCGCGGGAGGGGCCAGTGCCGGTGCCACTGCTACTGCCTCTGCCGGTTTAACGCTCACCATTTGTGCTACCGGGCCTTTGGCTTGCATCGCTTTTTCAAACGGCGCTTTCGTCAAATCTTCCGATCCCGGCGGTCGCTTCCAATGCTTTGCCACTTTTTTTAGGCCGGAGATATAATTGAAATTCGCGCCGTTCGGATGCCCGGCAGCCAAAAGTTTCTGGTCGGTGATATAATGGCAGCGTACGCAGGTGTTGGCGCGATTGTCCAAATTCTTCAGCTCGACCATGCCCAATTGCAAAGCTTTGATGCGCCCCGGACGATTGACGCCGAGCTTGGGATCGCCTTCCGAATGGGGATCTTTGTAGGCGCTGCCCGGGCCATGACAGCTCTCGCAGCTCACGCCGTCTTCCGCCTCGCGCGCTTCTTTGCCGGAGATCACCGTGCCGTGACACGACATGCACTGCTGATTTCCCTTCATCATGCTGCCGGCGTCGACGCCGGCGAGCCGCGCGATTTTTTCGTATGCCGTCGGATCGTCATAAAACGCATCGACCGTCGCGTGATGCGCGTCGTCCTTCCACCAATCGTTTTCGCTCGTGTGGCAATTGTTCTGTCCCAAGCCGCAGCTTCCCGGGCCGAGAGTTTGGTATTGGGCAACGGTTGAGGAAGGCAAAGTTACTAATGCCACGACCGCGAAGATTTTTACACCACAAAGGCACAAAGACCACAAAGAAAAATCAATAAAACTTTGTGTTCTTTGTGTCTTTGTGGTTAAATTTAGTTGCGGCCAAAGCTGCGCTATGTCATTTCGGAGGAATCTTTTATGCAATTCAAAATGATTGCTGGTAACAAAAAAGATTCTTCCAGAATGACATTTTCGTTGCCGTCCCCTTTTCGTTGTCAAATTCTTCCAGAATGACATTTTCGTTGCCGTTCCCTTTTCGTTGCCAAATTTACTTTGCCGAAAAATCGCCTTTCGATGGCTCGTCGGAAACCGTCCAAATTTTGCCGTTGCGCAAAAACATTCGTTGCATCTCTTCGAGCGTAAACGGCCGCGAGCCGAGGCGCCCAAAGACGCTCACTTGGTTGCCGCTCTCGTCCACGGCGCGATCGCGATCCAGCCCTTTGGAAACGGCAAGCGCCTCGCCGTGGGTTTTGTACGTGGCGATCAACCGGGGCGTCGGTTTCGGGCTGAAGCCGAGATAAAAAGGATTTTCCGGCGAAGTCAACTGAATCACGCGCAAGCCATTACGGCCATCGGCCAAATACGCGAACACGCTGGCATTCGTTGCTGCGACTTTGACCCCGTGCGCGTCGCTGATCCGGCCCTTGGCCGTATAGACTTGATCAATTTTCAGCGCCTCGGGATTCTCGGCGTCGATAATCACCAAGCCCTGCGCGCCCGCGGCAACATACGCGTAAGTCCGCGCCACGTAAATATCGTTAGCCTTTTTCAACGGCACGAAACTGTTGTCGACCAACCTGGGATTTTCTGGAAATGTGACGTCAACGACTTTCACACCTTCTGCGTCACACACGAACGCATAGCGGAATTGAACCTCTACCGCTTTGGGCTTCTTCAATTTTGGCACGGTCACGCTGCCGACAATCTTCGGCTTCAGCGGATCAGCAATGCTGACCACAACCAAACCGGCGTCGCAGCAAATGTAAACATAATTGCCGGCGATGGTCAAATTGGTCGCGCCGGTCAAAACACCTTTGGGATTGAACGTCAGCGCGCGCTCCAAAAAGTTGTTGCGCGGGTCGTTGTCCACCAGCGTCATCACGTCCACGAGGATCAAGCCTTCGTATTTGTCCGTGATGTACGCATAGCCGTAGAGCGGATGAATCGGCCATTGCTCCTGATTCTCCGGGCGATGCGTGCGCTTGGTGTCGACCGGCATGTTGGTGGGCAGCGCCACCGCGGTCGCATATTTCGTTTTCACCTGCGTATCCTGCCCCCACGGTGAAACCGGCGCCGAAACCACGCGCTCGGAAAAGCCTTTGTTGTCGATATTCGCCACGTCGTAAACGCGGAATCCATCTTCGCCGTTCGCCGAGTACAGATACTCGCCGCGCAACTGCAAGCTCTGAATATTCGTGCCGCCGTGATGATGAGCCGCTGCCAAATTCCGGCCTTTGAGCAGGTGGTTTTTATAATAATCCGGATATGCCAGCTTGTGCAGATAACTGCCGATCACCGCCTGCGGCTCGTCGCTTTCCGTCACTTCCACCGCTTCAAATCCATGCTCGCCGGTGGCCACGTACGCAAATTTTCCTATGAAATTGACGAAATTGGTTCCTTGCAGCAGCACCTGCGCCATCCACGCGTTGTTGTCGTTCTTCTCCGAAAGATGGCAATCGGTACAGGTTCGCGTTTCGGTTTTGCGCACGGTGTGTGGGAAATGCGGATTGAAGGCCTGGCTGCTGTAACCCGGCGAAGAGATCGGCGGCTGTTGATTGTAAATCTGCTCGCGATTAGCGTTGCGCGAGCTGAGCAGCAAGGCGCTCGACGAGCGCGCCGGCGCCACTTTGTTGCCCTTCGTCATGGCGTTGATGGCGAGCATGAATCCGTCGTCGCGAATCACTTGCGGATTATATGTCGTCCAGTTGCGCGAGGTCTCACCTTCGTAATGATTCATCTCCTTCCGCCAATTCGCCTGCTGTGGCAAATGGCAGCCGAAGCAGTTCGTTATCCACGAGGTGTGGCAGGTGTAGCATTCCATTTTGTCGGTGGAATGTGCGAGCATTGACTTGTCCATCGCCGGCGACCACATCGCTCCGCCTTTCGCCATCAGCTTGGCCGTGCGCGCTTTAGGATTGAAGTGCTTCGAGTTCGGATCGACGATATCGACGACTTGCGGAATTTCCCATTGCAAGGTGTCGTGCAACATCGAGCGCTGGAAAATGCGGTCGCCCCGCTTGGTGAATTGCCGCTCGCCATTCGGCGTAAAACGTTCCAGCAGCGACGTGCCGCCTTCGGACGCCGCCAGTCCGGAAGTCGTGAGCGTCGCTCGCTGCGTCACCGAGCCGTGGCAATCGACGCATTGAATTTCAATCGCATTGTGAAACTCGCCGTAGAGCTTGCCGTCGCCGTGATTGTCCTGCTCGAAATGGCAATCGATGCAGTGCATGCCCTTCTCCGCGTGAATGTCCTTCAGGTGTACGGCCTTTTGCGCGCTCCGGCATTGCTCGTTGCAAATTTCATTGTCGGAATCTTCCAGCGGCGTCACGCCGTGAAATTTATGCTGCGAATTGGGCGGGATGATTTTATCGTCTTTATCCAGCAAATTGCCTTTGCGATCCTTCTTGAACACGGCGCGGAAGATCCAGCCGTGGCCGTGATAATCCGCAAACTGCGTGTTCTTGAGCTTGGGGTTGAGCTTCGTCACCGTGCGGAGAAAATTCGGATCGCTCCAATTGCCGCGCAGCACCGCCTCCTCCGGGTTCGCATCCAGCATGGCAAACCCCTCTTCGGTGGAAGGATATTTCTGCTCTTTGGGATACATCATTTTGCCGTCGGTCTCGTAATCCCACATTTGATAACCGAAAAACGTGTTGGTGAAACCGTTCGGCTGGTGCATGTGACAAACCATGCACTGGCTCGAAGGAATAGCTTTGGTGAATTGATGCACGAGCGGATGGCCGGACTCTCTTTTCGGAATGCTCATATCCGCAGTTTGCGCAAAGCCGCGATTGCCGAATTTGGCATACGGCCCGGAGTGTACCGGCGAGCGGTCGTTTGCATAAACCACGTGGCAAGAAGAACAGCCGCTGGAGCGATAGTCGCCGGGATGATCGTTGGTGCCCATGAACGAAAGATTGGGATCGTTCAAGCGCGTTTTTTGAATATTCAACACCGGCGAGCTGATCAACAGTTGCGTGCCCAAGCCGCGGTCGCTGAGTTTGTTGTCCGGCTTGCCCGGCTCGTCCAAAATATTCGGAATGCCGATCTCCGAAGGATTGATGCGCGGAATCCTGCCGCCCCGTTCAAAACTTCTAAAATAATCGCCCGGCTGTGAAATCTCCCAACGCGGCAGCGGCAAAAGAAATGGCAGTATGCCTTTTTTCAAGTCGGCCAAAGTCGGCGGTGGCACCGTGTTGATTTTTTGCGGTTCGCCGTCGCGGCTGTAGCTCTCGCCCAAAATATAATTCTTGGCCGAGATGATGCCGTTGTTATAAGCCGCGCCGCCCCAGAGCAACGCCGAGGTGGTCATCATGCTCTTCTTCACGTTCAACACTTCTTTCGCGTGGCATTGCCCGCAAGCTTGATCGGCCACGCGCAGATCGCCTGGATTGACGAAGCGAATAAATTCCGGCTTCTCGTCGTTCAGCAATGTAAACGTGCGCTCCGGATTCGCCGCGCTCGGCCATCGCTCCTCGAATCGAGGCAGGACGTGGGCCTTGCCCATCGTTTTCGCTTCGGCATTGCCGCCGTGGCAATCCGTGCAGCCGAGCTTCACCGCCGGCGATTTGTGCATGTTCTCGACGCCGGCGTGGCACTTCAGGCAGCCCTGGCTCTTGCGATCCGCTTCTTCCTGCGTTTGGCGGATGAGCTTGCTTTCCTGGGCAATGGATTCAGTGGTATTGAAAAGAGTGGCTGCAAACAAGAAACAAAAAAATAATTTCCAACAGATAGAAACAACGCAGCGGATGAAAATATCATTTATCCGTTGCGTTGTTTCTATCCGTTGGCGGTATTTACGTTTTGGCAGCAGTTTCTCCTTGCAAAACAAATTGTATTTCATTTTTCTTGTCAGTAAGTAAAAATCAGCGAAGTAAAAACCGAGAACAGCGTCTGCGACGATTGGTAAATACTGCGAAATCCGGAAAGCGGCGTTAGCCCCATTGCAGACAACGTGAAGATGGCGTTGTTGTTCAAGAAAGGCCGATAGATCAACCCCAGGCCGTAATCGATGCCGAGGTTGTTGTTGATCTTGGCTTGATTGATGAACTGCTGCACCGACAGCGTGTTGGCGAACCGCAGGTAATTGCCGTTGACAATCAGCTTCAGCTTCGGCGTCAATTCCGCATCCATCGCCAGATTGAATAACAACAGCCCGGGATTGACGAAGTTCGCCTGGCCTTCGAGTTTGCTGCTGCGCAGACTCGGCAGCAGGCTGTTTTTGCCGACGAGATTGACGCCCATGAGCCTGATCGTCTGCAAATTCCAAAAGCTGAAAGGCCCGCCCGCAAACGCGGTTTGATCCACGATCGTATCGAAGCCCTGGCCGACGTTATCCATCGGCTGCGGATCGCCGGAGGCATAAAACGCCGAAACCCGATAGCGCTTCCAATCCTGATCGATGGAAAGCTCCAGCGCCGCCATTTGCGCATTGATCGTGATCGGGCGATTGGCAAGTTGATTGAACGTGTCCCGGCCGAGCACCTGATAAAACGCATGATTGACGTTGAGGCGCCCCCAATGGCCGTCGCCGGTCCAGCCCAGATAATACGCCTTGATCGCATGCGGCTGCACCGTTCCGATGACTGCCGGCCGAACCGGAAAACCGTTCGTGTCGAAATAAATGCTGGGGCGGTCATAATTAAAATGAAAGCTCAATTGGCCCGTGTAGCCGAGTGAGAAAAGATCCTGCCGATATAAATTCGCAATGGCAACTGTCTGCTGCCGATCCTGAAACACCGTGTTAAGCTCGCTATTCGTGTCCTTTTCCAGCATGTAAAAATAAGCGAGATTATACTGATAGCGGTCCGAATGAAAGTTGCCGAAAAGCCGGGCGCCCAAATTAAAATCGCTGAAAATAAAGCTGCGAAAATCACTGCTGAAACGTTGAATACCGCCGCGGAGCGAAGCGAAATCGAAATTATCACTGAGGGTGAAGAGACGTTTTTCCGCGAACAGCTCCTGAAAAGCGAGCTGGCGGTCGGTGCGATTGGCGCCGCGCCGGACATTGACGTTGACGCCGTTGTTCTCCAGCAAGGCAAGATAATTGATATTGAAAACCGGCGTGACGCGAATCTCCCAATCGCGCGGCCGGAAAGCCACTTGACCGCGGTACAACTCCACACTTAGCCGAAAATTGTTAAGAGAAAGAAAGCGCTCGCCCTGCCCAAAAAATTGCGCCCTCTGCATCCCAACCGAGCTTACACCGCTCGCCGTCGGCAGGCGCGAAATCTCGGCAAGATTATCCGCGGCCGCGGTGAGCAATAAAAACGTGTTCTGGCCAATAATGGGATAATCCCCTTTGAGCAGATTTTGGTTGTAAGGGTCATACCAGCGCCCCTCAACGTTGCGCTCATAAGGCGGCGTTTTGATATCACGCCAACGATCCGAAATCGGCTCGAAATCTTTTGGCAGCGGTTTTTTATCGCGCTTTCCAGCCGGCGCGTTCGTTTTTCCTTTTTTAACCGCCGCCGAATCGCGCGGCGCTTGACTCCATGCCATGGTTGACAGGAGGAAAAAGAGACAAATACAGCCAAACACGAAAAGCGGCCCAAATTTATTTCTCATACCAATCGCACACATTCTATTTGCAGGGAAAATTTTATCCGCCGAATTTCGCCGAAACCACCGAGTGTCGCCGAAAAAATTTTTTCGTTGAATCTCGGTGTCTTCGGCGCTTCTCGGCGGGAAGCTTTTTGCAAAGATTTTACTTGCAATGGCTTGACGAGTATACAAAACTTGATCCATCACAAATCCGGCTGGCGCGGGAATTTCACATAAGGCAATCTGGCGTTCTTGTAAGTGATCTGATCCGAGCGGATCGCCAGCGACGCTTCGAAGCCGGTCGCGCCGGCCGCGGCAATATAATCGTCCTGCTCGACGCCGTCGCCGCTAACGCCGACGCCGCCGACAAGCTGGCCGTTTTTATAGAGCGGAATGCCGCCGGGAAAAACCGTGATGCCGTTTTGATACGGCGGCTGGAACGGATAGAGGCCGCGTTGGAACTGAAAATCAAATTGGCCGTCGATCATGATATACAGCGGGCCGCTTTCAACCGGCTGCCGGAATTGTTGTCCCAGATCGATGCCGGGCGGATAAAAACGCTGGCCCAAAAAGCCAACCGCGCGTGTCGTCATCGCCAGCGGTTGATTCAGCGGCACGCCAAGTATATTTCGTATCTGCTTGCTCAAACTCGTTGCCGTATCGCTGAAAGCCACTACGCTTCTCGCTTTTTGCGCGCACACGTCGTAGCTGAACAGCGGGGCATCGGGCGTGCGTCGCAGGCCGAGAATCGTGCCGTCCATGTCGGAAACGGCAACGAACACTTGTGCCGGAACGCCGAGCGGCCGGCGAATGGCGGCGCGTGTCTTCGCGGCTTGCGTCACCGCCTGGTTGAGAACGCGATTGACTTCGTCCGCGCTCAAAAACTGTCCGGCCTTCACGCGGTAATCGTGCGCCGCGTCGAGGACAACGTCGCCCTGCACCGGAAATTTCGGCGGCGGCGTGGCGCGAATGGGAAAATTCGGATCGACCGTGCCGCGGCTGGCGAGGTCGGCCCACGTCAGCGTGAAATTGGCCAAGGGCGTCGGCGCGTTGGCGTAAAGCAGCCGGATGCCCTCGAGATAAATGTTGTCGCCGCGTTTGGCGTTTGGCGGCATATAACCATAAAGCGCGCCCAACGCAATGATCTCATCCGGATAGATGCTCGTGCAATAATTGAGAATGCCGTCCAGTCCCGACAACGTCGTGGAGCAGCCGCTGACACCGAGGCCGCCGGCTAACAATCCATTTTTGTAAATCGGGACGCCGCCCGGCAATGCCGTGAGTCCGGGTTGTCCATTCGGCGTTTGTCCGGGAATCGCGCCGCCGTTTGGCTGAACATCACCGCCGCCACGGCTGGAAAAGGGCACGCCAAACAACGGCCCAGCCGCGGTGTTATTGGTCAAAGGCGGGAAATGCGCGCGTGTCGTGAAACATGCGGTCAAGCTCGTGAACGCATTTTGATTGCTGCTGACGTAAGCCGCCGTACGCGCCTTGGCGACGGCGCCCAAAAATGCGTCTGGCGGCAAAGCGAAGTTGGGCGCGCCATTCATGCGAAAAATGCCCAAAATATTTGCCTCGCGATCAACCACGGCAATATAAACGCTTTCGTTGAGTCGCTGCGCCTGCTCAACCGCCTGCGTCATCAGCGTCTGCACATCCTGAACCGTCAATGTGGGCGTATCGGTCGGTGTGGAAGTCGTTGGGTTTTTGGCAGAGTTGCACCCCGTGAGGCCAAAACGCAATAATAATAAAACGCCCACGCTCATCACAGCCTTCATCCTGATTCGAGATGGCATGGTTTGGTTTCTCCTTAAAATGATCGCCTGATGATGAATCATCAGGCTAAAAGGTGGAAGGCGACTAAAGTCGCCTGGACCTATAGCAATCCAGAATATAAAAGGTTGATTTTTGAATCAAAACCGATATCATTACAAGTGTCTCAGCAAAAACCGCCTTGCAATGACATTCCCAACTAGAGTAGTCCCCTTTAGGGGACTTGCGCATTTTAGCTGTAGAATTTATTCTACAGCTTTATTCTACAGCTAAAATCTCCACCACCACCGGCCCCTGCGGTTTCGCCATGCACGCGAGGCGATATTTCCCCGGCTCCAGCTTGTTGATGTCTTCGAGCGTGCCCTGCTCCTCGTCGCCGACCGGATTCATATTTTCCTGGCCGGAGACGATGCGAATCGGATCGATGCCGCAACTGCCGATGCGGCAATCGGCTTTGAGCTTCAAGCCGTGGCGCTCGGCGATTTCGCAAAGCGTTTGTCCCGACGTGAAAGCGCAGCTTTTGCCGAAATTTTTAAAGACAACCACCCTCCCTTCCGGTTTTGCCGGTCCGAAAGACGATGCCGGCTCCTGGGCCTCGCGGCGTTGCAGTGGTGGCGCTGGCCGCGCCATCGGCTCCGGTGTGAAGCGCCGTTTCGTTGAGGGTGGAACGGGTTTGATTTCCGTATTGAACACCACGTTCCGGCGCGCGTTTTCTTCCTTCAGGCTGAATTTGAAAATTTGCTGGCCAACGCGGAACTGGTCACCCGGCATGAGCGGCGCCATGTTTTTGACCTTGAGATAACTACCGTTGGCGCTGCCCAAATCTTTGATCCAGACGCGGCGCTCCTTCAGCGTAATCGACAAATGGCGGCGCGAAAGCGTCAAATCTTCCGGATCCAAATTGATGTCGGGCGCTTGCCGGCCGAGCACGATCGTCTTCGCCGTCAGCTCGTAGCGTTTCACCGGCTTGCCGGTTTGATCGATATGAATGAAAGCGTGGCTGCCGTTTTCCATTTCAAACAGCAAAAGCTGCTGGCCGAGGCGGATGATCCGGCCATGCGTGGCTTCGATCGGTTGTGCTTCCTTGAGCTTCAGGAAGACGCCATTGGTGCTGCCGTCATCGCGGAGAAAGCAGCCCTCGGGGCCGTGCGTAATCGAAGCGTGCCGGCCGGACAACAGCAGATCTTCGGGAAAACTGAGGTCGCAATCTTTGCGGCCAATCGTCGTGAGGCCGTTTTTCGCAACTTGAAATTCCTCGGCTTCCACATTGCCGGTGATCACACGGATGAGATAAGCCTGATGCTCGTCCGGCGCGCGCGCCGCGGCAAAACTCTCCCGGGGAGGGCCATCGCTTTCAACGATGGAAGTCTTCGCGCCGGCGAACGCGCCCGCTGCCGGCTTGGCGCGCGCTTCTTCAACGTCGAGATCGACACGAATGATTTTTTTGCCGGCAAGCTTTTGTGCAACGGCTTCGGCCACGAGCACGCCGTCGCGCAACGCCGCTTTGATGTTGCCGCGCCGCCTGATCTCCTGAAATGTGGCCGGATCGGCATTGAAATCGGCAGTCTCCAAATACGCCGGGCTCAAAATATCGCCGAGGAGATAGAGATTGGGCTGTTGCGTTTCGAGCAGCGGCGTCACCACGAAGCGTTTTTTGTTGCCCGGGCCGCCCGTCACCATGTTGATTCCCAGCGTGCTCAACAATGAAGCGGGAACGTCTTCGCCGATGCACGCAATGCAAAACTCTTTGGCGAACTCGAGGTGCGCCGTCTCGCTCGGCCGGCCGGCGAGCTGGCGGCGGTCCGTGCGCAAAGAAAGATATTCCTTTTTATCATCGGCCGCCAAAATCGTCACCGGCTCGCTGTAGGGGTAATGGCGAATATTGCCGTTGCCCATATACGCCTCGAAGAAAGCTTCGGCTAGTGCTTTGGAAACTTTGGGCAACTTATCGCCGCGATAAGACCAATACACCGCGGTCGCATCGTTCGCTTTGATTTTGGCGTGTGACACCGCGATCACCGCTTCGGCTGCCGAGGTGCCGCCGCCGATCACCAAAACCGGTGCGCCGACGTAACGCGCCGGATCGGAAAGGCGATAAGCGATGCCTTCGGTGTTTCCCGGAATATCGAAACGCCGCGGCACCCCGCGGCCAATAGCGATGAGCACGTGCTTGGCGGAATAAACTTGCTCGGATTTCGTGTGATGATTGAAGGCGCGCGCTTGCCAGATGCTGCCATCGCGCCGCTGCAGGCCGAGCAGCTCCACGCCGACTTGCGCGGGAATATTTTGGTCGCGATAGAAACTCTTCCACTGTTGGCACATGTCGTCTTTGTCAATCGGCGCAAAGTGCAGCAATGAGATCAGGCCATCGCCTTTGGGAAACGGCATTTGATCGCCGCCGCCGTAGTCGGGCAGAATCAGTTTGTCTTTCGCGTAATCCCGAATGCGCTTCATCACGTCATCGAAATCGATCACCAATGCCGCGAGTCCCAATTCCTTGGCGCGGAACGCCGCCGCCGTGCCGGCCGGACCGCCGCCGACGATGAGCATGTCCAGAATCTCCGGTAATCGCACCGGCTGCTTCAGAACGAACGTCCCGTCGGGTTGTATTTCAGGGTTCAAGCTCATGGGATACCTTAATTGCGTAGAGCGAAGAGCGTGGAGCGTTAGGCGCAGCGTGACGCTTTACGCTTCTCGCTCTACACCTTCCGAATCAACTGTGCTTCCACTTTGCCGAAACTCAGGCACGTGCCAGATAGAATTTCCATCTCGGTGCCGACTGCTTGCTTGTCAACAAACGTGTGGTTCTTGCTGCCGAGGTCTTTCAAGAAGACCCGGCCGGATTGAACGGTGAGTGCGGCATGCCGGCGCGAGATGGAAGGATCGTTGATGATGATCTCACATTCCGGCGACCGGCCGATGAGGTTTTCACCGGGTTTGAGCGAAAAGGCTGGGCCGCCTTGGGCAGAAGGCTTGATTTCCAAAATAAAATCAGGGGGAACGGGCGGCGGCGTTTTTTTGCGCGGCGCCACAGATTCCACAACGGTTTTATAGAGGTCGTTCGCCACACTGTTGGGCATTCGCGGCGACGGTTTCGATTTCGCCGCGCCCTCGATCATCGTTTTTTCATTCCTGGGCGCCGGGCCGGGATCAAGGTCGTCGGTCCCGTCGCCGAGGTCGATCGGCCCAACGAACGTCCGGTTTCCGCTCCGAGGCGGCTGCGGCTTACCGCCGGTCTTTTGACGGCTTTTGGTCGCGCGCCCGTGGCCATCGACGATCTGAAAAATAAAGTCGAACTTTTGCGCAAACGTGATGATGTGCAAATCGCCCAATTTCTCTTTTTGGGTGACGCGCACGCCGTCCAATTTGGTGCCATTGCGGCTGCCCACGTCTTCCAAGCAATAACAGCCTTCGGCCGCGTCAAAAAAAATCCGGGCGTGCCGGCCGGAGATCACCGGCTGATCGAGCACGATGGCGTTTTCCTTTTTCTTGCCGATAGTCGCTTCTTGCGCAAACTCGAAATTCGAGCCGGCGAAAAAACCGGTGGTGCAAAACAGTCTGGCTTTCATTTTCTCAATCCAAATACAGCAGCATGTTCGAACGATTGGTCTTGTTCGGATGAAAATAATGGCACGTCACGCAGCGATTCGAGGTTTCATTTGCATTGTGGCAGACGCGGCAATTTTCAATGCCCGGAATATTTTGAATGGCGGCGCGATCCAGCGACGCCGGCACCACCTTCGCGACGCCGGCTTGGGCAATAATCGGAATCTCCGTATGGCATTCCAAGCAGCGGCGTTGCACGATGTGCGCCCGATGGTTGAATTGCGCGCGGCGTAAAATCTGCTGGTCTTTCTGCACCCGCACAATGCTCGCGTTGGCAACGGTGTGGCACTCCCGGCACGGCTGGGTCAACGACTCGGCCAACTCATTCATGCTGGTGACTTGATCCGGCGCCAGATTCGGATTCACTGAATTGGGCGGCAATAAAAACCCTGGCCCGCCTAGAGCGCTTGGCAGGGCGGGCTTGCCGTTCGGGATCAAATTTGTTTGGCGGCGCAGCCGGTTGCGCGTGACTTTTAGCAGCGAGTCAATTTTGATTAAATCCTTCTGCACTTCCGGCTCCGGCCTGCCGCGCAGCCCGGCGGCGTAATTCTCCAAAGCTTGAAGCGCCTCCTGGTAAACGGCTGCCGAGACCATGGCCCCATTTTGCGCCGGATTTTTTCCGGAAGCTTTCAGCAAATCGGCCAGCTCGAGATTGTTGCTCGGATGGAGCGCGCGCCGGAGCATTTTCAAATTCTCCAAAATCCACGGATCTTGGTGGCGCACCGGCGACTTTATCAAGCGGTTGCCGGGCTTGATTTGAAATTCGTTTGGATTGGAATTGGAAGCCCACGCCATGCCGGGTCCGCCTCTTCGCCGCATCGCCTCGAGCGTTTCCACGCCCGGAGTCAGGGGATCATCGGCGCTTTTCATTTTCAAGGCCGGCGTGGCGATGCTTGCGGTCAAATGACAGGCGCTGCAGTGCGTGTCAAAATCGATTGCGGCGAAACGCTGGCCATCCGGCTGCGGATTGTGGCAGTATAAACAGGCCCTCTCGATGTCCGCCAATTTTTCCCGTTTCACCACTTCCTTGACGTGCCGAATGTGCGTAAACGCCAGCGTCGTATCGTCGGCAATCTTCTGGGCGGCAAATTGAAACTGTGGATGATTTTTGTTGAACGAGCCGTAGACGTGGCACGAAATACATTGCGCGTCCGACACCTTGGTGATCGCCGCGGCGCGGCCCAAATGCTCCTGATGGCAAACCGCGCAATTCTCTTCTTTGGCCGAATACTTATTCCCGCCGTCTTTTATCCGGCGCGCGTCACCGGAGCGATAAATATAATGGCCGGCAAAGGTGTAGACGCCGACCTCGTCGCCGGTTTTCTCGTGGCAAACCGAGCATTTCGCATTCGTCGCGGCGTCGAATTGCTGATGGCAGGCGGCGCAGTCTTTTTCAAAATTGGCGTGAAACGAAGAGAGCGGCCCGCTGGCGGCAAGGTTGCTCTTGAGAAAGTGAAAATCGATCACGTAATAAGCCAATATCGCCAAACCAGCCAAGCCGCCGGCCGCCATCATGGCGCGCCGCGGGTCCGGAAAAATATATTTGCGCGCGACTGCCAGCCGCAGGTCGCTGAAGGTGCCTTTCTTTTTTGTGCTATTTTCGTTTTTAGCCATCAACAGACTTTTTAAGAAGCGATCTCCAACGGATGAATTAAGATCAGCGGATAAAACATCCGTTGGTCTTAATTCATCCGTGGTTTAAAGGTTTCTACCTTTCGTGTCACTAAGTTAAGCTAAAGCTTGTCGCTTATTGTGTCCCGAAGGGACAAACGACAATAGCCCAACAATTTATTGTTGGGAAATGAAACAAATTTACCACCTCCAAGTCCCGCAAGGGACGATTGAAAACCAACGATTGTGATACCGCCAATATATCGTTTTCATCCGTCCCTTCGGGACTCTCGAGGCGTTTATAAATCATTTTTCCCAGAGATAAATCTCTGGGCTATTTTCACGTTGTCCCTTTGGGACAAAATATTCGACGGCATTCGTCTTAACTTAATGACATGATTTCTACCTTGACTAATAATAAAGCACCGCGAACAAGTGCAGCGCGAGCAAAACCAGCAAAACCAGCGATACCGGCACGTGCGTGTAAAGCCACCAGCGCAAGATTCGCTGCAGCGTGTAGTGCGCGTCGATCTCCAGCTTGGTTTTATAGAAAGCTTCGAGCTTGTTGAGCTTTTCCTTTTCGTCTGCAGCCAGCAAGCGCCGGACGTATTCAAACTGCCGGAGCCGCGATTGGATGCCGCCGGTGATGTCGAGGCAATAAATCAAACGCGGCTGCGGCGCCGCCAAGGCGAGAGCAACGTTGTTTTTATAAAAATCTTTTACCGGCCCGGCGCAGGTCTGCGCGAGCGCATTCGCTTTGTCTCTGAGCTCTCGAATCAGCTCGGGAATCCTTTCGTAAACCACTTCGATGGCCAGACCCGAGGTCAAAATTTTGGGAATCCATTTTTGCAAGAGCACGCCGATAATGCCGCTGGCTATGACATAGATGCTCAAAAACCATAGCCACCAGGTTAGAATGCCCCGGGGTTGGTGAAAGCCACTGTGCATGAACGTGAGCAGCAGAAAGAGCGCGCCGCCATAAAGATGAAATTGCAGCCAGACTCGCGCGTTGCCCAGGCCGCGCGCCAAGGCGAATCTCGTCATCCGGCGCCGCAGCGCCAACAGCGCCGCGCCAACCATTAGAATTGCCGCGGCCGTGCCATACGACAATCCCCAAATATTGGAGGGCCGAATCTCGGACAAGATTACATTCGCGAGATAAACGAGGCCGCAAATTGTTACAGCGATTACAAACACGCGCGCTCCCGCCGAGCTGTCGCGCCATTTTTTGTGAGGAAAAGCCGGTCTCCGCGCCATGGCATTGCACAAACTTGTAAGTGAATTTCACAAAACGACGTTGCTCTCCCGGTCTTCTCGCCTGATGCCGACCCTAAAATGTAATTCCAAAGGACTTAAATGCAGGTTGGCTACAATGATTAGGCAAAGAAAATGCCATGGCATGAGCGTCGAGAAAACGCGAATATTTCACGGCATTGCGATTGCTAAAGGAATTATGACTGTCAATTCACAACTACGAAGCAATAACAGGAAATATTAGATGAAAGCTTGGATACTCTTTGTTTCTATTCTTATGGCCGGGGCAACGGTCCAAGCCCGGCCACAACTTCACTTGCCAAGTTCTCCACGCAAAACCGCGGAGCCAATTTCCAGCGCCGCCGAAGCACCAAACGTTCTGCATTCAAACGCGGCGGCAATGAGCCAGGAACGAGAATCTGCCGCCGGCGGAATGCGCTATGCGTGGGCCATCCGCTACAATGGCCAGCCCAATTTGGGAGACGTTGCTTACGCCATGGCGCTCGATGACAGTGAAAATGTTTATATCACCGGATATAGCGTCAACAAGGATGCCGATTACTTGACGATCAAATACGATCGCCTCGGCGTTAAAAAATGGGCCAGGCGCTACAACGGTCCGAAAGATTCGACCGATATTGCTTACGCCCTCGCGGTCGATAAAAACGGCAACGTTTATGTCGGCGGCTGCAGCATCGGCGCCAACGGCAATACCGACGGCGTCGCCATCAAATACAATAGCGCCGGGGTGCGGCAATGGGTTGCGCGCTATAACGGCCCGGGGGATTGGCACGATGGAATTTTCGACATCGAGGTTGACGACGCCGGCAATGTCTACGCGACGGGCTACAGCTATGGCGCCATCAATGGTTACGATTTCATAACCATAAAGTACAACAGCACCGGCGCGCGACAATGGGTCGCCCGCCACAATGGCTCGGGCAATCGGGAGGATATTGCGCATGAAATATCGGTCGACGCTGTCGGCAATGTTTATGTAAACGGGTATAGCACCGGCAAGACCGGGAATCATGATTTTCTCACGGTGAAATACAATAGCGCGGGAATCAAGCAGTGGACGGCGCGTTACAACGCCGAAGCCGATTCGTCGGACATTTCTTATAATATTGCATTGGACGACGCCGGCAATGTTTACGTGGCCGGTACCAGCTACGGCAACAACGGCAATTTCGATTACGTGACGATCAAATACAACAATGCCGGTGCCGAACAATGGGTAGCTCGTTATAATGGCCAGGGTAATCGCGACGAGCGGGTGCGCGATTTGACGGTTGATGCTGCCGGCAATGTCTACGTCACCGGCCGTGGCTTCGAGAGCAGCGGAACGAATGATTACGTCACGGTTAAATACGACAATGCCGGAGCTCAACAGTGGGTCGCGCGCTATAACAGCCTGGGTAATGGCACAGACCAAGCCTTTCGCGTGATCGTTGACGATTCCGGCAACGTCTATGTCACAGGTTACAGTTATTTCGGCCCTGACGCGGACAATGATTACGTGACGATCAAATATAACAGCGCGGGAAAAAGAGAGTGGTTGATGCGTTTTAATTCGCTGGCCGATTCGACGGACATAGCGTACGACATGGCGATTAGCGCGGCGGGCAATGTTCATGTGACCGGCTCGAGCATCGGCTGGAAAAGCGGCAATCTTGATTTTTTGACAGTGAAGTATGTGCCGCGCGAGACGGATCGCGCATTAGCCGAGAACGGGTCGATTGACCAGGACAAGGTCTTCAATGATGGCGCTGGCACGGGCTTGCCAACCACATTCGATTTGGCGCAGAATTTTCCCAACCCGTTTTCCGCGCGCGGAACCTTCGGTAATCCGAGCACGGCGATTCACTTTGCCACGCCAACTGCAGGCAGAGCCAGGCTGGCGATTTATAATTTGCGCGGCGAGCTGGTGCGAACGTTGGTAGATGGCGAGCTGGCGGCGGGTTATCATCGCATCACTTTCAATGCGCGCGGCCTGGCTTCGGGAACATACTTCTATCGCTTCGAGGCCGGCGATTTTATTTCGACACGAAAAATGATTTTGCAAAAGTGAAACGCAGGGCGTAGGGATGAATCCATAGAACAGATGGACTATGAAAAAGTGAGGGCGGAGAAGGGGGAAGAGCGCAAAACAGCGCAAATGAGGTAGCGCATGAATGCGTGCAAATTTGCATTACTTCTTCGGCAGAAGGCGCTCTTGCAGCGCTTTGGCGACGGCTTGTGATTTGGAGTGGACGTGCAGCTTGTCGTAAATATTGCGCAGGTGGGCGCGAATGGTGAAGGGGCTCAGAAAAAGCTTTTCGGCGATCTGTTTGTGATCGTCGCCTTGCGTAAGCAGATCAAGCACTTCCAATTCGCGGTCGGTCAAGTTGTAATCCGCTTTGGGCGGCGGCATGTGCTTCTTGAAAATCTCCAACACTTTGCGGGCGATCTTGGGCGACATCGGCGAGGCGCCGCCGAAGGCTTGCTCGACGGCTTCGAGCAACTGTGCGGGCATCACCGGCTTGGCGATGTAGCCGCAGGCGCCGGCGCAAATGGCTTGAAAAACGTTCTCGTCATCATCGAAAACCGAAAGCATGACGATTTGCGCGCGCGGATTGCGGCGTTTGAGCTCCGCCGTCGCTTCGATGCCCGATATGCCGGGAAGCCCGATATCCATGAGTACGACGTCCGGATTGATGTCGCGAAAATCTTCGAGCAGCTCTTCGGCGTTTTCGTACTCGCCGACGACTTTGTAATTGGGCGATGCTTTCAGGATGTACGACGTCCCAACGCGCAAATTGGGGTTGTCTTCGACGATGGCAATTGTGATGGGCATAGTGGCCAGCATTCAGTGTTCAGTAATCAGTGTTCAGTTTGTTTGTGCTATTTCAAAATTTACAAGTTTTGTTGACACTAACAATAGGCCATTTGGACTATTCTCAAATTTTGATGGTCACGCTCACGGTGGTCCCGCTTTCGTCGGAAAGCATGCCAAACGAGCCATTAAGCTGCTCGGCGCGCGCTTTCATCGTTCCCAGACCTTTGCCCGAAAATCTCGCCGCGCCGTTGGCGCCGTCGAGGCCGGAGCCATTATCAATAATGCTGATGTGCAATTGGCCCGTTTTGTAGGAGGCATAAACCGCCAGTTCGGTGCCGCCGGAATGTTTGGCGGCATTGTTGACGGCTTCTTTCAACAGCAGCCAAAGATGCTTGCGCTGCTCGGGCGAAAGATTTTTGGGAGGAAGCTGCTCCTGGGGTGGCGCGTCGAATTTCAGCATGATGTTTTGCGGCCGGCAGGTATTGACGGCCCAATCGCGAACCCGCATCAGCAAATCGTGAATCGTTTCAGGCTTCGGATCGATGGCCCAAATGATCTCCCGGATCGCCGCCACGGATTCTTGTGAAAGCGTGACGATCCGTTCCAACAATTCGGAGCCGGCCATTTTTTTTCCCCCTGCCGCCGCGGCTTCGTCTTGCACGATTTTTCCGAACATGGCGATGCTGCTGAGATTGCCGGCGATTTCGTCGTGCAAATCCGCCGCCAATCTCGTGCGCAGCCGCTCCATCGCCAACAATTGATTGACGCGATAGCGATAAACGCCCCAGACGAAAAGGCCGATGGTCACCAACGCGATTGCACGAAACCACCACGTTTTCCAAAATGGCGGCGTGATGGTGATGGTGATGGCAGCGCCCTGCTCGTTCCACACGCCGTCGCTGTTCGCACCCTTCACGCGAAAAACATACTCGCCCGGATCGACATTGGTGTAGCTCGCATAACGTCTCGTGCCGGAGTAAACCCAGTCCGGATCGAAGCCTTCCAGCATATAAGCATATTGATTTTTTGCCGGCGCGGTGTAATCCAGCGCTACGAATTCGAATGAAAAGAAATTCTGCCGGTAGGAGAGCTGGATGTCTTTGAGTGAAAAAACGGCTTTCTGCAACGGCAAAGGTTTGTCGAAAACTTTGAACCTGGTGATGACGATTGGCGGAATAAGCGGATTGTCTTTAACGCTGTCGGGATAAAAAGCAATCACCCCGCCTTCGCCGCCGAAAAACAGCCGGCCATCTTGGCTCTTGTAATAGGCCCCCGATAGCAACACATTACTGATCAGTCCATCCTTTACCGTGAAATTTTTGAATTCCTCCGTGCGCGTATCAAAGCGCGACAACCCTTTATCCGTGCTCAACCAGAGATTCCCTCTGGCATCTGCCATCACGCCTTTCACAAAATTGTCAATCAGGCCGTTGCGATCCTTGTAATACGTAAATCGATTCGTGCGAGGGTCCAAGCGCTGCAAACCGCCGCCAAAAGTGCCGCTCCAAACGCCTCCCGCGGAATCGATATGAAGCGAATAAATCCCATCGCTTTGCTTGCCATCGCGCGGGTAGCGGGTAAACGTCTGGGTTTTGCGGTTGAAGCGATTCAAACCGGCGCCGAACGTACCGATCCAGAGATCAGCCCTTAGATCCTCGCAAATCGCCCATACGTGGGTACCGCTCAAACTTTGCGGATTCTTGGGATCAGGCTGATAATAGATGAACGTTTTTTGGTTACCTTCCCAACGCAATAAGCCGCTGCCTTTGGTGCCGAACCAGATTTCACCCTTTGAATCTTCATAAATGATTTTCACTGCGCGGTGCTCTTCATTGCTCGGATCGAGCGGCTGATGTTTGTACCGAATGAACTGCCGGCGTTTGGTGTCATAAAGATTGAGACCTTCGTCCGTCCCGATCCAGAGACGGCCCCGCCGATCTTCACGGACGGCCCATATATCATCGCTACTGAGACTATGGGAATTTTGGGGATCGTGACGATAATGCGCGACCAGCTTGCCTTCGCGATTAAACTGCAGGAGCCCCGTGCCAATACCGCCAACCCAGAGATTGGCGTTTCGATCTTGCCAGATCGCATAAACCTCGCCGTTGATCTTATAGCGTACAAATTTATCTTGGTGGCGGGCATAGCGACTGAGACCGGCGCGGTAGTGACCAAACCATAAGACGCCCGAGCGATCCTCATGGATGGCGTGGATGCGGTTGCCGCTCAAAGAATGGGGATCGTCAGGGTCGTGTTGATATTGGAGAAAGCGATCGGCCTGCGGCTCGTATCGCCACAAACCCACGTTGCGAGTGCCGGCCCAAAGTGTGCCTTGACTGTCTTCAAACAGAACGAAAACTCTATCGCTGCCAAGCGTTTTCGAAACATCAGGATTGGAACGATAGCGCTGGATCCGATCCGCCTGGCGGTCATAGCGACACAAGCCGTTCTCCGTACCGATCCAGACGACGCCGCGACGATCTTCGCAAATGCACCAAATGTAATCGCTGCTCAAGCCATTGGGATCGGCCGGATCGTGACGATAGCGCTTGAAAACATTTCTTTCACGGTCAAAGCGATTCGCGCCGCCGTTCATAGTTCCAATCCATAAAGTGTTCCGTGAAGCGGAATCTTCGCTGAAGGCCGTGATGTAATCAGCACTGATCGAGGTCGGGTCGTTGGGATCGTGCCGATAATCAATCAAAACCTCCCGCTGCCGATTATAGCGATGGAGCCCTTCAGTGGTGCCGATCCAAAATTCGCCGTACCCATCTTCGATAACTTGAGTTATCCATTTGCCGGATAGACTTTTGGTATTGGGGGCATAACGCTCAAATCGCACAAATGAATCGGTCTCAGGATCGTAGCGATACAAGTGGACGAAGGCGTTAGGCCAGAGGGCGCCCGCGCGGTCGCGATACAATTGTCCGAAGAAGGAAGTCGGAAGTGCATTGCTATCCGCAGGGTCAGCTTTGTAGACCGTGAAATCGTAGCCGTCGTATCTATTCAGGCCTTCTTCCGTCGCAATCCAAAGAAAGCCTTGTTGATCCTGCACGATGCTGCTAACGGAAAAATTGGAAAGACCTTGCTCCACCGAGATATGCTCGAAGCGAATGTCGTGGGGTTGGGCAAAAAGCGAAGTGGCGAGGTTGAGCCAGAAAAAGAGACAAAAAAAAGTGGCTCGATGTGACGCGCGATCATTGACCCTCCTTTGCGGTGAATTGCGTTGAGTTTTCATCATCTATAAGTTTTGTCGAAAGTCGCAATAGGCGATTTGGACTATTCTCAAAGCTTGATGGTCACATTCACGGTTGTTCCGCTTTCGTCGGAAAGCATGCCGAACGAGCCATTAATCTGCTCCGCGCGCGCTTTCATCGTTCCCAAGCCTTTGCCCGAGAATCTCGTCGCGCTGTTGGCGCCGTTAAGGCCGGAGCCATTATCAATAATGCTGATGTGCAAATGGCCCGTTTTGCAAGAAGCATAAATTGCCAGCTCGGTGCCGCCGGAATGTTTGGCGGCATTGTTGACGGCTTCTTTCAGCAGCAGCCACAGATGCTTGCGCTGCTCCGGTGAAAGATTTCTGGGAGGAAGCTGCTCTTGGGGTGGGGCGTCGAATTTCAAAATCATATTTTGCGCGCGGCAGGCATTCACCGCCAGGTCATGCACGCGCAGCAGCAAATCGTGAATCGTTTCCGGCTGCGGATCGATGGCCCAAATAATTTCGCGGATGGCGGTGACGGATTCTTGCGAGAGGGTAATCATACGCTCCAGGAGCTGCAACCCCACGAAAGCTTTCTCGCCAGTCTTGGAGGCTTCGTCCTGAATGATTTTACCGAACATGGCAATACTGCTGAGATTGCCGGCGATCTCATCGTGCAGATCGGCAGAAAGGCGCGTGCGTAGCCGTTCCATCTCCAAAAGCCGATTGACGCGATAACGATAAGCGCTCCAAACTAGGCCGCTGATCGTCAGAAAAGCAAAAAAGCGAAACCACCAGGTTTTCCAAAACGGCGGCGTGATGATGATTTTGATTGAAGCACCCTCTTCATTCCAAACGCCGTCGCTGTTCGCGCCTTTCACGCGAAAAACATACTCGCCTGGATCGACGTTCGTGTAGCTGGCGTAGCGCCTAGCGCCGGAGTAAATCCAATCCGGATCAAAGCCTTCTAATTTGAAGGCATACTGATTCTTGGCCGGCGCGGTGTAATCCAGTGCCACAAACTCAAAAGAGAAAAAGTTCTGTTTGTGCGTAAGCAGGATTTCCTTGAGGGAAGCAATCGGATGTCGCACGACTGTATCTCGCGGGCGTAGCGGCTCATTGAACACTTTGAGGCTGGTGAGCACGACCGGCGGAATGTACGGATGATCCTTGACGCTATCCGGATAAAACGCCGTCAGGCCGCCATTGCCACCGAAATAAAAGCGACCATCCCTGCCTTTATGAAAGGCGCCGGAAAGAAAGACGTTGTCGTGTAGGCCATCCTTCCTGGTGTAATTTTTAAATGTTCGGGTTTGCGGATTGAATCCTTTCCCGCTTGAATCGGGACTCAGAACAAGCTTCGACAAACCCCTGTCAGTGCTCAGCCATAAATTCCCCTTTCCATCAGGAAGTATGCCCTTTACAAAATTATCAAGTAAGCCATCTTTGTCAGTATAGTGAGTAAAAGTCTCGGTGTCGGGGTCGTACTGATTCAATCCGCCCCCGAAGGTACCGATCCAAATATACCCATTCGTATCAGCATATACCGTGTAAATATCGTTAGTATTGAGACTGTGGGGGTTCTTCGGATCATGCTGGTATCGTGTGAAAGTCTGCGTTTTTTTGTCAAATCGATTCACTCCGCCACCGAAAGTGCCAATCCACAGGTTTTCTTTTTTATCTTCGCTTATGGACCAGACATTGTTGCTACTCAAACTTTGTAGATTATCTGGCTCATGCCGATAATATGTGAAGGTCCTCTGCTGGCGGTTCAATTGGCACAATCCGCTGCCCTTGGTTCCGATCCAGATCTCGCCTTCTCTGTCTTCATAAATGACTTTTACCTCATGGTGCTCCGAATTCTCAGGAGCGATCGGCGCATGATGGTACCGGATAAAACGATTTCGCCTGGCATCATACCGGCTCAATCCCAATCCAGTGCCAATCCACAACTCTCCTCTGTTGTCTTCGTGGATGGCCAGCACATAATTGGTACTGAGACTCTCAGGATTGCCTGGATCGTGCATATATTTCACAAAGCGATTTCGTGCCCGGTCATAATTCCGACTCAGTCGGAACAAGCCAGCGTTGGCTGTGCCGATCCAGAGCTCGCCGCGCCGATCTTGAAAGATGGCATAGACTTCCGATTCAACCTGGTAACGAACAAATGCATCCTGCTTACGATCGTAGCGATTGAGACCGCCACGATAAGTACCAATCCATAAGACGCCCGCTCGGTCTTCGTATATGCAATGTACCCGATTTTGATCCAGAGAATACGGATCATTTGGATCATGCACATAGCGAAAAAACCCATCAGTGTTCGGATCATGACGCAACAAACCGAGACCAAAGGTACCAACCCAGAGAACGCCTTTGCTATCCTCATACAGACTATAAATAAAGTCAGGGGCTTCAGAGGCTATAGTGTAAGGATCATTGGGATCAAAACGGCAGCGAACAATCTTATCGGTCGTGGTATCATAGCGATTCAGCCCTTCATTCGTTCCAATCCAGATGACCCCGCGACGGTCTTCCAAAATGCAGGTGATGTAATTGCTGCTGAGGCCGGAGAGGTTCTTGGCATCGTGCCGGTAATGAATAAATGTATTGTTTTTCCGCTCATATCGATTCAACCCGGCATCGGTGCCAATCCACAACGCACCTGTCCTGGCTTCGCAGATCGAAGTTATGAACTCTCCGCTCAAAGAGTTGGAATCATTGGGGTCATGCCGGTAATGGATAAAAAGATCATTCTCGCTATCATATCGATTCAACCCGGCATGCGTGCCAATCCAAAGTTTGCCCATGCTATCTTCAATGATTGTGTTAACCGCATCCCAGGATAAGCTGTTGGAATTATGCGGGTCGTGCTGGTAGCGCACAAATTTTTCCGTATCAGGGTCGTAGCGGCACAAACCGCCTCCCGTGTCTACCCAACGGGTTCCCGTGCCTACCCAAAGGCTACCCCGGTGGTCTACACACAAACTCGTAATGAATGAATGGGGAAGGGAATGGGCATCGGAAGGGTCAGACTTGTAGACGGTAAAGTTGAAGCCATCATAGCGATTCAGGCCGTGTTGCGTGCCGAACCAGAGGAAGCCTTGATGATCTTGGATGATGGAAGTAACCGAGAAGCGAGAGAGCCCCTGCTCCACCGAAATGTGCTCGAAGCGGAGGCTGCGCCCGTCGGGGTCTTGCGGTTGGGCCAAAAGCGAGGCGGCGAGGTTGAGCCAGAAAAAGAGACACAAAAAAGTGGCTCGAAGTTTTGACTTTTTTGTCACATCGCAAAGTAAACATATTTTTTGAGAAGCGCAAGAGGGAAGAGGTGGGAAGGTCCGGCGCGAGATTGTGCCGTTATTCCATTAAAAGTTGGTTCGTTGCAAAAAAAAGCCTGCGCCGCAGGCAAAAATTTTCACGCAAAGACGCAAAGTCGCGAAGGCAATCAGTAATTCGCAATCAATTCACAAATTTTGTGGAAGGTGACCATAGGCGATTTGGACTATTCTCAAAGCTTGATGGTCACATTCACGGTTGTTCCGCTCTCGTCGGAGAGCATGCCGAACGAGCCATTGAGCTGCTCCGCCCGCGCTTTCATCGTTCCCAGGCCCTTGCCAGAAAATTTTGTCGAGCCGGTCGCGCCGTCAAGACCTGAGCCGTTATCTATGATACTGACATTCAAATTGCCCGTCTTGAAAGAAGCAAAAATCGCCAGCTCGGTGGCGCCGGAGTGTTTGATCGCGTTGTTGACGGCTTCTTTCAGCAGCAGCCACAGATGCTTGCGCTGCTCCGGTGAAAGATTTCTGGGAGGAAGCTGCTCTTGTGGTGGGGCGTCGAATTTCAAAATCATATTTTGCGCGCGGCAGGCATTCACCGCCAGATCATGCACGCGCAGCAACAAATCGTGAATCGTTTCCGGCTGCGGATCGATGGCCCAAATAATTTCGCGGATGGAGGTGACGGATTCTTGCGAGAGGACAATCATGCGCTTGAGCATTTCGGAGCCGGCGGATTTTTTCTCGCCGGCGGCAGCGGCCTCGTCTTGCACGATCTTTCCGAACATCGCGATGCTGCTGAGATTGCCGGCGATGTCGTCGTGCAAATCGGCGGAAAGGCGCGTGCGCAGCCGCTCCATTTCCAAAAGCCGGTTGACGCGATAACGATAGGCGCCATAAATTGCAGCACCCATGATCAGCGCCGCAAGAATACGGAACCACCAGGTTTTCCAAAACGGCGGCGTGATAATAATGTCGATCGCCGCGCCTTGTTCGTTCCAAATCCCGTCGCTATTCGCCCCCTTCACGCGAAAAACATACTCGCCGGGATCGACGTTCGTGTAGCTGGCATAGCGCCTGGCGCCGGAGTAAATCCAATCCGGATCGAATCCTTCCAGCTTATACGCATATTGATTTTGGGCCGGCGCCGCATAGTCCAACGCCACGAATTCAAATGAGAAGAAATTCTGCCGGTAAGAGAGCTGGAGCTCTTTGAGCGAAAAAAGCGCGCGCTTCTGCGGCAACGGCTTGTCGAAAACTTTGAAACTGGTGATGACGACGGGCGGAATGTAGGGATTATCTTTAATGCTGTCGGGATAAAAAGCAATCACCCCTCCCTCGCCGCCAAAAAATAGCCGGCCGTCCTGGCTTTTGTAATAAGCGCCCGAAAGAAATTGATTGCTGATCAGCCCGTCTTTGACGGTGAAGTTTTTGAACGTCACCTTTTGGGGATTCGATCCTTCGCCGGAGTTTACCCCGCCGTCAGCGAGGCTCAGGACAAGTTTTGAAAGCCCCCTGTCGGTGCTCAGCCAGAGATTGCCGTGCGCATCAGGCAAAATGCCTTTCACATAATTATCGGGCAAGCCGTCTCTGTCCGTGTAATGGATAACATGTCCGGTGTTTGGATCAAGCCGATTCAATCCGCTGCCGTAGGTGCCGGCCCAAATAGAGCCGTTGGTGTCGGCGTATACTGAGTAGACGCCATTATTATTCAGGCTCCGAGGATTTTGGGGATCGTGCTGGTAACGGATGAAAGCTCCCGTTTTTTTGTCGAGTCGATTCACTCCGCCACCCAGGGTGCCAACCCATAGATCGCCATTTTGATCTTCGCAGATGGACCATACACCGTTAGAACTCAAACTCCGCGGATTCGTGGGGTCGTAGCGATAATACGTGAAGGTTTTTTTCTCACGATCCAAACGGCACAAGCCGCTGGTCTTGGTGCCGATCCAGATTTCGCCATCCTGATCCTCGTAAATCGCTTTTACCTCAAAATGCTCGCCAACCCCGGGAGCCAAGAGAGGCTCATGGGGGTAGTGGACAAAACGATTTCTCTTTGCCTCATACCGATTCAATCCCCATCCGGTAGCGACCCACAACTCACCTCGGCTGTCTTCGTGAATAGCCAATATGACATCAGAGCTAAGACTCATTGGATTGTCGGGATCGTGACGGTAGTGCGCGACACGTTTTCCCCGCCGGTCATACCGCAGCAAGCCGGCGCTCCCCGTGCCAATCCACAGCTCGCCATTGCGATCCTGTCTGATGGCGTAGACATCCCCGCTTCGCGGGGTCTGGTAGCGCGTAAAAGCATCCTGCCGGCGATTATAACGGTTGAGGCCGTGACGATACGTGCCGATCCACATCACGCCGGAGCGGTCTTCGTAGATGCAATGGATACGATTTTCGCTTAGGGAATGCGGATCATCCGGATTGTGCAAGTAGGAGAAAAATCGATCCGTTGCCGCATCATAGCGCCACAAACCGTAATGAAAGGTGCCAACCCAGAGCGTGCCTCGGCTGTCCTCATAAAAGTCAAAAATTATATCGGGGACAGAAGTATGGCGAATACTCGTATTGGTCTGGCGGTTGTATTGATTCAAGCCTTCATTCGTGCTAATCCAAACCGCGTCTCGAAGGCAACCGATGAGAGCGCCGCTGAGGCAGGAAGGATTTTGGGGATCGTCACAGTAGCGAAGGAAAACATTCTTTTCCCTCTCAAAACGATTTATGCCGGCATGGGTTCCAATCCACAAAGTGCCTGTCTGATCTTCGCAGAGCGCATAGATCCCATCGCTGCTGATCGTTGTTGTATCACTGGGATCATGCCGATAAATCGTCAGAACGTCAAGCTGGCGATTGTAGCGATAAAGCCCGGTCAGGGTGCCAATCCAAAGGTCGCCTCGACTATCTTCCAAGATGGAGGTGACGAATTTGCCGGCCAAGCTTTCCGAATTGTGCGGATCATATTTGAAGCGCTCAAATTTGTCGGCGTTCGGATTATACCGGCGCAAGCCGTCATTGCCTGCTCCGACCCATAGATTGCCCGCACGGTCGACATATAAAGCCTGAACAAAGCGATTCGGCAACGAATTGGAATCCGCAGCGTCCGGTTTGTAGACGGTAAATTCGTAGCCATCGTATTTGTTCAGGCCATCTTCCGTGCCGAACCAGAGAAAGCCCTGTTGGTCTTGCACGATTTTCGTCAGCGCAAAATTGGAGAGCCCTTGCTCCACCGAAATGTGCTCGAAGCGAATATCATTGGGTTGGGCAAAGAGCGATGCGGCGAGGTTGAGCCAGAACAGCAGGCACCAGCGAGCGGCGCAAGATTTTGAGTTTTTTGCCACACCGCAAAAATAAACATATTTTTCGAGAAGCGCAAGAGGGAAGAGGATGGGAAAGTAGTGCCTCAGTTAGCGATGGAGCACTGATATGTCATGCTGGAAGCATTTTTACTTGCTTTTGGCTCTTTCGAATTTTCGATTCTTCATCCAACCCTGGCCTGCGGCAGGGCAGGCTTTACTTCTTTGCCGAACTGCCCTGTTTTCATCTATCACGGCGCGATACGTCTCTGCCGAGATGCCAACCTTCGCGCGCCTGCGGCAAGATAGTTTTACCTCTGCCGAGAACCCTTGTCCAAATCTACATCCGCACTTTCTTATTTGCACGAACTTCTTTCGATCTCAAATATCGGGTAAGTTCGGGCGGTTGCCCGCCCAAACTCCCCTAAGAACCGTACATGATAGTTTCCCATCATACGGCTCAAGCACTTCAAAGGTATCAACCTTTT